>CAVPLC010000001.1:0-22784 GCA_963705835.1 uncultured Actinomycetes bacterium
CATCAATCACCGCTCCAGCAACCAAGAATCACCGCCGCCGCATCAAGTGCTACCGTGTTACGAGAACTCGGCGGCGACCCGACCATTCCGTGCAACCCGGAAATATCCACCAAAAGGATCTTCCAGTCCTTGCGCACCACGACCGATCCGTCGCCTACCACGAAAGCACCTTGGCCGAGCCCTTGGACCGGAGCTGTCTTGTGCAGAGTCTTGGCCAGCTCGTCAAAGTAAGCGTACGTCTGAGTCCAGCTAGAAAGCTCCTTCACCGAGAGCACCATGGTGCCCTCACTGTAACGGTAGCTGCAGGAATAGAGATGATCAGCCCAGGTCGGGGCGGTCACTGAGGCCTTGGCTGCCACTACCTGGGCGATCTCCCCGGCTGTCTTCCCGGTACATACCATGCGGGAAATGGCGGAGGGTGACTTGCCTGTCGGCTGCGGTGATTCGGCCGATGTATTGACGCTGCCGCAGCCGGCGATCCCTAGCACGACGGCCAGGACGGCTAGGCCTAGGCATACTCTGCGCTGCATTCTTCACCGTCCTCCCGCACCATCCGTCTCCGGCCGGCCATGCCGGGATACAACTGCTTTCTTGCTCTTCTCATGAGATAGTGCGCTTGACGTCAAATGACTCGATCCGGCCCCCGACACGGACGGAAACGTGGAAGATCCACTTACCGGAAGTGAGCAGCGCGTAGCTCACATAGTGGTTCGACGCGATACGCAGGTGCCGGAGCAGTTGCGGCGGCCGGTCACCGAACGCCGCGGTGACCTCGACAGCGCCTATGGTCGTGCGCGTGTGCGGTGGGTAGATGAACACGTGCAGCTCGTTGAGTCCTGGTGCGCCGGGATTGAGGTAAACCTCCGCGCTCCCGCCCAGGGCCAGCCTGACCGTCGAGATGGCTGGGAGCTGCGGAAGCAGGGATTGGCCCCTGGCGGGCGAGACGGCCTGGCCGCCGACCGTGAGTGCGGCGAATAGCACTACCGGGAGCGCCACCGACAGGCCGACGCCCCAGGGCCCGCGGAGGATCCGCGGGCTTTGCACTTCGGCCAGGCCCGGTCGTCCGAAGCGGGCGAGGCGGAGGCTGTTGGCCACGACGAGCAGGCTGGACAGGCCCATGGCCACGGCGGCCACGAGCGGGTCGATGAGCCCAGCGGCGGCCAGCGGTAGCGCAGCGATGTTGTAGCCGATGGCCCAGCCGAAGTTCTGCATCATCACCGCGTAGGTCGCTCGCGCCAGGGTGACCGCGGCCGGCACGCCGTTCAGATCGCTGCCGAGCAGCGCGACATCGCTGTTCGCCAGCGCCGCTTCTGACCCGCTGCCGATCGCGCACCCGATCGAGGCCGCTGCGAGCGCCGGAGCGTCGTTCACACCGTCGCCAACCATGAGGACGCTGCGCGACCTGCTGCGCTCGGCACCAAGCGCTGCGACCTTGCCGGCCGGACTCAAGGCAGCCTGGACGTCATCGATGCCGAGCTCGGCACCGGCCGTCACCACCGCGGGCTTGCTGTCCCCGCTGAGGATAGCCGTCCTCATCCCCATCTCGTGCAGGCGGCGGATGCTCGGCTTGGCTTCCGGACGAAGCGGGGTGGTGACCGCGATCGCCCCCATGACCTCGTCCCCGCGCTCGACGACCACGACCGTCTCGCCCCGCGCATAGCGGGCCGCGATGGCCGTCGACAGTGGTTCTGGCAGGCGGGGATGCTCCAGACGGCTCACCCGCACCAATTGCCCGTCGACCACCCCGGCCACACCCACTCCGGGAAGGACCTGGACATCTGACCCGCGTATGGGCGAGCCGCTCGCGGCCATGATCGCCAAGGCGATGGGATGGTCGCTCTCGGCTTCGACCGCCGCGGCCGCGGCGAGCAGCTCGTCCTGGCTGTTGCCGGGTACGGCCATCACCTCGGTGACAACGGCGCGGCGCTCAGTCAGTGTCCCCGTCTTATCGAACAAGACGGTGTCCACCCTGGAAAGACGTTCGAGCGCGTCGCCGTTGCGGACGAAGATTCCGAGCGCCGAGGCTCTCCCGCAGCCGACCATCATCGCCATTGGCGCGGCCAGCCCCATCGCGCACGGGCAGGCGACGAGCAGCACTGACAGGGAACTCAGCACCGCCGTATCGTGGTTGCCCCTGGCGAACCACCACACCGCGAACGTCCCGAGGGCGAGCAGGAGTACGGCGGGGACGAACACCCGGCTCACCCGGTCCGCCAATCGCTGCAACGGTGCCTTGTCACGCTGAGCTTCCTCGACCAGGCGTTGAAGGCGTGAGAGCACCGACTCCGAGGCCAGGGCCTCGACGCGCACGACGAGCGCCTCCCGCCCGTTGCGCGTGCCGCCCATGACCTGGCTACCGGGGCCGCGGTCAACGGGCAAAGGCTCGCCGGTAAGCATAGATTCGTCGACTGCTGACCACCCGCTCACGACGCTCCCGTCGAGCGGAATCGCCTCATTTGGCCGCACCCGCACCAGCGCCCCCACCGGCACGCTCTCGGGCGCGACGAGATCGCCGCGCTCGCGGTCAGGATCGGTGACCACCCGGGCCATGGGCGGGCGCAGCGAAAGCAACGAGTGCATGGCGCCCACGGCGCGGCGGCGTGCGCCGGCCTCGGCGGCGCGTCCGCTGACCAAGACGGCGACAATGAGCGGCGCCATGGCGTAGTGCAGTCGTCCCGCGAACGCGCCGCCGCCGCTGTCGACGTGGATATGGCGGCCCCCGACGGCAATGACTTCGACGGCCTGCACGGCGACCGCGGCGAGCGTGCCGAAGGCGATCAGGGTGTCCATGCTCACTGCGCCATGACGCAGCAGGCGAGCAGCGTTGCGGAGGAACGGCCAGCCGCCGGCGAACTCGACGACGACGGCCAGGACGAGGACGATCCATCCCGGACCCGCGGTCTGGGGCAGGAGGAGCGACACCAGCAACGCGGCGATCGCCAGGGGCCAGGAGATGATCGCGCGCAGCACCCACCGGTCGCTGTGCTGACGGCGAGCGGATCCAGCGGCGGCATCGACCGCCTTGGCGCTGTAGCCGACGTCGGCGACGGTCTGGCAGAGCTCGCCGGCGCTAATCGCTGAACCGTTGTAGGAGACGAACGCCCGGGCCGTGGCCAGGTTGACCGAAGCACTGGCCACGCCCGGCACGCGGCCGAGCGCGTGCTCGATCCGCGCAGCGCATGCGCTGCAGTGCATGCCGCCGAGCTCAAGCTCGGCGGTGGCGAAGGGAACTTCCCTTGTCTGCGCCGGCGGTGTCGTTGGCGAGTAAGTGGTCAGCACTGCGACCCCGGCTCCTGAAGATCTGGAATTGCTCAGGTACTACGGACGGGATATCTCCCTAGTTGTGAAAGGTGAGGGTTTGTACGGTGGGGGTGGACGCGTTGTGTCCGGGCTGGGATGCGCCGTCGATGGCGTACAGGGTGTTGCCGATCGCCGTGACGCCCAGCCCGTGCCGGGGCGCGGCGAGGTTGGGCAGGGTGGACCAGGCCGGGCTGGCCAGGTCATAGGCCCAGACGGTGTTGAACACGGTGCCGATGCTTTCGCCGCCGACGACGATCAGCCGGCCGCCGACGATCGCCGCGCCGCTGTCGCTGACCTTGGCCGGCGCGGCCGGCAGCTGGATCCACCGGTCAGCGGTCGGGTCGAAGCGCTGAACCGCCGCGGTATTGGCGGTGACCTCCAGCCTGCGCCCGCCGACGGCGTACAGGTACGTGCCGTCCGACGCGGCCGCCAGGTGATCCCCCGGAACCGGGATGGGCGCGGCGTCGTGCCAGCTGGTGCCGTCGAAGACCTCGGTGGTCGCGACCTCCTGCGGGGAGGTGCCGGCGGTCCGCCCGCCGACCACGACGATCTTGTTCCCCACCACCGCCGCCGCGCCGGCGCCACGCGCATGGTGCAGCGGGGGCGCGTCGACCCAGGCGGTTTCGGCCTGGTTCAGGCGCAGCACCCGGGCGGAGGCGACCCCGATTATCTCGCTGCCCTGTGGCTCGAAACCACCGATCACCCACACCGTGTTCTGGTACGACACCATCATCGCGTGATGCAACGGGAACGGCAGATTCGGGCCCGGGCTCCACGTGCCGATCGTCGGGTCGTAAAACTCCGTCTTCGCCGTTGCATCTTGCGCGTCGGTCAAACCGCCGGCCACCCAGATCCGGCCACTCCTATCCACCGCCGCACCCACCTGCTGGGTTGCGTACAGCGAATCAGTCCCCTGCAGCCAACCCCCGGCAACCTGAGCGGGCCCCGGGGGTACGGTGAAGGTTTGTACGGTGCGGGTGGATGCGTTGTGTCCGGGTAGGGATGCGCCGTTGATGGCGTAAAGGGTGTTGCCGATCGCTGCGACGCCCAGCCCGTGCCGGGGCGCGGCGAGGTTGGGCAGGGTGGACCAGGCCGGGCTGGCCAGGTCATAGGCCCAGACGGTGTTGAACACGGTGCCGATGCTTTCGCCGCCGACGACGATCAGCCGGCCGCCGACGATCGCCGCGCCGCTGTCGCTGACCTTGGCCGGCGCGGCCGGCAGCTGGATCCACCGGTCAGCGGTCGGGTCGAAGCGCTGAACCGCCGCGGTATTGGCGGTGACCTCCAGCCTGCGCCCGCCGACGGCGTACAGGTACCTGCCGTCCGACGCGGCCGCCAGGTGATCCCCCGGAACCGGGATGGGCGCGGCGTCGTGCCAGCTGGTGCCGTCGAAGACCTCGGTGGTCGCGACCTCCTGCGGGGAGGTGCCGGCGGTCCGCCCGCCGACCACGACGATCTTGTTCCCCACCACCGCCGCCGCGCCGGCACCACGCGCATGGTGGAGTTCAGGCCCCTCAATCCAGGAGTCCTGGTCCACGTCTAGGTGCAGCACCCGGGCGGAGGCGACCCCTATTATCTCGCTGCCCTGTGGCTCGAAACCACCGATCACCCACACCGTGTTCTGGTACGACACCATCATCGCGTGATGCAACGGGAACGGCAGATTCGGGCCCGGGCTCCACGTGCCGGTCGTCGGGTCGTAAAACTCCGTCTTCGCCGTTGCGTCTTGCGCGTCGGTCAAACCGCCGGCCACCCAGATCCGGCCACCCACCACCGCCGCACCCATCTGCTGGGTTGCGTACAGCGAATCACTACTCAACTTCCAACCAGGCTGCGCAACGGGCTTGACGGATATCGACGGCGTGGCGGTGCCGCCGTGCGAGCCCGAAGGGCTCAGTCCGGCCCAGATGCCCAGCCCCGCGGCGATCAGGACCAGGGCGGTCAGGGCGGCGATCCACCGGGGCTGCCGGAACCAGCGCGGCGGTGGCCCGGGCCGGCGCGGGGGAGCCCGGTGGCCGTCGGGCTTCCCGGTCTGGGCGGGGGGCGCCTGGTCGGCGTACCGACGATGGGAGACGATGGTGTCGCCCGAGTGCGCCACCTCGGGCGGCGGCCCGGTAGCGGCGTGGACGGCGGGCCCGGGCATCGGCTCGAGCACAGGGGTCGCGGGACTCCCGCCGCCCAGCACCACGGCCGTGCCGATGTCGGGGGACCCGAACGTCTGCGGTCCGGTCGCGGGGAGGCCGCCGAAGGCGACGCGGGCGGCGTCGATGAACTCGCGGCAGCTCCGGTACCGGTCACCGGGCTGCTTGGCCAGGACCCGCGCGAACACCTCGTCCACGGCCGGCGGCAGGTCGGGACGCAGGGCCGTGGGCGCCGTGGGACGTTCCTGGACATGGGCAAAGATGATCGCGGCGTCCAGGTCCTTCTCGAACGGGACGCGGCCGGTCAGGCACTCATACAGGACGCAGCCCAGGGAATACTGGTCCGCCAGGCCGAGCACCGGCACGCCCCGGATCTGCTCGGGCGCCACGTAGTCGATCGTGCCGAGGAACTGCCCGGTCGCGGTCAGCCCGCTGCGGGACATGGCGTGCTTGGTGATCCCGAAGTCGGTCAGGTAGAGGTGATCGGGATCCTCGTCGTCGTCGCTGCCCCGCTCGATGAGCAGGTTCCCCGGCTTGACGTCCCGGTGCACCAGGCCCTTGCGGTGCGCCGCGTCCAGGGCCCGGGCGGCCTGGCCGAGCAGGAACAAGGCGGTCTCCGGAACGAGCCGGCCCCGCTTCTTGATCATCTGCCGCATGTCGGTCCCGGCCACGTACCGCATCGCGATGTACAGCAGGCCCGCACTGGAGCCCGTGTCGTAGATGGGAATGACGTTCGGGTGGTTCAGCGAGGCGGCAATGCGCGATTCCGCCAGGAACCGGGCGCGGAACGCATCGTCGGCGGCCAGCTCGGGCGCGAGCACCTTCAGGGCGAGAAGGCTGCCCAGATTAGGATTCTCAGCCTGATAGACGACGCTCATCCCGCCGCGGCCCAGAACAGAACGCAGCCGGTAACCCGCGAACTCGTCGCCCACCAACGGCAGTTCAGGCATCGCGCCCCCCTACCCAACATCGCCGCCCTTGGTCGCTCCCCGGGTGGCGGATCCGTTGAGACCACCGCTAAAAATGGCTCATCAGACGAGATGAATATGTATACGCGGCGACGGTCAACGCTTGGCCGAGGCCGCGACAGCGGGTAATGCCCGGATTGCATCTGGTGATGTGGCACTGAGCTTTACCCGTATCTTGGTCCAGGTCCGGGGCCTGTACAAGGGGCAATATCCAGGATCTGCCGCCCACCCCGTTACTTGGGCGGGAGCAAATGAGTCACGCGTAGACATAGGTGGTTCCCCGCCACAGACCAGGCATCTCCGGCCGCGCCTTCGGCGGTGGTGCTGCGTCCGCGCTCATACCCAATCGGAGCAACCAAGTGAGGCGCTGATACACCGGGCCGCTGATCTGTTTTCTGCGCTGACGCGAGCAATACTGCCGATTCACGGAGCGCGTGGCCCAGGACCTACCTCATCTAGACTCCTGCGTAGTCGAACCAGGAGGCGCCGTGCGCAAGGTGCTGATCGCGAACCGCGGCGAGATCGCGGTCCGCGTCGTGCGGGCGTGCCGCGACGCCGGCCTGGCCAGCGTGGCCGTGTACGCCGAGCCCGACCTGGACGCGCTGCACGTCAGGCTGGCCGACGAGGCGTACTCGCTGGCCGGGACGACCGGCCCGGAGACCTACCTGGACATCGACAAGCTCATCAAGGTGGGGCTGGAGTCCGGGGCGGACGCGGTGCACCCCGGCTACGGGTTCCTGGCCGAGAACGCCGACTTCGCACGGGCCGTCGCCAACGCGGGCATGACCTGGATCGGCCCGCCGCCGGAGGCCATCGAGGCGCTCGGCGACAAGGTGCGGGCCCGGCACATCGCCCGTCAGGCCGGGGCGCCGCTCACCCCCGGCACCGAGGAACCGGTGCGCGACGCCGAGGAGATCCGGGTGTTCGCGGCCGAGTACGGCTTCCCGATCGCGATCAAGGCCGCGTTCGGCGGCGGCGGCCGCGGGCTCAAGGTGGCCTGGCACGAGGAGGAGATCGACGCGCAGTACGAGTCGGCGGTGCGGGAGGCCACGGCGGCGTTCGGCCGGGGCGAGTGCTTCGTGGAGCGCTACCTGGACCGGCCCCGGCACGTCGAGACGCAGTGCCTGGCCGATGCCCACGGCCACGTGGTGGTCATCTCGACCCGGGACTGCTCGCTGCAGCGCAGGCACCAGAAGCTGGTCGAGGAGGCGCCGGCCCCGTTCCTCGGGTCGGAGCAGATCGAGGCGCTGTACGAGTCCTCCAAGGCGATCCTGCGGCTGGCGGGCTACGTGGGCGCCGGGACGTGCGAGTTCCTCGTCGGCCAGGACGGCACGATCAGCTTCCTCGAGGTGAACACCCGGCTGCAGGTCGAGCATCCGGTCAGCGAGGAGGTCACCGGGATCGACCTGGTGCGGGAGATGTTCCGCATCGCGGACGGCGAGCCGCTCGGCTACGACGACCCGCCCGCCCGCGGGCACTCGATCGAGTTCCGGATCAACGCCGAGGACCCGGGCCGGAACTTCCTGCCCGCCCCCGGCACGATCACCACCTGGCGCCCGCCGTCGGGCCCCGGCGTGCGGCTCGACTCCGGGTACGCGGCCGGGCAGACGGTCCCGCAGGTGTTCGACTCGCTGATCGCCAAGCTGATCGTGACCGGCGCCAGCCGCACGCAGGCGCTGCAGCGGGCCGCCCGGGCGCTCGCGGAGTTCGAGGTCGGCGGGATGCCGACCGTGCTCCCCTTCCACCGCGCCGTGGTCGCCGACCCGGCGTTCGCCGGCGCGCCGCTGCGGGTGCACACCCGCTGGATCGAGACCGAGTTCGCCGCGCCCATGCCGGACCAGGCGCCCGCCGAGACCGCCGCGGCCGCCGACCGGGAGAAGATCACCGTCGAGGTGGGCGGTAAGAGACTCGAGGTGGTGGTGCCCGCCGCACTCGGCCTGCCGCACGGGATCGCGTCGGTCCCTGATTCGGCCGAACGGGCGCGGGGTGCAGGCCGTGCCCGCCGGACCGTGTCGGGCACCACCGGGGACACGCTGGTCAGCCCGATGCAGGGCACGATCATCAAGATCGCGGTGGCGGACGGGGAGCGGGTGTCGGCCGGAGACGTGATCGTGGTCCTGGAGGCGATGAAGATGGAACAGCCGCTGACCGCGCACAAGGACGGCACGGTGACCGGCCTGTCGGTGACCGTGGGCCAGACGGTCATCGCCGGAGCGCCCATCTGCGAGCTCAAGGACTGATACCCGTGGCCAGGCTCCCGGGGGATCCGAGCGTGGGGCGCAAGCTGATGCTCGCGATCGGGTTCCGGCTGCCGGACCGGTACCGGGACTGGCTGCGGCACGACCTGACCGACGCCGGGTGGCGGGGCCGGCTGGTCACGCGGCACCTGGTGGTCATGCTGCCGTTCGCCGCCGCGCTGGCCGCCCTGCCCGGCGAGCTGTGGATCCACATCGCGGTGCCCGCGCTGTTCCTGCTGTGCAGCGTGGGGATCGCCGCCATGTACGCCAGCGACATCCGGGTGTCCCGGCTGCGCCGGCACGGCCTGGAGCCGCCCGACGACCCGGACCTGGGCCGCCCCTCGCACTAGTCGGTCCGGAGGACGCAGCGGGGCCCGTTCGGGGCCATGGCGGGCTTGAGGTGGTGGGGGGCACGCAGCGGGGCCCGTTCGGAATAAATGATTTTGATCTTTTACGGGATGTCGGGCGTGAACTCCATCAGTTTCCTGGCCGCCTCGGTGAGGCTGCCGGACAGCGACGGGTAGACGGCGAAGGTCTGGGCCAGCTGCTCGACGGTGAGGCGCTGCTCGACGGCGATGGACACGGCGAGGATCAGCTCGCTGGCGCGGGGGGCGACGACCACGCCGCCGAGGATGACGCCGGTGCCGGGGCTGGCCAGCAGCTTCACGAAGCCGTCGGTGACGCCGGCCATCTTGGCCCGCGGGTTGGTGCGCAGCGGCAGCTTCAGCACCCGCGCGGACACCTCGCCCGCCGTGACCGCGCGCTGGGTCACGCCGACGGTGGCGATCTCGGGATCGGTGAAGATCGTGGCGGCCACGTGGTCGAGCCGGACCGGGTGGACCGCCTCGCCGAGCGCGTGCCACATCGCGATCCGGCCCTGCATGGCCGCGAACGAGGCCAGCATGAGCACGCCGGTGCAGTCCCCGGCCGCGTACACGCCCGGCACCGACGTCCGCGACACGCGGTCCACCTGGATGAACCCGTGGCCGTCGACCTTGACCCCGGCCTCGTCGAGGCCGCAGCCTTCGGTCCGCGGGATCATGCCGACGGTCATCAGGCAGTGGCTGCCGGTCAGGGTGCGGCCGTCGGCCAGGGTCACCGTCACGCCGTCCCGGTCGCGTTCCACGCGCTCGGCGCGGGACCGGCCGAGCACGGTCATGCCGCGGCGGCGGAAGACGTCCTCGATGTGGCTGGCCGCGTCCTCGTCCTCCTGCGGCAGCACCCGGTCGCGGGAGGACACCAGGGTGACCCGCGAGCCGAGCGCCTGGTAGGCGCTGGCGAACTCGGCGCCGGTGACGCCGGAGCCGACCACGATCAGGTCCCGCGGCAGCTCGGTGAGGTCGTAGAGCTGCCGCCAGGTCAAGATGCGCTCGCCGTCGGGCTGCGCGCCGGGCAGGATCCGGGGCATCGCGCCGGTGGCGACCAGGATGGCGTCCGCCTTGATCTCGGCGTTGCCCGCCCTGACCGTGCCCGGGCCGTCCAGGCGGCCCTTGGCGGAGATCACCTTGATGTCCTCGGCGGCGAGCCGGGCGGCGATGTCGGCGGACTGGGCCCGGGCCAGGTCGGTGATCCGCTCGTACAGCCGGGCGGCGTTGACCGTGGCCAGGCCGCCGGTGGCGATGCCGAGCCCGTCGGACCGGTTGAGCAGCGTCATCGCGTTGGAGGTCTCGATGAGCGTCTTGGAGGGCACGCAGTCGGTGAGCACGCAGGCGCCGCCGAGCCCGTCGGAGTCCACGACGGTGACGTCGGCGCCGAGTTGGGCCGCTACCAGGGCGGCCTCGTACCCGCCAGGTCCGCCGCCCAGGATCGCGATTTTCTGGCGTGGCAAGGTCACGATTGGTAATTCTCTCTCACAGTCATGTATCGCCGGGAGGGCATTGCACGGCGCACCGCGGCGGGACACCGTACGCTTGCCCCCGTGGCACTGTACGCGGCCTACGGCAGCAACATGGACCCCGAGCAGATGCTCCTGCGCTGCCCGCATTCGCCGCAGCGAGGGACCGGCTGGCTCGAGGGGTGGCGGCTGACGTTCGGCGGTGAGGACATCGGCTGGGACGGGGCGCTGGCCACCGTGGTCGAGGAGCCGGGCAGCCGGGTCTTCGTCGTGCTCTACGACATGTTCGAGATCGACGAGAAGGAGCTCGACAACTGGGACGGCGTCACCCTCGGCTACTACCGCAAGGCCAAGGTCCGGGTCGAGACCCTGGACGGCGACGTGCTGGCCTGGCTGTACGTGCTCAACTTCTACGAGGGCGGGCTGCCCTCGGCGCGCAACGTCGGCATCCTGGCCGACGCGGCGGAGAAGGCGGGCGCTCCGGAGGATTACGTGACGGCGCTGCGGGCGCTGCCGTGCGGCAAGCTGGGCGAGTCGAACGTCGAGCAGGAGCCGCCCTGGACGTGAGCCCCTGGTTTACCTGGTTTACCTGGTTTACAGGAGGGCCACGATCAGCAGGATCAGCGCGGGGATGATGAGCGCGGCGATGGCCGACTGGCTCCAGGTGCTCTTCAGCGGCTCGAGCCAGCCGGTGCTGGTGAGGTCCACGTCGGCCTTGGCTGTTTCCGCTGTGGCTTGCGGTGCGGCTTGCGGTGTGGCTTGGGGGCCGGCGATCGGGACGGTGCCTTCGGCCCAGACCTCTTCGGCGCGGGCCGCGGTCGCGCGCTCGCTGAGCTGGCGGGCGATCTTCTCGGCTTCGGCCTCGTCTGGGGGGGCGAGCGGGTTGACCGGGGCGTTCGCGTTCGCGTTCGGCAGGCCGTAGCCGCGGCCGCCGCCGTCGGACAGGCCGTAGGGCAGGCCGAGGGAGGAGCGGCGGGCGCTGGCCCGCGTGCTGGCCCGGCGCATCCCCTTCTCGGCGACGAGCTGACGGCGCCGCGAGTAGTGCACGGCCCACGCGCTGATGACCTTGGTCTGCTGGTCGGTCTGGCTCGTGCGGGCGTGCACGCGGAGCAGGTCCGCCAGGTCGACCTCGGTCACGCCGGCCCACCCGACGTGGTGATCGCGCAGCGGGTTCCTGATCGTGAGGCCGGCGTCGTCGGCGATGATCCTGGGGCGCTGCGCGGTGACGTAGGCGATCCCGGTGGCCAGCACCAAGATGGCCGCGGCGACCAGGGAGAGGTGATCGCGGCCCTGGACGGCCAGGTCGATCAGGTTGGCCGCGGCGAACAGCAGCCAGACCCACCAGATGATCAGCGCGGTCGGCGAGCGGAACGTCTGCGGCCCGCCCTTGCCGCCCTTGCCGCCCTTGGCGTCGGCGCCCTTCTCGCGCCCGGCTGGCATAGCTCCCATCTGTCCAGCGTAACCACGGCTGAGGCCGGTTTCTACGCCCCGGTGACGCCGGGGAGGGGCTGGGCGACGATCGCGCCGTCGTCCCACAGGGCGTTGATCGCGGTGGCCGCCATCACGCGGACGCCGACGCCGATGGCGCGCTCGTCGATGTCGAACGTCGGCTGGTGGATGTCCTGCGAGGTAGTCGAGCCCGGCACCCGGGTGCCCAGCCGGGCCAGCGCGCCGGGGATGGACTCCAGGTACCAGGCGAAGTCCTCGCCGCCCAGGCTCTGCGGGGTGTGCACCACCGAGCCCGCGCCGAGCACGTCGAGCGCCGCGGACGAGATCATGGCCGCGCTGGCCTGGTCGTTGACCGTGGGCGGCACGTAGCGCTGGTAGCTGAACTCGGTGTTCAGCCCGTACCCGGACGCCACCGAGTCGATGAGCCCCTTGAGCAGGTCGGGCGCGCTGTGCCAGGCCTCGTCGTCCAGGCAGCGGACGGTGCCCTCGACGATCCCGCCGTCGGGGATCGCGTTGGCCACGGTGCCGGCGCTGACCCGGCCCCAGACCAGGCTGAGGCTGGACCGGGGGTCGACGCGGCGGGACAGCGCCGCGGGCACCTCGGTGATGATCTTGCCGAGCGCGTACACCAGGTCGACGGTCAGGTGCGGCCGGGCGGTGTGGCCGCCGGGCCCGAACACCCGCACCTGGATCCGGTCGCAGGCGGCCGTGATCGCGCCGGAGCGCACCCCGAGCTGCCCGGCGTCCAGCCGGGGGTCGCAGTGCAGCGCGAAGATCCGGCCGACCGAGGCGATGCCGCCCGCGGCGAGCACGTCCAGCGCGCCGCTGGCCGCCTCCTCGGCGGGCTGGAAGACCAGGCGGACCCGGCCGGGCAGCAGTCCCGCCGCGGCCTGCTCGGCCAGGTACAGGCCGGTGCCGAGCAGCACCGCGGTGTGCACGTCGTGACCGCAGGCGTGGCAGGCGTTCGGCACGGTGGAGCGGTAGGAGACGTCCTTCTCGTCGGTCATGGGCAGCGCGTCGAGGTCCGCGCGGAGGGCCACCACGGGGCGTTCGGCGTAGGAGTCGTGCTCGTCGAGGGTGCCGATGTCGACGAGCAGGCCGGTGCCCTTGGGCAGGATGACCGGCCGCAGGCCCGCGGCGGCCAGGCGCAGCGCGACCCGGCGGGTGGTGCGGTGCTCGGCGTTGGCCAGCTCGGGGTGCGCGTGCAGGTCGCGGCGGAAGTCGATCAGCTCTTCCTCGTGCCTGGCCAGGAACGCGTCGAGATCCGCGGCCAGATTGCCCGGTTCATTGTCGGCCATGCCCGGCACCCCCCTGCGTGCAGAATCTGTCGTCGGCGAACTCGGTCACCAAGGCGTCGACCACGCTGAGCAGGTCCCCTGTGCGCGCGTAGACAGCCCGTTGCCGTTCGTAGGAGGCGCCCCGTTCGAGCACCTCGAAGGCCACCGACAGCTCCTCGAGGCAGCCCAGTCTCGAGGCTACCGGCTCCAGCTCCCTGACCAGCTCGTACAGTTCGTCGCGGAGCGGCGCGGTGGCGCCGGCCTCGTCAGTGATCACGATCGCGTCCAGCCCGTACCGCGTCGCGCGCCACTTGTTGTCCCTGATCACCCAGGACGAGGGGGCAGGCAGGGTGTACCCGCGGTCCAGCTGGAGGTCGAACAGCTGAACCAGGCACTGCGAGAGCGCAGCGACCATGCCGACCTCGCGGAGCGTCGGCACCCCGTCGAACATGCGAATCTCGACGGTGCCGAAGTCCGGGTGCGGCCGGATGTCCCACCAGACCTCCTTGATGCTGCGGATCGTCCCCGCCCGCAGCAGTGTGTCCATATAGTCCTCGAACTGCTTCCAGTTCGTCAGCCGATTCGGCGGACCCGCTGTCGGCAGCGCGCCGAAGGTCACGGACCTGCTGGAGGCAAGCCCGGTGTCATACCCGCACCAGAACGGGCTCGACGCGGTTATCGCGAGAAAGTGCGGCAGGTAACCGGCGAGGGCATTGACGATGGGAATCGCCTTGCTCCCGTCACGCACCCCCACGTGAACATGCACGCCGAAGGTCTGAATCCGGCGGGCAAGCCATTGCATTTGATCGACAAGCTCCGCATAGCGCTGGATGGGCGCCATCGTCGCGTCACGCCAGTCGCTCACCGGGTGGGTCCCGGCGCACGCCAATAGGATACCGTGATCGGCCGCCGCTCGCTGGAGATCGGTGATCGTCTTGGCCAGGTCATCCTTGGCCTCGGACACCGTGCTGCAAATGCCGGTGACCACTTCAAGGGTGGACTGCATCAGCTCGTGGCGTATCTGCGGGTGCTCGCCGGTCTCGCCGATGACGGGCAGGTCGGAGAGCAGCTTGCCGGCCTCCTGGCGGAGCAGCCTGGTCTCGTTGTCGATGAGCTGCACCTCCCATTCGACGCCGAGGGTCGGACCGCGGGAAGGATTCCACTCGATAGCCAAGGCCGGTCGCTCCAATCCTCCAGGCCCGGAATTAGCCAATGATCAGATTTCTCCGGGCTGGTACTCGCCCCATACATCCCGCAGCGCGTCGCAGACCTCACCCAGGGTGGCGTCCGCCCGCAGGGCGTCCCGGAGTGGGTACAGCACGTTATCCGCGCTTTCCGCGGCCTTCTTGAGGGAGACAATGGAGCGGCCGAATGCGGCCTTGTTCCGCTGCGCCTTGAGCCGGGCCAGTTTCTCCGCCTGCTCGGCCTCGATCGACGGGTCGACGCGCAGCGGATGGTAAGGCTCCTCGTCCTGGGTCGTGAATCTATTCACCCCGACGATGACGCGCTCGCCCTCGTCGATTTCCCGGGCCACGCGGTACGCCGCGCCCTCGATCTCGGCCTTCTGGAATCCGCGTTCTATCGCCGCCACCGCGCCGCCCATGTCCTCGATGCGGTCCATGAGTTGGTTGGCCGCTTGTTCGATGTCGTCGGTCATCGACTCGATGGCGTACGAGCCCGCAAACGGGTCCGCGGTCGCGGTCAGGTCGCTCTCGTAGGCGATCACCTGCTGGGTGCGCAGCGCGAGCCGGGCCGCCTTGGTGCTGGGCAGCGCCAGGGCCTCGTCAAAGGAGTTGGTGTGCAGCGACTGAGTCCCGCCGAGCACCGCGGCCAGGGCCTGCAGGCTGACCCGGATCAGGTTGACCTCGGGCTGTTGCGCGGTGAGCTGCACGCCGGCCGTCTGGGTGTGAAACCGCAGCATCTGCGACCGGGGATCTTCGGCCTCGAACTCGTTCCTCATGATGCCGGCCCACAGCCGCCGCGCGGCGCGGAACTTCGCGACCTCCTCGAGCAGCGTGGTCCGGGCCACGAAGAAGAACGACAGCCGGGGCGCGAACTCGTCCACCTGCAGGCCGGCGGTCAGGGCGGCTCTCACGTACTCCTTGGCGTTGGCCAGGGTGAACGCGATCTCCTGCACCGGGGTGGCGCCCGCCTCGGCCATGTGGTAGCCGGAGATGGAGATGGTGTTCCACTTGGGCAGTTCCTCGCGGCAGTAGGCGAACGTGTCGGCCACCAGGCGCAGCGACGGGCGCGGCGGGTAGATGTAGGTGCCCCGCGCGATGTACTCCTTGAGCACGTCGTTCTGGATCGTGCCGGTCAGCTGGCTCGGTTGTGCGCCCTGCTCCTCGCCGACGGTCTGGTACATGAGCAGCAGCACCGCGGCGGGCGCGTTGATCGTCATCGACGTGGAAACGTCCTTGAGCGGAATCTCGTCGAACAGGATCCGCATGTCGTCGGTGCAGTCGATGGCCACGCCGACCTTGCCCACCTCGCCGTGCGCGACCGGGGAGTCGGAGTCGTACCCCATCTGCGTGGGCAGGTCGAACGCGACCGAGAGCCCGGTGGTGCCCGCCTCGATCAGCTCGTGATAGCGGCGGTTGGATTCCTTCGCGGTGGCGAAGCCGGCGTACTGGCGCATGGTCCAGGGCCGGTCCACGTACATGCGCGGATACACTCCGCGAGTAAATGGATACTCTCCTGGCTGGCCCAGCTTTTCCGCGGGCCGGAAGTCCGTAAGCTTGCTGTCGTCGTAGACGGCATCGATGGGAAGTCCGGACTCCGACGTTCGTTCCATACGCCCAGGTTACTTCTGGTCGGCCGGATAGCCCCAGGACGGAGCTTGGAGGCTCATGCTGGAGCGGGTTAACCTGCGGACGTCGCTGGCTTATGGGGTCGCGGCGGCTTTTGCGGTCGCGGCGCTGGGTTTTGGGGGCGCGCGGCCTTTGCGGCCGGGGCGGCTTTTGGGGGCGGGGTGGCTTTTGCGGGCGGCGCGGCGGGGCCGGCGCCGGAGGCCATCGGCGGACCCGCGCTGGCTGGCCGCGGGGTGATCGTGAGCTACCCGTCGCGTTCGGCGCCCCGGCTGCCCGGCATCCAGGCCTCGGCGTTCGTGGTGGCCGACGCCGACACCGGCCAGGTGCTCGCGGCCAAGGATCCGCACGGTTGGTACCGCCCGGCCAGCACGCTCAAGGTACTGACCGCGGTCTCCCTGATCCCGGTGCTCAACCCCAACGCCACGACGGTGGCCAGCAAGCAGGCCACTTCGACCGTGCCGAACGTGGCCAGCCTGGTGGCCGGGCGCGCGTACAAGATCTCCGATCTGTTCACCGCGCTGCTGACGATCTCGGCGAACGACGCCGCGATCGCCCTGACGCAGGCGGCGGGGTCGTTCGGCGAAGGCATGGCGCTGATCAACGCCGAGGCCAGGCACCTGCAGGCCGACGACACCGTGGCCGTCGACCCGAACGGCCTGGACGCGCCTGGCCAGCACACTTCGGCCTATGACCTGGCCCTGATCGCCCGGCAGGCGCTCGGGATGCCCGCGTTCATGAAGTACGACGAGACGATCAGCCAGCGTTTCGTGGTGGCCAGGCACAAGGCCGAGACCCTGTTCAACCAGAACGCGCTGCTCACTACCTATCCCGGGGGCATCGGCGGCAAGATCGGCTGGACCAGCGCCGCGGGCGCCACCTACGTCGGGATGGCCAGGCGGCACGGCGTCACGCTCATCGTGACACTGCTGCACTGCCCCGCGCTGACCGAGATCAGCTCCGCGGAGAAGCTGCTCAACTGGGGCTTTTCCGCGGACGGCAAGGTGACCCCGGTCGGCACGCTGGTCGGCCCGCTGCAGCCGCGCTCCGCGTCGTCCGCCGCGTCCTCTTCGGGCCGCGCGTCGGCGGGCACGCGGGCGGCGCAGCCGCCGGCCCGCTCGCAGTCGGTGGCCAGCCCGTCGGTGATGGCCGCGGTGGGCTTCAGCTGCCTCGCGGTGATCGCGGCGGGCGTCGGCTTCGCCTACAGCCGCCGCCAGCGCGGCCGAACCCGGCTCTAGGGGGCGGGCCGGAGGAGGCCTATGCGGTCGCGGACGGCGGTCATGGTCTGCGCGGCGACCCGGCGGGCGCGGGCGGCGCCGTAGGCCAGGAGGCGGTCCAGGCCCGGCTCGTCGGCCAGGATGGCCTGCGTCTTCTCCCGGATCGGGGCGAAGGTGGCGACGACCAGCTCGGCCAGGTCCTTCTTGAACCCGCCGTAGCCGGTGCCCTGGTACTTGGCCTCGAGGGTAGCCACCGGCCCGCCGGACAGGGCCGAGTAGATCCGCAGCAGGTTGGTCACGCCCGGCTTGGCGTCGGGGTCGGCGCGCACCTCAGAGCCCGGGTCGGTGACCGCGCGGGCGATCTTCCTGCGGATCACGTCCGGTTCGTCGAGCACGTCGACGATGCCCTGCGGCGACGAGGACGACTTGCTCATCTTGGCCGTCGGGTCCTGCAGGTCGTAGATCTTGGCTACGTCGGCCAGGATGTAGGGCTGCGGCGAGACGAACGTCTGGCCGAACCTGTGGTTGAACCGCTGCGCGAGGGTCCGGCTCAGCTCCAGGTGCTGGCGCTGGTCCTCGCCCACAGGAACCTGGTCGGCCTGGTACAGCAGGATGTCGGCGGCCTGCAGGATCGGGTAGGTGAACAGGCCGACGGACGCCTGGTCCTGGCCCTGGGTAGACGACTTGTCCTTGAACTGGATCATCCGGCTCGCCTCGCCGAACCCGGTGATGCAGCCCAGCACCCAGGCCAGTTCGGTGTGCTCGGCCACGTGGCTCTGCACGAACAGGGTGCACCGGTCCGGGTCCAGCCCGGCGCCGAGCAGCTGCGCGGCGGCGACCCGGGTCCGGCCGGGCAGCAGCGCCGGGTCCTGCGGCACCGTGATCGCGTGCAGGTCCACCACGCAGTAGAAGGCGTCGTGGGTGTCCTGCAGCGCCACCCACTGGCGCACGGCACCGAGGTAGTTGCCCAGGTGGAACGAGTCGGCGGTGGGCTGGATGCCGGAGAGCACGCGAAGCCGGGACATGCGGTCGATCCTAGCGGCGGCCGGGCTCTACCGGCGGACGGGCTCTACCGGCGGGCGGGCGGGCTCTACCGGCGGGCGGGCGGGGGGCCGGAATCGGCGACGACCACCTCGACCCGCTGGAATTCCTTCAGGTCGGAGTAGCCGGCCGTGGCCATGGTGCGGCGCAGCGCGCCCATCAGGTTCATCGAGCCGTCCGGGACGGTCGACGGGCCGAGCAGGATCTGCTCCAGGGTGCCGATCGTGCCGACCCGGACGCGGGCGCCGCGAGGTAGTTCGGTGTGATTGGCCTCGTTGCCCCAGTGGTAGCCGCGGCCGGGCGCCTGGCTGGCCCGGGCCAGCGGCGAGCCGACCATCACCGCGTCGGCGCCGATGGCCAGGGCCTTGGCGATGTCGCCGCTGCTGGTCATCGAGCCGTCCGCGATCACGTGCACGTAGCGGCCGCCGGACTCGTCCAGGTAGTCGCGGCGCGCCGCGGCCACGTCGGCGATCGCGGTGGCCATCGGCACCGCCACGCCGAGCACGGTCACGGTGGTGTGGCCGGACCCGCCGCCGAACCCGACCAGCACCCCGGCGGCGCCGGTGCGCATCAGGTGCAGCGCGGCGGCGTAGGTCGCGCAGCCGCCGACCACCACGGGGACGTCGAGCTCGTAGATGAACTGCTTGAGGTTGAGGGGTTCGGCCCGGCCGGAGACGTGCTCGGCCGACACCGTGGTGCCGCGGATCACGAAGATGTCGACGCCCGCGTCCACGGCCGCCTTCCAGTACCTCCCGGTACGCTGCGGCGAGAGGCTGGCCGCGGTGCTCACCCCGGCCCGCGCGATCTCCTCGATCCGGCGCCCGATGAGCTCCTCGGAGATCGGCTCGGCGTACATGGCCTGCAGCCGGCGCGTGGCGGCCTGCTCGTCCAGTTCGGTCACCTCGGCGAGCAGCGGCTCGGGATCGGCGTACCGGGTCCACAGGCCTTCCAGGTCGAGCACGGCCAGCCCGCCGAGGCGGCCGATCTCGATCGCGGTGGCCGGGGACACCACGCTGTCCATCGGGGACGCCATCAGCGGCATCTTGAACCGGTAGGCGTCGATCTGCCAGCTGATCGACACCTCTTCCGGGTCCCGGGTCCGGCGGGCCGGCACGATCCCGATCTCGCTGAGCGAGTACGCCCGCCGACCCGACTTGCCCCGGCCGATTTCCACGTCCGTCACCGGCTCTCGGTCCCGTCCCGGCCCGGACGGCCCGCGTAGTTCGGCGCCTCGACGGTCATCTGCACGTCGTGCGGATGGCTCTCGGTCAGGCCGGCCGCGGTGATCTGGATGAACCGCGCGTCCTGCAGGTCGGCGATGGTCCGCGCGCCGCAGTAGCCCATGGCCGCGCGCAGCCCGCCGACCAATTGGCCGGCCACGGCGGCCAGCGGGCCGCGATAGGGCACCTGGCCCTCGATGCCCTCGGGGACGAGCTTGTCCTCGCGCAGCACGTCGTCCTGGAAGTAGCGGTCCTTGGAGTACGAGCGCCCCCGCTCCCGGTTGCGCATGGCGCCGAGCGAGCCCATCCCCCGGTACAGCTTGTACTGCTTGCCGTTGATGAAGACGATCTCGCCCGGGCTCTCCTCGCAGCCCGCCAGCAGGCTGCCGAGCATCACGGCGTCCGCGCCCGCGGCGATGGCCTTGGCGATGTCGCCGGAATACTGCAGCCCGCCGTCGCCGATCACCGGCACCCCGGCCGCGCGCGCCGCCCGCGCCGCCTCGTAGATCGCGGTCACCTGCGGGACGCCCACGCCCGCCACCACCCGGGTGGTGCAGATCGACCCGGGTCCGACGCCGACCTTGATGCCGTCCGCTCCCGCGTCCACCAGCGCCTGCGCGCCGGCCCAGGTGGCGACGTTGCCGCCGATCACGTCGGTGTCCGAGTTGGCCTTGATCTGCGCGATCATGTCCAGCACGGCCTGTGCGTGCCCGTGCGCGGTGTCCACGACGAGGAAGTCGACGCCCGCCTCGGTCAGCGCCTGCGCGCGGCGCTTGGCGTCCTCGCCGACCCCCACCGCGGCGCCGACCACCAGCCGGCCCGCCGCGTCCTTGGTGGCGTGCGGGAACTTCTCGCTCTTGGTGAAGTCCTTCACGGTGATCAGGCCGCGCAGCAGGCCCGGCCGCGTCGACCAGCGGCAGCTTCTCCACCTTGTGCTGGCGCAGCAGCCCCAGCGCGTCGTCGGGCGCGACCCCGACCGGGGCGGTGATCAGCGGCATCGGCGTCATCACCTCGGCCACCGGGCGGCCGTGGTCGGTCTCGAACCGGATGTCCCGGTTGGTGACGATACCGAGCAGAACGCCGTCGGCGCTGGTCACCGGCACGCCGGAGATCCGGTACCGGCCGCATCAGCCCGTCGACGTCCGCGATCGTGGCGTCGGGCCCGCAGGTCACCGGGTCGGTGATCATCCCGGCCTCGGACCGCTTCGACCATGTCCACCTGCTGCGCCTGCTCCTCGACGGACAGGTTGCGGTGCAGCACGCCGACGCCGCCCTGGCGGGCCATGGCGACCGCCATCCTGGCCTCGGTGACGGTGTCCATGGACGCCGACACCAGCGGGATGCGCAGCCGGTACCGGCGGGTGATCCGGGTCGAGGTGTCCGCCTCGCTGGGCAGCACGCCGGAGTGGGCGGGCAGCAGGAGCACGTCGTCGAAGGTCAGCCCGACGGGCGCGAACTTGTCCTCGTCCGGGCGCATGTGATCAGTCATGGCACCTTCACCGGGAGTGGCTGCGGGGATGGGTCCATCTTAGTGAGGCGGCACGCGGCGTGCCCCGGTGCCGCCCTAACGAGGTGAAACCCGGGTTTCCCACCTTCCAGTGAGGTGAAACCCGGGTTTCACTACCCATTTCTGGGCCTTACGGGGCCGCTGGGGCCTTCGGGGCCGTCGCGGCTCGGCCGCTTGGGGCCTTGGGCCGGGGCGGCGAGCCGCGGCTCGGCCGCGGCTTAGTGCGAGTGGCTGTGCCCGTGGCCGGCGGCCTCGGGCTCCTTCTCCTCCGGCTTCTCGACCACCAGGGTCTCGGTGGTCAGCGGCATGCCGGCGATGGAGGCCGCGTTCTGCACCGCGGACCTGGTCACCTTGACCGGGTCGATGATGCCCTGGGCCATCAGGTCGCCGTACTCGCCGGTGGCCGCGTTGAAGCCGTGGCCGGCGGGCAGGGTGGCGATCTTGGCCACCACGACCGAGCCCTCTTGGCCCGCGTTCAGCGCGATCCAGCGGGCGGGCTCGGACAGGGCGCGCACGACCACGCGCACGCCGGTCGCCTCGTCGCCGGTGCGGCCGAGGTCGCCGAGTTCGCCGGCCACGTGCACCAGGGCGCTGCCGCCGCCGGCGATGATGCCCTCTTCGATGGCCGCCCTGGTCGCGGAGATGGCGTCCTCGAGGCGGTGCTTCTTCTCCTTCAGCTCCACCTCGGTCGCGGCGCCGACCCGCAGCACGCTGACGCCGCCCGACAGCTTGGCCAGCCGCTCCTGCAGCTTCTCGCGGTCCCAGTCGGAGTCGGTGTTCTCGATCTCGGTGCGGATCTGCCTGATCCGGTCCTCGATCGCGTCCTTGTCGCCTGCGCCGTCCACGATCGTGGTGTCGTCCTTGGTGACGACGATCCGGCGGGCGCGGCCCAGGGTCTCCAGGCCGACCGACTCCAGCTTGATGCCGAGTTCCTCGCTGACCACGGTGCCGCCGGTCAGGATGGCCATGTCGGCGAGCATCGCCTTGCGGCGGTCACCGAAGCCGGGCGCCTTCACGGCCACCACGGCCAGCAGGCCGCGGATCTTGTTCACCACCAGGGTGGCCAGCGCCTCGCCCTCGACGTCCTCGGCCACGACCAGCAGCGGCCGCTTCACCTGCGGCGATCTTCTCGAGCGGCGGCAGGAAGTTCCGGCCGTCGAGATCGCCTGGTGGATCAGGACGTACGCGTCCTCCAGGACCGCCTGCTCGAGGCGCTCAGGGTCGGTGATAAGGTACGGCGGGCTGTAGCCCTTGTCGAACTGCAGGCCCTCGGTGAACTCCAGCTCAGGCCCATCGTCGGCGACTCCTCGACGGTGATGACGCCGTCCTTGCCGACCTTGCTGAACGCCTCGGCGATCAGTTCGCCGATCTTCTCGTCCTGCGCGGAGATCGTGGCGACGTGGGCGATCTCGGTCTGCTCCTCGCTCGCGCGGCACTTGAGCAGCCGCTCGAAGACCGCGGCGGCCGCGGCGTCCACGCCGCGCTTGAGGTCCATCGGGTTCGCCCGGCCGCCACCGAGCGCAGCCCGTAGTGCACCATCGCCTGGGCCAGGACGGTCGCCGTCGTGGTGCCGTCACCGGCGATGTCATTGGTCTTGGTGGCGACCTCCTTGGCGAGCTGGGCGCCCGAGGTTCTGGTACGGGTTCTCTCGGCTCCACCTCCTTGGCGACGGTCACGCCGTCGTTGGTGATGGTGGGGGCGCCCCATTTCTTGTCGATTACCACGTTGCGGCCGCGCGGGCTAGCGTCACCTTCACGACGTCGGCGAGCTTGTTGACGCCGCGCTC
>CAVPLC010000002.1:0-25268 GCA_963705835.1 uncultured Actinomycetes bacterium
AGCAGGTGGGTGCGGCGGTGGATAGGAGTGGCCGGATCTGGGTGGCCGGCGGTTTGACCGACGCGCAGGATGCAACGGCGAAGACGGAGTTTTACGACCCGACGATCGGCACGTGGAGCCCGGGTCCGAATCTGCCGTTCCCGTTGCATCACGCGATGATGGTGTCGTACCAGAACACGGTGTGGGTGATCGGTGGTTTCGAGCCACAGGGCAGCGAGATAATCGGGGTCGCCTCCGCCCGGGTGCTGCGCCTGAACCAGGCCGAAACGGCCTGGGTCGACGCGCCCCCGCTGCACCATGCGCGTGGCGCCGGCGCGGCGGCGGTGGTGGGGAACGAGATCGTCGTGGTCGGCGGGCGGACCGCCGGCACCTCCCCGCAGGAGGTCGCGACCACCGAGGTCTTCGACGGCACCAGCTGGCACGACGCCGCCGACATTCCGGTTCCGGGGGATCACCTGGCGGCCGCGTCGGACGGCAGGTACCTGTACGCCGTCGGCGGGCGCAGGCTAGAGGTCACCGCCAATACCGCGGCGGTGCAGCGCTTCGACCCGACCGCTGACCGGTGGATCCAGCTGCCGGCCGCGCCGGGCAAGGTCAGCGACAGCGGCGCGGCGATCGTCGGCGGCCAGCTGATCGTCGTCGGCGGCGAAAGCATCGGCACCGTGTTCAACACCGTCTGGGCCTATGACCTGGCCAGCTCGACCTGGTCCACCCTGCCCAACCTCGCCGCACCGCGGCACGGGCTGGGCGTCACGGCGATCGGCAACACCCTGTACGCCATCGACGGCGCATCCCAGCCCGGACACAACGCATCCACCCCCACCGTACAAACCCTCACCTTTCACAACTAGGGAGATATCCCGTCCGTAGTACCTGAGCAATTCCAGATCTTCAGGAGCCGGGGTCGCAGTGCTGACCACTTCCTCGCCAACGACACCGCCGGCGCAGACACGTGAGGTGCCTTTGGCCACCGCCGAGCTTGAGGTCGGCGGCATGCACTGCAGCGCGTGCGCTGTGCGGATCGAGCACGCGCTCGGCCGCGTGCCGGGCGTGGCCAGTGCTTCGGTCAACCTGGCCACGGCCCGGGCGTTCGTCTCCTACGACGGTTCAGCGATTAGCGTCAGCGAGCTCTGCCGGACCGTCGCCGACGTCGGCTACACCGCCAAGGCGGTCGATGCCGCCGCTGGATCCGCGATCGCCGTCAGCACAGCGACCGGTGGGTGCTGCGCGCGATCATCTCCTGGCCCCTGGCGATCGCCGCGTTGCTGGTGTCGCTCCTCCTGCCCCAGACCGCGGGTCCGGGATGGATCGTCCTCGTCCTGGCCGTCGTCGTCGAGTTCGCCGGCGGCTGGCCGTTCCTCCGCAACGCTGCTCGCCTGCTGCGTCATGGCGCAGTGAGCATGGACACCCTGATCGCCTTCGGCACGCTCGCCGCGGTCGCCGTGCAGGCCGTCGAAGTCATTGCCGTCGGGGGCCGCCATGTCCACGTCGACAGCGGCGGCGGCGCGTTCGCGGGACGACTGCACTACGCCATGGCGCCGCTCATTGTCGCCGTCTTGGTCAGCGGACGCGCCGCCGAGGCCGGCGCACGCCGCCGCGCCGTGGGCGCCATGCACTCGTTGCTTTCGCTGCGCCCGCCCATGGCCCGGGTGGTCACCGATCCTGACCGCGAGCGCGGCGATCTCGTCGCGCCCGAGAGCGTGCCGGTGGGGGCGCTGGTGCGGGTGCGGCCAAATGAGGCGATTCCGCTCGACGGGAGCGTCGTGAGCGGGTGGTCAGCAGTCGACGAATCTATGCTTACCGGCGAGCCTTTGCCCGTTGACCGCGGCCCCGGTAGCCAGGTCATGGGCGGCACGCGCAACGGGCGGGAGGCGCTCGTGGTGCGCGTCGAGGCCCTGGCCTCGGAGTCGGTGCTCTCACGCCTTCAACGCCTGGTCGAGGAAGCTCAGCGTGACAAGGCACCGCTGCAGCGATTGGCGGACCGGGTGAGCCGGGTGTTCGTCCCCGCCGTACTCCTGCTCGCCCTCGGGACGTTCGCGGTGTGGTGGTTCGCCAGGGGCAACCACGATACGGCGGTGCTGAGTGCCCTGTCAGTGCTGCTCGTCGCCTGCCCGTGCGCGATGGGGCTGGCCGCGCCAATGGCGATGATGGTCGGCTGCGGGAGAGCCTCGGCGCTCGGAATCTTCGTCCGCAACGGCGACGCGCTCGAACGTCTTTCCAGGGTGGACACCGTCTTGTTCGATAAGACGGGGACACTGACTGAGCGCCGCGCCGTTGTCACCGAGGTGATGGCCGTACCCGGCAACAGCCAGGACGAGCTGCTCGCCGCGGCCGCGGCGGTCGAAGCCGAGAGCGACCATCCCATCGCCTTGGCGATCATGGCCGCGAGCGGCTCGCCCATACGCGGGTCAGATGTCCAGGTCCTTCCCGGAGTGGGTGTGGCCGGGGTGGTCGACGGGCAATTGGTGCGGGTGAGCCGTCTGGAGCATCCCCGCCTGCCAGAACCACTGTCGACGGCCATCGCGGCCCGCTATGCGCGGGGCGAGACGGTCGTGGTCGTCGAGCGCGGGGACGAGGTCATGGGGGCGATCGCGGTCACCACCCCGCTTCGTCCGGAAGCCAAGCCGAGCATCCGCCGCCTGCACGAGATGGGGATGAGGACGGCGATCCTCAGCGGGGACAGCAAGCCCGCGGTGGTGACGGCCGGTGCCGAGCTCGGCATCGATGACGTCCAGGCTGCCTTGAGTCCGGCCGGCAAGGTCGCAGCGCTTGGTGCCGAGCGCAGCAGGTCGCGCAGCGTCCTCATGGTTGGCGACGGTGTGAACGACGCTCCGGCGCTCGCAGCGGCCTCGATCGGGTGCGCGATCGGCAGCGGGTCAGAAGCGGCGCTGGCGAACAGCGATGTCGCGCTGCTCGGCAGCGATCTGAACGGCGTGCCGGCCGCGGTCACCCTGGCGCGAGCGACCTACGCGGTGATGATGCAGAACTTCGGCTGGGCCATCGGCTACAACATCGCTGCGCTACCGCTGGCCGCCGCTGGGCTCATCGACCCGCTCGTGGCCGCCGTGGCCATGGGCCTGTCCAGCCTGCTCGTCGTGGCCAACAGCCTCCGCCTCGCCCGCTTCGGACGACCGGGCCTGGCCGAAGTGCAAAGCCCGCGGATCCTCCGCGGGCCCTGGGGCGTCGGCCTGTCGGTGGCGCTCCCGGTAGTGCTATTCGCCGCACTCACGGTCGGCGGCCAGGCCGTCTCGCCCGCCAGGGGCCAGTCCCTGCTTCCGCAGCTCCCAGCCATCTCGACGGTCAGGCTGGCCCTGGGCGGGAGCGCGGAGGTTTACCTCAATCCCGGCGCACCAGGACTCAACGAGCTGCACGTGTTCATCTACCCACCGCACACGCGCACGACCATAGGCGCTGTCGAGGTCACCGCGGCGTTCGGTGACCGGCCGCCGCAACTGCTCCGGCACCTGCGTATCGCGTCGAACCACTATGTGAGCTACGCGCTGCTCACTTCCGGTAAGTGGATCTTCCACGTTTCCGCCCGTGTCGGGGGCCGGATCGAGTCATTTGACGTCAAGCGCACTATCTCATGAGAAGAGCAAGAAAGCAGTTGTATCCCGGCATGGCCAGGCCGGAGACGGATGGTGCGGGAGGACGGTGAAGAATGCAGCGCAGAGTATGCCTAGGCCTAGCCGTCCTGGCCGTCGTGCTAGGGATCGCCGGCTGCGGCAGCGTCAATACATCGGCCGAATCACCGCAGCCGACAGGCAAGTCACCCTCCGCCATTTCCCGCATGGTATGTACCGAGAGGACAGCCGGGGAGATCGCCCAGGTAGTGGCAGCCAAGGCCTCAGTGACCGCCCCGACCTGGGCTGATCATCTCTATTCCTGCAGCTACCGTTACAGTGAGGGCACCATGGTGCTCTCGGTGAAGGAGCTTTCTAGCTGGACTCAGACGTACGCTTACTTTGACGAGCTGGCCAAGACTCTGCACAAGACAGCTCCGGTCCAAGGGCTCGGCCAAGGTGCTTTCGTGGTAGGCGACGGATCGGTCGTGGTGCGCAAGGACTGGAAGATCCTTTTGGTGGATATTTCCGGGTTGCACGGAATGGTCGGGTCGCCGCCGAGTTCTCGTAACACGGTAGCACTTGATGCGGCGGCGGTGATTCTTGGTTGCTGGAGCGGTGATTGATGCACGGAATCGTCGTACCAAGAGACAAGACGGTGACCCTGATGCCGCGCCCTTGGCAGCTCTCTTGGCCAGCCCAATGCACCCTCTTTGGCTCGACCGAGAGGCGTCCATCCGCTTTCCCTTATGCGGTGACCGCGGGTCAGGGGCCACATTCTCGGGCATGAGAGGCGGCCGATGACCAGGCCAGCCTGGGCGAGATAGCCGGCACGATCCGCCAGGTCATCCGCCTCTAAGACCTGAGCTGGACACTGGCTCAACCTGCCGCGCTGCCGATGCTCACTATACCCCCTGAGGGTATAGTGAGCACCGGAACGCCCGGGTGGCAGAGGGAGTCAGCTGCGTCTGTGACACCGGGGCAGCTCCGGCCACTGCTTCGCGCAGAGGAGGAGTCATGAGGTGGCTGCATGCTCTCGGCCATGCCCTGGCGATCAGCGGGTCGATGACCTGGGAGATCCTCTGGGCACTGATCCTCGGCTTCGCCCTGTCCGCCGTGGTGCAGGCCGCGGTGCGCCGCTCCACCATCATCCGGCGGCTGGGGGACGACCGGCCCAGGACGCTGGCGATCGCGACCGGCTTCGGCGCCGCCTCATCCTCGTGCTCCTACGCCGCCGTGGCACTGGCCAGGTCGCTGTTCCGCAAGGGCGCCAGCTTCACCGCGGCGATGGCGTTCGAGATCGCCTCCACCAACCTGGTCGTCGAGCTCGGCATCATCCTGGCCCTGCTCATGGGCTGGCAGTTCACCCTGGCCGAGTTCACCGGCGGCCCGATCATGATCATCCTGCTGGCGCTGCTGTTCCGCCTGTTCCTGCGCCAGCGGCTGCTCGACGCCGCCAGGACCCAGGCGGACAAGGGGCTGGCCGGCTCGATGGAGGGCCACGCGGCGATGGACATGACCATCCCGGCCGGGGGAAGCCTGGCGCAGCGGCTCCGGACGCGGCAGGCCTTCACCTCGGTGTCGCATGTCTTCGTGGCGGAATGGGCCGCGGTCATCCGCGACATCGTGATCGGCCTGCTGATCGCCGGCGCGGTCGCCGCCTGGGTACCGGACAGCTTCTGGGGCCACCTGTTCCTTACCAGCCACCCGCTCGCGTCGAAACTCTGGGGGCCGCTGATCGGGCCGGTCGTCAGCTTGCTGAGCTTCGTCTGCTCGATCGGCAACGTCCCCCTCGCCGCGGTGCTGTGGAACGGCGGCATCAGCTTCGGCGGTGTCGTCGCGTTCATCTTCGCCGACCTGATCATCGTGCCCATCCTGGTGATCTACCGGAAGTACTACGGCACCCGGATGATGCTGTTCATCCTGGCCACCTTCTACGCCACCATGGCCGCCGCCGGATACCTCATCGAGCTGATCTTCGGCGGCCTCGGCCTCATCCCGGCCGGGCGGCACGCCAAGGTGATCGAGGCCTCCGTCCAGTGGAACTACACCACCGTCCTGAACATCATCTTCCTGGTCCTCGCCGCCGCGCTCTGCTACCGGTTCACCCGCACCGGCGGCATCGCCATGCTCAAGATGATGGGCGGCGAACCCGACGCCGGACACTGACCCCCCAAAGCTCACCGGACCGGCGTGCCGGACCCAGCCGTCAGCTTGCTGACAGCGGTTCCTCAGCGCCGGTCATGGCGGCGTCAGCCCCGGGATGCCGCTGCGTGCCTACGCAACAGTCGTTGAGTTCGGCCGTTGACGGCCGTGGGCTGGCTGTAGACCGGACGGACCCTCCGCTCGGGTCCGTGTCACCAGCCGCAAGGTAACTGACGGGTAAAGGCCGGGCCCTGATCGCTGAGCGTCGCTAGCTGAGTGACAGGCAGCGAATTTTGCCTGTCTGGTGACCGGCCGCATCATGGTGGGATGCATAAGAGTGCAGGATTGCGCGATCCGTCCGCGGCGTTTGTCCTGCCGACCACGCGGGATGACGTGCAGGAACGCCGGGAGGCGAACCGGGCGGTGGCAGTCAGCGCGATCGGGCTGGCCGTCACGGGCATTGTTGAGCTGCTGGTAGCGATCCTGACCGGCTCGGTGGGGCTCCTTGGCGACGCGATCCACAATCTGTCCGATGTCTCGACCAGCGCCGTGGTGTTCCTGGGGTTCCGGCTATCGCGGAAGGCGCCGACGGAGCGGTATCCCTACGGCCTGGACCGCGCCGAAGATCTGGCCGGGATCGGGATCGCGGTGGTCATCTGGGCGAGCGCGGCATTCGCCGGGTATGAAAGCGTCCGCAAACTGCTGGTGCACGGGCCCACCAGTCACGTCGCCCTGGGCATCTTCGGCGCGGCCCTGGGCATCGCCGGGAATCAGATCGTCGCCCGGTACAAGCTCGTCATCGGCAGGCGCATCAACCCGCAGCGCAGCCTGAGACGCGGCGGCCCCTAGCGGAGGGTTGCCCGGCCGCCGCGCCCCGTCAGCTGGCGGTCAGCTTGGCTGGCCGAATCGCCGGACGCACGCGGTCACTGGCGACCGGAACGTACCGGACAGCCGCCTCGGCCCGGCCTTCCCTCCGGAGAGGGCTGGCCGCGCTGGCACAGTGCTGGCACGCGGCGGACCGGTAACGGATTGGGGCCGCTTCCGCCCGTTTGTACCGGCTTGCCGGATTGCCCGGCTGTAGCTTGGGAGAACCGTCAGCGGGTTGTCACGGCCTCTTCCGGGTTCCGGTGCCTTACAGTTCCCGCCTCTCAACCGAAGTGTGATCTCGGGTACGTAGAGTGAGCGCCACACCGGTTGCGGAGGCCATCTTCTGGGGTCGGGGAGCCCGGTGGGTTGCCGGCGCTCGGTGATGCGCGACGACGGCGACGAATCGTTACGACGACGTAACGAAGAGCGTGGCGAAGCTATCGATCATGGCTGGCGTGCGTTGACTTGTTAAGGGACAGCGGGGCAGAACGGAAGGAGCCCAGGTGCGCCAGATCATCTCGGGGTGCCGAGGATGAGCGTGCTTGGCATGCTGGCCTGGTTCGGTGCGGCGGTGAGCCTGTGGCTGGCCGCGCACCGCTCTCCCAACGCGTTCGCCCGCGGCTACCTGTGGCTCGCCGGGGCCGCCGCCCTGTACTTCGCCGACCTGCTCGTGGTGCAGGTGATCGGGCTGAACCTGGCCCCGGAGACCGGGCTGTCCCTGTCCGACCTGCCGCCCCTGCTGGCCCTGGCCGCCGCGGCCGTCGGCGTGATCATGCTGGCCACGGCGGAGCGGGACGACGACGGGGGCGGCGCGGGCGACCCGCAGCCCGACCGGGCCGAGGAGCCAGGACCGCCGCAGAACGCGGCCGGATCGGTGCTGCCCGGGCTGGCCGACGGCTACGTCCTGGCCGTCGCGCTGCTGGTCATCGGCTGGGTCGCGCTGTTCAGCTCGGAGTTCCACCGGTCCGGTGACCGGCCAGGCACCTTCCTGCTCGCCCTCATCCACCCGCTGGCCGACCTGGCCGTGCTCGGCGCGCTGCTGCCCATGGTCACCGCGGCGTGGCGGCGGGCGACGCTGCCGTACCTGGCCCTGCTCGCCGTCGGCGTCGGCGACGCCCTGGCCGTGGGGCAGCGGGCGCTGGGCGGGCACCCCGGCGTCGCGACCCAGCTGATGGCCGTGGTCGCGGCGGTGCTGCTCGGGCTCGCCCCGTGGCGGGCGGCGGGGGTGAGCTGGACCAGGCGCACCTCGGCCTCGGCGGCCACCACGATCGTGGCCGCGCTGACCGCGGTGGTGGCCACCCTGATCGTGATCGGCAACGGCCTGGCGGGCGCCCCGGCGTCCGGGGTCGCGCTGGTCGTGGCGGGCGGCGCGGGCGTGCTGGTGCTGGCCGTGCGGGTCTTCATGCTGGTCAGGGAGAACGGGGTCATCCTCGGCATCTGGCGGGAATCCAGCCGGAGCCTGCGCGACCTGGCCAGCCGGACCAGCGACGTGGTGCTGGTGTGCGACTCCGACGGCGTGATCAGCTACGCCAGCCCCGCGGTCCGGGACTACGGGTACGCCCCGGCCGACCTGACCGGCCGGCGCCTGCTGGACTTCGTGCATCCGGAGGACCGCGACACCGTGCTGGCCGCGTCACGGCTCGCGCTGGCCGGCCAGGCCCCTGCCGCCTCCGACGCCGCGGGTGCTCCGGGCCCTTCTGGCCGGTTCCCGGCCCGGGTGCGCGCCGCCGACGGCACCTGGCGGCACGTCGAGTCGACCATGCTGCGCTACCAGGTCCCCGGCGCGCCGGGCGCTGGCACAGCCAGATCCTGGTCACCGCGCGCGACGTCAGCGACCAGGTGGCACTGCGCCAGCAGGTGACGTACCTGACCTTCCACGACGGGCTGACGGGGCTGCCCAACCGGGCCTACGTCGAGGAGCGGACCCGGGACGTGCTCAGGGACCCGGCCACCGGCCGGATCGGCGTCATCTTCCTGGACCTGGACCGGTTCACCGCGGTCAACGACTCGGTCGGCCACGGCGCCGGCGACCTGGTGCTCGCCCAGGCGGCCCGGCGGCTGCGCGCGGTCGTCCCGGCTCACGACACGGTGGCGCGGTGGGGGAGCGATGAGTTCGCCGTCCTGGTGGAGAACGCGGGCGCCGGCTCCGAGGTCTCCGAGATCGCCGAGCGGCTCGCCGGAACGATCGCCGCGGAGCCGTTCCAGGTGGCGGGCCAGCAGATCACCCTCACCGCGAGCGTCGGGGTGGCGCTCGCCGACGCGGACCAGGGCAGCCCCGACAACCCGCCCGGGCTGGTGCTGCGCAACGCGGACGTGGCCATGTCGCGGGCCAAGGAGGCCGGCGGCGACCAGGTGGCGATCTACGCCGCGCACATGCATGCGGACGTGGTGCGCAGGCTCGAGATGGTGTCCGATCTGCAGCGGGCCCTCAGCAACGGCGAGCTCACCCTGCAGTACCAGCCGATCGTCGACCTGGCCACCTCGCGGGTGGTGGGGGCCGAGGCGCTGGTCCGCTGGTGGCGCGGCGGCCAGGCCGTCGCGCCGGGTGAGTTCCTCGGCGCGGCCGAGGAATCCGGCCTGATCGTGCCGCTCGGCGAGTGGGTGCTCCGCGAGGCCTGCGCCCAGGGTGCCGCCTGGCAGCGGGCGACGTGGGACGTCGGCGTCTCGGTCAACGTGTCCGCCCGGCAGATCACCGCGCCCGGCTTCACCGCCCGGGTGGCGGCGATCCTCGCCGAGGCCGACCTGCCGCCGGGCGCGCTCACCATCGAGGTGAACGAGCAGGTCCTGGTCGAGCAGGACGGCCTGATCATCGACCGGCTCGCGGACCTGCACCGGCAGGGCGTCCGGCTGGCCATCGACGACTTCGGCACCGGCTACGCCTCCCTGGCTTACCTGCGGCGGCTGCCGCTGGACGTCATCAAGATCGATCCCTCGTTCGTGGCCGGCCTCGGCCACGACGACACGCTCACCCTGCTCACCAGGACCGTGGTGCAGGTGGGACGCGATCTCGGCCTGCGGGTCATCGCCGAGGGCATCGAGGAGCCCCGCCAGCTCAGCGCGCTGCGCGAGATGGGCTGCGGGTACGGCCAGGGCTTCCTGGTGGCCAGGCCGATGGCCGCCCCCGGCGTCGAGGCGCTGATCAGGACCGCTGACGAGCCACGTGAGCGGCCCGTCTCGGAATGTGAGACAACCCGCGTCAGCGGTTGACGCATCGATTCCCGATCGCAGTAAGGTGATACCCGTGAAGCACACCCAGATTCTCGTACTTGGCCGGCGCGCAGGCAGCTGACCAAGCCAGCCCGACTGCGCGCTCCCCTCGACTGCCGCAAGGCACGAGGGGTTTTTTGTTGCCGCCGACCCCAACGCCAGGGAGACCAACCGATGACCGAGCAGATGACGGGCCGCAAGGGCCCGCCCGTGCCGCCGGGACCCGCCGTGCCAAGCCCGCGGGACCTGGCCGCCCGCTCGCCGCACCGTGACGCCCCCCGCCCCGCTGACCGTACCGCTGACCGTGCTGCTGACCGGCCCGCTGACCATGCTGGCGACCAGGCGCCCGCGCCGGAGCACGCCGCGCCGGAGGCCCCGGCTCAGGCCGAGCCGCGGGTCACGTCCGCGAGCCCGGGCAAGGTCCGCGCCACCGGCGCGCAGGCGCTGGTGTACGCACTGGAGCGGGTCGGCGCGGACGTGGTGTTCGGCATCCCGGGCGGCGCCGTCCTGCCGGCCTACGACCCGCTGCTCGACTCCAAGATCATCAGGCACATCCTGGTCCGGCACGAGCAGGGCGCGGGCCACGCGGCCACCGGGTACGCCCAGGCCACCGGGCGCGTCGGCGTGTGCATGGCGACCAGCGGGCCGGGCGCGACCAACCTGGTGACGCCGATCGCCGACGCGTACATGGACTCGGTCCCGATCGTGGCCATCACCGGCCAGGTGCCGACCAGCCTGATCGGCACCGACGGCTTCCAGGAGGCCGACATCTCCGGGATCACGATCCCGATCACCAAGCACAACTTCCTGGTCACCCGGCCCGAGGACATCGCCCGCACGATCGGCGAGGCCTTCCACGTGGCCTCGACCGGGCGGCCGGGCCCGGTGCTGGTGGACATCGCCAAGGACGCCATGCAGGCGGCCACCGAGTTCAGCTGGCCGGTGCCCTTCGACCTGCCCGGCTACCACCCGGTGACCAGGCCGCACGCCCGCCAGGTGCGCGAGGCCGCGCGGCTCATCACCGAGGCGCGCCGCCCGGTGCTGTACGTGGGCGGCGGCGTGATCAAGGCCCGCGCCTCCGCGCAGCTGCGCGAGCTCGCCGAGCTGACCGGCATCCCGGTGGTCACCACGCTGATGGGCCGCGGCGCGTTTCCCGACCGGCATCCCCAGCACATGGGCATGCCCGGCATGCACGGCGCCGTGGCCGCGGTCGGCGCGCTGCAGCGGGCCGACCTGATCGTCGCGCTCGGCACCCGGTTCGACGACCGGGTCACCGGCAAGCTGGACACGTTCGCGCCCGGCGCGCTGATCGTGCACGCGGACATCGACCCGGCCGAGATCTCCAAGAACCGCCGCGCCGACGTGCCCATCGTGGGCGACTGCCGCGAGGTGATCGCCGACCTGATCGCGGCCGTGCGGGCCGAGTACGAGCAGGACCGCCGGCCGGACCTGACCGGCTGGCAGCAGCAGGTGGACTCGTGGCGCACGACCTACCCGCGCGGCTACGACCAGCCGGACGACGGCTCGCTCGCGCCGCAGTACGTGATCGAGCGGATCGGCAAGATCGCCGGCCCGGAGGCGGTGTACGTGGCCGGCGTGGGCCAGCACCAGATGTGGGCCGCCCAGTTCATCGACTACGAGCACCCCGGGACCTGGATCAACTCCGGCGGTCTGGGCACGATGGGCTTTGCCGTGCCCGCCGCGATGGGCGCCAAGGTCGGCCGCCCGGACGCCACCGTGTGGGCCATCGACGGCGACGGCTGCTTCCAGATGACCAACCAGGAGCTGGCCACCTGCGCCATCGAGGGCATCCCGATCAAGGTCGCGATCATCAACAACGGCAGCCTCGGCATGGTCAGGCAGTGGCAGACGCTGTTCTACAACGAGCGCTACTCGAACACCGACCTGCACGCTGCGGGGGGGCATGGGGGGGTCGTCCCCCCGGGGGCACCGTCGTCGAGCACACCAAGCCGACCGGAACCCGCGTCCCGGACTTCGTCAAGCTCGCCGAGGCCTACGCCTGCGTGGGCCTGCGCTGCGAGGAGCCCGCCGAGGTGGACAAGGTGATCGAGCAGGCCATGGCCATCGACGACCGGCCGGTCGTGGTCGACTTCATCGTGCACAAGGACGCCATGGTCTGGCCCATGGTCGCGGCCGGCACGTCCAACGACGACATCAAGGTCGCGCGCGGCATGGCGCCCGACTGGGGAGGTTCGGAAGAATGACCCACACCCTGTCCGTGCTGGTGGAGAACAAGCCGGGGGTCCTGGTCAGGATCGCGGGCCTGTTCGCGCGGCGCGGCTTCAACATCGACTCGCTCGCGGTCGGTCCCACCGAGCACGAGGAGATCTCCCGCATCACCATCGTGGTCAACTGCGACGAGCACCCGCTGGAGCAGGTGACCAAGCAGCTCAACAAGCTCATCAACGTGCTGAAGATCGTGGAGCTCGAGCCGGGCGCCACCGTGCAGCGCGAGCTGATCCTGATCAAGGTCAGGGCCGACGCGGACAGCCGGTCGCGGGTGCTCGAGACGGTGAAGCTGTTCCGGGCCCGGGTGGTGGACGTGGCGCTGGACGTGATTACCGTGGAGGCAACCGGCAACCGGGAGAAGCTCGACGCGCTGATCAAGGTGCTCGAGCCGTTCGGGATCAAGGAGCTGGTGCAGTCCGGAATGGTGGCCATCGGCCGCGGCGGCCGCTCGATCACCGACCGCGCGCTCCGCCCCGTGGAACAGCGCAGCGCCTAGCGCGGAGCGTCCAACCCTACAGAGAAAGGCCCCTTTCAGTGGCAGAGATTTTCTACGACGACAGCGCCGACCTGTCCGTCATCCAGCGCCGGCACGTCGCCGTCCTCGGGTACGGCAGCCAGGGGCACGCGCACGCGCTCTCGCTCCGCGATTCCGGCGTGAACGTGCGGGTCGGCCTGCCCGAAGGCTCCAAGAGCCGGGAGAAGGCCGCCAACGACGGCCTGCGGGTCACCACGCCCGCCGAGGCGTGCGAGGAAGCCGACCTGATCATGGTCCTCATCCCCGACCACCTGCAGCGGGAGCTGTACCGCGAGGCCATCGCGCCCGCGCTGGTGGAGGGGGACGCGCTGTTCTTCGCGCACGGCCTGAACATCCGCTACGACCTGATCACCCCGCCGCCCGGCGTGGACGTCTGCATGGTCGCGCCGAAGGCCCCCGGCCACCTGGTCCGGCGCCAGTTCGCGCAGGGCCGCGGGGTGCCCGTGCTGGTCTGCGTCGAGCGCGACGCGACCGGCAACGCCTGGCCGCTGACCCTGGCCTACGCCAAGGGCATCGGCGGCACCCGGGCGGGCGCGCTGAAGAGCACGTTCACCGAGGAGACCGAGACCGACCTGTTCGGCGAGCAGACCGTGCTGTGCGGCGGCGTCGCCGAGCTGATCAAGGCGGGCTTCGCCACCCTGGTCGAGGCCGGCTACCAGCCGGAGTCGGCCTACTTCGAGTGCCTGCACGAGATGAAGCTGATCGTGGACCTGATGTACGAGGGCGGCATCTCCAAGATGTACTGGTCGGTGTCTGACACCGCCGAGTACGGCGGCTACACCCGCGGCCCGCGGCTGATCAACGAGCAGACCCGCGAGGAGATGCGCCGCATCCTCGGGCGAGATCCAGGACGGCTCGTTCGCGCGCGAGCTGATCGAGGAGTTCGACGCGGGCAAGCCGAACTTCCTCAAGCGCCGCGAGGCCGAGCACAACGAGCAGATCGAGCAGGTCGGCGCCAAGCTCCGCCCGCTGATGTCCTGGCTCGCCGACGACGAGTAGACGAGGGGTAGCCGCCGCCGCGGGGGTTTGGCCGCCACGGGCGGGGTAGCGGGCCGTGATGGCAGCGAACACGACCGAAACCAGCACCCGCTACCCCGCCCGGGCCCGCCAGGCCCCCGCAGCTCAGGCCGCCGCAGCCCAGGCGCCCGAGCCAGGTCCCGGCAGTCGGGCCCTCATGGCCGCCCGGCCGCGTGCGGACCTGCCCGTCGCCGGGACGAAACCGCCACGGTCGGCCTCCGCGGCCGAGGTCGTGCAGGCCTACCTGCGGCTCCAGGTCGCGGCGCTGCGGTCGCTGGAGCCGAGGGTCCGCGCGGACGAGCTGCGACGCCGTCCACCAGATGCGGGTGGCCACCCGCAGGCTCCGGGCGGCCCTCCGGTCGTTCGGGACGGTCATCCCGCGGCCGGAGACCGAACCGGTCATGGCCGAACTGCGCTGGCTCGGCACCGCGCTCGGCGAGGCGCGCGACGACGAGGTGCTCTCCGGGCACCTGCAGGCCAGCCTGCGGCCCGTCCCGGTCGAGCTGCTCATCGGCCCGGTCAGCGCGCGGGTGCAGGGTCACTACGCGCCCCGGCGGGCCGCCGCGCACTCCGCGCTGATCGAGGCGCTCGGCTCGCCGCGCTACGCCGCCCTGCTGGCCAGCCTGGACCGGCTGGCCCAGGACCCGCCGCCCGGCCCGCAGGCCGCCGATCCGGCCCGCGACGTGCTCCCGGCCGCGGTCCGCCGCGCCTACCGGCAGGCCCGCTGGAGGATGCGCAAGGCCCGGCACGCCCCGCCCGGCCCGGCCCGGGACCTGGCCCTGCACCGGGCCCGCAAGTCGGCCCGCCGCGCCCGGTACGCGGCCGAGGCCGCTCGCCCGGCCATCGGCAAGCGCGCCCGCAGGTTCGCCCGGCAGATGAGGAAGGTCCAGTCGGTGCTCGGCGACCACCAGGACTCGGTGTTGGCCCGGCAGGCGGCCAGGAACCTGGGCATCGCCGCCCATCTGGCCGGCGAGAACGCGTTCACCTACGGCCTGCTGCAAGAGTCCGAACGCCACCGGGCCGACCGGATCCAGGCCCGGGCCCGTCACGTGTGGCGCCGGGCCTCCCGCTCCCGGTACCGCCGGTGGATGCGCTAGGACCTCAACGTAGTGTCTCGAATGCTGAGACAGACGTCTTGCGGGATGTTCGGGCCGCCCCGGTTCGTGTAGTGTAGCAGGCACTATGCGGCACCTCGTACTCGTAGCGAGCCGCAGCGGAGACCTGTACACCTGATCCGGGGCAGGCCGGCCACCCGCTGCGGGGGTTTGGCGCTGGCCGTAAGTCCTCACCGGTTCCCCGATCAGGAGACCTTCCGTGTACGACATGTATCCCTGGGACAGGCCCGCCAGCGCCGCCGCTCCCTCCTCTGAGACCGCCGAAGGCGCTCGGGCCGCGGTGCAGGTCGCGCTGGACCGCCGCGACAACGGCGGCGACGCGGCAGCCACCGCGGTAGCCGCAGCGCATCGGCCCACGGCAGGCGCGACCCGCCAGTAAGGTTCTGGCATGGGTTCACGAACGATACGGCTCGCGGTCGTCGGCGGCGACGGCATCGGCCCCGAGGTGGTGGCCGAGGCGCTCAAGGTGCTGCGCGCCACGGCGCCCGACGTCACCATCGAGGAGACCGGCTACGACCTCGGCGCGCGCCGCTGGCACCGCACCGGGGAGACGCTGCCGGACGCGGTGCTCGAGGAGATCAAGGGTCACGACGCGATCCTGCTCGGCGCGGTCGGCGATCCGAGCGTGCCGAGCGGCGTGCTCGAGCGCGGCCTGCTGCTGCGGCTGCGGTTCGAGCTCGACCACTACGTCAACCTGCGCCCGGTGCGGCTCTACCCGGGCGTCGCCTCCCCGCTGGCCAGCGCCAGGCTGAACGGGGCGGAGCCGGTGGACATGGTGGTGGTCCGCGAGGGCACCGAGGGCCCCTACACCGGGGCCGGCGGCGTGATGCGCAAGGGCACGCCCGCCGAGATCGCCACCCAGGAGAGCGTGAACACCGCGTTCGGCGTGCAGCGGGTGGCCAGGTACGCGTTCCACCGCGCCATGGCCCGGCCGCGCCGCAAGCTCACGCTGGTCCACAAGACGAACGTCCTGACCTACGCCGGCGACCTGTGGCAGCGGACCGTGGACGGGCTGGCCAAGGAGTTCGCCGACGTGGCGGTGGACTACTGCCACGTGGACGCCGCGTCGATGTTCTTCGTCACCCAGCCCGAGCGCTTCGACGTCATCGTCACCGACAACCTGTTCGGCGACATCCTCACCGACCTCGGGGCCGCGGTGGCCGGCGGCATCGGCCTGGCGGCCAGCGGCAACATCAATCCCGAGGGGACCGCGCCGAGCATGTTCGAGCCGGTGCACGGCAGCGCGCCGGACATCGCCGGCCAGCAGAAGGCCGACCCGACCGCGGCCATCTTGTCCGCGGCCATGCTCTGCGAGCATCTGGGCCTGATCGCCGAGGCGGCCAGGATCGAGCAGGCCGTGGCCGACGACCTGCTGGAGCGCCAGGGCGCGTGGGCGGCGCGCACCACCGTCGAGGTCGGCGACGACATCGCCGAGCGAGTAGCCGGCTGAACCCGTAATGCCCCGCGGTCCGCTGCGTCCGCCGGGGTCCGGCATCTGGCTACTGTTGATACATCGGCGACGAGGAAGTACCCGACATGATTGATTTCGAGATCCGCCCCTCCGGCCACCCCATGCCCGACGCTGAGCGCGAGGCCGTCCTGGCCTCACCGGGGTTCGGCCAGGTCTTCACCGATCACATGATCACGCTGCGCTGGTCGGCCGAACGCGGCTGGCACGACGGCCGCCTGGAACCCTACGGCCCGTTCACCTTCGACCCCGCCACCATGGTGTTCCACTACGCCCAGGAGTTCTTCGAGGGCCTGAAGGCGTACCGCCAGGAGAGCGGGTCGATCACCTTGTTCCGGCCGGACGCCAACGCGGCCAGGTTCAACCGCTCGGCGCAGCGGATGGCCATGCCGGAACTGCCCGAGGAGACCTTCATCCGGGCCCTGGAACTGCTGGTCACCCAGGATCGCGACTGGGTGCCCGCGGGGGAGGGGAACAGCCTGTACCTGCGGCCGTTCCTGATCGCGACCCAGCGGGGCCTGGGCGTCAACCACCCGTCGAGTGAGTACCTGTTCTGCGTCATCGCCTCGCCGGCCGCCTCGTACTTCGGCGGCGGGGCCAAGGGGCCAAGGGGGTCAAGCCGGTGACGGTCTGGCTGTCCGAGGACTACACCCGGGCGGCGCCCGGCGGCACCGGCGCGGTCAAGTGCGGAGGCAACTACGCGGCCTCGTTCGTGGCCCAGCGGCAGGCCGTGGAGCAGGGCTGTGACCAGGTGGTCTGGCTGGACGCCGCAGAGCACCGCTGGGTCGAGGAAATGGGCGGCATGAACCTGTTCTTCGTCTACGCCGGAGACGACGGCGGCCAGCCCTACATCACCACCCCGCCGCTGACCGGGACCCTGCTGCCCGGCATCACCCGCGACTCGCTGCTGCGGCTGGCGCCGGAGCTCGGCATCAAGACCGTCGAAGAGCGGATCTCCATCGACGCGTGGCAGGCGCAGTGCGCGTCGGGCGAGCTGACCGAGGTGTTCGCCTGCGGCACCGCGGCCGTGATCACCCCGGTCGGCCGGGTCAAGGGCGCGTCCGCCCAGTGGGCGGTCGCCGACGGCCAGCCCGGCCCGGTGACCATGCGCCTGCGCGAAGAGCTGGTCGCTATCCAGTACGGCCACGGCCCCGACCCCTTCGGCTGGGTCCACAAGGTCTGCTGACCGCCGTCAGTCCGCTCCGGGCACGTCCCGCCCTCCGCCCCCGCGTCTCACATACCGAGATCAACGTGCGACGCGCGCCGGACATGTGGCACACTGACCTGGTGACGTCCGGCCGCATCATTATCGGCAGGCGCGTCGGCACCTAGGGCAAAGGCCCTGGGCGCGGTCAGGCTCACCGAACCCGAATCCGAGCGCTGACCCCCGCCGACGCGCAGACCTCTCGCGTGCTCGCGAGGGGTCTTTTGTTTTGCGCCGCGCCGGCCGGTCCCCACGCAAACACACAAGAAACGGACAGCTCCGATGCCCGACGACAGCTTTCACGTCTACGACACGACCCTGCGCGACGGCGCGCAGCAGGAAGGCCTGAACCTGACCGTGGCCGACAAGCTGGTCATCGCGCGCCAGCTCGACGAGCTGGGCGTCGGGTTCATCGAGGGCGGCTGGCCGGGCGCGATCCCGAAGGACACCGAGTTCTTCCGCCGTGCCACCACGGAGCTGAACCTCAAGCACGCGCAGCTCGCCGCGTTCGGCGCGACCCGCCGGCCCGGCGTCAAGGCGGCCGACGACCCCCTGGTCGCCGCGCTGCGCGTATCCGGCGCGCCGGTCGTGACCCTCGTCGCCAAGAGTCACGACCGGCACGTCCGGCTCGCCCTGAGGACCACGCTCGAGGAAAACCTCGCCATGATCGCCGACACCATCACCCACCTGCGCGAACACGGCCAGCGCGTGTTCCTGGACGCCGAGCACTTCTTCGACGGCTACCGCTCCAACCCGGCCTACGCGCTGGAGGTCATACGCACCGCCGCGCAAGCCGGAGCCGACGTCATAGCCCTGTGCGACACCAACGGCGGCATGCTCCCGGACCAGCTCGGCGACGTAGTAAACAAAGTAAAGGACGCCACCCAGGCCCGCCTGGGCATCCACTGCCACGACGACACCGCCTGCGGCGTGGCCAACACCCTGGTCGCGGTGGACGCGGGCGTCACCCACGTGCAGGGCACGGCCAACGGCTACGGCGAGCGCGCGGGCAACGCCAACCTGTTCAGCGTCGTGGCCGGCCTGCAGCTCAAGAAGGGCCGCACCGTCGTGCCGCCCGAGCAAATCAAGGAGATGAGCCGCATCGCCCACGCGATCAGCGAGGTCACCAACGTCGCGCCCGACACCCACCAGCCCTACGTCGGGCTGAGCGCCTTCGCGCACAAGGCCGGGCTGCACGCCTCGGCGGTCAAGGTCGACCCCATGCTCTACCAGCACATCGAACCCGCCCTGGTCGGCAACGACATGCGGATGCTGGTCTCGGACATGGCGGGCCGCGCCTCGGTCGAGCTCAAGGGCCGCGAGCTCGGCTACGACCTGTCCGGCGACAAGGACACCATCGGCCGGGTCACCGAGCGAGTTAAAGCCATGGAGGCCCGGGGCTACACGTTCGAGGCCGCCGACGCCAGCTTCGAGCTGCTGCTGCGCGACGAACTCGGCCAGCGCCACGAGTACTTCAGCGTCGAGTCCTGGCGGGTCATCGTCGAGCGCCACCCCGATCAAAGGATGACCAGCGAGGCAACGGTAAGACTAAGAGCCAAGGGCGAGCGGCTGGTCGCGGTGGGGGAGGGCAACGGCCCGGTGAACGCCCTGGACAAGGCGCTACGCGCAGCCCTCGAGCAGCTCTACCCCGAGCTCGCGGCCCTGGAGCTGACCGACTACAAGGTCCGCATCCTGGCCGGCAGCCACGGCACCGGCGCGGTGACCCGGGTGCTGATCGAGTCCGACGACGGCACCGGCGACACCTGGAACACCGTCGGCGTCGACGAGAACATCATCGCCGCCTCCTGGCACGCCCTGGAGCAGGCCGTCACCTACCTCCTCCTCCGCGCCGGCCGCGAGCCCGGCTGAACCGCGGTCAAGCCGAGGCGGGCACCTTGTCCAGGAAGCCGTAGACCGCCGCGATCCGCCCGGAACCGTCCGCCACCGCCACGTCGAACCCGATCACGATCGCCTCGCCCCCGTCCGGCCCGAGGTGCCAGGTGAAGCGGGCCTGGTCGTGGTTCGCGTCGACCGGGCCGCCGAGCGAGAACACCAGCCCGGGGAACTGCGCCTGCACCGCGCCGATCACCGCGTCGATCGCGTCCCGCCCGCGCACGTCGGCCAGCGGGTCGGTGTAGCTGGCGTCCGCCGCCCACACCGAGTCGATCAGGGCCCGCCGCGCCACGGCGTCGGTCTGGTTCCAGCACTCGATGTACCGCTCGATGATGTCCTGCATGAGATGTCCTTCCAACGGAGATCGGATGAGATGCCTCGATCCTGCCCACCTCAGGTAAGCAAGGCAATTACCTCCGAGGTAATGCCCGAACCGCCCCGCACCGGCTAGGCTCAGCAAGATGACCCAGGCACAGGCCGGAGTGCTGCTGCGCGAGTGGCGGCAGCGCCGCCGGCTCAGCCAGCTGGACCTGGCCATCGCGGCCGACGTCTCGTCGCGCCACCTGAGCTTCGTCGAGACCGGCCGCGCCCGGCCGACCAGGGAGATGATCCTGCGCCTGGCCGAGCACCTCGAGGTCCCGCTGCGCGACCGCAACGTGCTGCTGCTGGCGGGCGGCTACGCCCCGGCCTACCGCGAGCGCGCCCTGACCGACCCCGACCTCAGCTCCGTAACGGCCGCCCTCCACCTGATCCTCCAGGGCCACCGCCCCTACCCGGCCGCCGTGGTCAACCGCTGGTGGGAGCTGGTCGACGCCAACGACGGCATCGCCCTGTTCACGCAACACACAGCACCGGAGCTCACAAAGCCCCCGGTCAACGTCCTGCGCCTCAGCCTGCACCCCGACGGCATGGCCCCCCGCATCGCCAACCTGCCCGAATGGCGCGCGCACCTGCTCGCCCGGCTGCACCGCCAGGCCGAAGCCACCGGCGACCTGCGGCTCATCGCCCTGCACGACGAGCTCATGACCTACCCGGGAGGCGGCCGGGACCGCAAGCCGCCGCCGCCCGAGGTCGTGGTCCCGCTCCGCTACCGCACCGACCAGGCCGAACTGTCCTTCATCAGCATGACCGCCGTGGTCGGCACCCCGCTGGACATCACCGTGGAGGAACTGGCCATCGAGTCGTTCTACCCCGCCGACGAGGCGACCGCCGCCGCGCTCCGCCCGTGACCGCCGACCAGCTCAGCCTCGCCGCGCTCAACCGCGCCACGCTGGACCGGCCACGAACCGGCCTCGCTGGCCTACGCCGCCACCCACCTGCTCCCCCTGGTGCAGGTGCCGCCGCGCGGCCTGTGGGGCCATACCGGCCGGGCCACCTACTTCCTGGCCGCCGCCTGGCTGGACGGCCGCCCCCGTCACACCCCGCCCGATCCGGCCGCCTGGCTGGAAGCCGACGCCGTTGTCGCCGAGCCGTCGCTGCTGCGCCGCGCCCGCCGCGGCCCACGATGTCCGGTTCGGCGGCTCATAATTAGACCCCGGGCACCGATCGCGCGTTCAGGGACTTACGGTAGGGGCATGGACGACAAGGAGATCTTGGGCCGTATCGATGAGCTCATCAAGACCGAGCACGCGCTTCGCGAGCAGCATGCCGCAGGTCAGCTCAACAGCGCGCAGGAGCGCGAGCAGCTGCGGGCCGCCGAGGAGGCCCTCGATCAGTGCTGGGACCTGCTGCGGCAGCGGCGCGCCCGCCGCGAATTCGGCGAGAATCCGAACGAGGTGGCGGCGCGGCCCGTAAGCGAGGTCGAGAGCTACATGCAGTAGGGCGCGTTCAACTAAAGGAGTGGCGTGCGTATCGCGAGATTCGCCAAAGGCGACGGAGTTGCGTACGGCGTGGTCGAGGGCACGGGGTCCGGCGTAACGATCGCGGAGCTGTACGGGCACCCGTTCGGGGTCGATCCGGGCGGCGTCCGGCTGACGGGGCACCGGTACCCGCTGGCCGAGGTGAGGGTGCTGGCCCCGGTGCTGCCGAGCAAGGTGATCGGCTTCGGGCGGAACTACCCGCAGGCGCGGGAGATGAACGGCGAGCAGCCCACCGAGCCGGTGCTGTTCCTCAAGCCGTCCACGTCGGTGACCGGGCCCGACGACGCGATCAAGTACCCGGTGAAGATCACCGAGCGGGTCGACTTCGAGGGCGAGCTCGCGGTCATCATCGGCCGGCTGTGCCGCGGCGTGCCCCGGGAGCGCGCCGACGAGGTGATCTTCGGCTACACCTGCGCCAACGACGTCACAGCGCGCGACCTGCTGCTGCGCGACGGCCAGTGGACCCGGGCCAAGGGCTTCGACACGTTCTGCCCGCTGGGCCCGTGGATCGAGACCGGGACCAACTCCGCCGACCTCGAGCTCACCACCACCGTGAACGGCGCGGTCCGCCAGCAGGCCCGCACGTCCGAACTGCTGTGGGACGTGCCCTCGCTGATCGCCTACGTCAGCCAGGTGATGACGCTGCTGCCCGGTGACGTGCTGCTCACCGGGACGCCCGCCGGGACCGGGCCGCTGACCGACGGCGACGAGGTCAAGGTCACCATCGAGAGCATCGGCACGCTGACGAACCGGGTGGTCATCGGCGACTTACGCTAGCCAAGCTGTTCCCGCAGGTGCCCGAGCTGGCGCTCGACGTGCGCCGCGGGCACCGCGTGGCCGGTGTACGGGTGAACCGACACGTCCTTGGGCGCGCCGATCTCGTTGTAGGCGGCGAACACCGTGGACGGCGGGCAGATCATGTCCATCAGCCCCACCGACAGCAGGCACGGCGCGGTGATCCTGCGGGCCAGCAGGGCGCAGTCCACGTACCGCAGGGTGTCCAGCGCGGCCGGGATCAGGTTCACGTTGTGCGCCAGGAACTCGGGCACCTCGGTGTACGGCGCCTGCGGGGCCAGCGTTATGGCGCGCTGGATGTCACAGAGGAACGGCACGTCGGCGTGGCACACCGAGACCAGCTCCGCGGCCAGCCCGGCGGCCGCCAGCGCGAGCCCGCCGCCCTGGCTGATCCCGCTCACCGCGACCCGGGCCGCGCCGGTCAGCTCGCGAGCCGTCTCGACCGCCCGCACCGCGTCGGTGAACAGCCGGGTGTAGTAGTAGTCCTCGGGCCGGCCGATGCCCCTGGTCATCACGCTCGCGTTCTCCGGGCCCGAGCCCGGCCCCGACCCCGCGACCGCTTGGTCGGCGGTCGCCCCGGTGGTCCACCGCCCGCCCTGGCCCCTGGTGTCCATGACGAACAGGGTGTAGCCGAGGGCGGGCAGCAGGGCGTGCTCGGTCGGCAGGCCGCGCCCGCCGCCGTAGCCGATGAACTTGACCACGGTGCGCGCCGCGTCGGCCCCGGCGGGCCGCAGGTACCAGGCTCGGATCCGGTCGCCGCCTGCGCCGGAGAACTCGGTGTCGTACACCTCGACCGGCGCGTAGGTGCCGGCCTGGTACCGGGTCAGGGTGGGTTCGCGGGCCGCGGCGCGAGCCTCGTCCAGCCGCCGCCGCCACCAGGCGTCCAGCTCCGGCGGTTCCCCGGTGTCCGTGCGGTAGTCCCGCAGTTGGTCCAGGGGCAGGTCGAACCAGGGCATGCCATCCTCCACTCCGGCGAGTGCGCACGTATCACGCGGTTTAGCCAAGGCGCCCGGATCTAGCCATACCATTTCCTTGTGACGGCGGACTCGGAGACGCTCGAGGTTCCACCGCGCCGCAGGGTCAGGGGCCGCCGCGCCGCCGCGGTGATCGCCCTCGTGCTGGGGCTGGCCGGGTTCGGCGCCTCCATGACCGCGGTGGCCATCCAGCTGATGCCCCGGCACTTCACCGCCGGCCAGCAGCAGCAGATCGAGAACTGGGAGATCTCCAGCCGGTGGCAGACGATGACCGCGGGGCAGATCTTCCCGGCCACGGTCAGCTACCAGCTTTCCGCTCCGCTGCTCGAGGACACCTCGCCGCTGAACCTGAACGCGACGCGGGTCGGCATCGCCAAGCAGTCCGGCTGCGGGACCGGCGCGATCACCGCCGCCGCCGCTGCGGTGCTGCGCCGCGAGGGGTGCGAGGCCGTGCTGCGGGCTACCTACGTCGACGCGACCAGGAGCTACGTCCTGACCGTCGGCGTGGCCGTGCTGCCGACCGGCGCCGCGGCCGCCGCCGCCAACGCGGGACTGAGCCCGGCCCGCCTCGCCACCGCACACGACGCGAACGCGGCGAGCCAGCTCGCGGCCGGCGTCCAGGTGGTCAGGTTGGGCGGCATGTACAACTACAACCGGCAGATCTCGGTGAGCTTCGCGGACGGCCCGTACCTGATCATGTACGCGGCCGGCTGACGCCGACAGCCGCCCGCGCGTGCAGGTGTCCCAGGACGCCTACTCCTACGGGGCGATGAACAGCCTGGCCCAGGGCGTCGCCCAGTCGGTCGCGGCCCGGCTCGCGGCGCCGCCCGCGCCGCCGCACTGCCCGGGGTCACCCGGATGCTGAGCGCCAGGAGAATCGTGGTGGCGGCCGCGCTGTGCGCCACGGCCTCGCTGGCCCTGGCGCCGGGCGCCCGCGCCGACAGCATCGACCAGCAGGCGGTGCTGGACATGATGAACGTGCCGGCGGCCTGGCAGCAGACCCAGGGGGACAGGGTGACCGTCGCGGTCATCGACAGCGGGGTGGACCCGGACGTCAGCGACCTGATGGGATCGGTCATCACCGGCCCCGACCTGAGCGGTGTCAGCACCCGGCCGTCCGACCCGAACTGGGGCAAGCACGGCACCTGGATGGCGTCGCTGATCGCGGGTCACGGCCACGACGGCGGCGGCAGCGGGGTCATCGGCATCGCGCCACAGTCCAAGATCTTGTCCATCCGGGTGATCCCGGACCAGACCGACCCGCACTACCGCGCGTACGAGCACGAGCAGGAGAGCACGATCCAGCAGTCGCTGGCCGAGGGCATCGATTACGCGGTGCAGCACGGCGCCAAGGTGATCAGCATGTCGATCGGCTACGGCGCCCCGAGCGCCGCGGTCAACCAGGCGCTGCTGAACGCCTTCGCCCACGGCGTGGTGGTGATCGCCTCGGCCGGGAACTCCGGCGCGCCGTCCGACACCAGCGCCGTCCCGTTCTCTTTCCCGGCCAACTACTCGGGCGTGATCAGCGTGGCCGCCGTCAAACCCAACGGGCACGTGGCCGACTTCTCCAGCGAGAACCTGTCCGTCCAGGTGGCGGCGCCGGGCGTGAGCGTGCCCACGCAGGGCCGGTACGGCCAGTACTGGCTCGGTCAGCGGCACCAGCCCGGCGTGCGCGCTGGTCGCAGGCGTCGCCGCCCTGATCAAGTCGAAGTACCCCGGCCTGCCCCCCGACCTGGTGGTCAGGGCGCTGATCACGACGACCACCGACCGCCCCGCCAAGGGCTGGGACAGCCAGGAGGGCTTCGGGATCGTGGACGCGGCCGCGGCCCTGGCCAAGGCCGGCCAGCTCGCCGCGGGCCAGCCGACCGTGACCAGCATCCCGCTCGCCTTCCGTTTCGGCGGCGGCCCGTCCGCCGTTCCCCCGCCCCCCGTCCGCCCGCGCGGCTCCAGCCAGCTGATCCTGTTCTCCCTCCTCGCCCTCAGCTCCCTGGTCCTGATCGCCGCGGCCGCCACCCGCCTCGCCATCCTCCGCCGGACCCCCACGTGAGCGAGGCGCCGCCGGTGGACGACTTCGCCAGTCATGTGCTGGACGTGGTCGACTCGATCCCGCCGGGGCGGGTCATGTCGTACGGGGACATCGCCGAGTACCTCGCGGAGGGCGCGGGCCCGCGGCAGGTCGGCCGGGTGATGGCCGTCTACGGCGGCGCGGTGCCGTGGTGGCGGGTGATCCACGCCGACGGCACCCCCGCTCCCGGCCACGACAGCGCGGCGCTCCAGCACTACCTGGCCGAAGGCACCCCCCTCCGCTCCGCCCGCCCCCCGGTCCGCGTCGACATGCGCCGCGCCCGCTGGCTCAGCCGAGAGGCGCGCGAGTTA
>CAVPLC010000003.1:0-82432 GCA_963705835.1 uncultured Actinomycetes bacterium
TCTTCGCGATGTAGTTGCCGAGCGGCACGTAGCACGCGGCGAGGGCGCGCGACCAGCAGCAGGAACTGCAGCCAGGCGGCGGCCGTGGAATTCATCAGAACCTCTCAGGCAGGACGAGGGCCACGAACAGGTAGATCGTCAGCACGATGCCACCGATCAGGCCGATCCAGTTCTCAGCGCTCAAAGGTCTCGATCCCCTTCAAGATGAGGTAAAGGAAGGCGAAGACGACGATCGTCAGCACGACATAGAACCAGTCAGACAGGTACCACACGGTGACTCCTTGCGACGAACCGCTGGTGAGGCGCTCGGCGGGCATACCAGGGCCCACGAAGACATCCTTAGTTAACGGCTCCGGGCATCCGGAAAGAAGCGCCCTTGCAGGACCCATGCGAGCGCGGCCGGGTTCCTAACGGAACCCATGCGCGCCGCTCGCGCTAGACCTCAGGCATGTGCGGGATGAGCGCGTGCCGGCGGACGTGCCAGGAGTGCAGGCCGTGGCTCATCTCGTCCATCAGCGCCGAGGGCGGGACGGCGACCACGGGGCACTTGGCGTACGCCAGGCAGTAGCGCGCGACCGAGCCCCTGAACAGCCGCCGGAGGCGGCCGCGGCTGCCGGTCCCGATGATGATCATGTCTTCGGACTGGCCGGCCACGTCCACCAGCACCGGGCCGGGCTCCCCGCGCTCCACGTGCGGCTCGACGCTCAGGTCGGCGGGCATCCCGCCCAGCCCGTCGTCGAACGCGGCGGTCAGCCGATCCCAGGCGGCGTCGCGCCAGATCTTGCGCAGGTAGGGCGAGGAATGCCGGCGTTCGGCGAGGTCACCGCCGGGCGGAACCCAGGCGATGACCGGCAGCAGCGGCACGTCCCGCTGCCTGGCCTCGTCCGCTGCGTACCGCAGCGCCTGCAGGCTCCCGAGCGACCCATGCACGCCAACGATGATCCGACGCACGGTGGGCACGACGACTCGCCTCCCATTGACCCATCCGGGGTGCCGTCACGCGGCGCCCCAACCGCTACCCATCCATTTAATCTCCACTCACGCCGGAAGGCGCCGCTGCTCACGGACCTCTAACGGCGGCAGGCGAAAACGGCCTGAACACGCCGTGTTGTGATCTGCATCACTCTACGTAAGGGACTGGTGGGACGCATGGGATCAGCCCCGCTCCTGCTCGACGCGCGGGATCAGCCCGGCCGGTTCGCACGCCGGGTCCAACGCGCGGGATCAGCCCTGGCCGGTGCGCACGCCGAGCTCGTCGATGCGGGCCAGCATGTCGGCCGGGTCGGCGTAGACCCGGTACGCCCCGGCCCGCTCGAGCTCCTCCCGGCCGTACCCGCCCGACAGCAGCCCGACCCCGAGCGCCCCGGCCCGCCGCGCGGCCAGCAGGTCCCAGACGCTGTCCCCGACCACCATCGCGTGCCTGGGGTCCACGTCGAGCATCGCGGCCGCGGCCAGGAACAGGTCGGGGTCGGGCTTGGCGTGCCGCACCAGGTCGCGGGTCACCATCGGGGTGTCCTCGGGCAGCCCGAGCAGCGCCAGCGCCGGCCGCGCGGTCGCCGCGTACCCGCTGGTCGCGATGGCCCACCGGACGCCCACGTCGGTCAGGAAGCCGAGCAGCTCGCGCGCGCCGGGCAGCGGGGTGACCGCGTCCATCTGCGCCCGGTACTCCGCCGCGTGCGCCTGCTGGAGCAGGTCGATGTCGGCCTTGGACAGCGACCGTCCGGTCTCCCGCAGCAGCGCGGACACGAACAGCCCGCCGCTCATCCCGATCCGCCGGTGGATCCGCCACACCGACAGGTCGATCCCGATCGCCGACAGCGCCGACCGCCACGCGATGACGTGCTGGTACACGCTGTCGATCAGCGTCCCGTCCAGATCGAACAAGAACGCCGGCGTCGGCGACTCGACATAGCTGACTCCGTATGCCATGCCCCCAAGTCTGCCCGCCCCGCCCCCCGCCGCATCCCCTGCCCCCGCCGCACCGCGGTTTTAAATTTTTCCCGAACGAAAGGTGGTGCGTGCCCCCCGAACCCAGCCCCGCGCCGGGCCTGCCCGAACGGAGCTGGGTTCCCCGATCCCGTACCCGCTACTCGGCGGCGATGGCGGCCAGGACGTCCAGCTTGGCCGCCCGGCGGGCGGGCCAGCTGGCCGCGACCAGCCCGAGCACGGCCGCGAGCACCAGGAAGATGACCAGGTTGGAGACCGGGACCGCGGTATCGGTGATGCCCTGCTGCTTGAGCGAGGAGACCAGCGCCAGGCCCATGCCGGTGCCGATGATGATCCCGATGATGGCGCCGAAGATGGCCAGGATCACCGCCTCGGACCGGATCATGACCCGGACCTGGCGCCGCCGCATGCCGACCGCGCGCAGCAGGCCGATCTCGCGGGTGCGCTCGAACACCGAGAGCATGAGCGTGTTCACGATCCCGATCAGCGCGATGATCACGGCCAGCGCGAGCAGCGCGTAGACCAGGCCGAGCAGCTGGTTGACGGCCGGACACCTGGGCCTGCTCGTACTGGGCCCTGGTCTGGACCTGCACGTTCGGGAACGGGCGCCAGGGCGCTGGTGACGGCGTTGTCCACCGTGGCGCTGCCGCTGGTGCGCAGCAGCAGCGCGGCCGGCGGCTGGGCCGGGTAGTGGGCCACGAAGAACGCGGAGCTGACCAGGTAGCTGCCGATCAGCGCGTTGGCCTGGTAGATCCCGCCGATGCGCAGGTTGGCCGGACCGGTCAGGGCGAACCGGGCCGGCACCGGTGTCGCCGACCACCAGGTGCTTGTTCTGCGCGGTGGTGGAGTCGATGAGCAGCTCACCCTGGGCCAGGGCGGCCGGGGTGCCCGACGTCATCCGCAGGATCACCGTGTCGGCCAGGTTGGTCGGTGGACGACCGCGATGAGCTTGGACAGCGTGCTGCTCGAACTCGAACTGCCCGCCGTAGACGGTGGTGGTCGCGGTCACCCCGGGCACGGCCGAGGCGAGCGAGGCCGCGGAGTTGCTGAGCTCTCCCGACCCGGTGGCGGCTCACGATGAGGTCGGCGCTGATCGCCTGGTCCACGCTGCTGGTGGTCGACCTGGACAGCGAGGCGCCGAACACCGACATCGCGGCGACCAGGGCCAGGCCGACCATGAGCGCCGAGGCGGTCTGGGCGGTGCGCCGCGGGCTGCGCATGGAGTTCTCCCGCCCGAGCTTGCCCGGTTCGCCGAGCAGCCGGGCCAGCGGGCGCCCGATCACGCTGGCCAGCGGGCGGGCGATGGCCGGGGCCAGGGTGGCGGTGCCGAGGAAGATGCAGACCGCGCCGATGCCCACGAGCGCGATGGCCGGCTTGGCCAGCCCGAGGGCCAGCAGGATCACGCCGACCAGGGCCAGCGCCGTGCCGCCGATGAACCGGCGCCGCATCGTCAGGCGGTGGGGCCGGACTGGCGGTCGTCCAGCGCGGCCACCGGCGGGATGCGCACGGCGCCGCGGGCCGGGCCGATGCGCGGCCACCACCGTCACGCCGACGCCGACAGCCAGCCCGACCACCGCGGTGCGCGGCTCGAACACCAGCGACCCGGGCGGCAGCGTGATGCCGAACCCGCGCAGCAGCGCCTGCAGCCCGAGCGCGGCCAGCACGCCGAGGCCGATGCCGATGACCGAGGACACGAGCCCGGTGAGGGCCGCCTCGCCGAGCACGGAGCGGAAGACCTGGCGGCGGCTGGCCCCGACGATCCGCAGCAGGGCCAGTTCCCTGGTCCGCTGCCCGACGATGATCGAGAACGTGTTGAAGATGGTGAACGCGCCGACGAACAGCGAGATGAACGCGAAGACCAGCAGCGCGGTGGAGAAGAAGGACAGCGCCTGGTTGACCGAGTTCGGTGCTCTCGTTCACCACGGTCTGCCCGGTGACCACCTCCACCCCGGGCGGCAGGGCCTTGGCGATGGCCTGCTGCACCGCGGCCTTGCTCGCGCCCGGCGCGGCCACCACGTTGATGTCGTCGAGCTTGCCGGTCTCCTGGACCACGGCCTGCGCGGTCGGCAGCGTGAACGCGGCCAGGGTCGCCCCGGCCAGGTTGTTCGCCGAGCCGAACTGGGCGATGCCGGTGATGGTGTAGGCTCTGCGGCGGCCCGGCCGACAGGATGCGGACCCGCTGCCCCACGGTGAAGCCGTACTTCTGGGCGGTCCCGGCGTCCATCACCACGTCGTCGGGGGTCGTCGGCGGGCCGCCCGCGATCAGGTGCAGGTTGGAGATCTGCTGGTCGGTGTCGAAGCTGATCCCGAGGGTCGGCGCGCCGCCGGTCGAGATCGCCTTGCCGTCCGGCGCCGATGAACTGGGCGTAGCCCGTGACCTGGCCGTCGGCGGCCGCGACGCCGGGCACGCCGCGCACCGTGGCCAGCAGCGACTCGGGCAGTTCGTGTTGCGCACCGCGTTCCCGCCGCTGCCGAGCTGGGCGACGCCGCGGACCTGGAAGTCGATCTTGGAGTAGATGTTGCTGAACAGCTCCGTGAACGTGTTGTGCAGGGTGTCGGTCAGGACGAACGTGCCGGAGATGAAGGTGACGCCGAGCACGATGGCCAGCGCGGTCAGCCCCAGCCGGAGCTTGTGGGCTAGTAGGCCCTTGATCGTGACGTTCCACATGTCAGGCCCCCAGGGTCCGCATCCGCTCCAGGACGGAGTCGGCGGTGGGCTGGGCCAGCTCGCCCACCACGGCGCCGTCGGCCAGGAAGATGACCCGGTCCGCGTACGCGGCGCCCCGCGGGTCGTGGGTCACCATCACGATCGACTGGCCGAACTCGGTCACCGAACGCCGCAGGAACTCGAGCAGCTCGGCGGAGGCGTTGGAGTCCAGGTTGCCGGTGGGCTCGTCGGCGAAGATCAGGTCCGGCTTGTTGATCAGCGCCCGGGCGCAGGCGACCCGCTGCTGCTGGCCGCCCGACAGCTCGCTGGGCCGGTGCGTCAGCCGGTCCCCGATGCGCAGCTGGTCCACCAGGTAACCGAACCAGTCCCGGTCGACCTTGGTGCCCGCCAGCGCGGCGGGCAGGGAGATGTTCTCGGCCGCGGTCAGCGTCGGGACCAGGTTGAAGGACTGGAACACGAAGCCGATCCGGTCCCGCCGCAGCCGGGTCAGCCCGCCGTCGTCCAGGGCCCCGATGTCCAGGCCGCCCACGAAGGTCTGTCCCGACGTCGGCCGGTCCAGGCCCGCCATGCAGTGCATGAGCGTCGACTTCCCCGAGCCCGACGGGCCCATCACGGCCGTGAACCGGCCGCGCTCGAAGGTCACCGTGACCCCGGCCAGCGCGTGCACGGCGGCCTGCCCCGTTCCGTAGGTCTTGCACAGCGCCACCGAGTGCGCGGCCGGCGCCGCCTCGGTCACGACCTGAGATCTGACGACCATGACGTTCCCCCGTTCAGTGCGGACATGTTCCGTCCTTCCGGCTCCGGAATTTCCCTTACCGCTGAGCCCTTTCAGCGTGCCAGCCGGACGCCGGGCGCGCATCGACCGCCCAGTGAATTCTGCGGCTGAACCACGCCATGAGCCGGACGGCTGACCCCCTCCACCGATCGGCTGATCCCGGAGAACCCGCGCCGGTCAGGCGCGGTCCAGAGCCGTCAGCCCGGCCTGGGCGACCTCCATGTCCTGGCTGTAGTGGCCGCCGCTCACGCCGATCCCGCCCACGACCGCCCCCCCGATCTTGATCGGGTACCCGCCGCCGAACACGATCAGGCGGTCGATTCCGGTCGTGGCGCCCATGGCCAGCGGCGGATCGTCCTTGACGAAGTCGTGCCACGCGTCGGTGGCCAGGCCGAACCCGACCGCGGTGTAGGCCTTGTCCTGGGCGATCTGGACGGACAGCAACGCCGCGCCGTCCATGCGGCTGAACGCCTTCAGCACCCCGCTGTCGTCCACGACGGCGATCACGAAGGGATGGCCCATCTGCGCCGCCTTGCGCTCCGCCGCCTCGATCATGGCCCTGGCCAGCTCGGCGCTCACGCTGGGCCGCTCAAACGTCGCTGCCATTCCTACCTCCGGTTCCCGGCCCCGGGGCGGGCCGGACCGCGTACCGCTGTTCGGCCTCGCGCACCTGGGGCAGCCCGATGAAATCCACGAACTCCGCGAACGTGGGCATGTCGTGCATCGCCGCGGCGGGGGTACCCGCCCGGGCGATCTCCTGCAGTATCGCCCGCATGGCCGCCGTCGCCGCGAGCAGCGTGCTGATCGGGAAGATGACGATCCGGTAACCCAGCGCCCTGACCCGCTCCAGGCTGATCGGCGGGGTCTTGCCCCCTTCCGCCCAGTTGAACAGCAGCGGCACGCCGGGAAGGGCCCTCACCGCCTCCTCGGCTTCCGCGTCGCTGGTCAGCGCCTCGATGAACAGGACGTCCGCGCCGGCCTCGCGGTACATCCGCCCGCGCCGCAGGGCTCGCTCCAGGCCTTCGGGGGCCCGCGCGTCGGTCCTGGCGATGATCACGAACTCGGGTCGCGCGCGGGCCTCGACCGCCGCCCGGACCTTCTGGACCATCTCCTCGGCCGGGATGACCTGCTTGCCCTCCATGTGCCCGCACTTCTTCGGGGCCACCTGATCCTCGATGTGGATCCCGGCGACCCCGGCCGCCTCGTAGGTCTGGACCGTGCGGATGACGTTCAGCGGGTTGCCGTAGCCGGTGTCCGCGTCGGCGATGACCGGGATGTCCACGCACGCCGCGATCCGCCCGGCGTTGCCGGCCATCTCGGTCATGGTCAGCAGGCCTACGTCCGGGCGCCCGATGAGGGCCGCCGAGGTGCCGAACCCGGTCATGTACACCGCCGGGAACCCGGCCTCCTCCACCAGCCGCGCCGACAGCGGATCGAACGCCCCGGGCGCCACGATGGTCTGGCCGGACTCGAGCAGGGCCCGCAGCCGGGCCGGACCGTTCGCGAACACGGCTGCACTCTAAGCCCTGCCGCGCGGACGCAGCTAGGCCCTGATCCGCCGGAGCTACGTAACGTAGCCATTCATGTTTGTTACGTAGTTCCGGCCCGGTGACGGGCGCGTGTGGTGCAGCCTGGTGGGTTAACACTGGAGCGCTTCTGCGCGCCCGACCGGAGGCTCGATCTGTCCAGCACGTCCCGGCACCGTAAGCCGCGATCCGCACCGGCCCGACAGCCGCGAAGCGCACCGGCCCGAGAGCCGCGAAGCGCACCGGCCCGACGCGGTGCGGCCACCCGGCACAGGGTGCTTTCCGCGATCGGGCACGCGATGTGGACCCGGCCCGCCAGGGTCGCCGTCACCGTCATGGCCAGCACCGCGTTCGTGTTTTCCTTCTGGCCGGCCGCGCCGCACTGGCTGGCCAGGGAATACAGCCAGGCGTGGGTGTACCAGGCCGACGCGCTCGGCCTGCAGCTCGCGGCCTCGCTGGGCGAGCAGGCCCGGCTGCAGCCCAAGATCGTCAGCGTGGGCGTGGCCGTCGCGCCGGTCTACCTCAACCCGTTCCGCAGCACCACCGGCCTGGTGCCCGAGCGCATCGACGAGGGCGTCGACTTCAGCGGGTTCGGCCCGGTCTTCGCGCTCGGCGACGCCATCGTCACCAACGCGCAGGGGAACAACTACGGCTGGCCCGGCGGCGGGTGGATCACCTACCAGCTCACCGACGGCCCGGACGCGGGGCTGATGGTCTACGTGGCCGAGGACATCACGCCCGACGTCGTGGTCGGCCAGCACGTGACACCCTCCACCGTGGTCGGCACCATGTGGGACGGCACCGACGGCATCGAGACCGGATGGGCGATGGCCAACGGCCTGTCCGCGGAATCCCAGGCGCCCGAGGCCGAGGGCATCGGCGGCCTCGGCCCGTTCCCGACCAGGGTCGGGGTCAACTTCGACGAACTGCTCGTGTCGTTGAGCGTGCCGGCCGCGCCCAACGCCACCGAGCCCGCTTCGGGCCTGCTGCCCGCGAACTACCCGGTGCCCGGCCAGTAACCGCCGCTGAACAGGGCGGCGGCGCCGCTCACGTTGCCCTCTCTCGTCATCGTGGTCAGCGCGCCGGCGCGCCCGAGCACGTACCGGTCGAAGAACGCCAGGGTGACCCGGGCCACCAGATGCTCCACCGGGTTCGTCCCGGTGTACGGGATCATGTGGTCGGCGCCGAACAGGTCCAGGTAGTACCGGGCCCTGGCCCCGTCCGAGCGGTACAGCTGCACGCTGGTCCACGGCGGGTTGATGGTGTCCGCGGTGCCCTGCACGAACAGCATCGGCGGCGTCCCCAGCCCCCCGCGGGCGAAGTACGGTCCGGGCATCGGCGGCCACTCCGCGCCCGAGAGCACGGCCACGCCCTTGAGCCGGTGGTCGGCGCAGCAGGTGTCGGCCGCCAGCGCGGCGACCGTGTCGCCGCCGTCGGACTGGCCGGCCGCGGCGATCTCATGGCGGTTCAGCAGGCCGGACAGCAGATTACCCGGCCGCGCGCTCAGCGCCAGCAGCCTGCCCATGGCGTAGGACATGTCGCCAGGCTGGTTCACCAGGTCCGGCTCGTACGCGGCGGCTCCGACGACGCAGTCGGTGCGCGGGAAGTTCACCACCGCGACCACGTACCCGGCGCTGGCCCAGTCCCGCAGCAGGTCCGAGTACGTGCTGCCGCACTGCATGAACCCGGGGGCGAACATGAGCAGCGGGAACGGCCCCCGGGCGGGCTGCGATCCGGAGGGCCCGCGGGCCAGCGGGTACCAGACCACGGTCAGCAGCGTGCGCTCACCGAGCTGCTGCCCGGCCGGGCCGGCGTGCGCGGGCTCGGCGAACGTCATCCGCTGCTGCCCGACCCGGTAGGTGCCGGCCGAGCCGACGTCGGCCACGGTCCGGGCGGGGGAGGAGGACGGAGACGGTGTCGCCGCGTGGCTGGGACTCGCCGGTCCCGCCGGCGTCGTCGCCTGCTGAGGCGCGGCCCCACCCCCCGTGCACGCAGAAACGAGCACCAGCACGCCCAGCACGACGCCCATCGCCGTGCGGGCGACCATGGGCCTGGCGTCCGGTGTCACGGCTCTCCCGAAGTAAACGACCCAGCAAAGCTACTCCACCCCGATCACGATGATGACCAGGACGCTCCCGCCCACGAGGCTGATTTTAACCGGCCTGCTCCGGCTCAGGCCCCGGTGACCGCGATCACGCCGTCGTCGGTGCCGAGGTAGGCGTGGTTGCCGGTCATCGACATCGAGGCGAAGTGCGGCAGCGCCGTGCCCAGGCCCAGTGCGTGCCGGACCGCGCCGGTGGCGGGGTCGAGTTCGTAGAGCGTCCCGGCGGTCCAGTCGGCGACCCACACCGCGCCGCCGCCGACCACGGGGGAGCCCCAGGCGCTGGCGGGCCCGCGCCACAGCACGCGGATCGCGTCGCCGGTCACGGCCAGGGCGGCCATCCCGCCCTGCTCGCACGGCTCGTACACGGTGCTGCCGTCGACCGCCGCCGCGCCGTAGGCCGGGCACACCGGCGCCTGCGCGACCTGCCCGCCGACGCCGCCCAGGTGACGGCTGTCGAGCAGGTAGGCGACGCCGCTCTTGCCCACCTCGACCATCATCCCGTTGCCGAGCAGCACCGGCTGGGTGGAGCCGAGGTCCAGGTCGTGAGCGCTGTCGTCGTACCACGAGGTCGGCGCGAAGATGCCGGTGCGCCGCAGCGACGGCGACAGCGCGGTGACCGAGTCGCTGCCGTCGAACGTGGTGCTGGTCACCGAGCCGTTGCCCACGCTGACGTACAGCGTCCCGTCCGGCCCGGTGACCGGCCCGGCCGTGCCCCAGATGGCGCCCTCGCGTGACGTGGGCACCACGTAGGACGCCAGCGCCCCGCTGCCGGTGACCGGGATGCTGACCACCGATCCGCGGTACGGGCCGCAGTCCCCCTCCAGCCCGCCGAAGGCCACGTAGACCCGCCCGTCCAGAATCGCCAGCGCGGGCCGCTGCTGGTCATACCGCGGCTTGCCGTCCGGGGTGGGGATGTCGCGCTCCACCAGGACGGCGCCGTCGGTGACCGACACCCCGACCAGCACGTGGTGGTAGCCGGAGGTTTCCGCGACCGCGTAGACGAGCCCGTCGGCCCGGTCGTACACGGGCGTGCCGGTGATGCCGAGCGGGTCGATGCCGCCGCACGGCAGGTCGGCGCGCGGAACCGGGGTGCCGATGTGCGCCCGCCAGGCCACGTGGCCGGTGGACCGGTCAAGCCCGTAGACGGAGTCGCCCTCGGTGGCCGCGATGACCAGGTTCCCGACCAGCAGCGGCTGGCCGTACACGGCCCCGTCGAGGCCGGTCTGCCAGCCGATGCCGAGCGCGCCCGCGGCGGCCACGCCGGCCGCGACCCCGGTGTGCGCCGCGTCCCGGCCGAAGGCCGGCCAGGCCGCGCCGGGGTATGCCGCACCCGTGGGGACCCCGGCCAGCGTCCTGGTCGAGGGCGGCGGGCCGCTGGACGTCGCGTTCGCCGCGTCGCCGCCGCAGCCCGCCAGGGCGAGCAGCAGGCCGGTCACGGCGAGCAGCAGGCCCGCCGCCGGCGCCAGCCTCATCGGCATGCCCCCAGTCTGGCGCATCCGGGCCGGCGGCCGGTCCCGACGGGGATGGCATCATGGTCCGCGGCGGCTGACCGGCATCTCGACCGGCGACGGCCTGCATCCCAAGCGCCCCGACCTGGTTCCCGTCCTGCCGGACCGGGTCAGCCGATGAGGTCGGCGAGCACCTCGCTGAGCCGGTCGAGGGACGCGGCGATCCAGGGCAGCGCGCCCGGGTCGGCCGAGTTCAGCGCGGCGGTGCGCTGCTCGTCGGTCTCGCCGTAGAGCAGCGCGGTGGCCATCCGCAGCCGCAGCCGCCAGCTCTCCTCGCCGAACGCGCTGCCCGGCAGCACGCCCACGCCGTACTGCCGCAGCAGCAGGTCGGCGAGGCCCTCGTCGCCGGTGATCCCGTGCCGGCGCCGCAGCACCGCGGCCAGCGGGGTGAAGTCCGGGTACACGTAGAACGCCGCCTGGGGCGCGGGCACCGCCACGCCGGCCGCGGACAGCCGCCGGGCGACCGCCCGGGCCACGCGCCCGTGCAGGCGCCGGCTGAGCGCGACCCGCTCCGCGACCGGGTCCGGCTCGCGGAACGCGAGCGCGGCCGCCTGCTGGACCGGCCCGGACGGCGCGGACCAGATCTCGCTGGCCACCCCGAGCAGCCTGGCCCGCAGCTCGCGGCCGAGCCAGCCGTCCGGCAGCCGGGCCGCGCCCAGGCGCCAGCCACCGAGGGCGAGATTCTTGCTCAGGCCGGTGGTGACCACCGTCCGTTCGGGAGAATAAAGGGCGGGACTGGCGAAGACGGCCACGTTGTCATGGACCAGGTCCCGGTAGATCTCATCGGAGATGACGATCAGGTTGTGCCGGTCCGCGACCGAGCACACCGCGCGGACCGCGGCGGGGGAAGCCAGCGTCCCGGTCGGGTTGTCGGGCAGCGTGACGATGACCGAGCGGACCGGGCGGCCGGACGCTCGCGCCGCGGCCACGGTCCGGGCCAGGTCGGCCGCGTCCGGCACGCCGCCCGAGCCCGGCACCAGGTGCGCGGCCCGTCCGGCCAGGCTGGCCTGCGCGGCGTAGCTGACCCAGCTCGGCCGGGTGACGGCGACGTCGCCGCCGATGGCCGCCACCAGGCCGAACAGCAGCGCCTTGCTGCCCGGCCCGCAGACGACCGCGTCCGCGTCGGTGGGCAGGCCGCGCCGGGCCCAGTACGAGGCGGCGGCCTCGCGGAGCGCGGCCCGGCCGGCCACCGGGCCGTAGGAGGTGCAGCCCGCGGCGCTGGCCAGCGCCTCGCGCAGCAGCCCGTGGGCCGGCAGCCCGGCCTCGCCGAACGCCATCGGCAGCACCGGCTCGCCGCGCCGGCGCCGGGCGTCCAGGGTCTCGTTGGCGGCCAGGGTGGCGGAGACGGCGACCGGGGCGGGACCCAAGCGCGGACTCTTCGGTGTCTGGATGCGGGGACGGGAGGGGCCGCAAGGGCGTCACGGCAAGAGCCACGGGGGCTTGCACTCCTAGCTGCGGGATCAGCGAACCTTCGGTGGCCGGCGCGATCAGGAGAACTCAGCGGGCTCGATCCTGCTGACGCGCGACGACCCGGCACACCTGCCCAAGCTATGCCGCCCATACCGTAAGCGCAAGCGCTGATATCTGTCGCAGAGGCTAAGATTCTCTTATGCTTGACCTGCACAGGCTGCGCCTGCTCACCGAGTTCGCCGCGCGCGGCAGCATCGCCAGGACCGCGGCCGTGCTCGGGTACACGCCGTCCGCGGTATCGCAGCAGCTTGCCGCGCTCGAGCGGGAGGCGGGCACCGCGCTGCTCGACCGGACCGCCCGCCGGGCGGAGCTGACCGACGCGGGCCGGCGCCTGGCCGCGCACGCCGAACGCATCCTGGCCATGGTCGAGGAGGCCGAGACCGACCTGTCGGCGCGGGCCGCCGAGCCGGCCGGGCGGGTGGTGGCGACGGCGTTCCCGTCCGCGGCGGTCGCCTTCGCGCCCGCGCTGGCCCGCAGCCTGCGCGCGCACCCGCGGCTGGCGCTGGTGCTGCGGCAGACGCAGGCCGGTGAGGGGCTGCGCCAGGTGCGGTCCGGCGAGGTCGACGTGGCCATCGTGGACGACTGGACCGGCCGCCTGGCCGACGAGATCGAGACGGGCGGCTCCATCCTGTCCTGCTACCAGCTGATCCGTGACCAGCTCGTGCTCGTGGTGCCGCGCGCGCACCGGGCCGCCGACCCGGACCAGGCCGTGGACCTGCGGGCGCTGCGGCACGAGCCGTGGCTGGCCGCGCCGGCCGGCGAGCCGTCCCGGCAGGCCGTCGACCGGCTGTTCGCCGCGGTCGGGGTGGCCCCGCCGGTGCTCTCGGAGTTCGAGGGCATGTCCACCATCGTGAGCCTGGTGGCGCGCGGCATCGGCATCGCCATCCTGCCCCGGCTGGCCGTGGCCGCGGGGGAGCGCCGGGTGGCGGTCCGGGACCTGCCGCACGGCCTGGACCTGGCCCGGGACGTGCACGCGGTGGCCCGCACGGCCAGCGTGCGCCGGCCCTCGGTGGCGGTGATCGTGACCGCGCTGCGCGCCGCGGCCAAGACCATGCCGTCCCAGGGAGCCCGGACCTCCCCGGCGGCCCGGCCCGCCTCCTAAGCTAGGCCCGGTGGACCTCGACCTTGATCTCGACGGGGCGGCGCTGACCGCGCGGCTGGTTGACGTGCCATCGGTCAGCGGCGAGGAAGGGCCGCTCGCGGACGCCGTCGAGGCCGCGCTGCGGCCGCTGCCGCACCTGGCCGTCAGCAGGCACGGCCACACGATCGTGGCCCGGACCGAGCTCGGCCGGCCGGAACGGGTCATCCTGGCCGGGCACGTCGACACGGTGCCGATCGCGGGCAACGTTCCCTCCCGTGCCGAGGGGCCGCGGCTGTTCGGCTGCGGCACGTCCGACATGAAGTCCGGGGTGGCGGTGCAGCTCCGGCTCGCCGCGCGGCTCACCGCGCCCGCCCGCGACGTCACCTACGTGTTCTACGACTGCGAGGAGGTCGCGGCCGAGCGCAACGGGCTGCTGCGGCTGAGCCGCGAGCATCCGGAGCTGCTGGCCGGGGACTTCGCCGTGCTGATGGAGCCGACCTCCGGCGTGATCGAGGGCGGCTGCCAGGGCACGCTGCGCGCCGAGGTCACCGCGGCGGGCCGGCGCGCGCACACGGCCCGCTCCTGGATGGGGCGCAACGCGATCCACGAGGCGGCCGACATCCTCGCCGTGCTGCGCGGGTACACGCCCCGGCAGCCGGAGGTCGACGGGCTGCGGTACCACGAGGGCCTGAACGCGGTCGCCATCCGGGGCGGCGTGGCGGGGAACGTCGTCCCCGACGAATGCGTGGTGACCGTCAACTACCGGTTCGCGCCCGACCGGGACGCCGAGCAGGCGGCCGCCTTCGTGCGGTCGATGTTCACGGCGTGGCCGGTGACGGTGCTGGACGTGGCCGAGGGCGCCCGGCCGGGCCTCGGCCATCCGGCCGCGGCCGCGTTCGTGACCGCGGTCGGCTCGGGCAGCCGGCCGCCGCGGGCCAAGCTGGGCTGGACCGACGTGGCCAGGTTCGCCGCGCTGGGCATCCCGGCGGTGAACTACGGCCCGGGCCTGCCGGAGATCGCGCACACGGCCGGTGAGTACGTCGAGATCGCCACGATCGCCGAGTGCGAGTCCGCGCTGCGGTCCTGGCTGACCGCCGCGGAGCCCGCGGCCGGCTTACCGGGCCGGGCCGTTGCCGAGCCTGAACTGCAGCGTGTGCTCGGCGCCGTCGGTGCTCTGCCAGGTGATGGACACCACCTCGCCGGGCTGGTACTTGGACGTGATGGTGGTCAGCGAGCCGGGCGTGGTGACGGCCTGGCCGTCCACCGAGGTGATCACGTCACCGGGCACCAGGCCGCCCGCCTGCGCGGCGCTGTCGCACACGACGCCGAGCACGAGCGCGCCGACGCCGACGGGCGCGATGTCCTGCGGCGCGGCGGGCTCCTGGCCGCCGGTCACGCAGGACGAGCCGCCCCCGCCCGGGCCGCCAGACCCGCCCTGGCCGTTGGCCGCGCGCTGCTGGTCAGCGGCCTGCTGCTGCGGGCTCGGGCTGTTGTCCTGCGCGACCTCCACGCCGAGGAACCCCGGCAGGCCGATGGCCACCGTCGAGCTGGCCTGGCCCTCGACGATCTGCTTGGCGATGGCCAGGGCGCTGTTGATCGGGATGGCGAAGCCGGCCGGCCCGCCCTGCTGGTCGCCCGAGCCCGTGTTCGCGGCGGTGACCATGCCGATGACCTGGCCCGCGTTGTTGGCCAGCGCCCCGCCCGAGTCGCCCTGCTGGATCTGGGCGTTGGTCTGGAGCATGTGGTTCAGGTCCTCGGTGGTGTTCGACCCTTCGTCGCTGGCCTGGATGGAGCGGTTCAGCCCGTCGATGATGCCCGCGGCGGGCGTCACGCCGCCGCGTCCCTCGGCGTTGCCCAGCGCGAGGACCGCCGTGCCCACCTTGACCTGGGATGAGTTGCCGAAGCTGACGGCGGTCAGCCCCGAGGCGCCGGTGATCTGGAGCAGCGCGATGTCATCGGTCCTGTCGTAGCCGAGGACCCGGGCCGGGAAGGCCCGGCCCCCGTCCACCAGCGTCGCGGTCACGCTGGTCGCCCCGTCGATCACGTGGTTGTTGGTCAGCACCAGGCCGTCGGGGCTGATCACCATGCCGGTGCCCTCGGCCGTCTCGCTTTCGTACCTGAGCGTGGCGGTGATGTCGACCAGGCCCGGCTCGACCTTCTTCTCCACCTTCGCCCGGTTCAGCACGGCCGAGGATCCGCTGTTGTCGCGCGGCACCGGGATGTCGCGGGAGGAGATGCCGGGGGGCGAGGCCGCGCCGTGGTTGTCCATGGCCACGGTGATCCCCGCGCCGATGCCGGCCGCGAGCGCCGCGACGGCGATGTACACGAGGAAGCGCCCGCCGCGCCCGCGCCGCCGCGGCGGCAGCCCCCACTCGGACGTGCCGTATCCCCCGCCGTACCCGCCGTACCCGCCCTGGCCGTACCCACCCTGGCCGTACCCGCCCCCGCCGTAGCCGCCCCCGGCGTACCCGCTCCTCGCCGTGGCCGCTCCCGCCGTACCCGTCTGCGCCCTGGCCGTACCGACCGTACCCGATCTGGCCGTAACCGCCCTGGTCCCGGTCATCCCCGTGGCCCGCCGGTCCGCGCCGTCGGCCTGGTCCCCGGCCGCCGGCCTGGTCCCCGGATCCGCCCGCGTACCACATGTCGTCGCGACCGCGCTGCACGTAGGAGCCCTGGCCGTCCGCGCCCGCCTCGCGGTCGGGCACGCCGAAGGCGACGGTGTCCTGATCGCCGTTCCCGCGCGGGGAGGCCTCGGGTGCCCCGGTGTCCGGAGGCTGGTCAGCCTCACCCGTATCGCGCGGCGCCCAGGGACTGACGTACTCGTGCGGCTGCTGCCAGCCGCCGTCGCTCTCGCTCATTGTCCTCGCCCTCGACCAGACCAGGGTATGTCCCGATCGGTGGTGCCGGCTCTGGGCCCAGCCACGGCGGGCCTGACCGCGATGCCCGTCTTTTGGCTACCCGGCCTTTTGGCTACCCGGTCATGCTGTGCGCAAGCTGAACGTCTCCTTGGGATTCCTGCGCACCTCGCTTAAACCTTGGCTCGCCTCCGCGCGGCGTGCGGTGGCCATCCAGGAAGAAGTGATACTCTGCGAGAAAGACGCGATATGACGTGAATATCGTGCGAGGTGCCGGAAGGGCTGGGATTGCAATGTCCGCACCGACTCATAGTGATCAGGACATCTCCGCGCGAGAGGGGATGTCGATTTCCGGAGCGGCCATGTCGGGCGCGCCGTGGGGTGCCGCGGTGGTGACCGGCGGGGTCGTCGCAGCGGGCGACCTGGGCTTGCACGTCATCGGGTCCGGCCTCGGCATGGGCGCGCTGAGCGGTTCGCTGGCCATGGGCGCGGTGGCGTTCTTCGTGGTGGCCGCGGCCGGCGCCCTGTGGCGGGCCCGGCCGAGCCGCGCCATCCGGTGGGCCCGGAGCAACCCGTGGCGGTTCGCGGTCCTGCCCGCGGTGGCGTGCGCCGTCGTCGGGCTCGTGCTGTCGGTGCTGACGGGCGGCGGCATCATCGACGGGGTGTGGAGCGGCTTCTGGCACGGCGGCGTCGTGTACGGCCTGACGGGGATTGCCGGCGCGACCAGCAAGTCGCGGAAGCAGGTCGGCTAGCCGGACGCGCCGGACTGGCTACCGCCGGACGTCCCGGCCTGGTTCGCGGTGGCCAGCGCGATGCCTTTGGCCAGGTCGGCGGGTGTCAGCGCGCCGAAGACCCGGTCCACGATGTGGTGGCTGGCGTTGAGGAAGAAGGTCTGCGGCAGCGCGTCCACGCCGTAGGCCGATGCGGCGATGGTCTCGGGATCAAAACCAACCGGATAGCTAACGCCACGCGCGCGGGTGAACGACACCGCGCTGCCCGCCGCGTCGTTCTCGTCCAGCCCGACCAGGGCCACCCGGCCGTGCTCGCTGCGGTAGAACCTGGCCAGCAACGGGGTCTCCTGCTGGCAGGGAGTGCACCACGACGCGAAGAAATTCACGATGAGCGGCTGGCCCGCGTAGTCGCTGAGCGAGATCTGCTTCCCGGACTGGCCGAGCACCGGCAGGCTGAACGTGCGCGCCGCCGGGTCCGCGGCCTGCACGGGCGAACCGGTCGCGGCCCAGGCGATGGCCCCCAGGGACAGCGCGACGCACAGCCCGGCGATAACGGCGGCGAGCTTGTGGCGGGCCGCTATCCGCCCGGCCCTGCCCATCGTGTCTGCCCAGCTTCGCTGGCCCATGCCCGGTTCTCACCCTGTCTTCAGCGGACGGTCTTCAGCGGACGACGAGCTGATAGCCCTCACCGCGGACCGTCTTGATGAGGTCGAATCCGAGCTTCGATCGTAGCCGCCGCACGCAGACGTCAACCACGTTCGAACCGGGGTCGAAGTCGTATCCCCATACCACGGCGAGCAGCGTTCCCTTGGGCACCGACTCCCCGGCGTGTTCGGCCAGCTCCCGGAGCAGGAGGAACTCCAGCCGCGTCAGCGGCACCGGGCCCGTCCCGATGTCGGCGACCAGCCGTCCCACATCCAGCATCAGTCCGCCGGCCCGGATCACCTCGCCGGCCCGCGCGCCCTCGTGGTGCGGGTGCGTGTCCACCCGCAGCCTGACCCGGACCCGGGCCAGGAGCTCGGCCAGCGAGAACGGCTTGGTCAGGTAGTCCTGGGCGCCGTGCTCCAGGCAGTCGACCTTGGTCGCCACGTCCGCGAGGCAGGACAGCACCATGACCGCCTGGTCGGGCCGCTCGCTCAGCAGGCGGTCCAGGAAGTCCCGGCCCTTCATATCCGGCATGACCAGGTCCAGGATGATCAGGTCGTAGTGACCGGCCAGCGCCTGCCGCAGCCCCTCCGTTCCGGTGCTCGCGGCGTCGGTCAGGTATCCGGCCGCCGTCAGCGCCCGGCCGACGAAGGAACGGATCTTGGGCTCGTCGTCGACGGTAAGGATGTGCCTGGCGGCCGGGGATGGCATCGGGGCCAGTGTCGTCCGTGCCGCTCCGTGGTGCAACGTCATGCCCGCTACCTCGGTCCTTGTCGTGCGGCCTCGTGCGGCTCAACCGCCGCGGCGGGACCGGAACCTGCGCAGCTCACGCATTGCCCCCCGGGTGTGATGGTGCCCGTGACCAAGGCACGGGTCAAGCGACCAGAGAAGGTCGGGAGGCATCTGTTACAGCCCTGTCACACAAACGATTGCAATTCTTGGCCTGGCAGCTGGCCTGACGGGGCGAGGACGGGCCCGGGGACGGCCCGTGCGCGCGACAGCCGCCGGCCTCGGCCTGATCCGGTCCTGGCGCCCGGCGCTCAGCTGGGCAGCGGCGGCGGCTTCACGTCAGCCGACAGTGACTTGCTGGCCGTGTTGATCATGCCGTCTATGGTGGCGCGCTCGGCGTCGAGCACGCTCTGATCGTGGTGCAGCTGCGCGGTCGCGGCCTGGATCGCCGACGGCGTGCTGGCGGTCAGCAGCGTGGCGACGTCCGCCTGCACCCGCTGCGCGTCCGGGAACCCCCAGGTGACGAGATCGTTCACGGTCTGTTCCAGGTGGAAGGAGGCCAGCGATTCCGGGGGCTGGTACTGGACCAGGTCGTCCATCGGCATGTTGTTGGCCGGGGAGCAGTTCGTCGCGCCGAAGGTGGCGATGCCGACCGCGGTCTTGATGTCGTGGCTGGTCCCGGACTGGATCTCCCGCAGCGCAGTGAGCGACTCGCTGACGCCGCCGGCGCACGACTCGATGTCGGTGTTCAGCTCCTGCACCACCCCGCGCAGGTCGATGACGCGCTGGGAGGTGGACGGATGATGGGGAATCGCGGCGAGCGTCAGCCCGGCCACGAGCACCACGCCGCCCGCGAGCATCCACCGAGGGGTACGCAGCACCGGCCAGCCCGAGCGTCGCGTAGGTATGCCCCCGGTCGGTCCTGCCGCCATCGGCTCCTCCTGGAACCGGTAGGCCACGCGGCACCGTACTGGCGGCCGGCCGGTTCGCCGTCATCATAAGGGCCCGCTGCGGCCGGCGGATGCCCGCCGTCCGGCCGCCCCGCCCTGCGGTCGCCGCAATCGGCTGCCCGCAAACGATTGTCGCCAGCGGGCTCGCTGACGATGCGTATCCGGCACTTCGATCATCCTTACTGGTCAGAGGGGATAAACCGACCCCGCGTCGGCCTCGCAGGGAAATGACAATTTCGTCATCCGCGACCCTAGGTGTTGCCGTGGGACACCGGGCGATCCGATGATCGACCCTGAGAGGTACCGGTCTGCGCAGCGAGGTTTACCGCACGGCCGGGCCTGGCCTTGCGTGCAGACAAAGCGAGGTGGTGATCCGGTGTCCGTGGCGGCCCGGGCGGCGGCATTGCTCGCCGCCTTCCTCGTCGTGGTGGGAGTCGTGGTCTTCGTCGCCCTCTACTACATCGGCTCGGCAAGGACCCAGCTGTCGGTCGTTCATTACACGGCGTCCGGCGGCCAGGTCAACGTGGCGCTGCAAGAAGACCCGTCGAACGACTCCGCCACCAAGCCGAACTGGGTGACCTACTACACCCAGGACCCGGTGACCAAGAACTGGCTGCATACGACGCTGTTCTCGGTCCCGGCCAACACGAAGGTCAACGTGACCATCTACGGCTTCGACGGCTGCACGCCGCTGCGGAACAACTTCTGGGGCCAGGTGCAGGGCACGATCGGCAATACGGTGACCGTGCAGCAGTTCAACAAGAACAACACCCCGCTGGGGTCGGCGCAGACCGTATCGGTGATCAACTCCTGGGCGGCCTGCAACGTGGCGCATACGTTCGCGATCCCGGGCCTGAACCTGTACGTGCCGGTCGCCTCACCCAACGCGCAGAACTCGAAGACCAACCTGTGCAGCACGTTCCCGTGCACCCCCACCTCCGGCGGCGCGTACGCCCAGGAGACGTTCAGCTTCATGTCCCCCAGTCACACCGGTTCGTTCCGCTGGCAGTGCCTGATCCCCTGCGGCGGCGGATACCTCGACGGCAACGGCGGTCCCATGCAGACTCTCGGCTGGATGGCGGGCAACATGGACGTGGTGGCCTCATGAGCGCGACGGAGATCCCGGCGGCGGACACCGTCCAGGCCGAGCCGCGGCACGGCTGGCGCATGTTCGCGATCTGGTTCGTCCTGACCCTGCCCGCCTGCCTGATCATCTGGTTCGTCTGGTACCCGCACCTGCCGCCGGGCCGCATGTCCGACGCGGCCAAACATCAGCAGTTCGACATCGCGGTGCTGGCGGTAAGCGCCGCGCCGGTCGTCATCGCGGTGCTCCTGTACTTCATCTACGCGATCGTGGTCTGGCGGGCCAAGCCGGGCGACGACAGCGACGGCCCGGCGATCTACGGCAACACCAAGGTCCAGGCGACGTGGATCATGGGCACGTCGGCCATCGTGCTCTGGCTGGCCGTGTTCGGCACGATCGAGCTCGTCGGTCCGGCCGGCGCCGGCGCCGGCGAGGGTCCGTCGCCGATCTGGACACTGGCCGGAAAGCAATCCGCGACCTGGACCCCCGGCACCGGCACCATGCTCCAGGTCCAGGTGATCGGCCAGCAGTGGACCTGGAGCTACCGGTATCCCCAGTTTGGCGGCTTTCAGAGCACCGAGCTGATGCTGCCGTTGGACACCCCGGTGACCTTCCACGTGACCTCGCTGGACGTGATCCACAGCTTCTGGGCCTACCAGCTGGGCGTGAAGGCCGACGCCAACCCGGGCGTGGACAACGTGGCGTACGTGACGCCGAAGGCGCTGGGCAGCGTCACCGTCCGCTGCAACGAGCTGTGCGGCATCTGGCACGGCGCCATGTTCAACTACGGCCACGTTGTCTCCCAGTCCGCGTTCGAGTCCTGGGCGAGCGGCGTGCAGGCCAAGGAGACGTCGGACGGGGTGCTGGCCGCCCTGCCCGCGTACGCGCTGACCTACGATCCCACCGTGATCCCTCAGCTGGGCAAGAGCCTGGTCACGATCGCGGGATCACCGGCTCACCCGGGTACTACTACGGGCCAGGCAACCCGGTACAGCCGTGACGCACTTCCTGCCGCGGATCGCGGCGCGCAGTGTTGTATCCGCCATGACTTCGGTGAAGTTAGAGGGGTGACGGGATGGCCATCGAGACCCAGCCGGAGCGAGCCGAGCCCACGGGCCGCGGCCCGGAGGGAGTGGCCGCGCGGCCCTGGTGGCTGCGCCCGGGTGTCCATACCGGCCTGATCGGGGCCGTAATCGGCTATCTGCTCGGTCACTTGCTCGGCAACTTCCTCGGCGGCGGCTACAGCCGCAGCGCCCTGTCCGACGCCAACGACGTGGCGATCGTGCTCGGCTACGCGTTCGGCGTCATCGGCTGGCTGGCCGGGCTCGGCGTGTTCAACGACCTGTTCCTGCTCATGCTGGGCCGGCCGATGCCCGAGGAGCCCAGGCTGCTCGGGAAAGAGGAGCCCGGCCTGGGCAAGTACTTCAGGTACACGCTCGATCACAAGGTCGTGGGCATCCAGTACCTGTACGGCATGATCGGCTACTTCCTCACCGGCGGGCTGTTCGCCATGGCGATCAGGAGTGAGCTGCTGTCGCCCTCGTACCACCTCATCGGCCCGGAGCAGTACCTGATGGTGGTCGGCGAGCACGGCACGATGATGATGATGATGATGTCGTCGGTCATCCTCGGGCCGTTCGGCCAGTACTTCGGCCCGCTGCTGATCGGGTCGAAGCGGGTCGCGTTCCCGCGGCTCGAGGCGCTCGGCTTCTGGCTCACCCCGGCTGCGTACGTCATCCTGCTGTCTGCCCTGCTGTTCGGCGGGTTCCCCACCGGCTGGACCGGTTACGAGCCGCTGGCCACCCAGGCGACGTCGGGCATGGACGCCTATTTCTTCGCGTTCGGCCTGATGGGCATCTCGATGATCCTGGCCGGCTTCAACATGATCGTCACGATCATCAACTACCGGGCGCCCGGCATGCGCTGGAGTCGGCTCCCGATGTTCGTCTGGTCGATGTTCACGGTGTCGTTCCTGCAGGTGCTGGCGGTGCCGGTGCTGGTCGGGGCGTGCTTCATGGGGCTCGCCGACCGGACCTTCCAGACCGCGTTCTTCACCAACCAGCTCGGCGGCAGCAGCTACCTGTACGAGGACCTGTTCTGGTTCTTCGGCCATCCGGAGGTGTACATCCTGGCGCTGCCCGGCTTCGGCGTCATCGCGGAGGTGATCTCCGTGTTCTGCCGCAAGCCGCTGTTCGGCTACCGGATTATGGGGGCCGGCATGCTCGGCGTCGGCATCTTGTCCTTCTTCGTCTGGCAGCATCATCTGTTCGACAGCGGGATCAACCCGGACATGCGGCCGCTGTTCATGCTCACCACCGAGCTGATCTCCATCCCGACCGGGTTCATCTTCCTGGTCGGCATGGGCACCTTCTGGAAGGCGAAGATCCGGTTCAGCATCCCGATGCTGTTCGCTCTGGCGTTCTACTTCAACTTCTTTATCGGTGGCATCAGCGGCGTGTTCCTGTCAGATGTGCCCGCGGACACGACCGAGCACGGCTCGTTCTTCGTGATGGCGCACTTCCACTACACGATCATGGGCGGGCTGATCTTCGCGTTCATGGCCGGCATCTACTACTGGCTGCCGAAGATGACCGGGATCAAGCTGAACGAGCGGCTGGGCCGGGTCCACTTCTGGACCATGTTCATCTTCTTCAACACCACCTTCCTGCCGTTGTTCGCGCTCGGCCTCATGGGCATGCCGCGCCGGGTCTTCGAGTACGCACGCAACCTCCAGACGCTCAACGACTGGGTCTCGATCTCCGCGTTCTGCCTGGGTGTGTCGATCCTGATCTTCCTGATCAACTTCGTCATGTCCATGCTGTTCTGGCGGGAACCCGAGGTCGGCAACCCGTGGCGGGCCCGCAGCCTGGAATGGCAACTTTCGACTCCGCCGCCGCCGGAGAACTTCAAGCGGGTGCCGGTGGTCCTGTCCGGTCCCTATGACTACGGCGTCAAGGACGCGCTCCCGGTGGCCGACCTGAACCCGCCGCCCGGCGTCATCGGGTCCGCCTACGCGCCGGCCCGCGCAACGGAGGCATGACGATGACGGACATGACGTCACCATCGGCGCGGGAAGCTGCGGACGAGGACGAGGCCTTTTACCACGAGTGCGGGCTCAATGCGACCTGGACCGGCTCGCGGCTGGCGGTCGGCGGGCTGATGTTCCTATTCGGCGCGTTCCTGTTCGCCTATTTCTACCTACGGTCCCTCAACTCGGCGGGCCGGTGGCAGGGGTCCGGCTTCATAAACCCGTCGCTGTGGATCGGCACCACGATCATGCTGCTGGCCGAACTGTCCGCCGGGGTGCACTACTTCGGGCTGCAGCGGATCAAGGCCGGGCACAAGGCCACCTGGCAGATCGACGGGCTGATCGCCATGGGCCTCGGGCTGGCGGCGGTCGCGATGCAGGTCTACCAGCTCGTGGACCTTCCGTTCAGTCCGGGCAGTTCGGGTTACGCCAGCGTCTTCACTGGCTTCTACTCGGTCTTCCTCGTCACCCAGCTTTGCGCGCTGGTCTGGCTGGAGATCCTGCTGGCCAGGTCCCGGTTCATCCCGGCCATGTCGTTCGTGGAACAGCCCCCCACGTACACTGAGACCCGCGATGTGCAGCGGTTCCAGGCCTCGCTGAGCGCCTTCTCGACCGTCTGGAACTACCTGGCCCTGATGGCGCTGCTGTTCTGGTTCCTGTTCTACGCTCTGTAGTAACGTGCTGAGGCGAAGAGGGAGAGGGGACCTAGAGTGAATTCTAACGTCAGCGCTTGGACCTTCGGCGGATCGATACTGACCTTCGCCTTCCCGATGATCTTGTTCATCGTCGTGGCGGCCGCGCTGTACGTGCTGTACACCAAGCCCGAGACGGTGCCCGGGCACCGGGTCCGTCCTCCGGAGCGCCCGGTGTCCTACACTCCGGTGGCCGATGTGCAGGCCGTCGGCCAGGGCGAGGCCGCCCAGACCGAAGGCAGCGCGGCGGCCGAGACCAGCGCGGACGCGACCGCCGGGACCAGCGCAGATACGGCGGCGGAGACCAGCACGGACGAGGCGGCCAGGACCGAGGACGGGGAGTGACGTCTAGCGCGGCGCTCCCAGAGCTGGATCACCGGGGAGCCCCACCAGCCCCCCGCCGGTCGCCGCGGGTCGTGGGCGGCGCGCTCGTCGCGCTGACCAAGCCGCGCATCATCGAACTGCTCCTGGTCACCACGGTCCCGACCATGCTGCTCGCCCAGCACGGCCTGCCGTCGCTGCGGCTCGTGCTGGTCACGCTGGTCGGCGGCACGCTGGCCGCGGGCAGCGCCAACACGATCAACTGTTACATCGACCGCGACATCGACGCGGTGATGAAGCGGACCTCCCGCCGCCCGCTGGTGGTCAACGGCCACGGCACGATCAAGCCCTGGGAGGCGCTGGCCTGGGGGATCGCGCTGGGCGCGGGCGCCACCCTGCTGCTCGGCCTGATGGCCAACTGGCTGGCGGCGACGCTGGCCGACACGGCCATCCTGTTCTACATCTTCGTGTACACGCTGCTGCTCAAGCGGCGCAGCCCAGCCAACATCGTGATCGGCGGCGCCGCGGGCTGCTTCCCGGTCCTGGTCGGATGGGCCGCGGTGACCGGCACCGTGAGCCTGCCCGCGGTGGTGCTGTTCGCGGTGATCTTCCTGTGGACCCCGCCGCACTTCTGGGCGCTGGCCATGAAGTTCCGCAAGGACTACGCGGCCGCGAACGTGCCGATGCTGCCGGTGGTGGCCACGCCCGCGGCCGTGGCGCGGAAGATCCTGTGGTACTCCTACGCGATGGTGGGGGCCACGCTCGCCCTGATCCCCTACGCCGGCTGGATCTACGGCGTGCTGGCCGCCGCGCTGGGCGCCTGGTTCCTGGCCGAGGCGCACGGGCTGGACGCCAGGGTCCGGTCGGCCCAGCCCCCAGCAAACGAGCCCGCAGCAAACCAGCCCGCAGCAAACCAGCCCGCAGAGCACCAGCCCGCAGAAAAAGCACCCTCGCCGGCCCCGATGCGCCTGTTCCACCTGTCCATTGCCTACCTGACGCTCCTGTTCGCCGCGGTGGCGGTGACGGCCCTGCTTCCGTGGGGCCGTTGGTAGGCCCGGCTCGGCGGCCGGCCGGTACGATGAAAGCCGGTTGGCGAAGGTTTGGCGTAATCTGGCCACGGTAGCTAGGCGTATCCCTCGGGCCCGGGAAGGGAGGTCATTTTCCGGCCCGTGACGGTCCTTCGCCGGACCTGCGCGTCTGGTCGTTTGCGCCGTTCAGGGGGGAGCCGGCGCCGTAACCATTCCTTCATGTTGAGCCAGTAGACCGTCTGTGAGGACTTCGCAGGCACCACGAGGAGGTAGGCGAGTGCTACGACCGGCATCCCGCCGCGCTAGCCAGCAAAGCGCCATGCCGCACGGGGACGACGCCACGCCGTACGAACCCGGTCCGTACGGCCCGGACGGCGCACCCTACGCGCCGAACGCCCCCCAGTACCAGCCGAACGCCTCCCCTTACAGACCCGACGGCCAGCAGTACGGCCCAGATCCCTCCCCGTACCGCCAGAACCCCTCGCCGTACGCCCCGAACGCCTCTCCGTACGGCCCCGACCCCTACGGGCCGGACTCCCCGGGCTACGACCCGAACCCGTCCCCGTACGGCCCCAACGGCTACGAAGCCCAGAACGGCTACGGGGCCCAGGACGGCTACGGGGCCCAGAACGGCTACGGTGGCCCGGCCGCCTACCCGCCTGACGCCCCGCCGTACAACCCGTACAACCCGTACAACCAGTACGGCCAGTACGGCCAGTACGGCCGGGGACGTCGCCCTACGACCCGCAGCCCTACGGGCCCGACGAGACCCTGCCGCCGAACGACCGCGACGGCGACGGCGACCGCGACGGCGACGGCGACTACCCAGGCCCGCCCGGCCGGCGCCGGACGCCGCAGGCGCGGCCGCAACACCGGGGCCCCAAGCGCCCCCGCCTGATCCGCAGGCTGCTGCGCCGGCGCACGGTGCAGGTCATCCTGGCCCTCATCGCCGTGCTCTGCATCTGGCTCGCCTTCTCCGTCGGCCAGGCGCTCACCTCCCCCGGCGGCGGGTCGCTGTCCTCCAAGCTGGCCGAGTGGGCCAGGGACCACTACCTGGGCCCGGTGGTGACGTTCGGCGAGTGGCTCAGCTACTCCCCGCCCCCGGTGGGCGGCAAGCCGAAGACGACGATCGCGGTGCCGTCGGGCCCGGCGGTGAAGTTCAAGCACACCAAGGGCTTCCAGCCGATCATCCCGGCCAAGCTGACCCCGTTCGCCAGCTCGCCGGAGGACGGCGAGGGTGTCTGGCGCGTGCTGGAGACGGTCAAGAACGAGCCGGCCATCTTCGGCACCTTCCTGCGCCCTGATCCCGTGCACACCGGCTACGTGGCCGGGATCGTGTCCCTGGACCAGCGCCTGGTCAAGTTCCAGCTCCGCCCCGGCAGCGAAGACCCGGGCCCGGGCAACTGGAAGGCCCAGGACTGGATCCCGCCCGGCACGCGCACCGGCCTGCTGGCCACCTTCAACGGCGGCTTCAAGATCAGCACGTCCGGCGGCGGCTTCTACCTCAACGGCCAGACCAGCGGCACCCTCACCAACGGGGCGGCCTCGGTGGTCTATTACCGCAACGGCACGATCAAGATCGGCGTCTGGGGCCAGGATGTCCACATGACCTCGAACGTCGTGGGCGTCCGGCAGAACCTCAAGCTCATCGTCGACCACGGCAAGGTCCCGGACTCGGTGGACCAGAACGTCATAGCGAGCTTCGGCGCTACCCTCGGCGGCGGGTACTACGTGTGGCGCTCCGGGCTCGGCATCACCAAGGGCGGCCGGATCATCTTCGTCTACGGCCCGGCGCTCAACGTCCGCGACCTGGCCAACCTGCTGCAGCGCGCGGGCGCGGTCGAGGCCCTGCAGCTGGACATCAACCCGTTCTGGATGTCCTTCGAGTACTACAAGGCGAACGGCCACCCCTCGGACCCGACGCCGACCAACCTGCTGGTCGCCCAGCAGCAGACCGCGTACCGGTACTACTCGGTCTACAGCCGGGACTTCACCGCGGTCTACGCGCGGTGACCGCCGAGGCCAGCGCCACCGAGGAGTCCGCCGGGGCGAGCACCGCGACAGTTGCCGCCGGGTCCCCGCAGCGCGCGGATCGCCAAGCACGCCCGCCGCCCGGGCTGGGCGATCTCGGTCCTGCGCACCGCCAGGCCCCGGCAGTGGCCGAAGAACCTGCTGGTCTTCGCGGCCCCCCTGGCGGCAGGGACGTGGGGCCGGCCGCACGGGCTGCTCTACGCGCTGGTGGCCGCGGCCGCCTTCGGCTCCGCCTCGGTCGCGGTGTACTTCATCAACGACGTCGCCGACGCCGAGCGTGACCGCCAGCATCCGCGCAAGCGGTACCGCCCGATAGCAGCCGGCAACCTGCCCAAGTCGCACGCCCTGGTGATCGGCGCGGTGTGCGCGGCGGCCGGCCTGGCCGCGGGCCTGGCCGTCTCGGTGCCGCTGCTCACCGCCGCGGTCGGCGGCTACCTGGGCCTGTCGTTCTTTTACTCCTTCGTGCTCAAGAACATCCCGGTGGTCGAGCTGGTCTTCGTGGCGTCCGGGTTCCTGCTGCGCGTGCTCGGCGGCGCGGCGGCCACGCACGTGCCGCCGTCCGGCTGGTTCCTGCTGGTGTGCAGCCTGGGCGCGCTCGGCGTGGCCACCGCCAAGCGCTACACCGAACTGGCCGGCCTCGGCCAGGCGGCCATCCAGCACCGCCCGGTCCTGCGCTGGTACACGCCGGTCGCGCTCATGGTCACCCAGTGGGTCATCGGCGCCGGCTTGATCGCGGCCTACCTGGCCTGGGCCGCCGGGGAGCGCCACAGCGCCCAGGGCTGGCACATCCTGTCGCGCCGTCCCGCTGACCGCGGCCCTGGTCCGGTTCGGCGTGCTGACCGCCCGGCACACCACCGCGCCGGTGGAAGACCTGCTCATGCGGGACGGCCTGATGCTGACCTGCGAGCTGTCCTGGCTGGCTCTGTTCGTGACGGGTCTCCAGGCGTGAGGCCGCTTCCCGTGGGGGATCAATGAATATTTTTCCGAACGGTACCGGGTACGTGCCTCGGGTCTTGCTTCTCGGCGGCACCAGCGAGATCGGCCTGGCCATCCTGGCCGCGCTCGATCTGCCCCCGCGTGCCGAGGTCATCCTGGCCGGACGCGACGAGCAGCGGCTCGCCGCCGCGGGCAAGGAACTGCCCGGCCAGGTGCGCACCGTCCGCTACGACGCCACCGAGACCGGCAGCCACCAGGCGTTCGTCGACGGCCTGTTCGCCGAGGGCCCGGTCGACCTGGTCGTATCCGCGGCCGGCATCCTCGTGCCGCAGGCCGACTGCGAGCGTGACGTCGCCCTGGCCGCCACCATGGTCGAGACCGACTTCACCGGGCACGTCAGCACGCTGCTGGCGGTCGCGGGCCGGATGCGCGCCCAGGGCCGCGGCACCATCGTCGTGCTGTCGTCGGTCGCCGCGGTCCGCCCGCGCAAGGCCAACCCGGTGTACGGCTCGGCCAAGGCCGGACTGGACGCCTTCGCCCGCGGGCTCACCGACCTGCTGCACGGCAGCGGGGTCCGCGTGCTGCTGGTCCGGCCCGGCTTCGTCACCGGCCGGATGACCGCGGGCATGCCGGCCGCGCCGCTGGCCACCACGCCGGAGGCCGTCGGCAAGGCCACCGCCGCCGCGCTGCGCGGCGGCAAGGCCGTGGTGTGGGTCCCCTCGTCCCTGGCCGGCCTGGCCCTCGCGCTGCGCCTGATCCCCCGACCCATCTGGCGCCGTGTCTCTCGTTGACTACCTCCCGCAGGTAGATTCGGAAGCTGTGAGAGTGCTGGTCGCGGAGGACGACGCGAGCCTCGGCGAGGTGCTGGCCCGCGGGCTCAGGGAACAGGGCTACGTGGTTGACCTGGTGCCCGACGGCGAGACCGCAGCCGCCTACCTGCGGTTCTACCAGTACGAGGTGGCGGTGCTCGACTGGCGGATGCCGCGGCTGTCCGGCCTGGACCTGGTGCAGCGGCTGCGCCGGGCCGGCACGCCCGTCCCGGTGCTGATGCTGACCGCCAGGGACACCCCGGCGGACCGGATCACCGGCCTGGACGCGGGCGCCGACGACTACCTGGTCAAGCCGTTCGACTTCGGCGAGCTGCTCGCCCGGCTGCGCGCGCTGCAGCGCAGGCCCCCGGTCAGCCAGTCGCCCCGGATGCTGATCGGCGAGGTCGAGTTCGACCCGGCGGCCCGAGAGGTTACGGTCTGCGGGCGGCGCCCCGCGCTGACCGCGATCGAGCTCGGCATCCTGGAGATCCTGATGCGCCGGTCGCCCGGCGTGGCCGACCGCCGCTCGATCGCCCAGCACGTGTGGGACAACGAGGCCGACGCCTTCGGCTCGAACACCATCGACGTGCACCTGGCCCGGCTGCGGTCCAAGCTGGCCGGCGCCGGGGTGCGGATCGAGACCGTCCGCGGCGTCGGCTACCGGATCATCCCGTCATGAAGCTCAGCCCCGCGGTCCGGGTCGCCGCCGCCGCCACGGCGGTCATCGCCGTCGTCTACATCGTCGCCGTGGTGGTACTCAACCTGGTGTTCGCCACGCACCTGACCGGCCAGGAGGATGCCCGGCTGGCCGACCGCCTGGCAGCCGCCCAGCATGATCCGGCCGCGCTCAGCCAGCGAGTGGCGCGGGACGGCTCGCCCCAAGGGCCGAATATCGTGGACATTGACGCCAACACCGCGCCCGTGTTCCTGTGGTCGGCGGACGCCACGGGGAGGATCACCGGGCACAGCCCGGGAGCGCCCGTGCTGCCCTCGACGCTGCCGGCCGCGAACCCGCTCCGCGACGGGCTCGGGTACACCGCCAGCCTGGCCAAGGTCGGCTCGTTCCGGCTGAAACTGGCGCGGGACGGCACCGGCTGGCTGGTCGCGGGCCAGAGCCTGGCCGGCGACGCGCACACCAAGCGGCTGCTGCTGTACGGCGAGGTCCTCGCGGGGCCCTTCCTGCTGCTGGCCATGTTCTTCGGATCCCTGGTCGTGGGCCTGCGGGCGCTGGCGCCCGTCGAGCAGTCGCGCCGCCGCCAGCTCGAGTTCACCGCCGACGCCTCCCACGAGCTGCGCACCCCGCTGAGCGTGATCAGGGCCGAAGCCGACGTGGCGCTGAGCAGCCCGCGCGAGGCGGCCGAGTACCGCGACGCGCTGACCCGGATCCGGGGCGAGAGCCAGCGGCTGCGCCAGCTGGTCGACGACATGCTGTGGCTGGCCAGGTTCGACTCCCGGCCGCCGCCGCCCTCGGACGAGCCGGTGGACCTGGTCACGCTGGCCCAGGCCTGCGCGGACCGGTTCCGCGCGGTCGGCCCGGCGATCACCGCGGAGACCGGCACCGAGCCCGCGCTCATCAGCGCGCCGCCGGAATGGATCGACCGGCTGGCCGGCGTGCTGATGGACAACGCGTGCCGCTACGCCGGCCCCGACGGCCAGGTCAGGATCGGCGTCCGCGCGCACGGCAGCCGGGTCAGCCTCGCCGTCGAAGACAGCGGCCCCGGCATCCCCGAGGCCGAACGCCCCCGCCTCTTCGACCGCTTCCACCGCGCCACCGAGCACGGCCCGGGCGCGGGCCTGGGCCTGGCCATCGGCGATTCGATCGTCCGCTCCACCGGCGGCCGCTGGCAGATCGGCGACTCCCCGCTGGGCGGCGCGCTCATGACCGTCTCCTGGCGCCACTCCCAGCCGCACCGCCCCGCCGCCCCGCGCCTGACCGCCAGCAGCGCGTAGCGCCGCTCGCCCACCCCCCACCAACCCCACCAACCCCACTACCCCCGCCACTAACGCAGCGCACTCAATGGTTGTCACTTCCTACCGGGAAGAATGGGTAGCGGGTGACAACCATTGGTTTGTAGCGGGCGTCCGGGCGCGCTATTCGCTCATCAGCGGGAGCCGGACGACGGCGCGCAGGCCGGGACTTGCGTCCTCGAGCGACGCCGAGCCGCCGTGGACTTCTGCGGTGGCGCGCACGATGGCCAGGCCCAGGCCGGACCCTTGATTGCCCTCCTCGCCGGTCCGGCTCCGCGCGTCGTCGAGGCGCGAGAACCGCCCGAAGGCCCGCTCCCGGTCTTGGGTCGGGATGCCGGGCCCGTCGTCGGCGACCACCAGGACGGCCCAGTGGTGCTCCGTGCCCACCGACACGCTGACCATGCTCGCCGCGTGCCGGACCGCGTTGTCGAGCAGGTTCACCAGCAGCCGGCTCAGCGCGTCCGGGTCGCCCGCGACCACGCACGGCGCTGGCGCGTCGGCCAGCACGGGCACCCGGGCCGCGCCGTACCGGGCCGCGACCGATCCGCACACCGCGGACAGGTCGACCGGGCTGCGCCGGATGCGCTGGTCGTCGAGCCTGGCCAGCAGCAGCAGGTTCTCCGCCAGCCGGGCCAGCCGCAGCGTGTCGGCGTGCACGTCACGCGCCATCTCCGCCCAGTCCAGGCCGTCCGGGTGATCGAGCGCGACCTCGAGCTGGGCGCGGATGCTGGCGATCGGGCTGCGCAGCTCGTGCGCCGTGTCGGACACCAGGTCGCGCTGGCGCTGCTGCGCGTCGGCCAGCCGGGAGAGCATGTCGTTCAGCGTGACGGCGAGCGAACGCACCTCGTCCCGCGCGGGCGGCACCGGCAGGTCGCGCGGCACCCCGGTCTCGGTCACCTGCGCGGCACCGCGTCGCAGTGCGGCGATGGGCCGCAGCGTGTACCCGGTGAGCAGCCAGGTCGCCAGCGCCAGCAGCCCGAACAGCAGCGGCGTTCCGATGGCCAGCGCCTTGGCCAGGGTGGCGACGCTGTCGCTGGTCTGGGCGAACGACACCGCGGCCACCACGACCTGGCCGTTATTCGCGGGGACCGCCACCACCCGCAGCAGCGACGGCATGCCGAGCGGCGGCCCGGGCAGCATGCGGCCCTGGCTGGTCTGCGCGGCCGCCCGGGCCTGCGCGAGCGGCAGCATCGGCACCAGCCGATCCGCGCCCGGCGACACGTCGATGATCCGGCCGCGCGCATCGAGCACCTGGATCGTGATCGTGCCGGAGCCGACCGGCACCGGGTCGGGCAGCCGGTTCTGGTCCGCCAGCGCCGCGACCTCCAGCGCCCCCTGCCGGGCCGAGTCGTCGAGCCCCCGGATCAGCGACACCCTAAGCGCGTTGACCAGCAGCACCGCCGCCCCGGCCAGCGCCAGCGCCAGCCCCGCCGACGTGATCAGCGTCAGCCGCGCCCGCAGGCTCCGCCGCCGCCACCACCCCGCCGGTCCCCGCCGCCGCCACCTGCCCATCGGCCCGGGCCGCGCCTCATCCTGCCCATCGGCGCCGGGCCGCGCCTCATCCCGCCCATCCGCGCCGCGCTGCTGCTGGGCGCCACCCAGCTCATCCGCGTCACCGCGCCCGCCCGCTCCCTCCGCTATCTGGTCGACCACTGTCAACCGCCATCGGCTGCGAGCCGGTAGCCCGCCCCGCGCACGGTCTGCAGCGCGCTGCGGCCGAACGGCACGTCGATCTTGCGCCGCAGGTAACCCGCGTAGACCTCGACCACGTTCAGGTCCGCGATCGACTCCGTGTCCCAGACGTGCTCGAGCAGTTCGGCCTTGGGCACGACCTGGCCCGGTCGCCGGATCAGGTACTCCAGGAGCGCGAACTCCCTGGCCGTCAGCTCGACGTCCGCGTCGCCGCGGCGGACGGTGCGGCTCGCCGGGTCCAGGCGCAGGTCGCCGGCGGCGAGCACGGCAGGCCGCGGCCTGGCGCCCCGGCGCAGCAGCGCGCGCAGCCGGGCGGCCAGCACCACGTAGGAGAACGGCTTGGTCATGTAGTCGTCGGCGCCCAGGTCGAGCCCGTCGGCCTGGTCGTACTCGCCGTCCTTGGCGGACAGGATGAGCACCGGGCACCCAGTTGCGGTCGGCGCGCAACCGCTCGCACACCTTGTAGCCCGACAGGCCCGGCAGCATCAGGTCGAGCACCACGGCGTCGTAGCCGCCCTCCCGGGCCATGTGCAGTCCGTCGATTCCGTCGTGGGCGACGTCGACCACGAACCCCTCGGCGGTCAGGCCGCGGCGCACGGCCGAGGCGAGCCGCCGCTCGTCCTCCACCACCAGCACCCGCATGGTCCCAGTCTGACCTACGAGTCAGCCTGCCCGCGTCAGCGTCTCAGGGTGCTCACAGCGATCGTGCGGCAATCTGTAGGGGTACGCTCCGATAGCAGGCGAGGAGTCATGGTTCAGATACCGAAGCTTTCCAGGCGGGCCAGGTGGGCGGTTCCGGCCGCCGCGCTGGTCATCACCGGCGGCGTGATCGGCGGGATCGCTGATCTCGGTCGCCCAGGCCGCCCCCGGACTTCCCGCCCGGACGCCCGCGCAGCTGCTCGCCCAGGTGGCGGACTCCCACACCCCGCCGCTGACCGGCACCGTGGTGGAGACCGCCTCGTTCGGCCTGCCCAGGCTGCCCGGTACCCAGAACCCGACCTCGCTGGCGTCGCTGCTTACCGGATCGCACACGCTCCGGGTGTGGTACGCGGGCCCGGAGCACTTCAGGCTGGCGGTGCCCGAGTCGCTGAGCGAGACCGACCTGTTCCGTGACGGCAGCACGGCCTGGCTCTGGGAGAGCACGGCGAACGCGGTGACCGAGTTCTCGCTGCCCGCCCAGAACGAGACCCCGGCCACGCCGCCGGTGCCCGCCCTGACCCCCCAGCAGGCGGCCCAGCAGGTGCTCGCCGCGGTCGGGAAGACCACCGTGGTGAGCGTGGACCGCAACGTCATGGTGGCCGACCAGGCCGCCTATCAGCTTGTCCTCGCGCCAAAGGACTCCCGGTCCCTCGTCGGCCGGGTCCAGATCGCCGTCGACGGCCAGAACGGCGTGCCGCTGCGGGTGCAGGTCTTCGCGCGCGGCGCGACCAGCCCCGCGTTCCAGGTGGGCTACACCCTCATCCAGTTCGTGCCCCCATCGCCCGGTGACGTTAGCTTCACGCCGCCGCCCGGCGCGAAGGTGACCAAGGCCAACCTGACGGGCGGCCAGACGGCCGGGCCGAGCCGTGACACGGGGAACGTCAGCACCTACGGATCGGGCTGGCTGACCGTGCTCGACCTGCCATCGTCGGGGCTGACCTCGGGGGCCAGCCCCGCCGGCGGCCCCGTCTCGATCGGCAACTCGGGCGGCGACGCGGCGCGGTGCTGAACGCGCTGCTCGGGTCGGCCACCCAGGTGAGCGGCAGCTGGGGCAGCGGGCGGCTGCTGCGCACCAGCCTGGTCTCGGCGCTGATCACCAGCAACGGCCGGCTGTTCGTCGGCGCCGTCCAGCCCAGCGTGCTGTACGCGGCGGCGGCCCAGGCCGCCCTGGCACCCCAAGGCGCCGCGTCCCCCGCGTCGAGTCCCGCAGCGACGCCTTGACCGCGATCTCGTCCAGCGGGCTGACCAAGCGCTTCCGCGGCGGCCAGCTGGCCGTCGACCGCATCGACCTCGGCCGTACCCGAAGGGCGCGGTGTACGGCTTCCTCGGCCCGAACGGCTCCGGCAAGACCACCACGATCCGGATGCTGCTCGGGTTGGCCTTCCCGACCAGCGGCAGCGCGGCGCTGCTGGACGTGCCGATGCCCGGCGGCGCCACCCAGGTGCTGCACCGGGTCGGGTCCCTGGTGGAAGGACCGGCCTTCTACCCGTTCCTGTCCGGCCGGGACAACCTGGCCCGGGTCGACGCGGCCGACCGGACCGCCGATCCGCGCACCGCGCAGGCCAGGATCAGCGAGGCGCTGGACCGGGTGGGCCTGCTCGCCGCGGCGAAGAAGCGGTACCGCAACTACTCCCTCGGCATGAAGCAGCGGCTGGCCATCGCCGCCAGCCTGCTGCGGCCGCGCGAGCTGGTCATCCTCGACGAGCCGACCAACGGGCTCGATCCGCAGGGGACCAGGGAGGTGCGCGCGCTGGTCCGGCAGATCGCCGCGGACGGGACCACGGTGTTCGTCTCCTCGCACCTGCTCGCCGAGGTCGAGCAGATCTGCACGCACGTCGGGGTGATGCGCACCGGGCGGCTGGTCTTCCAGGGCTCGCTGCCCGAACTGCGCCGGACCGGCGCCGCCCGGGTCATCGTGCGGACCGCCGATCCCGAGGGCGCGGTCAAGGTGCTGGCCGGCATCGGCCTGGACGACACGCAGGCCGGAACGGACGAGGCCTCGGCGGTCCTGGGCGACGCCGAGCCGGAACGAATCTGCGCGGAACTCGTCCACGCCGGGATCGGCGTCCGTGGCTTCGATGTCGCCTCGCCGAGCCTGGAGGACCTGTTCGTCGGGCTTACCGGGGAGGGCTTCGATGTCGACGGATAACGCAGCCGGCCAGCCCCGCCCCGGCCGTGCTCACCCCGCCTGACCGTGCGCCGGCGGCGGCCGCCGGGCCGGGATCCGGGCCTGGCGGCGCCAGGCCGGGGATGGTCCGGGCTTGGTTCCGGCTGTTCGCCTCCGAGCTGCGCCTGGTGTTCCTGCGCAAGCGGAACATGCTCCTGCTCGCGGTGACCGCGGTGTTCCCCCTGGTCATCGGGATCGCGCTGCGTCTGGCGGCGCCGCATCCGCAGGGCGGCAACGGCCCTGGAGTGGCGTTCTTCAACCAGCTGGCGGGCAACGGGGTGTTCCTGTCGTTCATCGCGCTGAGCACCCTGCTCATCCTGGTGCTGCCGGTCGTCGTGGCGGTCGTGGCGGGGGATTCGATGGCCGGCGAGGCCGGCTACGGGACGCTGCGCTACCTGCTCGCGGTGCCGGCCGGCCGAACCCGGCTGCTCGCGGTGAAGTTCACCACGATCGTGCTGTTCGGGCTGTGCGCGACGGTCATCGTGTCCGGGGTAGCCCTGGCCATCGGGGCCGTGCTGTTCCCGATCGGGCCGGTGACCCTGCTGTCGGGCACGACCGTGCCGCTGGCCGACGGCCTGGTCCGGCTGCTGTTCGTCACCTTGTACGTGGCCGCGGCGATGGCCGCCCTCGGCGCGGTCGGGCTCGCCATCTCGACCCTCACCGAGCACGCGATCGGCGCCATCGCCGCCATCGCGATCCTGGTCGTGACCAGCGAGGTGGTCGACAACGTGCCGCAGCTCTCGGCCATCGGGCCCTACCTGCCCACGCACTGGTGGCTGTCCTTCGACTCGATACTGCGCGCACCCGTTGACACGTCCTCCCTGCTCAAGGGGCTGCTGTCGTTCGGCGTGTACATCGTGCTCTTCTGCTCCTTCGCCTGGGCCCGCTTCACCTCGGCCGACGTCACCAGCTGAGCCCGCGGCTTACCCTCCGAGGGGACGAACCCCAAAGCCCCCCTGGGCCCCGGCCGTCCCCCTGGGCCCCCCGCGGTCAGGAGGGCCGAGCCCGCCCGTCTCGCCGCAGTGCATCCCATGCGTTATTGCAACTTAGTCGCAATAACTTCTAGACTGGCCGGGCAGATCCCTCCCAGGAAGGTGACCCGATGGCTGACCCGCGCGGCCGCCTGACCAAGATCCGCCAGGGCCTGACTCCGGCCGAGTGGGCGCGCCTCGGTGGCATGGTCGCCGCGGTCATCGGGCTGCACGTGCTGGGCTGGGGGATGCTGGCGGCCGCGCTGGGCGGCCACTACCACATCAGCAACACGACCGTGTTCGGCGTGGGGACCGGGGCGCTGGCCTACACCCTGGGCATGCGGCACGCGTTCGACGCCGATCACATCGCGGCGATCGACAACACGACCCGCAAGCTGGTCCACGAGGGCAAGCGACCGCTTTCCGTCGGGTTCTTCTTCTCCCTGGGCCACTCCAGCGTGGTGCTCGCGCTGGCGGTCCTGCTGAACTTCGGCATCCGCGGCCTGGACGACCAGGTCAGGAACGGCGGCTCGGGCCTGCACACCATCACCAACGTGGTCGGGACCAGCGTGTCGGGGTTCTTCCTGTTCCTGATCGCCGCGTTCAACATCATCGTCCTGGCCGGGATCATCCGGGTGTTCCGGGAGATGCGCAGCGGCGCCTACGACGACGAGGAACTCGAGGAACAGCTGAACAAGCGCGGCCTGATGAACCGGTTCCTTGGCCCGCTGGCCCGCCGGGTCGACACACCATGGAAGATGTACCCGATCGGGTTCCTGTTCGGCCTGGGCTTCGACACCGCCACCGAGATCGCGCTGCTGGTGCTGGCCGGAACGGCTGTGGCCGGCGGGCTGCCGTTCTACGCGATCTTGTCGCTGCCGTTCCTGTTCGCCGCCGGGATGAGCCTGTTCGACACCGCCGACGGCTGCTTCATGAACTTCGCCTACGACTGGGCCTTCGCCAAGCCGGTCCGCAAGGTCTACTACAACATGACCATCACCGGCCTGTCGGTGTTCGTGGCCGTCTTCATCGGCGCGGTCGAACTCCTCGGCCTGCTCGCCCAGGACACCGGCCTCAACGGCTCGTTCTGGGCGTTCCTTGAGACCTTCAACATCAACACCGCCGGCCTGTTCATCGTCGGGGTGTTCGTGGTGACCTGGATCGTCGCCCTGTGCATCTGGAAATTCGCCCGCATCGAGCAGAAGTGGGACGCCGGCCGCACGGTGCCAGCAGACACGCCGGAATAGCCGCCCACCCCGGTCGCTCAGCCAGTTTTGCCGCGTTCGTTCACCCATACTGAGATGTGGGCGGGCTCCAGGGCTTTCTGCACGACAGCGGCCAGGTTCTCGCGGATCGAGTCGAGATCCGCGGCGTCATTCAGCCGGGACGCCAGTGCGGCCACGGTCAGGTCGGCGTTGTAACGGGCGCGGTTGAAGCGGCGGTCGACGGCATGCTGCACCCGCCTGCGCAGCGGGTTGAACAGCGCCGCGGCCACCAGCGTGGAGGCCGCCACGGCCACCGAGCCCTTCAACGGGAGCACCACGCTGGCCAGCAGCACGAGCCCGGCGAACACCCCGGCCAGCACGGCCGTGATGATGGCGTAGGAAATCACCCGGCTGATGATGCGGTCGATCTCATACAGCCGGTACCTCAGCACCGCGACCCCGACGCAGACCGGCAGGACCGCGAAGCCTACCGGGACGATGCCATCGTTAATCACCTGGTCCAAGCCCGAGGACCCGCCCGAGACCTGCACCGCGCTGATCACCGAGACCACAAAGATCGTGGCGCCGGTGTAGAGCCACTTGAACTGCTGCCGGCGCTCACCGGCAGACCGCCGGTATCTGGGCACCTGCACGGCCAGCCAGACCAGCAGGCTGGCCAGGACCCCCAGAGCTACCGCGCCCTGGGCCAGCCCCGCCGCGCCGGGCGTGTTGTCGACCAGGTTGCCGCTGGCATTGACGCGGACAGTGTGCCCCGCCACGGCCGCTGCGCCCCCGGCCGTCGCGGCCACCGCGAGCAGCGCCCCGGCGGCGACGAGGACGACAGCCACCCGCCGCCACCGGCCCTGCGGCAGCCGCCCGTCCGGGAAGACCCACAGCAGGGTGGCGATCAGGACCAGCCACACCGGCCAGCTGGCCAGAACCACCACGGCGACCGAGCCCAGCGGCAGGTGCCCGTGATGCAGCCGGTAGTCGATGATGGCGTAATCGCCCGCGGGGTTCTGAGCCAGAAGGTAGAACGCCAGCAGCATCCACCCGATGGGGTTCCGCGGCCTGCGCACCGCCAGCAAAGTGCCCACCATCACGCCGGGCGTCAGAAATACCACGAGGAACAGCCAGGTGAGCGGCCCGTGCGGCGCTGGCAGATGGGCCAGGCGGGTAAGCGGAACGGTGGCCAGGCCCGCTCCGAGCGTGAGCGCGCCGAACGCGACCGCCGCACCCGGCGCCACCCGCCGAGACCACGCCTTCGCGCCTGCCAAGGATGTCATCCCCTCCCGCCCCGAGCGGACCGGAATGAGCCAACCCTACGTACGGACCGTTCCGGGAACGTTACCGCTCAGCCCGTTACGAAACTGCCTGGCGGGGCCGAAGTTACCAGGTGAAGTCTTCCTCCCAGAACTCGGTAACGCCGCGGACCGGCTCCCGGGACGCCGTCTCCTGGGCGCGCAGCTCGACCCGGCGGATCTTGCCCGAGATCGTCTTGGGCAGGTCGGCGAACTCAACCCGGCGGATCCGCTTGTAGGGCGCGACCCGCTCACGGCAGAACGCCATGATCGACTGCGCCAGTTGCCCCGACGGCTCCCGGTCGGCGGCCAGCAGCACGTACGCCTTGGGCACGGCCAGCCGGAGCGGGTCTGGCGACGGGACCACCGCCGCCTCGGCTACCGCCTCGTGCTCGATCAGCACGCTCTCCAGCTCGAAAGGCGAGATGCGGTAGTCCGATGCCTTGAAGACATCGTCGGTCCGGCCGACGTAGGTGATGTAGCCATCGGAATCCGAGGTGGCCACGTCGCCGGTGTGGTAGTACCCGCCGGCCATGGCCCGGGCGTCCAGCTCGGGATCGTCCAGGTACCCGGTCATCAGCCCCAGCGGCCGCCGCGACAGGTCCAGGCAGATCTCCCCGTCCCGGCCCGGCTCGCCGGTCACCGGGTCCACCAGGACGACCGAATATCCCGGCAGCGGCCGCCCCATCGAACCGGGCCGGACCGGCTGCCCGGGCGTGTTGCCCACCTGCGCGGTGGTCTCGGTCTGGCCGAAGCCGTCGCGTACCGTGATGCCCCAGGCCTTGCGGACCTGCTCGATCACCTCCGGGTTGAGCGGCTCGCCGGCCGCGACGCACTCGCGCAAACAAGACACGTCCGCCGCGCCCAGGTCGGCCTGCAGCAGCATCCGCCACACCGTCGGCGGCGCGCAGAACGTCGTCACCCCGACCGAACCGAGCGCGGCCAGCAGCCCCGGCGCGGAGAACCGCGCCTGGTTCAGGACCACGATGGTGGCCGCCGCGTTCCACGGCGCGTACACGTTGCTCCAGGCGTGCTTGGCCCACCCGGGCGAGGACAGGTTCAGGTGCACGTCGCCCGGCTGGATGCCGACCCAGTACATGGTCGACAGGTGCCCCACCGGGTAGCTGACCTGGGTGTGCGCGACCAGCTTCGGCTGTGCGGTCGTCCCGGAGGTGAAGTAGAGCAGCAGCGGGTCACCGGCCCGGGTGACCCCCCCGGGGATGAACGAGGCAGACTCCAAGAACGCGTCGGCGTACGAGTGCCAGCCATCCGCCGAGCCGTCGACCACGACCCGCGTCCAGTCTCCCGGGACCTCCCCGAACTTCCCCAGCTGAGCCGTCTCGGTGACGACGTGCCTGACCCGGCCGCGCGCGATCCGGTCGGTCAGGTCGGCGGGCTGCAGCAGCGTCGAGGCCGGGATCATCACCGCCCCGACCTTCATCGCGGCCAGGATGATCTCCCACAGCGGCGCCACGTTGCCGAGCATGAGCAGCACCCGGTCGCCGTGCCGGACCCCGAGCCCGCGCAGCCAGTTCGCCACCTGCGCCGACCGGGCCGACATCGACCCGAACGACACGCTCACGCCGGACCCGTCGTCGGAGACGATCCGCAGCGCGGGCCGCTCCGGATGCTCGGCCGCGATCACGTCGAACCAGTCCAGCGCCCAGTTGAACTCGTCCAGCTGGGGCCACGCGAACTCGCGCCGCGCGGCGCCGTAGTCGTCCCGGTAACGCAGCAGCAGGTCCCGTGCCGCCCGGAAGCTGTCGGTGGCAGATACGGTCATGCGAATATCGTCGCAGCTGTCCTACCCGAGCGGGAGGACTCAGACGGAACCGAACGACGGGTGGTGATCGGTGAGCGAGCTCACGGTCGAGGCGGACGCGGCCGAGATCGGCCTGGATTCCGAGCGCCTCAAGCGCGTCGACGCGTACTTCGCGGGCTACGTGTCCGACGGCCGCCTGCCGGGCTGGCTGCTCACCGTGCGCAGGCACGGCCGGCTGGCGCACGTGGCCCGGTGCGGGTCACGTGACCTGGAGGCGGGGCTGCCGGTGACCGACGACACGGTGTGGCGGATCTACTCGATGACCAAGCCGGTCACCTCGGTCGCCGCGATGATGCTGTACGAGGAGGGCGCTCTGGCGCTCACCGATCCGGTGAGCGCGTTCATCCCCTCCTTCGCCGGCGTCCGCGTCTACGCAGGCGGCTCGGACCTGAAGCAGGTGACGGTCCCCCCGGCCGAGCCGGTAAGGGTCTGGCACCTGCTCACCCACACGGCCGGGCTCACCTACGGCTTCCACCGGGTGCACCCTGTGGACGCGCTGTACCGGGCGGCGGGCTTCGAGTGGGGCACGCCGCCCGGCGTGGAGCTGGCGCAGGCTTGCGACCTGTGGGCCGGCTTCCCGCTGCTGTTCCAGCCCGGCACCGAGTGGAACTACTCGGTGGCCACCGACGTCCTCGGCCGGGTCGTGGAGGTGGCCTCGGGCCAGCGCCTTGACGAGTTCTTCGCGGACAGGATCTTCCACCCGCTCGGCATGCGGGATACCGCCTTCTGGGCCGGCCCGGCGGCCCAGCCGCGGCTCGCCGCCCTCTACCGCCCCGGCCCCGACGGCAAGGCGACCAGGTTCGACGCCTTCGGCCGGGCCTTCCTCAAGCAACCGCGCCTGCTCAGCGGCGGCGGCGGCCTGGTGTCGACGGCGGCCGACTACGACCGGTTCACCCAGATGCTGCTGCACCGGCCCGGCAGCCCGGCCGGCGAGCTGGACGGCGTTAGGCTGCTGGGCCCGCGCACGGTCGGCTACATGACCCGCAACCACCTTCCGGGCGGCCTGGACCTGGAGGCCTTCGGCCGGCCGCTGTTCGCCGAGGCCCCGTTCCGGGGGGTCGGCTTCGGCCTGGGCTTCGCCGTCATGATCGACCCGGTGCCGGGCAAGGTGACCGGCACCGCGGGCGAGATCTCCTGGGGCGGCGCCGCGAGCACCGCGTTCTGGATCGACCGGGAGGCGGACCTGACCGTCTCGTTCTTCACCCAGCTGCTCCCCTCCAGCACCTACCCGATCCGCCCGCAGCTTCGTCAGCTCGTCTACCAGGCTCTCACCGACTGACAAGATCAAAACCATGAATCCGAACGGGCCGGGGTGCGTGCCCCGGTCATAACCAGTCAGCGCCCCGTTCACCCGTCTCCGCGGGCCAGCTCAGCTCGAGGGCAATGCCGCCGCTCGCGCGTCAGCCCAGGTGCGGGCGTCTATGGCGTCAAGGACCGCCAGTTGTGCCTGGTCGACGGCCCAGGCCGCGTAGTCGAGGGCATCGGCGGCGTCGTCCTCCGCGTCCTCGGCGTCCCTTTCTGCCTTCTTGGCGTCACGCTCGTCGCGTTTGCGGCCGATGCGATCCTGCGTGGCCGCCATCTTCGCCTCGGCGTCGGCCTTCATCGTCTTCCACTGGCTCTGCGCGCGGTCGGTGGCGTGCTCGGCCTTTTCCTTGACGGCACTCTGCCGGTCGGCGATTTCTGCCTTGGCCTTGTCCAGGCGCGCCTTGACCTCCTGGTTGGTTTCCTTCCGGGATTGCTCGAAAGAACTCTTCAGATCCGCCGTCCGCTTTTGCAGTGCGTCTATCTGATCGGAAATGGCCATCGTCATCCTCCTTGATTGGCGTTCGTCAGTCAGTCCACACCACGATGTCGCCGCGGAGAAGTCGATGCTGGCTCTGCCGATATTGGCCCGCGCTATGAGCTGATCCCCGCGGGTCTGTGCCGGTGACCGCTACCGGCTGATGCCGCCCGGCGAGACCAGCCCGGTCTCGTAGGCCAGGACGACCGCCTGGACGCGGTCGCGCAGCTGCAGCTTGGTGAGGATCCTGGCCACGTGGGTCTTGACCGTCGCCTCGCTCAGCGTCAGCTCCGCGGCCATCTCGGCAGGCGCTCGGGGATACGTCCTTGAGCAGGAAGCCGCTGGCCCCGGCGGACAGGGCCGCGTACACGTACTGGTCGAGGTCGAACGTGGTGAGGATGATGATGCGCATGTGCTCGCCGGACCGGGACGCGAGGATCCGCCGGGTCGCCTCCAGCCCGTCCATCTCGGGCATGCGGATGTCCATCGAGCATGACGTCCGGCCGGTGCTTGAGCGCGGCGGCCACCGCCTCCTGGCCGTCCGCGGCCTCCGCCACGACCGGGATGCCCGCCGAGCTCAGGATCAGCCGGAACCCGCTGCGCACCAGCAGCTGATCATCGGCGATGACCACGCGCGGGGCCTCGGCGGCCGTGCTCACGTCGACGCCGCCTGGAACTCCGGCGGGACGGGCAGGTCCCCGGCCACCGGTTCCAGCGGAATCCTGGCCGTCAGCCGCCAGCCGCCGCCCGGGCGCGGCCCGGCGTCGAGCTCGCCTCCGTAGACGGCGATCCGTTCCCGCAGCCCGATCAGCCCGCGCCCGCCAGAGCCCGAGCCCGGAGCGGGCCCTGCGGGCGCGGAACCGGGCGGAGGACCGTCGTCGCACACCGTGATGAGCAGGTCCCACCGGCGGTATTCGAGGCGGACGGTGGTCCGGGCCTGCCCCGCGTGCTTCATCACGTTGGTGAGGGCTTCCTGGACGACCCGGAAGGCCGCGAGGTCGATGCCGGGCGGCAGGACCCGCTGGGATCCGGCCGGGGCCTCGACGGACAGCTCGACCGGCATCCCGGCCGCGCAGACGCGGGCCAGCAGGGCCGGGATCCGGGCCACGCCGGGCTGCGGGGCCAGGGCCGGAGGCGGAGCCAGGGCCGCGCCGCCACGGGCCGCGCCGCCCGGGACCCGCGCCTCGGCGGGACCAGGCTCAGCTTCCCCAGACGGGGCCAGCAGCCCCAACAGGTGCCGTAGCTCGGTCATGGCGGTCCGGCCGCTAGCCTCCACCGCCAGCAGCGCCTCCCTGGCGTCGCCCGGCGAGCTGTCCAGGACCCGCCGGGCCGCACCGGCCTGCACCACCATGACGCTCACGTTGTGCGTCACCACGTCGTGCATCTCGCTGGCGATGCGGGCCCGCTCCAGCGCGACGGCGCGGCGGGTCTCGGCCTGGTGCTCGGCCTGGGCGAGGCGCAGACGCTCGGCGGACTCGCCGGCCCGGCGGCGCCAGACGCGTATCGCGATTCCGACCGCCACCGTCGGCAGCAGTACCAGCAGCGCGCCAAAGCGCTTCGGCACCGGGGGCGAGGTGTCCGGGTAGGCCGCCGTCACGATGATCGCTGCGACCAGCACGCTGAGCAGGGCCGCCCGGCGGAACACGCTGTAGGCGACCGCACCGTACGCGGCGAAGATCACGGCCGCAAACGTGATCGACGTCGTGTACCCGCTAGTACCGATGACCGCGACCATGATCACGCAGAACGTCGCGATCGGATAGGTACGCCGGAACGCGAGCGGCGCGGTGGTCATCGCCGCCCCCAGCAGGATCCACGGCGACGGCCACCCCGCCGCCCAAGGCTGACCGACGAGCACCGGATTGATCCCCGGCCGGGCGACGAAGACGCCGTACGGTCCGCTGCTGGTCCGGGCCTGCACGATCACGGCCACCACGGCGGCGATCGTGGCCACCACCGCGATAGCCGCGTCGGCGGCCCGGGCCGCTCCAGACGCGACCGGCCGCTCCTCGGCCTGCCAGAGAAAGCCAGCCAGCCCGCGCGCCGAACCCGGCCGCCGACCGCTGCTTCCTTCCTCAGTCACCTTCTCATTGTCATCCTGCCCGGTGGGGACGCCATCATCCGCCGGGGTTATTCGGCGTACATCCCGCGGATGATGGCACCTTCACCTCAGCCGAATTCGGTACGGAAGATGCGCCCGGCGGCCGACGTGGCGGCGGCGGGCCCGGCTGTACGGTCCCCCGCATGGATAATCTCGTGCAGCTAAGCGACGTGACCAAGCGATACGACAACGACGGCGCGCCCGCGGTGGCGCACGTCACCATGGAGGTTAGCCAGGGCGAGTCTGTCGCGGTCATGGGGCCGTCTGGCAGCGGCAAATCGACCCTGCTCAACCTGATCGCCGGGCTTGACCGGCCGACGAACGGCACCATAACGGTCGGCGGCGAGCGGGTTGACACGCTCAGCGAGACCGGGCTGGCTAGGTTCCGGCGGCGCCAGGTCGGCATGATCTTCCAGTTCTTCAACCTGCTCGACGACATGACGGTCGCGGATAACGTGCTGCTGCCCGCCCAGCTGGCCGGCCTGCCGACCGCGAAGGCACGGGCCCGGACCGATGAGCTGCTGACCGCGCTGCGCATCGGGGAGCACCGGAACGCCTACCCGGCCCGGCTGTCCGGCGGCGAGCGGCAGCGGGTGGCCATCGCGCGGGCGCTGGTCAACCGGCCGCCGCTGCTGCTGGCCGATGAGCCGACCGGGGCGCTGGACACGGCGACCGGCCAGGAGATCGGCGAGCTGCTGCTTGACCTTAATAGCCAAGGGCAGACCCTGATCCTGGTCACCCACAATCCCGACCTGGCCGTGCGGTACGCACGCCGGGTCATCGAGATCGTCGACGGCCGGGTGGCCAGCGACGTCGACCCCAGAACCACGGGGGCGCGGCGATGAAGGCCATGTTTACCTGGCCGCCTGCGGCGGCGGGCCCGGCCGTCCGCGCCGCCCGGGGCGGGCTGTCCGGGCGGCGCGTGCAGGCCGTCGTCATCGGCCTGGTGGTGCTGATCTCCACCGCCGCCTCGACGCTGGCCCTCGGCATGCTGGTGGACTCGAACGCGCCGTTCGACCACGCGTTCGCCGCGCAGCACGGCTCGGAGGTGACGGCCACGGTCAGCGCGACCGCCGCCCAGCTCGCCGCCACGGCCCACCTGCCGGGGGTGACCGCGGCGGCCGGGCCCTTCCCCGAGGCGACCGTTTCCGCCACCATCCCGGTGACCTCGCCGCCCGGCCAGGGCGGCCCGGCCGGCGTCTTCCAGACACAGGTGACCGTGGTCGGCCGCCCGTCTACGGGGGGCCCGGTCGACGATCTGACGCTGGAATCCGGCCACTGGCCGACGCAGCCGGACCAGGTCGTGTGGAATGACGTCCGGTTCGGCCCGGGAGAGAGCATCGGGGCGCAGGTCACCGTGAACGGCGTGCCGGGGTCGCCGCACCTCACGATCGTCGGCTTCGCGCACTCGATCACCGACACCGCGCAGGCCTGGGTGCTGCCCAGTGAGGTCGCCGCGCTGCGCGCCCCGGGGGCCCCGGTGGTGAGCCAGATGCTGTACCGCTTCTCCAGCGCCGCCTCCAGCGGCCAGGTCAACGCCGACATCGCGTCGGTCCGCGCCGCGCTGCCCCGTGGTTCGGTGCTCGGCACCCAGTCCTACCTGGTCGTCAAGCTGCAGGACACGAGCTCGATCGCGCCCTGGGTCCCGTTCATCGTGGCGTTCGGGATCATCGGGCTGGTCATGTCGGTGCTGATCGTGGCCAACGTGGTCAGCGGGGCCGTGGTGGCGGGGACGCGCCGGATCGGCGTGCTGAAGTCCATCGGGTTCTCGCCCGGGCAGGTGGTGGCCTCGTACGTGATCCAGGTCGCGGTGCCCGCGCTCGTCGGCTGCGTGCTCGGCGTGATCGGCGGCAACCTGCTGTCCGTACCCCTGCTCGGCCAGACCGCGCGGGTGTACGGCGTGGGCACGCTGGCCGTCCCGGTGTGGGTCGACGTGGCCGTGCCGCTGGTCATGCTCGGCCTGGCCGGCGCCGCCGCCGTGCTGCTCGCGCTGCGGGCGGGCCGGATGAGCGCGGTGCAGGCCATCGCGACCGGTCGCGCGCCGCGGCCGAAGCACGGTTACGCCGCGCACCGGATGCTGGGCAGGGGCCCCTGGACCCGGCTGCCACGGGCGGTGACCATCGGCCTGGCCGGGCCGTTCGCGCGGCCCACCCGGACCGCGATCACCCTGGCCGCCATCCTGTTCGGCGGTATCGCGGTGACGTTCGGCACGGGCCTGGGCACCTCGCTGGACCGGGTCTACAACGACCTGTCGCATTCGGCCGCCGAGCCGGTGCAGGTGAACATCCCCGGCGCGCCAGGCTCGGGGCAGGGTCCGAACATCACGCCGGGTCCGGGTTCGGGTCCGGCCGTGCCGAGCCTGGCCGCACAGGAGCAAGCCGTCCAGGCCGCGCTGAACGCCCAGCCGGGCACGCTGCGCTACGTCGCCGAATCCGACGACCGGACCAACGTCCCTGGGCTGTCCGATCACACGAACCTGATCGGCTTCGGCGGCGACGCCAGCTGGACCGGTTACGCGCTCATCTCCGGTCACTGGTACTCCGGCGCGGACCAGGCGGACGTGAACACCACCTTCCTCACCGACACCGGCACCAAGGTGGGGGACAGCTACACGATCGCCTCGGGCGGCAAGCAGGTCACGATCCGGATCGCCGGGGAGATCTTCGACCCGACCGGGGGCAACCCGGAGATCATCGCCAGCCAGTCCACCCTGGCCACGGTCGATCCGGGCCTGGCCCCCGACCAGTACGACGTGGCGCTGACGCCGGGCACGTCCGCCCAGTCCTACGCGGACGCGTTGAACGCCAAGCTCGGGCAGAACTACCAGGCCAACGCCAACGCCAGCAGCTCCTCGCAGTTCTTCGCGATCATCGGCCTCATCGCGACGCTGACGCTGCTGCTGACGGCGGTGGCCGGGCTCGGCGTGCTCAACACCGTCGTGCTGCAGACCAGGGAACGCGTGCACGACCTCGGCGTGTTCAAGGCGATCGGCATGACGCCCCGGCAGACCGTCGCCATGGTGGTGTGCTCGGTGGCCGGCATCGGCCTGGTCGCCGGGCTGGTCGCGATCCCGGCCGGGATCGCCGTGCACAACTACGTGCTGCCGGTCATGGCACACGCCGCGCAGACCGACGTGCCCCCCTCGGTACTCAACGCGTACCACCCGTGGGAACTGGTCCTGCTCGCGCTGGCGGGCCTGGTCATCGCCGTGGTCGGGGCGCTGCTCCCGGCGGGCTGGGCAGCCAGGACCCGCACCGCGTTCGCGCTGCGCGCCGAATAGCACTGCGCGCCGAATAGCACTGCGCGCCGAATAGCACGCCGCGCCTTCCGCTCGGCGCCGCTCCGCGTCAGCGCCGCTCCGCGCAGCGAATGCAGGTCAGCGCGGCCGGGCGGGCAGCCAGTCGGTCATCGCCGATGGGCTGCCCGCACCGGTCGCACACGCCGTACCGGCCGTCCCGCACCCGGTCCAGCGCCGCGTCGATCGCGGCCAGCCGCTCCCGCGCCTGTTCGAGCAGGGCCGCGGCGTGCTGGCGCTCGAAGGCCAGCGTGGCGCCTTCGGGATCGTGCTCGTCGTCGGTTCCGGCCGCGCCCGCGGCCTCGGCGATGCCGGTGAACTCGCGCTCCAGCGCGGCCACCCGGCGCAGCGCGTCCGCCCGCTCCGCCAGCAGCACTTCCCGCGCCCCGCCATGCTCCCGACCCTAGCCCCCTCCGCCTTCCCATGCCGTCCCCAGCCGCCTCCCATGCCCCGCCCCCAGCCGCCTTCCCATGATCACGAAGGATTTGGTACAGCTGCCGAGACTACAAAATCCTTCGTGATCATGAAAGCCCGCCCGCGCTTGACCTCAGCCGCGGTTGAGGTTGCATTATCCGGGGGTGGACACGGATCAGCGCGCCGCGTCTGCCAGCCGGGAGCAGCAGTCAGGCTCATCCGGCTGGGCGTCCCGGCTGACCTGGCCGTTCGCCGGTAGCCTCCCGGTCAGCGACACGGCCGTCGGCCTTCAGGTGTCCTTCATGTTGTGTCGGTAGCCTCGCCCTCAGGACGGCGGAACGGCCCGCGCCTCATAGCTAACCGAGAAGGTTCATTCAGAAGGCGCCGAGTACCGGACCGCAGAATGGAACACATGAGCAACCAACACCGAGACCGCGTCCGCCAGGCCATGGCGGCCCGGGCGGCCGGCCGGGCCAGGGTCCGGTCGACGACCACCGCGGTCACCCTGGCCAGCGTGGCCGCGGCCGGCGCGGTCGCCTTCGCCCTGCCCGGATCCACGCACAAGACCGTCACCTCGGCGTCATCCGGCTCGGGTTCGTCCACGAGCTCCGGCTCGTCCACGAGCTCCGGCTCGTCCTCAAGCTCCGGCTCCTCCTCCACGTCCGGCTCCAGCTCGACAGGCTCCACCTCGACCGGCTCAAGCTCCAGCTCCAGCGGCCTGAGCTCGGGCTCCACCCCGAGCTCGAGCTCCGGCAGCAGCCAGGCCACCTCCGGCGGCTCGTGATGCCGCCTGCCCCGGATGCCGCTGTCGAGGCCGCGGCCAGCTGGCGTGCCCTCGGCACCCAGATCCGGCTGGTCGTCACCGACTCGCGGCGCCTGGACCAGGCCCGGAGCATGCTCGAAGCCGACCTGGCCGCCGTCGACCTGGCCTGCAGCCGGTTCCGCGCGGACTCGGAGATCTGCGGGCTGCGCGGCGGACCCGCCCAGCAGGTCAGCCCGCTGCTCGCCGAGGCCATCGCGGTGGCGCTGCGGGCCGCCGAGCTGACCGACGGCGACGTCGATCCCACGGTCGGCGCGGCCATGTCCGCGATAGGATACGATCGTGATTTCGAAACGATGCCGCACACCGCCCCGCCGCTGCCGCACACCGGCCTGCCGCTGCCCCACACCGCCCCGCCGCCGTCAACCACGGCGAACGCCGTCACGGTCAGGACCGTGCCCGGCTGGCGCGAGATCCGCCTGGACGGCCGGATGCTGACCATGCCCGAGGGCGTCCGGCTCGACCTCGGGGCGACCGCGAAGGCGTGGGCCGCCGACCGCTCCGCCACCGGGATCGCGCCAAAGGTCGGCTGCGGCGTGCTGGTCAGCCTGGGCGGTGACATCGCGGTCGCGGGCCCGCCTCCCGAAGGCGGCTGGCGGATCCGCGTCCAGGACGTCACCGGCTCGCCCGACGATCCGCCCGACGGCCCCTACGCGCTGGTCGCCATAACCGACGGCGGCCTGGCCACGTCGAGCACGGCCGCGCGCCGCTGGCAGCGCGGCGGCGACGTGCTGCACCACATCCTCGACCCCCGCACCGGCCTGCCCGCCGAACCCGTCTGGCGCACCGTGTCGGTCGCCGCGGCAAGCTGCGCGGACGCGAACGCGGCCAGCACGGCCGCGGTCATCCGCGGCCGCCGGGCCCTGGGCTGGCTGGCCAGCCTCGGCCTGCCGTCCCGCCTGGTCGACTCGACCGGCGTGGTGTTCACCGTCGCCGGCTGGCCCCAGGAAAGCCAGGAAAGCCAGGAGAACCAGGGCAACCAGTCAGCACAGTCAGAGCAAGCTCAGAACTAGCTTGCAGGCTCTGCCGAGCCCGGCCGCCGAGGATGGATGACGTGAAAGACATACAGGCAGGACCACTGTCATGAGCGGGGCCACCGCCTTCTGGTACGCGAGCCGCGCCACCGGGATCGTCTCGCTGCTGCTGCTCACCGCCGTGCTGGTGCTCGGCATGCTGGTCAACAGGCAGGGGAAGCTGCCCGGCCTGCCCCGGTTCGCCGTGACCAGCCTGCACCGGAACATGTCCCTGCTGGCCGTGGCGTTCATCGCCGTGCACGTGCTGACCGCGGTGCTCGACACCTACGTCCACATCCCGATCCTGGCCAGCGTGATCCCGTTCGCCTCGGGCTACGAGCGGCTGTGGCTGAGCCTCGGCGCGATCGCGTTCGACATGATGCTCGCGATGATCGTCACCAGCCTGCTCCGCGGCCGGCTCAACCGGATCCTGTGGCGGGCCATCCACCTGCTCGCCTACCTGAGCTGGCCGGTGGCGTTCGCGCACAGCATCGGCTCGAGCAAGGACCTGCAGCACGGCTGGATGCTCGACATGGCGGTCGGCTGCGCGCTGATCGTGGTGGCGGCGGCCATCTGGCGGCTGGCCCACGCGGCCCGGCAACTGCCGCGGGCGCAAAGGGTGTCCGCGCTGCTGGCCAAGCTCGGAGGACCCCACCAGGCCCGGGAGAGGATCGCGCGATGACGACCACCGCCATGGACGAGCACGCCGGAAGCACGACGGCCGCGAGCGCGCTGCCCCGCCTGCTGCCCCTGGTCCCCGGCGTGCCGGAAGACCTGCGCGCGCACCTGGCCCGGTACGGCCGCCCGCCCCTCGGCCAGCCGAGCGGCCCGCTGATCCACGGGGCCGAGGCGGCCGGCCTGACCGGCCGCGGCGGCGCCGCGTTCCCGGTGCACCGCAAGCTGGCCATCGTGGCTAGGGCCCGCGGCCGCAAGGTGATCGTGGCCAACGGCGCGGAGAGCGAGCCGGCCAGCCGCAAGGACGCCCTGCTGCTGCGGGTCGCGCCCAACCTCGTGCTCGACGGCCTGCAACTGGCCGCCGAGGCGATCGGCGCCAGCGAGGCCCACCTGTACCTGCACCCGGGCGTCAGCCCGGAGATCGGCCACGCGCTGTCGCAGCGCGCCGCGGCGGGCCTCGACTGGCTCAGCGTCCAGATCACCGAGGCTCCGCCGCGGTTCCTGGCGGGCCAGGAGTCGGCGCTGGTCAACCGGCTCGGCGGCGGCCCCGCGCGGCCCACGTTCGTGCCGCCCCGGGTGTCCGAGCGCGGCCTGGGCGGCTCGCCCACGCTGGTGCAGAACGTCGAGACCCTGGCCCACCTGGCCCTGATCGCGCGCTACGGGCCGCGGTGGTTCCGGGCCCTTGGCACCGAGAAGGAGCCGGGCAGCATGCTCACCACGGTGCACCAGGCCGACGGAACCTCCCAGGTCATCGAGACCGCGATCGGCACCCCGCTGCGGACCCTCATAAGCCAGCAGCCCGAGCCGCAGGCCGTCCTGATCGGCGGCTTCCACGGCAGCTGGCTCCCGGCCTCCCAAGCCGCCGAACTCACCCTGGACAACGCGACGCTGAACAAGCGCGGCGCCGCGGTCGGCGCCGGCGTCATCGCCGCGCTGCCCGCCGACCGCTGCGGCCTGGCCGAGGCGGCCCGGGTGGCCCGTTACCTGGCCGTCGAGTCGGCCGGGCAGTGCGGGCCGTGCCTCAACGGCCTGCCGCGGATGGCCGCCGGCCTGGCCGAGCTAGCCGGACCCGGGCACCGCAGGCAGGTCCGCGCGGACCTGGAGCGCTGGGCCGGCCTGGTCACCGGGCGCGGCGCCTGCAACCACCCGGACGGGACGGCCCGGTTCGTCCGCAGCGCGCTGACCGTGTTCGCGCCCGAGATCAGCCTGCACGCAAGGGGCCACTGCTCGGCCACGAACCGCAGGCCGTTCCTGCCGCTCCCCGACGGCATGCCCACCACAGAAGACGACTGGATCTGACCATGGCCGAGATCCCCGAGACCCTCCGGGTGAACCCGATCAACTGCTCCGGCCACGGCGTGTGCGCCGAACTCCTGCCCGAGCTCATCACCCTGGACGAGTGGGGCTACCCGATCGTCGACCAGCGCCCGGTGCCCCCGGCCCTCGACCTGGAGGCCCGCCGCACCGTAGCCGCCTGCCCCGCCCTGGCCCTCAAGCTCATCCGGACCGACGAACCCGTGCCCGTTCGGAAGCGGTACTAGCCCAGGGGGACGACCCCCGGAACCCCCCGGTGCGGAGCTTCGCTCCGCGGCCCTTAAAGGACGTCATGCCCCGGATGCGGCTCAGCGGGAATCGACCCCAGCCGCCCCGCCTGGTAGTCCTCGAAGGCCTGCACCAGCTCGGCCCGGGTGTTCATGACGAACGGCCCGTGCGCGGCGACCGGCTCCCGGATCGGCTCCCCGCCGAGCAGCAGGATGTCCATGTCCCCGGACCCCGGAGCGGCCGCGAACGTAAGAGCGTCCCCGGCCCCGAACACCGCCAGCTGCCCCATCCGCACAGGCCGCTTCTCAAGCCCCACAAAACCACTTCCCGCCAGCACGTAGGCCAGCGCGTTGAAGTCCGCCCGCCACGGCAGCCGGACCTGCGCGCCCGCCGAGACGGTGGCGTGCACCACCGAGATCGGCGTGTGCGTGATCCCAGGCCCGGAAAACCCGCCGAACGTCCCCGCGATCACCCGCAGCAGCGCCCCGCCGTCCGCGGACGACAAGAGCGCCACCTGGCGAGCCCTGATGTCCTGGTAGCGAGGGGCGGTCATCTTCAGCCGGGCCGGCAGGTTGACCCAGAGCTGGAAGCCGTGGAACAGCCCGCCGGACACGACGAGTTCCTCCGGCGGCGCCTCGATGTGCAGGATGCCGGCGCCGGCGGTCATCCACTGCGTGTCGCCGTTGGTGATCAGCCCGCCGCCGCCGTTGGAGTCCTGGTGCCGGAACGTGCCGTCGATGATGTAGGTGACGGTCTCGAACCCGCGGTGCGGGTGCCAGGGCGTGCCCTTGGGCTCACCGGGCCCGTAGTCCACCTCGCCCATCTGGTCCATGTGCACGAACGGGTCGAGCCGCGGCAGGTCCACCCCGGCGAACGCGCGGCGGACCGGGAACCCCTCGCCCTCGAGCCCGGACGGGGCGGTGGTGACCGAGGTGACCTTCCGCTCGGCCGTGGTCACATCGGGCTCGGGAACTCGCGGGAGCACGAGTATGTCGTCGACGGTGACTGCTGGCATGGCATCCTCCTTGGCTACTCAGCAGTCTAACGGTACTTGAAAGATCAATTATTCCGAACGGTGACGACGGCAAGCCGCTGGTCACCCCCGGCGCGCCCGGCGGCCCAACGGACGTGGTATCCCGTACCATGGCAACCCCCCGCCAGAGACCGAGGGAGCGCGAATGGACCCGGAACAGGAAAACGGGATGCCATCCACCTATTCCGCGGCGGGCGTGGACGAAGAGCGCGAGCAGGACGTGTTCGCCCGGGCGATGCGCCCGTGGCTGGCCCGCACCAAGGCGCGGTCCCCGCTGGTGACCAGCATCACCGGCCTGGCCAGCGGCTACTTCGCGACCCTGATGCAGCTGCAGTCAGGGCCGCCGCTCGCGCTGACCACCGACGGCGTCGGCACCAAGATCCTGCTGGCCCGGGAGGCCAACCGCTGGGAGCCGATCGGCATCGACTGCGTGGCCAACAACGTCAACGACCTGATCTGCGTGGGCGCGGTGCCGCTGGCGCTGCTGGACTACATGGCCACCGACCGGATCGACGAGGGCGTGCTGGAGGAGGTGGCCCGCGGCCTGTACCTGGGCGCGGACCTGGCCGGGATCGCGATCCCCGGCGGCGAGATCGCCCAGATCGGCGCCATGCTGGCCGACCCGGCGGGCGGCCGGCCCATGCTCGACCTGGTGGGCACCGCGATCGGCGCGCTGCCGCCGGGCCGCGAGCCGGTCGACGGGTCCGCGGTCCGGCCCGGTGACGTGGTCATCGGCCTGCCCAGCTCGGGCCTGCACAGCAACGGCTACTCGCTGGCCCGGCGGGTGCTGTTCGACGTGGCCGGGATGACGCTGGCCGACCGCGTGCCGGGCACCGCCAGGCACCTGGACGACGCGCTGCTCCAGCCGACCCGGGTCTACGTCCGGGCCGCCGAGGCGCTGTGGGAGGCCGGCGTCGAACCCCGCGGCCTGGTGCACATCTCCGGCGGCGGGCTGCTCAACGTGGCGCGCCTGGCCGCCGACGTGTCCTACGAGCTCGACGCGCTGCCGCCCCCGCCGGCGATCTTCGGCCTGATCGCGCAGGCCGGCGCCATCCCGGCCGCGACCATGTACGCGACGTTCAACATGGGCACCGGGTTCTGCGTGGTCGTGCCCGCGGCCCGGCAGCAGGCGGCGATGGCCGCGCTGAAGAGCGTGGGCGAGGAGCCGGCCCGGGTCGGCTGGGTCACCGGCCGCCCGGGGCGGACCGTGTCGATCCCGTCGGCGGGCCTGCGCGGTCAGGGAGACAGGTTCGATACCGTCTAGGCATGGATGTCCGTGGCTATGTCGAGTCCCACGCCCGCGAGTTCCTCGATGACCTGAAGCAGTGGCTGACGATCCCCTCGATCTCCGCCGATCCCGCCCGGCACGGCGACGTCCGGCGCAGCGCCGAATGGCTGGCCGCGCACCTGCGCACCGCCGGGTTCCCCGTCGCCGAGGTCTGGGAAACCTCGCCGGACGGCCTGCCCGCGGTGTTCGCCGAGTGGCCGGCCGCCGACCCGGACCCCAAGAGCGCCCCCGTCGTGCTCGTCTACGGCCACCACGACGTCCAGCCGGTCGAGCCGCTGCAGGAGTGGGACAGCCCGCCGTTCGAGCCCGCCGAGCGCGACGGCCTGCTGCTCGGCCGGGGCGCGTCCGACGACAAGGGCCAGGTCCTGTTCCACTCCCTGGGCATCCGCGCCGGGCTGGCCGCGAGCCGGGCCGCCGCGCCGCCGGTCACGATCAAGCTGCTGATCGAGGGCGAGGAGGAGTCCGGCTCCCCGCACTTCGCCGCGCTGCTGCGGCGCGAGCGCGAGCGCCTGGCCTGCGACGTGATCGTGATCAGCGACACCACCATGTGGGCCGCGGACGTGCCGTCCATGTGCACCGGCATGCGCGGCCTGGCCGAGGCCGAGGTCACGCTGACCGGCCCGGTCCGCGACCTGCACTCCGGGTCGTTCGGCGGCGGGGTGCCGAACCCGCTGCACGCGATGGCCGCCCTGCTGGCCGGCCTGCACGACGACAACGGCCACGTCACCCTGCCCCGCTTCTACGACAAGGTGCTCCCGCTGTCCGACGAGGAGCGGGACCTGCTGGCCCGGCTGCCGTTCGACGAGAAGCAGTGGCTCGCGGAGGCCGGCCAGAGCGGCGCCGCAGCCGGCGAGCAGGGCTTCAGCACGCTGGAGCGGATCTGGGCCCGGCCCACCGCCGAGGTCAACGGGATGTGGGGCGGCCACGTCGGCCCCGGCTTCAAGACCATCATCCCCAGGGCCGCGCACGCCAAGGTCTCGTTCCGCCTGGTCGCGGACCAGGACCCGGCCGACGTGGGCGCCGCGTTCACCGAGTACGTGCGAGACCGCACCCCGCCCGGGCTGCAGGCCGCCGTCACCGTCGCGCCCGCGGTCCGCCCCAGCCACTCGCCGATCGACTCCCCGGCCGTGCGGGCCGGCCGGCGGGCGATGGAGCGGGCGTTCGGCCGCGAGGTGCTGTTCACCAAGGAGGGCGGCAGCGGGCCCGAGGCCGACCTGGCCGAGATCCTGGACGCCCCGCTGGTGTTCATCGCCGTCGCCCTGGACTCGGACCAGATCCACGCCCCGAACGAGCGGATGGACATGTCCCTGCTGCTGCGCGGCGCCGAGGCGTCGGCGTACCTGTGGGAGGAACTGGCCTCGATCGGCGCGGAGCGCAGGTGAGCTCGCCCGGGCCGTCGCCGCTGGGGGACCTCGCGCTGGCCCGGGGCACCGTGGACCGGGTGACCAGGCGGCGGACGGACAAGGACTGGATCGACGCGGCCTGGAAGGACCCGCGCACCCGGGTCCTGGTCGTCTCGGACGGTCACGCGCTGGTCCGCGAGGACGGCGAGCACGTCGCGCTGCGGTTCGTCTCGCCCGAGGACGCGCCCGCCGGCGTCCGGTTCCTGCTGGGGGAGGACGCGGACGGGGTCGTCTACTTCGGGGTCAGCGCGCCGCTGGGCGCGCCAGCCGGCGGGGAGCGGGCGGCGTCGCTGCGCGAGGTCGGGGCCCTGCTGGGCGACCGCGACGCCGGGCTGCTCACCCACGCGGTGGCCCTGGCCAACTGGCACGACACGCACCTGCGCTGCCCGCTCGACGGGACCCCGACCGTGCCCGACGCGGCCGGGCACTCGGCGGTGTGCCCGACCGACGGGAGCGAGCACTTCCCGCGGACCGATCCCGCGGTGATCATGCTGGTCACCGACCCGCAGGACCGGTGCCTGCTGGCCAGGAACGCCGCCTGGCCCGGCCGTCGGGTCTCGATCCTGGCCGGGTTCGTGGAGCCGGGGGAGTCCGCCGAGCAGGCGGTGATCCGCGAGGTCGCCGAGGAGACCGGGATCACGGTCACGAACGTGCGGTACCTGGGCAGCCAGCCCTGGCCGATGCCGCGCAGCCTGATGCTCGGCTTCCGCGCCGACGCCCCGGCCGGCCAGGAGATCGCCGTGGACCACGAGGAACTGGCCGAGGCGAACTGGTACAGCCGCGAGGACCTGCTCGCCGCGGTGCAGGCTCGCGAACTGGGCCTGCCGCCGCCGGTGTCGATCGCCCGGCACATCATCGAGGCCTGGTACGGCGGCCCGCTGCCGTCATCTGGGCGCCCCCACCCAGGTCCTGAACATGGCTCTGGACCGGTCTGGCCGCCCCCATCCGGGGGCGGCCAGACGCTCGGTCGGGACCGTCAGTGACGGTGCGGGGAGGCGAGGAGGCCGTCGGTGTTGCCGTTGGCGTCGACGTAGAAGCCGACCAGCTGACCGAAGTCGTTCACGCCGTTGATGGTGGTGGTGCCGACGCCGTGCGGGTCGTCCACGGTCCGGAAGCCGCGCTGCGGGGTCCAGGTGAAGCCGTGCATGACGGCCGAGGAGCCCGAGCCGACCGTGTAGGTGCCCACAACCTCATCGAAGTTGTTGACGCCCAGCGCCATCGTGGAGGACGCGCCGGGGACGGCCAGGTCGGTGAACTGGCCGTGGCTCAGCAGGAACCCGTCGGTGTTGCCGGTGGCCGGGTTGGTGTAGAAGCCGGCCACGTCGCCGCGGTCGTTGATCGCGGCGGCGGTCAGGCTGGCGGACGGGGCGTTGGGGTCGGTCACGGTGCTGAACCGGTGGGTCCAGATGTTGTACTCGTAGCCGTGGCTGTTGCCGTTGGCGTCGTTGTAGAAGCCGACCACGACGCCCTGGTCGTTGACGCCGAGGTTCTGGTCAATCGCCGGGCTGGCCGGAGAGCCGGTCGGGAAGTCGACGTTCCGGAAGTGGCCGTCCACGTCGACCCAGCCGAAGTTGGCGTCCATGCCGACGCCCATGTTGGAGTTGGACCAGAACCCGACGGTGACGCCGCGGTTGTTCAGCCCGGTGACCTGGGTCTGCACCGAGCCGGGGAAGTTCTCGTTGATGTAGTAGCCCGGCCGCGGCAGGAGCAGGTAGCCCTTGTTCGGGTGGCCCGCCGCGCCGGAGCCGAAGTAACCGGCGATCACGTCCTCGTCGTTGATGCCGAGCAGCTGGTTGAAGGTCAGGTCATTGGCGTTGTCCAGGGTCTGGAAGCTGTAGGAGGTGCCGGAGTGGTGGGCGCCGATCGTGGCGGCGCTCGCCGACCCCGCGAGGGCCACGGCCCCCGCGGCGAGGATCCCGGACGCAACGGTGGCCGCCGCAACCCGCAGGGTGTTCCTGGTGACAGACATCTGGTCAGTCCTTTCACAGTGGGTTAATGCAATGGGTGGAACCGGACACCACCCAGGAAACCGGCCCGCACCGGGCGATTCTCTGGGGGACTGGGGGAAACTCAGGAACCCCCCGGTGAGGAACCCCCGGTGCCCCGGAGCTGCCGCCAGAAAACGCGCCAGCCGCCCGCGCGGTGCGGGCGGCTGGCGGTGTTGCGGGGTGGATGGTTCAGATGCTGCCCCGGATCACAGGTCAGCACACAGCAGCGGCCGGAAGTTGGCTTGCCTGTTCGCCAGGTAGGGTTGGCGGTCGGCACCGGGGATCCACCGAGGGGTGCGGGGGAAACAGGGGCCACGGCGTAGGCGGTGAGAGCGTGAGCGCGGCGCGGCAACGGACGAACTGGGCGGGCAACATCGCCTTCGGCGCCGCCGACCTGTACCGCCCGGCCACGCTCGGCGAGCTCCGGGCCGTCGTGGGCCGGGCGAGACCCCAAGACCGGATCCGGGTGCTGGCCACCGGCCACTCCTTCAACGACCTGGCCGATTCGCCGGGAGCCCAGGTCAGCCTCGCCGGCCTGCCCCCCGAGGTCGAGATCGACTCCGCCGCGTCGCAGGCCCGCGTCGCCGCCGGGATGACCTACGCCGAGCTGGCCGCCCGCCTCGACGCCCGAGGCTTCGCGCTGCGCAACCTGGCCTCGCTCCCGCACATCTCGGTGGCCGGCGCCTGCGCCACCGCCACCCACGGCTCAGGAATCGCGAACCGCAACCTCGCCGCCGCCGTGACCGCGATGACCCTGGTCACCGCCGACGGCGACGTGGCCGAGCTGGACCGCGCCGACGACGCCTTCGCCGGCGCCGTCGTCCACCTCGGCGCCCTCGGCGTCGTCGCCCGCCTGACCCTCGAGCTCGTCCCGACCTTCGACGTCGCGCAGCGCGTCTACGAGAACCTCCCCCTCGACGCCCTCGACGACCACTTCACCGCCCTCATGACCAGCGCCTACAGCGTGAGCCTCTTCACCGACTGGCGCTCCCCCCACCTAACCCAACTCTGGCTCAAGCAGACCCTCAACCCCCCACCCCATCAACCTCACTCGTCAACCCTTCGTCCCATCAGTCACACAGGAACCGTGGTTCACTGCCACCCCGGCGCCCGCGCGGCGGAACCCGGTGCCCGGCCTGCCCGCGGACAGGTGCACCGAGCAGCTCGGCATCCCCGGCCGGTGGTACGACCGGCTCCCTCACTTCCGGCCCGAGTTCCGCCCGAGCGCCGGCGACGAGCTGCAGTCGGAGTACCTGCTCCCCGTCGAGCACGCGGTCCCCGCCCTGCACGCCCTGAACCAGGTCCGGGACCGCATCGCCCCGGTCCTGCGCATCTGCGAGATCCGCGTCGTCGCCGCCGACCAGCTCTGGCTGAGCCCCTGCTACCGCCGCGACAGCGTGGCCTTCCACTTCACCTGGATCGCCGACACCGCCTCGGTGCTCCCCGTGGTCACCCTCACCGAACGCCAGCTCGCCCCGTTCGCCCCGCGCCCCCACTGGGGCAAGATCTTCACCACGCCCCCCGGACACTCTGCGCTCCAGCTACGAGCGTCTGCCCGACTTCCTCGCCCTCACCCGCCGCTTCGACCCCGCAGGCAAGTTCCGCAACGCCTACACCGACCGGTACCTGAGCCTGGCGCCGGGGTGGCCGGGGGCGTAGGGTCAGGCACGCCGTTCCATCGGGACTGAAAGAGGGTGGGCCATGTCCTCACGCCTGCGAGCCTTCCATGGTCTTGCCGCGCTGGCCGTGATCATCCCCGTTGCCGCCCTGGGCGCCAGTTCCGCGAGCGCCGCCGGCGCCGCGCCGACCGCGACCTACCAGGTCGGTCCGATCACCGACATCAGTGCGTGCGGCGGCCAGAACGCCGAGGTGGAGCAGGCGGTTGACGCGAAGCTGGGCTACGTGTACGAGGAGTGGATGGGCTGCCGGGGAATCGCCGTGGCCCGGTCGACCGACGGCGGCCGCACCTGGGACGAGCCGGTCAACCTGCCGGACACGGTGGGCTCGAACAACAACACCTGGGATCCCGCGATCGCCGTTGCCCCCGACGGCACCGTCTACGCCTCGTTCATGCTGTCGCGTGGCGGCCAGTACTACCCGGTGGTGGACGCGTCCTTCGACCACGGGGCAAGCTTCGCCCAGTCATCCTCGCTGATCCCGCCGGACCCGAAGAACTGGGGAGACCGTGACTTCATCGCGGTCGGCCCGGACGGCACCGTGTACGTGACCTGGGACTACGGCCCGGAGCGTACCTCGATCACGTACATCTGCGCCAGCAACGGCAGCTGCGCGTTCGCGACCGGCGACCTCAACGTGGTGATGCAGAAGTCCGTCGACGGCGGCAAGACCTGGAGCAGGATGTCGGACATCAGCCCCGGCTTCCCGGCCAGCGGGGCGGACAGCGCGCCGCTCGTGGTCGAGCCGGATGGCCGTATCGACGTGCTCTACCAGGGCTATCAGGTCACCAACCCGGTGACCTACGCGCTGAGCCCGGCGTACAGCTACTTCACCTCCTCCACCGACGGCGGAGCTACCTGGTCGACGCCTGTGGCGGTCGGTCCGCAGGCCGGGACGATGTCACTTTCCGAGTGGTGGATCGACGGAGACATCGGGATCGATGCCGCAGGGAACCTCTACGCCACCTGGGACACGCAGGGCACCAACCCGGACGGGTCCGCCAACGACATCGGCTGGCTGTCCTTCTCGACCGACCACGGCACAAACTGGTCGGCGCCCGTCCAGGCGCCGGCGGACCAGCTCAACGTGCCGCACATCATGGAGGTGACCGGGGCCGGGCCCGGGATCGCGTACGTGAGCTGGCTCTCCTACAGCAATCCGGCCGGTTACGCGCTGTTCCTGCGCGCCTTCTCGGTCACCCGGGGCTGGCTGTCCGCTCCGGCCCAGGTCTCGACCGACTACGGCAACAGCGCGGTCTGGCCCGGTGACACTACCGGCCTGTCCACGCTGACGCCCACAGACATCGTGGCCAGCTGGGGCAGCGACTACGCGGACGTGAGCGGGAACCAGGCCGAGATCTACGCCGCGAACATCGCGGCCACGCTGCCCTGACCGCGGCGCTAGGGCCCCCTCTCCCACCACATCGACGTGGTTGCGGCCCGGACAGCGTGCAAGCTCTGAGGCTGACGTGACTGGCGTGGCATGGCCGTCGGAACCAGGCGCCGGCTCGGCCTAACCGGGTGAATCCCCCAGGGATCCCAGCGGCCCCGGCACAGGGCACCCCCGCCGCCCCTCAGCTGCCGTCGCGGAGGTTCTTCGGGGCGCCAGGCCGAAAGGAGATGTGGTCGAAGGTCGCGGTGCAGCCCTCGCCGGTGGGCGACTGGGCCAGGAAGCCGGCGCGCACGACAGACGCGTCGAGCGCGAAGTAGCGCAGCAGCCGCCACCAGCTGCCGTCGGTGGAGGCGTGGAAGGCCCACGCCGAACCGGACCGCGTGATCCGCAGCCACAACGTGGAGCCTTCGACCTCGAAGGAGTTGCAGTCGTCGGAGGTTCCCCTGGTCACGACCGTGACCGCGGTCGGCCGCAGCTGCGGGGAGTACTCGAAGCAGAGCTTGGCCCACTGGCGTTCCGCGGCGTGCAGCAGCAGCACGCCCGCGTCGTACATGCTGGCGAACTCGACGCTGACCTGCGCCGCGAGCGTGAAATCGCCGGCCGGGGGCAGGCCCACGAACCGCCCGGCGTCCGGCCCGGGCCGGGCCCGGGCCCGGCGCTCCCGGCCGCCCCGGGATCGCCGGGGTCGACGAACAGGTCGGTCCCGGCCGCGGCGGACAGGATCAGCGCGCCGTGCAGCACCCGGCAGCCGGGCGGCGGGCTCCCGGCGGGCTCCAGCGGGAACGGCAGACCGGGCAGTTTCAATGCGGTCACCCGAGGTAGTTTGCCACGACATGCGGGGCCCGACGCGGTCCGCGAGAATGTCATGGCCGGTTGCTACGCTCCCGCCATGCTGGATCACATCGGCCTGCAAGCCAAGGACGTCGAGGCCTCGCTCGACTTCTATCTACGCACGTTCGCCGCGATCGGGATGCGCGAGGCGATGCGCTTCCCGGTCGGCGACAGCATCGTCGTCGGCCTAAGTGGCCAAGACGGCGTGCCCACCTTCTGGCTGAGCCCGCCCGCCGGCGAGGAGACCAGGGAGCTGCACGTCGCGTTCCGCGCGCCCGACCGGGCCGCGGTCGACGCCGTGCACGAGGCCGCGGTGGCGGCCGGGGTCGAGGTGCTGCACGCACCGCGGGAGTGGCCGGAGTATCACCCCGGCTACTACGGCGTGTTCCTGCGCGACCCCGACGGGCACAACGTGGAGGCCGTGCACCACGGCTAGCCCCGGAGAACCATGGAACCAGGAACCCGCGGCAAACCACGGCGACCGTGCGAGCATGAGAGCATGCGCTTCGCCGTCGACGTGCCGAACTTCGGCGACTTCGCCGATCCCCGCGTCGTCGCCGACCTGGCCCGGCGCGCCGAGGACGCGGGCTGGGACGGGCTGTTCGTCTGGGACCACGTCACGCACCGCAAGGAGCTGAAGCGCAAGATCGCGGACCCGTGGATCCTGCTGACCGCCGCCGCCCTGGCCACCGAACGCCTCCGCCTCGGCACCCTCATCACCCCGCTCGCGCGGCGCCGGGTGTCCAAGCTGGCGCGGGAGGTGACCACCCTGGACCGGCTCACCGGCGGCCGGATGATCCTGGGCGTGGGCCTCGGCGCCCCGGTACAAGACGAGTTCGGCAGCTTCGGCGAGACCACCGACCCCAAGGAGCTGGCCGCCCGCCTGGACGAGGGCCTGGAGGCGCTGAACCTCCTGTGGTCAGGCGATCCGGTCACCTACCGCGGCCAGCACGTGGTCGTCGAGGACGTGACGTTCCTGCCCACGCCGGTGCAGCGGCCGCGGGTGCCGGTGTGGGTGGGCGGCGAGTGGCCGTCCAGGCCGCCGATGCGCCGCGCGGCCCGCTGGGACGGCGCGGTGCCGCTCCTGCTGCCCGGCCACGGCAGCGAGCCGCTGCAGCCGGACGCCGCCACGGTCCGCGAGATTCACGCCTTCCTGGCCGGCCAGCGGGTCAGCGAAGGGCGCGACCGCGAGCCCTTTGACCTCGTCTTGTCCGGCACGAGCCCGCCCGACCGCGGCGCCGCGGCCGACCTGACCGGGCTGCTCGAAGAGGCGGGCGGCACCTGGTGGGTCGAGTGCCTGTGGGACGACCTGGAGCGGGCCGAGCCCATGCTGCGCCGGGCCGACCAGGGCCCGCCGCGCCGCGCCTGACCAAGGGCCCGCCGCACCGCCGAGCGGTGCCGCACGCGCGGCACCCGCGAGGACCGCCGGGTCGCAGGCCGCTCCGGCTCCTCCGCGGGACGCCGGGGCTGCAGCTCGTTGCGCAGCCGGTCGACGTGGGCGAGGATCTCGCCGCGCAACGGCCATCCGTCGGGCCGTTCGGCCGGGTCGGTGCGCAGCAGGTCGGCCAGCCGGTCCTGCTGGCGGTGCGCCTCCTCCAGGTGACCGGACAGCTCGGCCGCGAGAGGCTCGGACCCCAAAGCCCCGTCATCAACCGCCGCCGGGAAGTCCACGGGCTCGGGGTCGGCCTCGATGAGCTGGCCGTAGGCGCGCACCGCGCCGGCCAGCTCGGCGATGACGGCGGCCAGCCTGGCCCGGGTCTCGGGGTCCTTGACCGGGCTGTCCTCGCTGTCCAGCCGGGCGCTGTCGGCCACCGAGCGGGCCAGCACGCGCAGGTCGGTGGCGGCCCGTTCCAGGGTGTCCACGCCGTCGCGCAGGCCCGCGGCCGGGTCGGGGAAGCGGAGCCGCCGGGGGTTCAGCCGGACGCTCTCCTCGGCCTGGCCGAGCGCGTCGTCCAGCCGCTCGATCTCGCCGCGCAGCGCGCGCGTGCGGTCCAGCCACTCGGCCGCGCGCCGCGGGTCGGGCGCCTCGGCCAGGCCCTCGGCCATCGCGGTCAGCAGATCGGCCATCTGCCGGGTCAGGTCGCCGATCGCGTCCTTGGCGGGCTGCACCTTGAGCGGGGCGAACAGCAGCCCGGCGGCCAGCCCGGCCGCCGTCCCGACCAGCGTCTCGGTGACGCGCGAGAACGCGGCCGCGTGCGAGTCGACCGCGAAGATCAGCATCGCGCTGATCGGCACCTCCAGCGTGTCCTCGCGGAGCCGCAGCACCAGGCCGAGCGCGAGCGTGCCCGCGATGAGCAGGCCGAGCACGTACCAGCTGAACGGGACGTAGGCGGAGACCGCGACGGCGGCGAGCACGCCCGCGGTGACCCCGACGACGCGCTGGATGGCGCTGCGGATGGTGTGGAACAGGGTGGCCTGGACCACGAGCAGCGCGGTCAGCGGGGCGATCACCGAGCGGGAGGAGGCGCCGGGCAGCTGCAGCGCGAGCAGGTACGCGGCCACCGCGGTGACGGTCAACCGGGTGATGTACACCGCGGTCGGCTGCGCGCGCCGGCGCACCAGCGTCAGCTGTTCGGCCTGGCGCCGGGCGACGGCCTTGGCCGCCATGACGCCCCGGCTCTCAACGGGCAAGGAACGGACGGGGAAACCCTTCATGAGCTGCAAACCGATGTCGAGTGGGCGGCGGGACACAGGAATCGCTCTCGTCAAGAGCAAAACCCTTCTCTAGCCACCAACGCGCGTCCCGGCCAGCTATTCCCGCCGCCCCATGCCGCTCAGGACCTTTTATTCCGAACGGTGCCCGGTGCGTGCCCCCGCCCCAGCTCATTGCTCACCGGCCCCGCGCCCCGACCCGAAGATCCCCGACCCGACGACCAGGACCACGACCGGCACGACGACCAGGGCCCCCAGCGCCCAGGACAGCCCGAACCGCTCCGCGGCGAACCCCACGGCGAGCGGCCCGAGCCCGCCGGCCAGCCCGGCGGCGCTGCTGAGCGTCACCGCGACCGAACTCCGCCCGGGCAGGCTCCCGTACAGGCGGGCCTGCAGCAGCGGGTACCACGGCGCCGTGGCCGCGCTCAGCACGGCCAGGATGACCAGCTTGCCCACGACCCCGGGCACGAGCAGGAACGCGGGGTACAGCACCGCGGCCGCGGCCGCGGTGGCCCGCAGCACGGTCAGGTCGCCGATCCGCTCCAGCACGACGACGAGCGCCGCGTCCCCGGCCAGGCCGGCGCCGAGCCTGATCGCGATGGCCAGCGCGGCCAGTTCGGGGCGCAGGTGCGCCACGTCCACCAGGTACAGCGCGAGGAATCCGGTGAGCACGTCGACGAGCAGGTCGCCGACTTCGATCAGGAGCAGCCAGCGCACCGTCGACCAGTCCCGCAGGGCGGTGAAAACGTCCCGGGCCCGCTGCGTCCAGGACCCGCCGGGTTCGCCCGAGGCCTGATCACGGCCGGGCTCGCCGGGAACCGCCGGGGTCAGCGGGGCCAGCGGGGCCAGCGGGCCGTGCTCGCGCAGGCAGCTCGCCAGCCACGCGATCCCGGCCAGCGCGGCCAGCACCAGGTAGGCCGTCCGCCAGGAGCCCCCGCCGGCCAGCACCACGGTGAGCAGCAGCGGCCCGGCCACCGCGCCGGCCGATCCGGCCAGGTCCCAGCGGGCCATGATCGCGGCCTGCCGGTCCGGCCGGGCGTCCATCAGCTCGGCCTGGGTCAGCGACACGAACGCGCCCGAGGCCGGGAAGAACACGGTGAACGCGCACAGCAGCACGGCAAAGGACCGCGCGCCGGCCACGGCCAGCAGGGACAGGACGAAGACGATGCCGCCGCCGAGCACGGCCAGCCGACGGCGCCGGCCGTCGCCCGCCAGGATGCCCAGCGGCAGCTCGAGCGCCCCTCCCGCCAGCAGCGGCACGGACGCGAGCAGGCCGACCTGTGCGTAGCTCAGCCCCAGGTCGTGACGGATCAGCGGCAGCGCCGCGCCCTTGGCCCCGTCAACGAGCTCGTCGGCGAGTTCGATCGCGAGCGCGACGGCCAGGCCGCCAACCGCAGGCTTTCAGCGTCAATAAAAACCCATGCTGGTCATGCTACTGCGGTCATCCGCCCCGCGCACCCGCTAAAACGCCCGGGCGCTGGTCCCGAGTGCGGTGCGCGCGAACCCAGGACCGTTCGGATAATTGATTTTTAAATGTTTTGTCCCCGGCGGTTCTCGGCGCGCCAGACCAGGCGCAGGCCGGACCAGTCGTCGTCGATGGCGGCGACCTTGACGTCGACCAGCCCGAGGGGCAGCGCGTGCTCGCGGATGACGGTGTCGGTGATGTCGCTGCGGTGACCGCCCGCCCGGCGCGGCCACGCGACCCACAGGGCCCCGGCCGGGTAGATCCGCCGCGCCAGGCCAGGCAGTTCCGCGGCGATCTCATGCGCCGCGCCGAAGAACGCGATGATCACGTCGGCCGGGCCGCCGGGGTCCGCCTCGGCCAGGCCGGACGGCGGGTCGGCGAGGTCCCAGCCCGGCGGCCGGTGATGCAGGGCGACGCGCTGTCCGGGCCTGAGGCCGAGCTTGGTCGCCTGGGTCGCAGAGGGCACCGGACGCGTTTACCACATCGGGAGAGCACGCGCAAGGGTGCTATCCGGCCGATCCGCCGGGGTGTTACCCAACGAGCGAAGAAGGGGGTTAGACGGCTCGCAACCGGGTCGCCCTGACCGGCAATATACTCAGTATGCTACGCGATAAGAAGCCGACGTGAGCGTCCGGCACGCCTTGCTCGCGCTGCTCAGCGAGGGCCCCAAGTACGGCCTGCAGCTGCGCGAGGAGTTCGAGGCCCGGACCGGAGAGGTCTGGCCGCTGAACGTCGGCCAGGTCTACACCACGCTGCAACGGCTGGAGCGGGACAGGCTCGTCGAGTCCGACGACGCCGACAGCGAAGGCCCGCACAAGGCCTTCCGGATCACCGCGACGGGTCGCCAGGAGCTGGCGGGGTGGCTGCGCACCCCGTCGGATATGTCCTCCCCGCCCCGCGACGAACTGGTCATGAAGATCCTGGTCGCGCTGCGCGTGCCGGGGACCAACGTGGCCGAGATCATCCAGGTGCACCGCAAGTACCTGGTCGAGCTCATGCAGCAGTGGACGCGGATCAAGGAAACCGAGGCCGAGTTCGACCTGAGCCTGGCCCTGGTCGTGGACGCCGAGCTGTTCCGGCTCGATTCGGTCATCCGCTGGCTGGACTCGGCCGACGCCCGCATCAAGCGGGCGGCCACGGATCCGCCCAGCCCGCCATCACCACAGCCAACGGGGCAAGTCATGAAACTACGACACAGAACGGGGGGATCGCGATGAGCGTCCTCGAAATGCGGCAGGTGTCCCGGACCTACGGTCAGGGCGCCGCGGAGGTCCACGCGCTGGACCACATCGACCTGTCGGTCGACGCCGGCGGCATGGTCGCGGTCATGGGGCCGAGCGGCTCGGGCAAGTCCACCCTGCTGACCATCGCCGGCAGCCTGGAGGACCCGACCGGCGGCCAGGTCGTCGTGGCCGGGCAGGAGCTGACCAAGCTCTCCCGCAACGCCAAGGCGCGGCTGCGCCGCCGGTCGATCGGCTTCGTCTTCCAGGACTTCAACCTGCTGCCCGGGCTGACCGCGGCCGAGAACGTCGCGCTGCCGCTCGAGCTGGACGGCGTGTCCGCCCGCAGGGCCCGCACGGCGGGCCTGAACGCCCTGGAGTCCCTGGGCCTGGCCGACCGGGCCTGGCACTTTCCGGACCAGCTGTCCGGCGGCGAGCGGCAGCGGGTGGCGATCGCCCGCGCCGTGGTCGGCGAGCACCAGCTGCTGCTGGCCGACGAGCCCAGCGGCGCGCTGGACACCGCGAACGGCGAGGCGGTCATGCGGCTCATCCACGCCGCGTGCAAGCGCGGCATGGCGGCGGTCGTGGTGACCCACGACGCGCAGCTGGCCTCGTGGGCGGACCGGGTGGTGTTCCTGCGGGACGGGCGGGTCACCGACCAGACCGCGACGCCGGCCGGACCCGAATCGCTGCTGGGACGGACGCCATGAGCACCGCGACGCTCACCCGCAGCCCGGCCCCGGCCAGGCCCGACAACGGCGGTGGCCCGGCCCGCCGCGCCGTGATGCGCTGGGCCTGGCGGCTGTTCCGCCGCGAATGGCGCCAGCAGCTCCTGGTCCTGGCGCTCATCATCGTGGCCGTCGGCGCCGTCGTGCTCGGCGCGGCGGTGTCTACCAACAACCCGCCGCCGGCCAACGCGGGGTTCGGCACGGCCCAGGATCAGGCCACGTACTCCGCGCCCGACCCGCAGCTGGCGTCCCAGATCGCCGGGCTGCAGCAACGCTTCGGCCCCGTCGACGTCATCGAGAACCAGACCCTGACCGTGCCCGGCTCGATCCAGGGCTACGACCTGCGGGCCCAGAACCCCAACGGGGCGTTCGGCGGGCCCATGCTATCCCTGCTCAGCGGGCACTACCCGACGGCGCCGAATCAGGTGGCGCTGACCCCCGGGCTGGCCTCCAACCTGGGCCTGAGGGTCGGTGACGTCTGGCGTCAGGGCGGCCAGTCCCGCCAGGTCGTCGGCATCGTGCAGAACCCGCAGAGCCTGCTGGACGAGTTTGCCCTGGTGCAACCGGGGCAGGTGCGCGCGCCGACCCAGGTGACCGTGCTGTTCAACGCGCCCGGCGTCCAGCCGGACACCATCGGGCCGAACGTCCAGAGCCAGCAGTCGGCGGCGGCCAGCAACCCGCTCAACCCGGAGACCATCGTGCTCGCCCTGGCCACGCTCGGCATGCTGCTGATCGCCCTGGTCGCGGTGGGCGGCTTCACCGTGCTGGCGCAGCGCCGGATGCGCTCGCTCGGGATGCTCGGGGCCCTCGGCGCCACGGACAAGAACGTCCGGCTGGTCGTCCGGACCAACGGCGTCGTGGTGGGCGTGGTCGGCGCGGTGGTCGGGTTCGTGCTGGGCCTGGCGGCCTGGCTGGCCTACCGGCCCAGCCTGCAGGCCAGCTCGCACCACGTGATCGGCGCGTTCCAGCTGCCCTGGGTGGTGATCGTCCCGGCCATGGTGCTGGCCGTACTGGCCACGTACTTCGCGGCCGCGCGGCCGGCCCGCGCCATCGCCCGGCTGTCCATCGTGGCCGCCCTGTCCGGGCGCCCGGCTCCCCCCAAGCAGGTGCACCGCTCGATAGTTCCGGGCATCGTGCTGCTGATCATCGGGATCGTCGCGCTGTGGTACTGCGGCAAGAGCCTCAACGGCGGCGGCGGGGCACCCGAGCTGGTCGGCGGCCTGGTGGCCCTGATCGTCGCCGTGATGCTGCTGTCCGGGCCGTTCCTGGCCGCGCTGGCCAGGTTCGCCCGGCGCACGCCGATCGCGGCCCGCCTGGCCCTGCGGGACCTGGGCCGGTACCGGGCCCGCTCCGGCTCGGCGCTGGCCGCCATCAGCCTCGGCGTGATGATCGCGGTGCTGGTCTGCGTGCTGTCCGCCAGCCGGTTCGGTAACGTCCTTGACTACGCCGGGCCGAACGTCGCCAGCAACCAGCTCATCGTCTACACGTCCGGCAACGGCCCAGGAACGGCGGCGGGCAACGGTCCGGGCGGAACCGGCGAGCGGCAGCAGCCTGAAGTCCCAGACGGCGACGGCGGACGCCATCGCGGCCGCGCTCGGATCGCACGACATCGTTGAGCTCGAGTCGACCAGTGCCAACGCTCCAGCACGCCGGGCCCGGCCGCCAGTGGAGCGGGCAGATCTACGTCGCCACCCCGCAGCTGCTGGCCGCCTTCGGGATCAAGGCGTCCCAGGTCAACCCCGACGCCGACATCCTGTCCATGCGGCCAGGCCTGTCCGGCATCTCGGGCATGCAGCTCACCTACGAAGGCGGCCCCAACGGCCGCAACTTCCCCAACCTGGACAACCCGGTGATCGAGCAGGAGGGTGCCCTGCCGTCCGGCACGTCGGCCCCCAACACGGTGATCACCGAGCACGCCATCCAAACGCTCGGCCTGCAGGGCAGCGTCTCGGTCTCCGGCTGGCTCGTCCAGGCCCCGCACAACTTCACCGCGGCGCAGATCACCAACGCCCGGCTGACCGCGGCGGCCAACGGCATGTCGATCGAGACCAAGAACAGCATCCCGTCGACGTCGGTGATCCTGAACTGGGCCACGGTGTTCGGCATCGGCCTGGCGCTGGGCATCCTGGCCATGAGCATCGGCCTGATCCGCAGCGAAACAGCCAGTGACCTGCGCACCCTGACCGCGACCGGAGCGGACAGCTGGACCCGCCGCACGATCACCGCGGTCACCGCCGCGGCGCTGGGCCTGGCCGGCGCGGTGCTCGGCACGGCCGTGGCCTACATCGGCGCCATCGCCTATTCCTCCGACAACCAGCTCGACGGCCTGGGCTCGCTGAAGAACATCCCGACCGGGAACCTGCTGGTCATCCTCGTCGGCATGCCGCTCGTGGCCGCGGTCGCGGGCTGGCTGCTGGCCGGGCGCGAGCCCGAGATCATCTCGCGGCAGCCGCTCGAGTAAGCGGGGGTCGGCTAAGCGGGGGCAGGGCCTGCGCCAGCGACTAACTGGCGCAGGCCCGGGCACGGCGTTCGGGGCCTTGTTCTTGCGCTCGAGGATCTCGGCCGCGCCGCGGACCACGCACCGCAGCGGGTCCTCGACCAGGACCGCGCCGATCCCGGCCGCGGTCTCGATCCGCCCGGCCAGGCCGGGCAGCAGCGCCCCGCCGCCGGCCAGCCGGATCTTGCCCCGGACCACGTCCTCGGCCAGCCCGGCCGGGATCTCCGACAGCATCTCGTGCACGGTGGCGGCGATCGCCGCCACGATGGGCTCGAGCGCGGCGGCCACCAGCCCGCCCGGCACGTACTCGGACCGCGGGGTGCGGTGCTTGAGGTCCAGGCCGACGGCCTCGGCCCAGCCCTCGGCCCCGCCGGTCACGCCGAGCGTCGTCTTGAGCAGGCGGGCGGCCCGCTGGCTGATGATCAGGCCGAGCTCGGTCCGCACCGCCGCCACGATCGCGTCGTCCATGGCGTTGCCCGCCTTGCGCAGCGACCGGGCCCGGACCACCCGCCAGCCCGCGACCGCCGCGACCTCGGTCGTCCCGCCGCCGATGTCGACCACGAAACCGCCGGCGCCGCCGGTCAGGTCGAACCCGGCCCCGGCCGCCGCGGCGACCGGCTCGTCGATCAGCCGCACGTTGTACCGGGGACGCCGGACGCTGAGCGCGGCCACGATGGAGCGGCGCTCGACCGGCGTGGCCCCGCTGGGCACGCACACCAGGGCGTCGGGCCGCAGCGGGTTGGCCCAGCGCCGCGTCTTGCGCAAGAACGCGTGCAGCATGGCGGCGGCCGCGTCCAGGTCGGCGATGACCCCGTCCCGCAGCGGGTGGATCACCTGGATGTCCTGCGGCTCCTTGTCGGCCAGGGCGTCCGCGGCCTGGCCCACCGCGGCGACCTTGCCGATGCCGGTGTCGATGGCGATCGCGGTAGGCTCTTCGAGCACGATGCCGCGCCCCGCGACCCAGACGAGCGTATTGACCGTGCCGAGGTCGATGGCCACGCTACTCCGGAAGCGCATGTTGCTCCCCTCTGCCCAACGTGACGCCCGTCAATCCGAGTGTGCCGAACTGGCCCGCCCCGCCACGTGACGGTGGACTAGCGTACAGCGGGTATGCCTTACAGGCGAGTCAGTGGAGCCCGCTGTTGGATTCGTAGGCCTTTGATCCGATTATGAAGGTTGGGACCGGCCGGCGGTGACCCGGGCCGGCGAAGGGAGTCGTGGCATGCGGATGGCAAGGCTCGCGGCGGTGGCGGTCGGCGTGGGCGCGCTCGTGGCCGCGTCCGCCGCGTCCCCCGCGTCCCCCGCGTCCCCTGTGCCCCCCCGGGCCGGCCGCCGGCCGGAGGGCTGGCCAGCGTGATCGTCCAGCCGGGCGTCATCCACGTCGGCCGCGCGCGGCAGCGCCCGCCCACCACGGCCGACTGCGAGCAGGCCTACAAGGTGGCCTGCTTCACCCCGGCCCAGATCCGCCAGGCCTATCACCTGCCGCCGCTGTACGCCCGCGGCGTGACCGGCAAGGGCACCACGATCGTCATCGTCGACTCCTTCGGCTCCCCGACCATCAGGAACGACCTGAGCGTGTTCGACAAGGCCTTCGGCCTGCCCGCCCCGCCGAGGTTCCAGATCATCCACCCCGCGGGCCCGGTGCCCGCGTACAACCCGGGCAACTCCGACATGGTTGGCTGGGCGGGCGAGACCACGCTGGACGTGGAGTGGGCGCACGTGATCGCGCCGGGCGCGAACCTGCTGCTGGTCGAGACCCCGGTGTCGGAGACCGAGGGCGTGCACGGCTTCCCGCAGATCGTCGCGGCCGAGCAGTACGTGCTCGGGCACCACCTGGGCGACGTGATCAGCCAGAGCTTCAGCGCCACCGAGCAGACCTTCCCCAGCGCGGCGTCGGTCAGCGCGCTGCGCGGCGCCTACCAGCAGGCCGCCAGGGACCGGGTCACGGTGCTGGCCGCCTCGGGCGACGCGGGCACCGCGGACGTCGGGCTCGACGAGTCGACGTACTACCTGGTCCCGGTGACCTCCTGGCCGGACAGCGACCCGCTGGTGACCGGGGTCGGCGGAACCCAGCTGCACACCGAACCTCACGACGCAGACCGTGTGGAACGACACGTACAACCAGGCGGCGAACGAGTTCGCCGACGGCAGCCCCGGCCCGAACCCGCTGGCCGGCGGCGGCGGCCGGTCCATCATCTTCACCCGCCCCTCCTACCAGAACGGCGTGAAGAACGTGGTCGGCAACCGCCGCGGCGTGCCGGACGTCTCGATGAGCGCCGCCTGCAACGGGTCGGTGGACACCTACCAGAGCTTCGGCGGCGCGCCCGCGGGCTGGTCCCCGTCCTGCGGGACCAGCGAGGCCACCCCGCTGTTCGCGGGCATCGTCGCGCTGGCCGACCAGGTGGCGGGCCACTCCCTCGGGCTGATCAACCCGGCCCTGTACAAGCTGTCCGCGCAGAAGGCGCGGGGCATCGTGGACGTGACCGCGGGCTCCAACGCGGTGTCGTTCATGCAGGGCGGCCACCTGCGCACGGTCCGCGGCTACACCGCCCGGACCGGCTATGACCTGGCCTCGGGGGTCGGCACGGTCGACGCCCAGTACTTCGTTCCCGAACTTGCCGGGCTGGCCGGTCACTAAAACCCATTTTCTTCCGAACGGTCCGGGGTGCGTGCCCCCGCAAATCGTGACGTGCTGGACTCTGTGAGTGATCGCCCCTGCACATAGCCCGCCAAGGTGTACTCTTGTTACAGATCGTCACCAAACTTCACTGAGATGCCGGGTAGTCGCCGGAATGATCATCCGCATCCCGGGCCGGTGCCGATTGCTGACCGCAGGCAGTAGGCAGGGGGAGGGCCTGATGTGGGGGAGACGTAAGCGACGGCGTACGCGGCTGTCCAGACAGCTTGCCCTCGGCCTCCTGCAGGACGCGATGGGCCAGGTGGAGGAGCAGCAGCACGAACCCGGGGAGGGGGCCGGGTCCGGCCCGGCCCCCGCCCCGCCGCAGGCCGAGCAGCCGCCGCTCGTGCCGCGGCAGCCCGGTAGCAGCTCGTCCCCGGACGACGCGCACACCACCCAGACGTAGCGAGCGAGAATCTGCAGCGGGCATTCAGCTATTTATCAGCTTCATGGTGCTCACTGGAGTAAAGCGATCCGCACGCGCGAATGGATTCAGATGCAGGACTACGGCGGGTACGGTCAGTCGCCCGATTGGGGCACCATGCAGACGCCGCCCATGCCGCCCAGGCCGCCCAGGCGCCGCATCGGCGTGCTGAGCTACCTGGCCGTGGCGGTGGCGGCCGGGGCCCTGGGCGCGGGCACGGTGGTGGCCCTGTACCACCCCGCGTCAAGCAACTCCGCGACGCCGAAGCCCAGCAGCAGCGCCATCGTCCCGCAGACGCCGGTGAGCCCGTTCACCCCGGCGCCCACGCCGAGCAGCGGCGGATCTTCGTCGAGCGCCAGCGAGCAGGCGATCCTGAACAAGGTCCAGCCCGGCCTGGTGATCATCGACACCACGCTGCAGTACAACAGCGAGTCGGCCGCGGGCACCGGCATGGTGATCAGCTCCGACGGCCTGGTGCTGACCAACAACCACGTCATCGAGGGCTCGACGGCGGTCAAGGCCACCGACATGGGCAACGGCAAGACGTACACCGCCAAGGTGCTCGGCTACGACGTGACCGGGGACATGGCCCTGATCCAGCTGCAGAACGCGTCCGGCCTGCGCACCGTCCCGACCGGCAACTCGTCCGCGGTCAAGACCGGCAGACTCGGTCGTGGCCATGGGCAACGCCAATGGCCAGAACTCCATCGTCCCCGCGGCCGGCCAGGTGACGGCGCTGAACCAGACCATCACCGCGGGCGACCCGGGCGGCACGGTCACCTCCGAGACCCTGCACGGGATGATCGCGACGAACGCGAACATCGTGTCCGGCGACTCCGGCGGTCCGCTGGCCAACTCCGCGGGCGAGGTCATCGGCATGGACACCGCGGGCGGCGGCGAGGGCTTCTCCGCGCAGCAGTCGACGGTCGGCTTCGCGATCCCGATCAACACCGCGCTGTCGGTCGCCCAGCAGATCGCCGCCGGCCAGGCCAGCTCGACCGTCACCATCGGCTATCCGCCCTTCATGGGCATCTACATCCCGCCGAGCAGCTCGGACGCCAACCCTGCGGATCAGGCGGCCCAGCAGGGCGGCGGCAACTTCGGCGGCTTCCCCGGGGGCGGCGGCAACGGCGGCCAGAGCTGCTACAACAGCAACCGCGGCCTGACCGCGCCCGCGACCATCGCCCCGGTCAGCTCGGGCACCCTGGTCGTCGGGGTGATCTGCAACGGCCCCGCCCAGGCCATCGGCATGACGGCCGGCTCGGTCATCACCGCGGTGAACGGCCAGGCCATCGGCTCGCCCGACAGCCTCACGCAGACCGTGTCCAAGTACCGCCCGGGCACCTCGATCGCGGTCACCTGGGTCGCCCCGTCCGGCGGGCACCACACCGCCAACCTGACCCTGCTGGCCGGTCCTCCGCAGTAAGGGGCAGTAAAAGGGCCCTACGTGTAAAAGGGCCCTGCGTGTAAAAGGGCACTGCGTGCTAGGGTGACTGGCGCCGGCCCGGACGCGATCCCGCGCCCGCCCCGGCAGCGTGCCAGGTAGCGAAGCCGGTGAAGCCTGCTCCTCGTGCCAGCCCGAGCAGGCCATTCCGGCGCTGTCCCGCAACTGTGACGGCCTCATAGGCCCAAGCCAGGTCGCCTCCTGCCGCGCTGGACGATATCGACCCTCGTGGGAAGGGTGATCCGTCCCGGCAGGCCGCGGTCGGCCCGCCGGCGGCCCGCCTTCCTTCCCGCCCCTTCGGGAGGAAGCAGCATGAAGTATCCACTCGCACCCCTGGCTGTCCTGGCCGCCGCGGCGGCCCTCGCGCTCGCCGGCTGCGCCTCGGCGACCAGTCCGTCCCCCATCCAAGCCCCTACTACGCCGGCGGCCGCGTCGTCGTTCCCGGTGACGCTGACCGCGCCGAACGGCCGGGTGACGATCAACGCCAAGCCCGAGCGGATCGTCTCGCTCGCGCCGACCGCGACCGAGGACCTGTACGCGGTCGGCGCCGGATCCCAGGTCGTGGCCGTCGACCAGGACTCGAACTACCCGCGCGGGGTGCCGGTCACCAAGCTGAGCGGCCTGACCCCGAACCTGGAGGCGATCGCCAAGTACCGCCCGGACCTGGTCGTCTCCTTCCAGAACGCGGGCGGCCTGGTCTCCGGGCTCGGCAAGCTGGGCGTGCCGGTGCTGATCGAGCCGCCCGCCGCCACGCTCAACGACGCCTACGCGCAGATCGAGCAGATCGGCCAGGCCACCGGCCACCAGGCGCAGGCCGAGCGGACCGTGGCGGCCATGAAGACGCAGATCGCCGCCGAGGTCAGGCAGGCCGGCGCGTCGCACCCGGGCCTGACCTACTACTGGGAGCTGACCGCGAACCCGTACTACTCGGTCACCTCGTCCACGTTCATCGGGCAGATCGTGTCTCTGTTCGGCCTGAAAGACGTCGCCAACGCCGCGAACAAGGCCTCGGACGGCGGCTATCCCGAGCTGTCCGAGGAGTACATCGTCACCGCGCAGCCGCGGATCATCTTCCTGGCCGACAACCAGGCCGCCGACGGCGGGCAGTCCCCGGCGGTGGTGGCCAGGCGGCCGGGCTGGTCCGCGATCCCCGCGGTGAAGGACCACGAGGTCGTCGGGCTGAACGACGACATCGCGTCCCGCTGGGGGCCGCGCCTGCCGCAGCTGGTCCTCCAGATCGCGCGAGCGGTGGAGCAGGCCTCCGGGTAGCCCGTGAAGACGAGCGGCCGGCGCCTGCGCGCCGCGTGGGCCTTCGGCGTCGCGGCGGCCTTCCTGGTCGCCGCGACGCTGGCCAGCGCGCTGGTCGGGGCCGCCGACCTCAACCCGCTGGCCACCGCCGCCGCCATGCTCGACCGCATCCCGCTCGTGCACCTGCCGTCCAGCCTGAGCCCGCTGGACCGCGCGGTGCTGTTCCAGATCCGGCTGCCGCGGATCGTGGTGGGGCTCATGGTCGGCGGGCTGCTGTCCGTGGCCGGGGCCGGGTACCAGGGGGTGTTCCGCAACCCGCTGGTCGACTCGGGCATGCTCGGCGCCTCGGCCGGGGCCGGGCTGGGCGCCACGCTGGCCATCGCGTACCTGAGCGGCAGCCACGGCCCCTTCGGGGCCGGCCCGGGCGTCGTGCCGGTCGCCGCGTTCGCCGGCTCCCTGGCCGGGGTCGCGATCGCCTACCTGGCCGGGGCCGCGGGCGGCTCGGGCCCGGCCACGCTGCTGCTGGCCGGGGTGGCCGTGGGCCTGTTCCTGACCGGGGTGCAGACGTTCATCCTGCAGCGGTCGGCCCAGGACCTGCAGCAGGTCTATTCCTGGCTGCTCGGCTCGCTGTCCGGCGCGACCTGGCAGCAGGCCGCGGAGATCGGCCCCTACGCGGCGGTCAGCGTCACCATCGTGCTGCTGCACGGCCGCCACCTGGACGTGCTGTCCGTGGGCGATGAGGAGGCGCGCGCGCTCGGCCTGCACCCGGGACGGATCCGGCTGATCGTGATCGCCGCGTGCGCGCTGGCCGCGGCGAGCGCGGTGGCGGTCAGCGGCCTGATCGGCTTCGTCGGGATCGTGGTGCCGCACGTGGTGCGCCGGCTGGCCGGCACCTCGTACCGGCTGGTGCTGCCGCTGTCCCTGCTGACCGGCGCGGGCTTCCTGGTGCTGGCCGACACCCTGGCCCGCACCGTCCTGTCTCCCGCCGAGCTGCCGATCGGCGTGGTCACCGCGCTGGTCGGCGCCCCGGTGTTCGTCTGGATCCTGCGCTCCACCGCGGCGGTGCGCACGTGAGCGCGATCAAGGTAGCCGAGCTGAGCGTCGACCTGGACCGGGTCCCGGTGCTGCACGCGGTGTCGTGCGCGGTCGCCTCCGGCGGCTGGCTGGCCCTGATCGGGCCGAACGGCGCGGGCAAGACCACGCTGCTGCGCGCCGTGGCCGGGCTGCTGCCGCACCGCGGCACGATCCTGCTGGACGGCGCGGACATCGGGGCGCTGCGCGGCCGCCGCCGCGCCCGGCTCATCGCCTACGTGCCGCAGGCCCCGGTGCTGCCGCCCGACATGACGGTGCGGGAGTACGTGCTGCTGGGCCGCACCCCGCACCTGGGCTACCTCGGCTCCCCGAGCCGTCACGACCGCGGGACCGCCGCCGCGGCGGCCGAACGGCTGGACGTGGCCCGCTTCGCGGACCGGCGGCTGGGCAGCCTGTCCGGCGGCGAGCGCCAGCGCGCGGTGCTGGCCCGCGCGCTGGCCCAGGAGCCCGGCGTGCTGCTGCTCGACGAGCCCACCAGCGACCTGGACATCGGGCACCAGCAGCAGGTGCTCGAGCTGGTCGACGACCTGCGCCGCAGCCGCGGCGTGACCGTACTGTCCACGCTGCACGACCTCACGCAGGCGGGCCAGTACGCCGGCGAGCTCGTGCTGCTGCACGCCGGGCGGATCGAGGCGGCCGGGGCCGCGGCCGCGGTCCTCACCGAGGACCTGATCGCCCGGGTCTACGCCGCCCACGTCACGGTCGGCACCGATCCCGGCGGCCGCCCGGTGGTCACCCCGGTACGCGCCATCGAACCCTGACGCATGATATCGAGGCCAGGGCTTCAAAAGGCAACCGGCAGTGGTCACACTGGATCATGTGTACGACTACGACGTGCTGGTAATCGGCTCCGGGCCCGGCGGGCAGAAGGCGGCCATCGCCGCGGCCAAGCTCGAGCGCCGGGTCGCGATCGTCGAGCGCAAGGACATGATCGGCGGTGTCTGCCTGAACACGGGCACGATCCCGTCCAAGACCATGCGCGAGACCATCATGTACCTCACCGGCCTGAGCCAGCGGGAGATGTACGGCCAGAGCTACCGGGTCAAGGACGAGATCACCATCGCCGACCTGGCCGCGCGCACCACCCACGTGGTCGGCCGCGAGATGGACGTGGTGCGCAGCCAGCTGTCCCGCAACCGGGTCGCGGTCATGACCGGCACCGCCACCTTCATCGACCCGCACACGGTGGAGGTCGACGGCGGCGACGGCCGGCTCCGCCAGGCCAGCGCGGACAAGATCGTGATCGCCACCGGCACCCGGCCCGCCCGGCCGGCCAGCGTCGAGTTCGACGAGCGTACCGTGCTCGACTCCGACGGGATCGTTCACCTGGAACGCGTGCCGCGCTCGATGGTCGTCGCGGGCGCCGGGGTGATCGGCATCGAGTACGCGTCCATGTTCGCGGCGCTGGGCACCAAGGTCACCGTGGTCGAGCAGCGCGACCGGATGCTGGAGTTCTGCGACGTCGAGGTCGTCGAGGCGCTCAAGTACCACCTGCGCGACCTCGCCGTCACGTTCAGGTTCGGCGAGACCGTGTCCTCGGTCGAGGCGCGTCCCGAGGGCGCCATCGCCACCCTGCTGAGCGGCAAGAAGCTGCCCGCCGACACCGTCATGTACTCGGCGGGCCGTCAGGGGCAGACCGAGGAACTTGACCTCGCCAAGGCGGGCCTGACCGCCGACAAGCGCGGCCGGATCGTGGTCGACGAGGTCTTCCGCACCGAAGTGCCGCACATCTACGCGGTCGGCGACGTGATCGGCTTCCCGGCGCTGGCTGCGACCTCGATGGAACAGGGCCGGATCGCCGCGCACCACGCCTGCGGCGAGCCGCTGCACGGGCTGAGCAACATCCAGCCGATCGGCATCTATACCATCCCGGAGATCAGCTTCGTGGGCCGCACCGAGGAAGAGCTCACCCGCGACAACGTTCCCTTCGAGGCGGGCATATCCCGCTACCGCGAGCTGGCCCGCGGGCAGATCATCGGTGACTCCTACGGCGTGCTGAAGCTCCTGGTCTGCCTGGATGATCACCGGCTGCTCGGCGTGCACGTGTTCGGCACCGGCGCCACCGAGCTCATCCACATCGGCCAGGCCGTCATGGGCTGCGGCGGCACCGTCGACTACCTGGTCGACGCGGTGTTCAACTACCCGACCCTGGCCGAGGCCTACAAGGTCGCCGCCCTGGACGCGATGAACAAGATGCGTGCCATCGCCCGATTCTCCTGACGCGGAACTTTCCGATCGCTACCACCCGGCCCAGTCCCGGGACGACACGTTCGCCGCGCCCGGCCCGCCCCGGCTGCCCCCAGTCCTGCCCCCCACGGCCGCGATCACGACCGGCCTGACCTGCCCCGGACCGCCCTCAGCCGCCGAAGCCCCCGGCCTGACCTGCCGGACCGCACCAAGCGCCGAAGCCCCCGCCCAGTCCCGACTCGCCCCACGCTCAAAAATCTGGGAAAAAGTGTTCGTAATATAGTCCTCATCTGATTCTTTAATGGTATAATCGCTTGTACGGGGTGTTTTCAAGGATTTCTTCCGAACGGACGGTGGTGCATGCCCCAGGACCCGTTCCCCAGCCCAGCCGACGGCCAGGAGCCCGACGGCTCCGTGCCTCCTGCGGCCCCGGGGAGCAGGCCCGGCGACGGCGAGGACGACGGCGAGGGCCCGGTCCAGGGCCTGTTCGTGTGCCTACCGTCGGAGAACCTGGACGTGGCGCGGTTCGCCCAGCACGGCCGGTCCGACGCGATGCCCCCTGGCCCGATGCTGGCCTCGGTGGTCCATGCCCTGACCGGCGACGAGGGCGAAGGCCTGGCCGCGCTGTCCGATGACCAGCTGATGGGCGTCATCTCCGCGACCCGTCGGCTGGAGTCCCGGATCGCCTGGACCCAGCTGGCCGCGATGCGGGAGTTCGCCGCCCGCCGCCCGGCCGAGCCTGCCGGCCGGGGCCGGTCCACCCAATCCTGTGAGTTCGCCGCCGACGAGCTGGCCGATGAGCTGCACTTGACCTGGCAGTCCGCCGCCGGTCAGATCGCCTACGCCGAGGCCGTCGCGAACCGGCTGCCCCGCACCTTCGCCGCCCTGGCCGCGGGGATCATCCACCCGGTGCACGTCCGGATCATCGAGGACGAGACCAGCGTGTTGTCGGCGGCCGACGCGGCCCGCGCCGATGAGGAGCTCGCCGACAAGGCCGGGCCGATGACCTTCGGCCGGCTCCGCTCCTACGCCCACCGCCTGATCCTCAAGCTGGACCCCGAGGCCGCCCGCAAGCGCAAGCAGGCCGCCCGCCAAGACGCCCACGTGCGCCGGTTCCGGGAAGACTCCGGCAACGCCGGCATGGTCGCCCGCGAACTCCCCCCGGACGAGATCCTCGCCTCCTGGCAGCATGTGGAACAGCGCGCCCTGGACCTGCGCGCCGCCGGCCTGCCCGGCACTCTGCAAGAGCTCCGCGTCCGCGCCTACCTCGATTTGCTGCAAGAACGCGACGCCCGCACCACCCTGGCCGTGCCGGACGGCAGCCCCGCCTCCCCGGAGGGGACCGGCGCCCCGCAGGACAGTACTACCGGCACCACCGGCACCAGCGACCCCAGCGACCCCAGCGGCCCGCCGGACGGGACCGATGGCGGCGGCCCGGGCGGCAACGGCGGCCCGGGCGGCAACGGCGGCCCGGGCGGCAACGGCGGCCCGGGCGGGAACGGCGGCCCCGGCCCGCAGCCCGGCCGGCCGGGCGGCACCGGTCCCGGCGGCCGCGCCGCCCCGGATCCCGGCCCGGCCGTCGCGGCGCTGGTCAACCTCACCGTCCCGCTGGCTACCGCGACCGGGGACTCCGAGACCCCCGGCGAGGTCACCGGGTACGGCCTGCTCGATCCCGATACCGCCCGGGACCTGGCCGCCGCCGCGGCCCGCCACCCCCGCACGCGCTGGTGCCTGACCGCGGTGGCCCCCGACGGCACCGCCGCCGCCCACGCCTGCCTCCCTGGCCCGCTGCCCTGGCTCGCCGGGCCGCAGGCCGCCGCGTCGCTGCGCTCTCTTACTTTCAACTGGACCAGGATCATCCGCGGCCCCTGCGACCACGCCCGGGCCGAGGGCCGCTACCGGCCCGGACGGCTCCTGCAGCACCTGGTTCGCGCCCGCAACACCCGATGCACCGCGCCGGGGTGCGGGCAGCCCGCGGCCCGCTGCGACCTGGACCACACCCAGCCCTGGGAGCACGGCGGGCCCACCTGTCCCTGTAACCTCGCGCCGTTGTGCCGGCATCATCACCGGTGTAAACAGGCCGAGGGCTGGCGCCTGGAGCAGCCGGAACCCGGGGAAGCTTGCTTCATAGTGCCCTCCGGTTCAGGCGTTGGATGGTTTTGCTGGGCTGGCCGTGGTGAGGCGGTTGCGGCAGGTGGCCTCGGTTTGGGGTGTCAGGGTGATCCACAGGCGGGCTCCTGGTCCGCGACGGGCTGGCAGGATGCCTTCCTTGATCCAGGCGTAGATGCGGGGTGGCTTGATGCCGAGCCGGGCGGCGGTTTGGGGGACGCTGTGCTCGCCGTCGCGGCGTGGCCCGGTCTGGATGTCTTTGTGCTGGTGGAAGGAGCTGGTTGCGCGCTGGCGGCAGGCGGCCTCGACATCGGGGCCGAAGGGGATGGCGTAGCGTCCGGCGGGTCCGCGGCGGGCGGTGAGGTAGCGGTGATCGATCCAGTACTTGATGGTCTGGACGGACACGCCGAGGCGGGTGGCAGCCTGGGTGACGGTGAGCTCGCCGTCGGCGGTTTGCGGGGGGTAGCCGATCTTGTGGTAGGTGCGCAGGTTGCCGGCGGCGTCAAGGTCGAAGGGGCGGTCGTGGGCGGTGCGGTGGCCGGCCGCGTCGAGCGCGGCGGCCAGGTCTTTGTTGTTCATGGAGGGTCCGAGCTGGCGGGCCAGGTGCACGGCGGCGGGGCTGGTGCGGGGCTGGTGCTGGTAGCGCTCGATGAGCAGTTCCCCGGTGGCGCCGGAGTTCCACCGCAGCCCGATC
>CAVPLC010000004.1:0-33886 GCA_963705835.1 uncultured Actinomycetes bacterium
CGCCGGGCCGCAGCCCGCCGACCCGCGCGTGGTAGGTCCACACCGTCTCGCCGTTGAGCCCGTCGGTGTACTGCCGGGGCTCGGCCGGGATGACCCGCTGCCCGAGCCGGACCCGCGGCCTGGTCGCCGGGCCGGGTGAGGCCCAGGAGACCACGACGCTGGTCGCGGGATTGTCACCCCAGGTGAGGTGGATCTGCTCGGGGGTGCCGGCCTCGCCGTTGGCCCCGGCGCGGGCCTTGCGCGTCCTCGTCGCGGCCTTGGCCGGAGCGGCCGTCGCCGCGAGCAGTCCGGTACCCCCGGCGGCGGCGAGCACCTGACGGCGCGACATGGCCAGGGGGGCACGGGGGGGCGGGCAGCCCCCCCGTTCGCGGGGGGTTCCCAAGGGGGGTCCGGGGGGATGGGTCCCCCCGGGAGAGAGCCCTCGTCCCCCCGGATCAATACAGCTGGCCGGCATAACGGAAACGTAACGTGGACGTGTGAACGCCAGATGGCGCCGCGGAGTGACAGGTTCCGCTAGCCGGTGAACTCTGTTACCTGAGAGATCAGATGCGCGTCCAGGCTTCGGTGAGTACCGCGCGCAGGATGCGCTCGATCTCGTCGAAGTGCTCCTGCCCGCAGATGAGCGGCGGAGCGAGCTGGATGACCGGGTCGCCCCGGTCGTCGGCGCGGCACACCAGCCCCGCCTCGAACAGCGCCTGGGACAGGAACCCGCGCAGCAGCCGCTCGGACTCCTCGCCGGTGAACGTCTCGCGGGTGACCTTGTCCTTGACCATCTCGATGCCGTAGAAGTACCCCGCGCCGCGGACGTCCCCGACGATCGGCAGGTCGTAGAGCTTCTCCAGGGTGGCGCGGAACGCGGCCTCGTTGGCGCGGACGTTCCCGAGCAGGTCTTCCTTCTCGAAGATGTCCAGGTTGGCCAGGGCCACCGCGCATGACACCGGGTGTCCGGCGAACGTGATGCCGTGCAGGAACGTCGCGGTTCCCTCGGAGAACGGCTCGATCAGCCTGTCGCTGACGAGCATCCCGCCCATCGGCGCGTAGCCGGACGTGACGCCCTTGGCGAAGGTAATGATGTCCGGCTGGTATCCGTACCGCTGGGCGCCGAAATAGTAGCCCAGCCTGCCGAACGCGCAGATCACCTCGTCCGAGACCAGCAGCACGCCGTGCCGGTCGCAGATGTCCCTGACCCGCTCGAAGTAGCCGGGCGGCGGCGGGAAGCAGCCGCCGGAGTTCTGCACCGGCTCGAGGTAGACCGCCGCCACCGACTCCGGGCCCTCGCGCAGGATGGCCCGCTCGATCTCGTCCGCGGCCCACCGCCCGAAGTCCGCCTCATCGCCCGCCAGGAAGTCCGGAGCGCGGTAGAAGTTGGTGTTAGGGACCCTGACGCCGCCGGGCAGCAGCGGCTCGAACGGGTGCTTGATGTCGGCCAGCCCGGTGACGGCCAGCGCGCCCATCGACGTGCCGTGGTAGGCGATGTCGCGGCTGATCACCTTGTACCGGCCGGGCTGCCCGGTCAGCTTGAAGTACTGCTTGGCCAGCTTCCACGCCGACTCGACGGCCTCCGAGCCGCTGGTGGTGAAGAAAACACGGTTCAGGTCACCCGGAGCAAGCTCGGCCAGCCGCTGGGCCAGCTCGATGGCCTTGGGGTGGGCGTAGGACCACAGCGGGAAGTACGCGAGCTCCGCCGCTTGGCGCGCCCCCGCGTCGGCGATCTCCTGGCGGCCGTGGCCGACCTGGCTCACGAACAGGCCGGACAGCCCGTCCAGGTAGCGCCGGCCCTGCTGGTCGAAGACGTAGGCGCCCGAGCCGCGCACGATCACCGGGACGTCGCTGTCCTTGTAGGAGGACATCCGGGTGAAGTGCAGCCACAGGTTGCGCTTGGCCGCTTCCTGGGCGTGCTCGATGGCGTCGAAGGAGGATGTCATCTCGTTCCCCATGAGTAGGTTTGCTTGCGGAGCTTGAGGTAGACGAACGTCTCGGTGCTCGTGACGCACGGAACCGCGCGGACCCGGCCCAGGATCTCAAGCAGGTGGTCGTCGTCCTCGCACACGACCTCGGCCAGCACGTCGAACGACCCGGCGGTGATGACCACGTAGTCGATCTCGTCCATATCCGCCAGCTGGGCCGCCACCTTCTCCAGGTCACCGTCGGTCTTGATGGCGATCATGGCCTGACGCCGGAAGCCCAGGGTCAGCGGATCGGTGACCGCGACGATCTGCATGACGCCGGTGTCTTGCAGGCGCTGCACCCGCTGCCGGACGGCCGCCTCGGACAGGCCCACCGCCTTGCCGATCGAGGCGTAGGACTTCCTGCCGTCTGCCTGCAGCTGCTCGATGATCCCCTTGGAGATATCGTCAGGTACGACACCACCACTTTGGGTCGGGAGCGCCCTCGGGCTGCGCGCCATGCGGTCGCCTCCTTCTCCGGGACACGGTGAATGTCCGCCTATGAGTCAACTGATTTCGTAGGCATATCTAAAGATAGCAACTGATTCACTTGTGAAGATAGTCCAGCCCTGCGAAGCTCGTATTCCGGGGTCTTACGGGTTCACAAGGAGGAGGGCCGAGATGACGGACCGCACGCTGCAGAACTTCGTGAATGGCAAGTTCACCGACGCCAGCGACGGGCGCACCAGCGACGTGATCGACCCCAGTACCGGCGAGGTCTACGCCCACGCACCGGTATCCGGCCGCCAGGACGTCGATGCCGCCATGCAGGCCGCGGCGAACGCGTTCGAGGGGTGGCGTGACACCACGCCGTCCGAGCGCAGCCTGGCCCTGTTCAGGTTCGCGGACGCGATGGAGAAGCGCGCCGATGAGATCGTCGAGGCCGAGACCCGCAACACCGGCAAGCCAGTCGCCCTGACCAGGTTCGAGGAGATCCCGCCCTCGGTCGACCAGGTCAGGTTCTTCGCCGGCGCGGCCCGGGTGCTGGGGGGTCTGAGCGCGGGTGAGTACATGCGGGACCACACCTCCATGATCCGGCGTGAGCCGATCGGCGTATGCGCCCAGGTGACCCCCTGGAACTACCCGATGATGATGGCGGTCTGGAAGTTCGCGCCCGCCATCGCCGCGGGCAACACCGTCGTGCTCAAGCCGTCCGACACCACCCCGGTTTCCACGGTGCTGCTGGCGGAGATCGCTGCGGAGTTCCTGCCGCCGGGCGTATTCAACGTGATCTGCGGTGACCGTGACACCGGCCGGGAGCTGATCGCGCACAAGACCCCCGCCATGGTGTCGATCACCGGCTCGGTACGGGCCGGCATGGAGGTCGCCAAGGCGGCCGCCGACGACCTCAAGCGGGTTCACCTCGAGCTCGGCGGCAAGGCGCCCGTGGTGGTCTTCGACGACGCGGACATCGAGGCCGCGGCCGAGGGCATCGCCGGCGCCGGCTATTTCAACGCCGGGCAGGACTGCACCGCGGCGACCCGCGTGCTGGCCGGCCCCGGCATCGCGGCCGACCTGACCGCGGCCCTCGGCGAGCAGGCCAACAGCACGACGACCGGCGGGCTGGACGTGCCCGACGCCTACTTCGGCCCGCTGAACAACCCGAACCAGCTCGAGCGCGTCGAGGGCTTCGTCGAGCGCCGGCCCGCGCACTCCGAGCTGGTGGCCGGCGGGCACCGGGTGGGGGAGCGCGGCTACCTGTACGCCCCCACCGTCGTGGCCGGCCTGCACCAGGACGACGAGATGATCCAGGACGAGATCTTCGGCCCGGTCATCACGATCCAGCGGTTCAGCGACGAGGAGGAGGCGGTCCGCTGGGCCAACGGCGTCCAGTACGGCCTGGCCTCCAGCGTGTGGACCAAGGACCACGGCCGTGCCATGCGGATGGCCAAGCGCCTGGACTTCGGCGCGGTGTGGATCAACACCCACATCCCGATCGTGGCCGAGATGCCGCACGGCGGGTTCAAGCACTCCGGCTACGGCAAGGACCTGTCCATGTACGGCTTCGAGGACTACACCCGCATCAAGCACGTCATGAGCTACATCGGCAGCTGACTGCCACCGCACCCCACCCACCCCGCCGCCCTGGCCGGCACGAGCCGTTGACATTGTCGTCCCTGATGAGCGCCTAGGCGTTCTTGTGATGCCTGCGCCGGCGGTAGGTGATGATGACCAGGGCGGCCAGGGTCGCTACCAGCAGGATCAGGATCGCGCTGGTCAGGACTGTGTCGACGCCGATACCGCTGCTGGCGGGGTGGGCAGCGCCTGCTGGGCCGGTCCCCGGGGCGTGCGGGAAGGTGATCTGCGCCCGGAAGGTCTGCTGGTTCAGCCCGCTGCGCAATGTGACCGTGGCGTTCCAGGGGCCGTCGCCCACCTGGTCGGTCAGCACGAACCACACCGGTTCGGACTGCCCGGGTGCCAGGCTGGTACCCAGCTGAGCCGGATAAGGGCCGCCCGTGAGTCCGCCGGTCACCGCCGACAGCGTCAGGGTGCCGGAGAAGTCCACCGCGCGCCCGCCGGTGTTGTGTACCACCGCCCGCACGAGCGGGTGGCCTCCAGAATTTCGCTGGCCGGTCAGGGTGTCCACGGTGAAACTGGTGGCCGGGTTGGTGCCGCCGACGTAGACGTACATCCGGATACCGACGCGATTGACCAGGTCGATATTGCCCCCGTCCCCGGCGTTGCTGACCGAGGCCCATACCACCGCGTATCGTTCACCGGGGCTTGCCGTAGACGGGATGGCGACGGTGACGGTATCCACGGCGGTGGCGCCTGCGGCGACGTCCAGGGTGGGCTGGCTCACCGTTGTCCAGGTGGACAGGTCGTTGGCGGTGTGTCCCGCGGCACCTACGAAGGAACCGCCGGTGATGGCGGCCGCGGCCGAGTAGACGGCTATGTGCTGTGCGGATGTGGTGGTGTTGGACACCTCGATGCGCCGGTGGATGGTCGTGCCTGGCGCCAGGTTGTCCACGATGTAAGCGCGGGCCCGCGGGTTGGTCACCGCGTCGGCCGGCACGTCGAGCAGGCGCACTCCAACGCTGCCCGGGCCGGTAATGGGAGCGCTCACTGAGTGCGGGCTGGCCGATCGCGCGGTGCCCGCGTGCTGGACGGCCGTGGTCGGGGCGGACCCTGCCGCACTGGCCACTGGTGAGAGGGGGCCGATGACGGCGCCGATGACCGTGGCCGCAGCCACGATCACCAGCGCCCATACCGGGCGGCCTCGATGGACCGGAATCACCGGTCGCTTCGAACTCTCCATGCCTACGACACCGAGTGGGTGATCGTGGCGCTGTAGGTGCCGGCCACCGCGCCGGCCGGGATCAAGACCCCGATGGACGGATTCCATGTGGCCGTGTTAACCCCGATCACAGCCGTGGCGGTTTGCACCGTACCTGGCGTGGTCATGGCAGTCAGGCTGATGGGGGTCACGGTGGCTATCCCGACTACGACTGCCGTTCCGGGCGTGTAGGTCATCGTGGCGGCTGAGATAGTCGGACCGGCGGGCCCGGTGAAGCTCGTCGAGCCGGCGGTGGCGACCCATCCGAGGATGCCCGCCCGGAGGTCGCTCACCACGACGGGACCGAGCGAGCCATGGACGGTCTGGGCGCTTGGGCTGGCAGCCGTCGTTCCGAGGTCCGCCGCAGCGGGCACACTGATGCTCAGCGCGCCCCCGAGTGATCTCCACCGTCACCGGGGTGTCGCGGCCGTGGCCGCAAACGCCGGTACCGCGAAGGTCATTACCCCTGCCCCACCGATGAACAACGCGGTGGCGGCAGCAATTATCATCTTTCGCATTTTTCTCACTCCTGACGGAGTTTCATAGAGCAGAGAATCTGCCCTTAATGCCAAGATAGCACTTTTATGGAAATTATGAAAATCAATAAGAATTATCCTGCCATATGTACCGAATTGAAACTGTAATTAAGGGATTCCGCAGCAGGAAATTACCAGGCAGGGGCCGCGTCGGAGCCGTCCCCAGTATTACAGTCCTGGTTTGTTACATGACGTCCCCCTTTCTTCCGGCGATGGTCATGTGACGCGGGTGGCTTGGAGCAGGGCGTCGTAGTGGTGCCATCGGGCGCGGGCCTGGCGCGGGCCTGGTGGCGTCGTCGCCATCGTGACCAGGCGTAGCCGAGGCCGCGGGCGGCGCGGCTCATCGGCGCGGCGGCCAGGCGGAGGAGCCGGGGGGCTTCGGGGACGCTAACCTTGACCAGGCCGGGGTGGTCGCCGGGTGGCTGGTCACAACGGCCGCTACACCCTGTATTCAGCGCTGGCTACCGCATGCCACCAGGTCACCGGTCGTTACTCTCACCGCCATCCAGCCCTTGACGCAGTCCGCGCCGAGATCGAGGACCGAGTTCCGGGACGACGATGGAAGCAGCGCCTGGCCGAGTTCAATGCGGAGGCCAGCTTCGAGGACGTCAAGGCCGTGCTGACATCAGCGATCGCGGCAAACGCAGCACCCGCCGGGGAGACTGCGCGGATCCTGCAAATCGCGGGCGCTCTTCTAGCGGACGAAGCTGTCTGGGATCGCTCCCCGATACGTACCGACGATCCGGTCAACGGCCGCTACACCCTGTATTCAGCGCTGGCTACCGCATGCCACCAGGTCACCGGTCGTTACCTTCACCGCCATCCAGCGCTAGAGGCAGTCCGCGCCGAGATCGAGGACCGGGTTCCGGGACGACGATGGAAGCATCGCCTGGCCGAGTTCAATGCGGAGGCCAGCTTCGAAGACCAGGCGGCCCGCAGATCCTTGCTATAAGCCTATATTTGCCATCATTGCTGCTATCGCGACACGTTTGCCCGCCACGGGCCGGACGGCTCTATGTGATCTGGCGGCGAGGGATACTGTGTCCGCGAGAAACGCGAATAGAAAGTCCTTGATGACCTGCATTTGATGGTCAAAGGGGTGCCTGTTTTGGAACCCAACATGGTGTTCCGGCGTCGTTGAGGGCGCACGGCTCCGGCGTGTTCCAGACTTACCCTGCTTTGTGTGACATGTGAGTAATGGGGCGAAATCGCACTGTTGATGGGTGCGGGCACGCCAGCTGATCATGTGGGTCTCCGAGGTCTACATGAACGAGGTGTGGCACGTCCGCAGTGGCATTGTCGCGCGTGGGCTCGCGCTGCCTACAGCCGTCTCAGCCAGCGGCGGGCGTCGGCCGGGCGAGTGAAGCGGACGATCTCCGCCTTAGCCAGGTCGGCGCGGGCCATCAGGGCCAGGCCCTCCCTATGCCGGTCGCGGTGCGAGGTCCAGGCCCACCAGACGGCATGCTCGCTGTCCCGCAAAGCCGCCAGCCCCTGCGGCCGGTGCGCGCCCGCGGGTCGGCGCAGCAGTTCGACGGCCAGGGTCCGGCGCAGCACCCGCCACATCACCACCGGCTTGGCGTAGTCCAGGACGATGACCGTGTCGGTGGCCGGGTAGACCAGATCCTCGACGTAGTAGGGCGCGCCGTCGAGGATCCACCGGGGCTGGCTCACGAGTTCGGCGATCGCGTCCCGGAAGGCCTCCGAGCCCAGCACCCCCAGCCCGTCCCGCTCCACCAGAGGCAGCCCGGTCCGGGCCGACAGTTCCCTGGCCAGCGTGGTCTTGCCGCTTCCCGCGGTACCGAACACCACTACACGGTCCACGGCCACCACTCTGTCGTACCGGCTAAGACGCGCCGGCCGCCGGACGGCTCCATCCGCGCTGGGTGCGCGTGAGCTCGCGGAAGCCGACGGCGGGCAGGAAGGCACGGTAGTCCTCGTAACTCTGCCCGCCGGGATCGGTGCCCTCGAGCCAGGCGTAGTCCAGCAGCCGGTCGACGTGGGCCAGGCGCAGCCAGTCGGTGGCCTGCCCGAGCAGCCAGGACCCGACGCCCCGGCGCCGGTACGGCTCGGTGACGTGGAGGTTCCCGACGTCGGCCCATCCGGCGTTCCTGGACTGCCGCTCTCCGTCGTCGAACGTCTCCACCTCGATGTAGCCGATCACCTCCTGGTCGAGCACAGCCGACAGCCGGCAGCCGTTAATCCCGACCGACCGTCGCACCGACAGCTCCGCGAGCGGCGGGCTGGCCGGACGGGGCAGGTCGTCGATCCGGGCCAGGTAGACGATCTCCGTGTGGCCGATGTGGCTGAACCCGGCCTCCTGGTAGAGCGCCCGGATGTGCGGCCACTGCTCCGGAACCCCGTAGACCCCGTGGACGGGTAGTTCTCCGCCCGCGTCCTGGCGGGTGACATCCCAAGCCTCAAGCTGGGCGATGCAGGCGGTGATCAACTCCCGGGCGGCCGGTGCCGCGTCGGGCCAGCAGGGGTTGCCCGCCGGGGTCACCGCCCGGTAGAGCAGCCAGCTGATCTCACCGGCGTCCCGCGCGGCCAGCCCGGATCGCTCGTCGGGGAAGTACCTGAGCAGGTGCGCCGCCGCGGCGACGCGGCTCTGCTGCTCAGCCACCAACGTGACCCGCTCGGCCACCCACGGATCCACGATGAACTCGTCGGGCCTCCGCTCTAGCGAGCTCACGACGGTGTTCACCGACACGCTCATACCCGGCACGACGGCGTTGGCGTGGGCGTTGACGAGCTTGGTGAGCTGGTCTCGATCGTTGCGGCGGAACGGCCGCACCTGGACGGACGACATGGCAAGCCTCCTGAGCATGCTGAACACGGATGACGGAGGCCGCTACCGGTGCGGTACTGGCCCAATCCTACCCACCGGGCCGGTGAGGCCTTTTCAGGCCAAGCCTCACCCCTTGTCCGGGCGGCGCCAGACGTCGCGCTCGTGCATGAGCTCGATCTGCTTGTCGATGACCTCGCGCCGGTATTCGGCGTGCTTGTACGGGGCGCGGTCCAGGTAGAGGTTCTTCGGGTAGATCGGCTCTTCGTAGATGAGCTGGTACTGCTCGGTGGTGAGGTCCTTGATCCAGTTGTCCCATTGCGCGCTGGCCCGGAACCTGCGGAGCGCCTCGATGTCGACGGTGCCTGCCACCCAGGAGGATCCCGCGCTGTAGTCATGGCGGCCGACGACCTGGCCCTTGTAGTCGATCACGGCCGAACCGCCGCCGAAGGTGTCGATCGGCACGTCGGAATCGGTGTGCAGGTAGTACGTGCCGACGTTGCACGCGATGAGGTAGAAGTTGTTGTCCAGCGCCCGCGCGCGGTTCTGGATCTCGAACAGGCCGTTGCCGACGTGCGGGTGCGGGTACGGGCCGCGGTACACCACCTCGGCGCCGTTCATGGCCAGGCCACGGGCGTTCTCCGGGTACGAGCCCTCGTTGGCCATCAGGAACCCGAGCCGGCCGATCTCGGTATCGGCCACCGGGTAGAAGGCGTCGAGGTTGCGGCCGTACAGCTCGATCCACTTGTCCCACACGTTGTGCGGCGTCACTGAGTGCTCGACCGGAAGCAGCGGTACCAGCTTGTAGTGCCGCAGGATGACCTCGCCCGCCGGGCTCAGGGCGAATCCGATGTTGAAGAAGCGGCCAGGAAATTCCGGGTGCCTGGCCTTCGCCTGGGCCATCAGGTAGGCGTTCCACTGGCCGGCCAGCGCCCCGAGCGCGTCGGTCTCGGGTCCGGGAATGTCGATGGCGCACTCCCGCGCGAATTCCTCGTGGTCCAGGTCGAGGACCTCGTCGTTGAACCCCTGCAGGGCGCCCTCCGGGATCGCGATCAGGCGCACCGGCAGGTCCAGGCTGGACAGCCACGACGCGGCCTTGATCAGGTGCGAGATGTGCTCGATGTTCACACCGATCTCGTAGCGGTGGCGGACGCCGCGCATCGTGGGCACCAGGCCCACCGCCTGGTAAGGCTCGATCATGAAGCATCCCTTCGAACGGGTTCCCTGGCTGAAGTCTGGCACGCGGCAGGCAGATGGGAGACTGCGACTGACCACCGTCGGCCGAGCGAAACGGGAGATGCGATGTCAGCGACCATGACCCGCGAAGAACGCGAGCAGTTCCTCGCCGGAGTGCACGTCGGGGTGCTCTGCGTAGCCTCGGAGAGTGGCGTCGGCCCGCTTGCCGTCCCGGTCTGGTACTCCTATCAGCCCGGCGGCCCGGTGAACGTGATCACCGGAGCCGGCACCCGCAAGGCGGCGGCCATCCGGGTGGCGGGCCGGTTCAGCCTGTGCGCTCAGGATGAGAGCCCGCCCTACAAGTACGTCACCGTCGAGGGCCCGGTGACGGTCGAGGAGGCCAGCCACGACGAGCGGCTGGACCTGGCGCGGCGCTATCTGGGCCTGGATGGCGGCGACGCCTACGTCGCGGCCGTTCCCACCGGCGGCCAGGTCGTGTTCAGGATGGCCCCCGAGCACTGGCTGACGGTGGACTACAGCAAGGTCTACGGAGATCCCTGATTGTGACGAAATGCTTACGTGAGGCAGTCCTTTTCGATCCGTTTGCGTATCCGCGTCGTTCCCCTAGGTAGGAACAGGTCGATCAGATCATCGGCCCGGTGCCCGGCGGAACCCTGCGCCGCCGGGCACCCCCATGTCCGCGTCATCCCGCGCGTAGGCTCCGGGAATGACCCATGACGCGGCCATCATCGACAGAATCCGGCTGAAGACCCTGATCGAGCGCGAGCGTTCGGCGTACCGGGCCAACTTCGCCGGCTCACGCGACGCCTTCGAGGCGACAGGCACTCACCTGCTCGGCGGCGTGCCCATGACCTGGATGCGGATGTGGTCCGGCGGGTTCCCCGTCTATCACGCCACGGCCTCCGGCGCCCGGCTCACCGACATCGACGGCCACGAGTTCATCGACTTCTGCCTCGGTGACACCGGCGCGATGGCCGGGCACTCGCCCGCGGCGGTCCAGGAGGCGGTGGCCCGCCGGTACGCCGAATTCGGCGGGGCGACCACCATGCTGCCCACCACGGACGCGGCGTGGGTCGCGGCCGAACTCGCCCGGCGCTTCGGCGCGGCCCGCTGGAGCTTCACGCTGACCGCCACCGACGCCAACCGCTGGGCGATCCGGCTGGCCCGGCAGGTCACCAGGCGGCCCAAGATCGGTGTGTTCAGCTACTGCTACCACGGCAGCGTCGACGAGTCCTTCATCGTCGCCGCGCCGGACGGCCCGGCAATGCGACCGGGCAACGTGGGAGCTCCTGTCGACCCGCGCGAGACGACCCGGGTGGCGGAGTTCAACGACCTGGCGGCGCTCGAACGGGAGCTAGCGCACGGTGACGTCGCCGCGGTCCTGATGGAGCCCGCGCTGACCAACATCGGCATCGTCCTGCCCGAGCCCGGGTACCTGGAGGCCGTCCGCGAGCTGACCCGCCAGGCTGGCACGCTGCTGATCAACGACGAGACGCACACGTTCAGTGCCGGGCCCGGAGGCTGCACCATGGCCTGGGGCCTGCAGCCGGACATGGTGACCATCGGCAAGGCGATCGGCGGCGGGATCCCGGCGGGGGCCTACGGCCTCACCGCCGAACTGGCCGAACGGATCCTGGCCGACGCGTCGGCCGACATCGAGGACACCGGCGGGGTCGGCGGCACGCTGGCCGGCAACGCACTGTCGGTCGCGGCCATGCGCGCCACCCTCGGCGAAGTGCTGACCGACCAGGCCTTCGACGGCATGATCGCGGTGGCCGCCCGGTTCACCGCGGGCGTGCAGGCCGTCCTGGACAGCCGCCGCCTGCCGTGGAACATCGTGCGGCTCGGTGCGCGCGCCGAGTACCGGTTCTGTCCCGAGCCGCCGCGCACCGGAGGCGAGTCCGACGCGGCCGCCGACGCCGCACTCGACGAGTACCTGCACCTGTACATGATCAACCGGGGCGTGCTGATGACGCCGTTCCACAACATGGCCCTGATGTGCCCGGCCACCACCGAAGCCGACGCCGACTTCCACGCCGCCGTCTTCGCCGCCGCCGCCGACGACCTCCTCGGCTGACGCTGGGCGCCGTGGTGCTCGGCAGCCCGCGAGGATCCGGCCTGATCTTCATCGGCCTCGTCTGCCTGAGCATCGGCCTGTCCGGAGCGAGCTGGCGGGTCCGCCACGGTCACGGCCTGATCCGCCCGCTGCCGCGGTCGTGACCTGCTTCGGCCGCTAGGCGACGTTGAGCAGGAGGATCCCGGCCACGACGAAGACGGTGGCGGTGATCCGGGTCCGGCCGAACGGCTCGCGGAACGCGAGCGTGCCGATGATCGCGCCGAAGATCACGCTCGTCTCGCGCAGCGCGGCGATCGGCGCCAGCGCTCCCCGGGTCTGCGCCCACAGCACCAGGCCGTAGGCCAGCACGCTGAGCGCCCCGGCGGCCAGGCCCGACAGCAGGATCCGCGGCGGCTGCTTCAGCAGCACGTCACGCCGCCGGATCAGCGCGAACAGCGGGACGCACAGGCTCTGCAGCAGCATCAGCCACGCGATGTACCCCGTCGGGCTGTGCGAAAGCCGGACCCCGACCCCGTCCACCGTCGTGTACGCCGCGATGGTGAGCCCGGTGCCCACGGCGGCCAGGAAGGCAGCACGACCTGGTCTGCGCCCGCCGAAGACCAGCAAAGCCAGCCCGCCCGACACGACGACCACCCCGGCGATCTGGGGGAGCGCGAGGTGCTCATGCACGAAGACCGCGGCCAGGATCGTCACCACCAGCGGGGACACTCCCCGGGCCAGCGGATAGACCTGGCTGAACTCGCCCAGCCGGTAGCACTGCATGAGCAGCAGGACGTAGAACACGTGAATCGCGACCGAGGCCAGCAGGTAGGGCCAGCTGTCCGGCCTGGGCAGTGCGGCCACGATGATGAGCGGGATCGCCACCACGACGCCGCCCACGCCGATCAGCGCGAACGCGAGCGTCTGGTCCTTGATGCCGTGCGCGATGGCGTTCCACACCGCGTGCGTGACGGCGGCCGCGAGCACGGCGAGGGTGACGGTGAGAGGGAGGGTGGTCGACGGGTCCAACGGGGCTCCTCAGGCATGCTGAACTGGAGCCCTCAGGGCTTCTATCCCGTCAGGTGTTCGCCGGCGAGCAAAGGCCAGCCGGGTCGCGGCGCCGCTCGGTCCAGTCCCGGCCGTCCTGGTTGTGGTTGCCGGAGCGGACGGCCAGCGGAACCCTAGACGCAACCACGTGCTAACCCCATGGTAACGCCGCGGCCTCCGGGATTTCCTGCTGGGTCCGCAGCAGCAGGGTGACCCAGGTGCGGTACGGCCGCCATTTCTCGCTGATCTCTGCGATCTGCTCGGGCGCGGCCGGCCCGGGCAGCCCGTAGGCGTCCGCCACCGCGCGGGCCAGCCGCGGCTCGTTGTAGGCCACGGCGTCCGGATCGCCCGCGCCGCGCAGCAGGATCAGCCCGGAGGAGAAGTCGCCGACGCCGGGCAGCTTCTTCAGTTCCTTCAGCGCGATCTCACGCGGCAGCCCGCGCAGCCGGGCCGTGTCGAGCTCGCCGTCCAGCGCGGCGTGCGCCACCGACCGCAGCCATTCGGGCTTGCGCCCTGCCAGCCCGGGGAACGACTCCAGCGACGCTAGCCGGGCCGGGGCGGGAAACGCGTGCACCACCCGGTCGCCGAAGGCGACGGGCTCGCCGAGCTGCCTGGCCATCCGAGCCTTGATCCCGGCGGCCTGCCTGATCCGTATCCGGTGCCCGATGATCGTCCAGGCCGCGGCCTCGTACGGGGACCAGAACCCGATCGGCCGCAGCCCAGGGAAGCGCCGCTGCAGGCGGCCCACCACCGGGTCGCGGTCGCCGACGGCCGGGAAGCCCGAGCCGTCCACGTCGAGAGACAGGATCCGCTCGACCTGCCGGCGCACCGCCGCGACGAGGTCCGCCGCCGGCGAGGGCGGGCTCACGATGACCGCCGTGACCAGGTCACCGTCCTGGCGGACCCGGACGCCGGCCGTCTGCCAGCTGCCCTCGACGGGGAACGCCAGGTCCAGGACCGCGTCCTGGGGTCCGCCGTACGCCGCGGGCGTGAAGCCCTCGAGGAAGCTGATGCCGGCCGCGAGCGAGAACGGTCCCCGCGGGACCAGGGTGAACGTCTCCATGACGCCCATCACATCACCCGCCACTGACATTTCCGTCGGCCCTGAGGTATGAAAAGACGGTGCCCCCAAAGACCCCAAGGCCCCCAAAGACCAAGAAGCCCGAGGACCTGCGCAGCTACCGCTGGTTCGGCGGCGAGCGGACCTCAGGGCTGCGGGCCTTCGGCCACCGCTCCCGGATGCGCCAGCTCGGCGTCGAGCCAGAAGAGCACCTGGGCAAGCCGCTCATCGCCATCCTGAACACCTGGTCCGAGCTCAATCCGTGCCACATGCACCTGCGCCAGCGAGCCGAGCAGGTCAAGCGCGGCGTGCTCGAGGCCGGCGGCTTCCCGGTGGAGATGCCCGTCGCCACCCTCAGCGAGACGTTCTGCAAGCCCACGCCGATGATGTACCGGAACCTCCTGGCCATGGAGACCGAGGAACTGCTGCGCAGCTACCCGGCCGACGGCGCGGTGCTGATGGGCGGCTGCGACAAGACCACGCCCGCCCTGCTGATGGGCGCGGCCAGCGCGAACATACCCGCCATCTACCTGACCGCGGGCCCGATGCTGCGCGGCAACTTCCGCGGTCAGGCCGTGGGCAGCGGCACCGACGTATGGAAGTTCTGGGACGACGCGCGGGCCGGCCTGGTCGGCGACTGCGAGCTGGCCGACCTGGAATGCGGCATCGCCCGCTCACCCGGCCACTGCATGACCATGGGCACCGCCTCGACCATGACCTCGGCCGCCGAGGCGCTCGGCATGACCCTGCCCGGGATGGCCTCGATTCCCGCGGTCGACTCGGCCCACTACCGGATGGCGGCCGCCACCGGCCGGCGCATCGTGGCCATGGTCTGGGAGGGCCTGACCCCGGACCAGATCCTGACCCGGGAGGCGTTCGAGGACGCGGTGGCCACCGTGCTCGCGCTGGGCGGCTCGACCAACGCGCTCATCCACCTGATCGCGATGGCCGGGCGGGCCGGGGTGAACCTGACCCTGGACGACTTCGACGCCATCTCCCGCCGAGTCCCCTGGCTGGCCAACATCAGGCCGAGCGGGAAGTACCTGATGGAGGACTTCTACTACGCCGGCGGCCTGCCGGCGCTGCTCGGCAGGCTGGCGACCGTCCCCGGCGCGCTGCACCTGGACCGGATCACGGCGAACCCAGGACCGTTCGGAGAAAAAATAGTCCAAGCACCGGTCTATAACGAGGACGTGATCCGGACGCCGGAGACCGCGCTGGCCGCCGAGGGCGGGGTCGCGGTGCTGCGCGGGAACCTCGCGCCCGACGGCGCGGTCATCAAGCACATCGCCGCGGAACCGCGGCTGCTCAAGCACACCGGTCCCGCTGTCGTCTTCGACGACTACCACGACCTGCAGCAACGCATCAACGACCCGGCGCTGAACATCACCCCGGACTCGGTCCTGGTGCTGCGCAACGCGGGCCCGAAGGGCGGGCCCGGCATGCCCGAGTACGGCATGCTGCCCATCCCCGACTACCTGCTCGCCCGCGGCGTCCGCGACATGGTGCGGATCTCCGACGCCCGGATGAGCGGCACCAGCTACGGGGCGTGCGTGCTGCACGTGGCCCCTGAATCGTTCGTGGGCGGGCCCCTGGCTCTGGTCCAGGCCGGGGACCTCATCACGCTGGACGTCGCGGCCCGCGAGCTGTCTTTGAATTTGTCCGAACGGACGATGGCTCAACGACGCGAGCAATGGCGACCACCCGAGCCACGGTTCGAGCGCGGCTACGGTGCCCTGTACACCGAGCACATCACGCAGGCCAACGAGGGCTGCGACTTCGGCTTCCTGGCCCGCCGCGGCCGCAACCCCGAGCCCGATCCCACGTAGGAGCGACAATGATTCAGGGGTTTGACCCGCGCACCGGCGAGCCGGTGGGGGAGCCGGTGCCCGAGACCACCGAGGCCGAGGTCGACGCGATCGTCGCCGCGGCGCACGCGGCCGCCCCGGCCTGGGGAGCCCTGTCCGCGATGACGCGGCGGGCCGACGCGCTCGACGCCGTGGCGGACGCGCTGGATGACCGGGCGGGCGAGCTGGCCGTGATCGCCGACACCGAGACCGCACTCGGCGGCGAGCGGCTCACCGGCGAAGTCGCCCGCACCACGAACCAGCTCAGGCTGTTCGCCGCGGTGCTGCGCGACGGCGGCTACGCCGACGCGGTCATCAGCCCGGCCGTCGGGGTCGTGCCTGACATCAGGCGGATCACCCGACCGGTGGGACCGGTGGCGGTGTTCGCGGCGTCCAACTTCCCGTTCGCGTTCTCGGTGGCCGGCGGCGACACGGCCTCGGCGCTGGCCGCGGGCTGCCCGGTCATCGTGAAGGCGCACGAGGGTCATCCGGTGACCTCGGACCTGACCGCCGAGATCGTGACCGGGGCGCTGGCCGCAGCCGGGGCTCCTTCCGGGACGTTCGGGCTGGTGCACGGGGTGCAGGCCGGCCTGCAGCTGCTCCGGCATCCGCTGATCGCGGCGGCCGGGTTCACCGGGTCGACGACCGGCGGGCTGGCCCTGGCCCGGGTCTGCGCGGAGCGCCCGGTGCCGATCCCGTTCTACGGCGAGCTCGGCTCGGTCAACCCCAGCGTGGTGCTGCCCGGCGCCGCGTTCTCGCGCCCGGCCGCGATCGCCACCGGGTACGTTGCCTCGCTGACCCTCGGCACCGGCCAGTTCTGCACCAATCCGGGGCTGCTGTTCGTCCCCGAGGACGTCGGGCTGCTGACCGCGATCGCGGAGGCGGTCTCGGCCTCGTCCGGCGGCCCGATGCTGTCCGGCCGGATCTTCGGCGGCTACGAGGATGCGCTGGAGGAGGCCGCGGCGCACCCCGGCGTCACCGAGCTGGCCTCCGGTGCGCCGGGGCACGGACCCTGGGGCGCCACGCCGCACGTGTTCCAGCTCACGCTCAAGGAGTTCGCCGCCGACCTCGCGGTGCTGTCCAGGGAACGGTTCGGCCCGGCCGGGCTGGTCATCACCTACCCGTCGGTCGCGGACCTGCTGCCGGTGCTCGCCGCGCTGGCCGGCAACCTGGTCGGCACCGTGCACGCCGACCCTGAGTCGACGGAGGACATGGACCTGGCCCGCCAGGCCGTCGCCGTCCTGGAGCAGATAGCCGGCCGCATCGTCTTCAACGGCTGGCCCACCGGCGTCGCCGTGGTCGCCGCCCAGCACCACGGCGGCCCCTGGCCCGCCACCACCACCCCGGCCTACACCTCCGTCGGCACTGCCGCGATCCGCCGCTGGCTCGTCCCCGTCGCCTACCAGAACGTCCCCGCCGAGCTGCTCCCTCCGGGCCTGCGCTGAGCCGTTGGCGACCGCGCCGGGGATCAGGCCTCGTGGCACACAGGGACCGATAGACGGGCCCGGGGGGACACAGGGTCCCTAGGCCTGGGGGCGCAGCCTGGCCTTCGCTTCGGCGAAGTCCATGCCGTGCGGGCCATGGCAGACTGGCCGGCATGACCGAACCGGATCCCAAGGCGGACCTGCACAGTTACCTCCAGGAGGCCCGCGACGCCCTGGTGTGGAAGCTCGACGGGCTGTCCGAGTACGACATCCGCCGTCCCATGGTGCCCACCGGCACCAACCTGCTGGGGGTGGTCAAGCACGTGGCCAGCGTGGAGCTGGGGTACCTCGGCGATGTCTTCGGCCGGCCCTCCGGCGTGCCGCTGCCGTGGCTGGCCAAGGGCGCCGAGCCCAACGCGGACATGTGGGCGACCCCGGACCAGTCACGCGAGGAGATCGTCGGGCTGTATCACCGGTCGTGGGCGCACTCCGACGAAACGATCGGGGAACTGCCGCTGGACGCGATCGGCCACGTGCCATGGTGGGGAAAGCACGGCGAGGTCACGCTGCACAAGATCCTGGTGCACATGATCGCCGAAACCCACCGGCACGCCGGCCACGCCGACATCGTCCGCGAGCTCATCGACGGCTCCGCCGGGGTGAGCCAGGAGTACGACAACCTGCCGCCCGGCGACCAGGCCTGGTGGCAGGGCTACCGGGCCCGCCTGGAAGACGCGGCCCGCGAGGCCGCCCAGCGCTGATACTCGATCAGGCGGGCAGCGTCTTCTCGAACCAGTGGTGGGCGTAGGGCTCGTCGTTGAACGCGGCGACCTCGCGGTAGCCGGCCGACCGGTACAGGCTGACCGCCTCGGCCAGCGCGCGATTGGTCTCCAGCCGCAGCGTCCGGACGCCGTGCGCCGCGGCGCGGGCCTCGAGCTCGGCGAGCAGGCGGCGGCCCAGGCCGAGCCCGCGCACCTGGGCGGCGACCCACATCCGCTTGATCTCGGCCAGGGCGCCAGGGCGGAACTTCAGCCCACCGCAGCCGACCGGCTCGCCGCGCAAGGTGGCGACGAGGAACAGTCCCGCGGGCGCGGACATCTCCTCGTCCGTGGCGGAGATGCTCAGCGCGGGATCGAATCCGGCGTCGAAGCGCTTCGCCAGCTCGGTGACGTAGGCCGCCACCGCCCGGCGTGCGTCCGGATGCCGCGGGTCGCACACGGCGACGCGGACCGCCGAAGCCACCAGCAGCCGCTCGACCTCGGCCATCGCCGTGACCAGCCGGTCGCGCTGCCGCGGGCTGAGCGGCTCGAGGATGGCGCCGGCCGCCTCGTCCGAACGCCGGTCGAGCTCGGCTCGCTCGGCCAGCCCGTCGCCGGTCAGCCGGGCCGTCCGTACCCGCCCGTCGGCACCGCTCGGCTCGACGACGACCAGGCCGTCGCTCTCCAGCGACCGCAGCAGCCGGCTCAGGTAGCCGGAGTCCAGGTCGAGCCGGGAGCGCAGCCGCCTGACGTCGCTGCCGTCCGGGCCGATCTCCCACAGCACGCGGGCCTGCCCGAGCGGTCGGCCGCGGGACAGGAACGCCTCGTCGAGCGCGCCGATCCGCTGGGTGACGGTCCGGTTGAACCTGCGGACCCGGCCGATCAGCTCTGGTTGCATTCTCAGACTTTAGTCAGAGAACTGATCCAGGGTAAAGGCTCAGGGCTGGAACTGGACGTAGCTGTACAGCGGCAGCCTCGTCGTGGTCGCGAAGGCCTTGCCGGCGGCGTTCCGCCAGGTCAGGCGGGTCAGCCGGAGGGAGCTGCTGAAGGCGATGGCGGCATATGTCCGGCCCGCCACGACGCACAGCGTCACCGGCTGGGTGGATCCATTGGACAGGGTCGCATCGAGCTCAGCCGTGGCCGGGCTCACCTGAAGGGCGTAGCCGATGGCGCCGCCGTCCGAATTGGCGCCGCTCGAGGTGCTGCCCAAATTGGCGTCGCCCAGGGGCAGGGCCATGATGGTCTCCGGACCGTCCGGCGTGCTCACCGGACCGCACACGTTCATCTGCGGACTGTTCAGCACGGCGGTGAGATGAACTCGTAGCAGTCGCCTGCGGCTCCCAGGTTGACCACGATCGACCAATCCTGACCAGAGCCCAGTCCGTCGGCCACGACGCTGGACGCGTTCTCGGCGCTGGTTGCGCCCACGTTGTCCCAGATCCCGGCCGTCTGGGCGAATTCGGGCGAGGCGGATGACGGCAGGTTGACCACGGGCATCGGCACCACGTAGGACGCGGGAGCAGGGTTAGCCGGGGCAAGCCGGTAGTTCTCGGCCAGCGGATACGAAAAGCCGACCAGGCGGTAGTGCAACCCGCAGACGTTCACCGCGACCGCCTGGAGGGTTTCGCGGCCGTTCAGGACCAGCCCGCCGATGTAGGAGGGCAGCTGCACGAACGCGAATCCGATGCCCGGGTCGGAGCTCAGGGTCACGGCGGCGCCGTTCGCCGGGCCGGGGTACACCGGGTCGGCGTCCGTGCCGTTGATCGTGATCGCGGGCAGGCACGAGTAGCCCGGGTCGGCGATGTCCTGGACGGCGAGCCGCCACGGATGGCCGTCGGCGGTGCCGGTGGCGAACACCCCGCCCGGTGCCGCGGGACGGGCCTGGACCGGAGCCGTGGACGGGGAGATCGGCTGGCGGCCGCCCGCCGGTGAGATCGCGATCGTGGCGATGATCGCGGCCACGCCCAGGACGCCGACGGCGGCCCCCGCGCGCCGCAGGCGGATGCGGTTGCCTCGCCGGACGATCGCGTCGAGCGGTGCGGGCGGCGCCGGCACGTCCTGGAGCATGCCGCGCACGGCCTGCCGCAGGTCTCGGTTCCTGGGGTCCCCGGTGGCGGTCATCTGTCATCACCTTCCCCGAGGGCCGGGCTCATCCGCAGTTTGGCCAGGGCGCGGGAGAGCTGGCTGCGCACCGTGCCCGGCGAGCAGCTCAGCGCGGCGCCGATCTGCGCGTCGGTCAGGTCCTCCCAGTACCGCAGCACGACCACCGCGCGCTGCCGGGACGGCAGCTGCCGCAGCGCGTCCAGCAGCGCGGCCCGCTCGCTCACCAGCTCGGCGGGACCATCGACCGCCGTTTCCGGCGGGTCGCCGGGCTGCTCGGCCACCCTGCGCCTGCGGAACCGGCCATGGCTCGCGTTGACCAGGATGCGCCGCAGGTAGGCGTCCGGATCCTCGACCCGGCTGACCCGCCGCCAGGCGACGTAGGCCTTAGCGAGCGTGATCTGCGCGACGTCCTCGGCGAGCTGCCGGTCTCCGGTCAGGCCGAAGGCCAGCCTGACCAGCCCCGCCCATCGGGACACGGCGAACGCGGTGAAGTCCTCGCTGCGGTCCGTGCCGATGATGTCGGGCACAGCGGCGAGTTCATCGCGATGATCAGACACCACCGGCTCCACACCACCTAAGAGCACCGTAAGCCGCCGGATCGTTGCACGACTAGCAAGAGCTCTGTCTTCAACGGGGCGTCCCTTGCGTGACACGATGGCCATCAGGACCTTAACCATGAGGGCGGCTATGGATGACGAGCGAGAGAATCTCAGCTGGCAAGCGTTCGGTGATGCGTCCCGGGAACTGGCCAAGGTCATCGCGGCCGACGGCTTCGAGCCGGACCTGATCTTGTCGATCGCCCGCGGCGGCCTGTTCCTGGCCGCCTCGCTGGGCTACGCGCTGGCCGTCAAGAACCTGCACGTGACGAACGTCGAGTTCTACGACGGGGTGGGCACCACGCTCGACATGCCGGTCATGCTGCCGCCGGTGCCCAGCGCGGTGGACTTCTCGGCCAAGAAGGTGCTCATCGCCGACGACGTCGCCGACTCCGGCCGGACCATGCAACTCGTCCACGCCTTCATCAAGGACCACGTGGACGACGTGCGCACGGCGGTGATCTACGAGAAGCCGCAGTCGCTGATCAAGTGCGACTACGTGTGGAAGCGGACCGACCGCTGGATCAACTTCCCCTGGAGCTGCGACGGCCCCGTCGTCCACCGCGAGGGCCAGGTCCTGGACGCCTAGCTCTGAGAATTCTGCGGCGGGATGCGCTCACCGAGAAGCATGCTACCGGATGTCATTTGGGCCAGGAGGGTGGCGCACAGGGTGTCGGCGAGCCAGCGCTGGTACTGGTCTGCACTCCACTGCCGTTCCACGGTGAGTAGGTGGTGGACCTCCGGGGACATCAAGGTGTAGATCACGTCAAGCGCGTGCCGCTCGGTCATCCCCTCGGCCAGTACGTTGCGGGCTTTGAGCGCCCGGGCCACGCGGGCCTGCCCTGCGAGGCGCTGGCCGCTGAAGGTGTGCAGCAGCTGGGCGGCGTCGGGGTCTACCACGGCCGCGGTGCGCAGGACGTGCTGGATCGGCGCGGAGCGGTCCAGCACCTCGCGGCACAGTCTGGCGAAGCCTGCCAGCAGCTGACGCGGGTCCTGCTGACCTGCTGCCTCCTGGGCGGTAGCTCGCTCATGCAGGGGGATCGGCTGGTCGTCGCCGACGAACGAGGTCTCCAGCACCGCTTGGAGGAGTCCCCGCTTGGAGCTGAACAGGCGGTAGACGGTCGCCAGCGGCGTGTCGGCGGCGTCCCCGATCATCTCGACGGTGGTCGCCGGGTAGCCGTGCTGGAGGAACAGGCTTCGCGCGGCCTCCACGACCTTTGCCCGGGTGGCACGGGTTTGCGCCTGGCGGCGCGGGCTGTCATAGCGGCGGTGCGGTGCTGTCTCGCGCATATTGACGAGAGTAGCACTCTCATGCGAGAGTTGGACTCTCACGATTTTGTTTCCGGACAAGGGGGTGACCAGGTGGCTGCTGCTGATCAGAACCGCCGCGTGGTCGAACGGTTCGACGCTCTGCTCAACAGCCAGGACCTGCGCCAGCTCGACGTACTGTGCACGCCGAACATGGTCAATCACGCGCTGGCGCCGGGACGGCCGCCCGGGCTCGCCGGCACCCGGGAGTTCCTGAGCGCCCGTGGCCGCAGCGACTGGCGCTCCGATCGCTGGCGGCACCTTGTGGTCGTGGCAGACACCGGCTACGTCGTGCAGTTCGGGACTCGCGGGGGCCACTGGCCCGGCGGCGAGTTTCGCGGCATCTACGTCCCGGCGGGCAGCTACGAGCGAGAGGTCGCGTTCATCTACCGGCTGCAAGACAGCCGCATCGCAGAGCGCTGGGCAGTGCGCGACGACCTCGGCATGATGCGGCAACTCGGAGCGCTCACCCGCCCCGGCGCGGGATAGGCGTCGCGGGCACCGAGGGGGACGCGATGAGCGGTCCCGGCCGCGGCGTTGCGGCGGCAGCACCGTATCTGCGGTAGACAAGAACCAGCGAGTCCCCACAGATCGGTTACCGGCATGAGAAGGTGCCTGGCGGCCATGGCCGCCTGCGGCGCGCTTACGCTCACGGCCACCGCGTGCACGGGCGGAGGGGGGAACAGCCGTGGCAGTCAGAGCCACGCCAAGCCCGTCGCCCGCGCTTCATCGCCTGCCGTCCAGCGGCCGCAAGCGTCCAGCTTGGTGCTGGCGGCGGGGCGCTCCTCGGCGCGGTACCAGATCACCGCACCATCTCCTGCGCAGTACGCGTTCACCGTCACCGTCGCCGCCCCGGCGTCCGTGGACGTCTCGGTGACCATCAGCACCTGGTACGGGGCGCTACTCAGCATTCTCGGCTCTACGCATGATCCGGGATGGTGCACGCGCCAGGGCACCCAGGACCTCTGCTTCGAGCGGTTTCCGTTCCTGCCCGCCCAGCTCGCGGGCACCTGGACTGTTATCGCCTCGAAACAGCGGGGACCCGCAGCGACAGTGCGCGTGGCAGTTACATTCGCCAGACCGTAGCGGCGTCTCGCCGGAATCCGCCCGCACATCCCATGGACTGTGGTGGCCGCATTCCGAACCCTAGGGTGGTGAACCCGGGTTTCACTCCGTGTGAGCCGCCGTTCAGTCGCCGGGCCGCAGCACCGCGCCGGCGATCGCGATGGCCGCCACGACCAGGCCGCCCGCGATCCAGAACGCCAGGTGGTAGCCGCCGGTCAGCGCGGCCAGCGCGCCCGACCCGCGGGCGGCCAGCGCGGTGGTCCGGCCCGCCGACACCGTGGCCAGCACGGCCAGCCCGAGCGCCCCGCCGACCTGGGCCGTGGTGTTCACCAGGCCGGAGGCCAGCCCGGCGTCGGCCGGGGTGACCCCGGCCATGGCCACCGTCATCAGCGCGGGGAAGGCCAGCCCGGCGCCGGCGCCCATCAGCGCCACCACGGGCAGGACGTGCAGGGCGTAGTCGCCGCCGACCGGGGCCTGGGCGAACAGGAAGAGCGCCGCCGCGATCAGCGCCAGCCCGGCGACGAGGGTCTTGCGGGCCCCGAACCGCGCGGACAGCCGCTCGGTGTACCGGACCGACAGCGTGCCCATGACCACGGCCACGGGCAGGAAGGCCAGGCCGATCTGCAGCGGGCTGTAGCCCAGGACCCGGCGCAGGTACAGCGAGCCCAGGAAGAACATGCCGAACATGCCGGCCACGCTCAGCACCTGGATCAGGTTCGCCGCCGCGATCGTGCGGGCGCGCAGGATGCGCAGCGGCATCAGCGGGTTCCGCGCGGTCAGCTGGCGGACGATGAAGCCGGCCAGCAGCGCCACCGACACGGCGCCGAACGCCAGGGTGCGCCCGGCCAGCCAGCCGTCCTCGGCGGCCGGCTTGACGATGGTGAAGACGCCCAGCATCATCGCGCCGGTGATCAGCACGGCGCCGATCACGTCGGCGCCGGCGCGCAGGCCTGCTCCCTGGTCCCGCGGGACCACCCGGAGGGCGAGCATGGCGGTGACGATGCCGATGGGCAGGTTCACGAAGAAGATCCAGTGCCAGTTGATGGCCTGGGTCAAGATGCCGCCTGCCAGCAGGCCGACCGCGCCGCCGGCCGACGCGACGAAGGCGTACACGCCGATCGCCTTGGCCATGTCCCGCGGCTCGGGGAACAGCGTGACGATCACGCCCAGGATCACCGCCGAGGTCAGCGCCCCGCCGATGCCCTGCACGAACCGCGCGCCCACCAGCATCGACTGGCTTTGCGCCAGCCCGCACACCATCGAGGCCACGGTGAAGATGGCCAGCCCGGCCAGGAAGACGTTCCGGCGCCCGGCCAGGTCGCCTAGCCGCCCGGCCAGCAGCAGCAGCCCGCCGAACGCGATCAGGTACGCGTTGACCACCCAGGCCAGGCCCGCCTGGGAGAAACCGAGGTCCGCCTGGATGGACGGCAGCGCCACGTTCACGATCGTGACGTCCAGGACGATCATCAGCATCCCGGCGCACAGCACGACCAGGGCCATCCAGCGGGATCGTTCGGCCGACCGGGCCAGCGGGCCGTCGGCGAGGCCGGGAAGCGCAGTCGTGTCTTGCATGATCATTTCTCCTCAGTTGACTTATTCATTGAGTCCGACGACGCCGGCCCGGGGAACTCATCGCCGGATACATAGATGACGGAGGGCCACCCGGCCGCGAGCGCCTCCGCCGCCACCGCGGCCGCCACCGCGGCACCCGCACCCTCCCCGGCGACCAGCAGCCGTCCGGGATCGGCACCAATCTCGGCGGCGTGCTCGGCCGCCCACTCCAGCACGGCCGTTCCGTCCGGGACGCCCGCCTCGCAGCACACGGACAGCACCACCAGGCCCGCGCCCTGGCTGAGGCGCTGGCACGCCGCCTCGGCGCCCCAGTCCGCCTCGGCGCCGCAATCCGCCTCGGCGACCGCAGCCGCACCGGCGCCGACCCTGCAGAACACCAGCAGCGGGACCGGGCGTGTCACTGGCCGGCCGGGCCAGTAGACGCGCACCGGCAACGGGCTGGTATTGCCCCTGAGCTGCAGGTCGGCGATCCGGTTGCGGTGCATGCCCTACACGCTCGCACCGGGCCCGCCCCGAAGGGAAAGGCCGAATGCGCATAGCAGTCGTGCACAACCGGCATGACCGCCAGCAGCCCGTAAACGTGACGGCGGGCGATAATCGAGAACGTGGACGACGAGAGCGCCGAGGTAGTCTCACTGCCGCAGGCCCCGGACGCGATCGAACTGCGTCACCTGCGCGCGTTCGTCGCGGTGGCCGACGAGCTGAACTTCGGCCGGGCCGCGGCCCGGCTCTACCTGTCCCAGCCCGCGCTGAGCCGGCAGATCCGCAGCCTGGAGCGGCTGGTCGGCTGCGACCTGCTGCGGCGCTCCACGCACCGGGTGGAACTCACCCTCGCGGGCGAGGCGCTGCTGGAACGCGCGCGGGGCCTGCTGCGCGACGTGGACGAGGCGGTCAGCGCGACCCGCTCCGTCGGCGGTGAGCTCCTGGCCCGCATCGCCCGCCACTGGGAGTCCTTCGCCGAGGTCAGCCCGGCCGACCTGCAGGAGCTGCGGACCGCGTACGAGGGACTGCACGCGCAGTTCGAGCCGCCGCCGGACATAGGCGTGCGCTCGGTCAACGCCGGGGGAGTGCCCGCGCTGCTCCTCGCGCCTCAGCAGCCCCAGCAGCCCCAGCAGGAAGACCGCGCCACCATGCTGTACCTGCACGGCGGCGGGCACGTGGCCGGATCGGCGTTCGGGTACCGCCCGCTGGCCGGGGCCCTGGCCGACGCCGCCGGAACGGGCGTGGTGGTCCCGGACTACCGGCTGGCCCCCGAGCATCCCTTCCCGGCCGCCGTCGAGGACGCCATGCGGGCCTACATGTGGACGCGCGACCGGGGCGCGACGCGGATCATCGTGGCCGGCGACTCGTCCGGCTGCGGCCTGGTCCTGTCGCTGCTGCTCAGCCTCAAGCAGCGGAACCTGCCGATGGCCAGCGGCACGGTCCTGTTCTGCCCCTGGGTCGACCTGGTGGCGGCCGGCCGGGACCGGCCGCCAGCGCACGAGCTCGACGAGATCCGGCGCGCGGCGGCCGGCCTCTACCTGGGCGGGCATCCCGCCGACGATCCCCTGGTCAGCCCGCTGTCCGCGGACCTGACCGGATTGCCGCCCATGCTGATCCAGGCCGCCACCGGCGACCCGCTGCTCGGCGAGGCCCGCGAGCTCGCCGAGCACGCCGGGGACTGCGGCGTGGACGCCCGCTTCGAGCTGTTCCCCGTCGACACCCACGACTTCCACGTCTTCTGGAGCTTCCTGCCCGAGGCCGCCCAGGCGCTGCGCCAGGCCGGCCGCTTCGCCCGCGAGGCGGACCTGGCCGCTCAGACCGGCTGACCGGCCGCAGCCTGGTGCGCGAGCAGCGCCACATGCAGCGAGGTCCGCACCTCCGCCGAGTCCAGGGATACGCCCAGGATGCGCTCGATGCGGCGCAGCCGCTCGTAGAACGTTGGTCTAGCCAGATGCGAGGCCTGCGCCGCGGCCGCCTTGTTGCCGCCCGCGGCCAGGAACGCGCCCAGCACCTCGACCAGTTCGGCGCCGCGCGGGTGCGACAGCAGCGGGCCCAGTTCCCGCTCGACGAAGGTCTGCGTCCGGGCGTCGTCGCGCAGCAGGTGCAGCAGGCCGCGCAGGTGCAGGTCGGTCAGCCGGTAGAACGGCCGGGCGTCGCCCAGGCTCGCCCCCGCCACGTCGGCCACCTGGTCCGCCTCCAGGAACGACCGGCGCACGTCCTTGATCGAGTCGGCCGCCGCGCCCACCCCGATCACCACCGCGCCCAGCCGGTCCCGGACCCGGCCGGCCAGGCTGGTCAGCACGGCGTCGGCCTCGGCGCCCGCGCGCAGCGAGAGCATGGCCCCGGCCCGCACGTCGTCCAGCGTGCCGACCAGCGCCGGGACCCGCTCCGCCCGGCACGCGTCGGCCAGCACGTCGGCGGCTTCCAGCACCCGGGCGTGGGCCGAGATGCCCGGCACGCCCGAATGATCGCCGATCCGCAGCACCACGCCGAGCAGCTGCCGCCCGTCGACGGGCACGCCGAGCGCCCGCGACCGCATCGCGGCCTCGGCCGGGTCGGCGTGCGCCTGGGCGATGATGCCGCTGATCAGCGTGCGGTGCGCCTGGCGTTCCAGGCTCTCCCGGTGCCGCGCGAGGAGGCGGCCGAGCGCCAGCGTGGTCGCGGCCCGCTCGATCAGAACCGTATCGGAACCGGAAGGCGGGCCGTCGCAGACCAGGATGACCCGGCCCCAGTCCTCGCCGCGCGCGCCGACCAGGGTAACCAGCCATCCCGAGGCCTCGTCGTACACGGTCCGGCCGCCCGGACGGCCAGCCCGACCCCGCAGCCCCGAAACCGCCCGGCTCCGCCCGGCGAAGCCGCTCAGCAGCCGGCCCGGGTCGGCCCCGCCGGGCGAGAAGGCCAGCACGCGATGCGACAGGTCGGCCAGGATCACCGGCCGCCCGGCCAGCGCCGCCGCCTGCCGGACGATCTCCTCCGCCGAGGCCCCCGCCACCGACAGCTCGGTGAACATCTCGTGCAGGCGCTCGGAGACCCGAAGCTCCTCGAGCTGGGCGTCGATGATCCTGGCGTGCACCGCCTCGGTGATCTCGATGAACGGCACCTCGCGCTCGAACGCGATCAACGGCAGCCCCGCCTGCGAGGCCGCGGCGACCAGCGCGGCCGGCAGCGACCCGGCGTACCGGCGGCCCAGCTCGACGGCCAGGCCGGTCACGCCGACCCCGGCCAGCTCGGTCACGTAGTCGGCCAGCAGCTTGTCGTCGTCGGGCAGCGCGATGCCGGTGCTGAGCACGAGCTCGCCGCCGCGCAGCAGCCGCGCCACGTCGGTGAGCTCGACCGCGTGCACCCATCGGACCGGCTGGTCCAGCCGGTCGGCGCAGGCCACGACGTGCGGGCGGCCGCGGCGGCACACGTCCATGGCGAGCACCTCGCCCAGCGTGGGCAGCATTTACATAGTGTAAAGCGATTGAGCAAAACCAATACATGACGTTACTTCCGCCGGACCGGCCGCACCCGGAAGACTTGGCTGCATGTCTGAGCTTCTCGCCCGCCATCGCGCGGTCATCCCCAACTGGGTCGGCATCTACTACGACGAGCCGATCGAGATCGTCAGCGGCAAGGGCTGCCGGGTCACCGACGGCCAGGGCCGTAGCTACCTGGACTTCTTCGCCGGCATCCTGACCAACATGCTCGGCTACGACGTACCCGAGGTACGCGACGCCGTCGAGCGGCAGATCGCCACCGGAGTGGTACACACCTCGACGCTGTACCTGATCCGCAACCAGATCGAACTCGCCGAGAAGATCGCCAGGCTGTCCGGCATCGAGAACGCCAAGGTGTTCTTCACCAACTCAGGGACCGAGGCGAACGAGACCGCGCTGCTGGCCGCGCTCACCGCCCGCGGCGCCAACCAGGTGCTCGCCATGCGCGGCAGCTACCACGGACGGTCGTTCGGCGCCGTGTCGGTGACCGGTGTCGCGGCCTGGAAGATGTCGAGCCATGATCCGTTCGGCACTCATTATCTGCATGGCACGGACCGGCAGCTTCCCCAGTACCGGCACCTGTCCGACGCCGATTACATCAAGGCCTGCGTGGAGGACCTGCGGGCCCTGCTGAGCGCGGGCATCCACCCGGCCGACGTCGGCTGCCTGCTGGCCGAGCCGGTGCAGGGCGTGGGCGGCTTCACCATGGCGCCCGACGGGCTGCTCGCCGCGTACAAGGAGGTCCTGGACGAGCACGGCATCCTGCTGGTCTCGGACGAGGTGCAGACCGGCTGGGGCCGCACCGGCGCGCACTTCTGGGGCATCAGCGCGCACGGGATCACCCCGGACGCCATGACGTTCGCCAAGGGCCTGGGCAACGGCTTCGCGATCGGCGGCGTGGTGGCGCGGGGCGAACTGCTCGACGGGATCCGCGGTAACGGCATCTCCACCTTCGGCGGCAACCCGCTGGCCACCGCGGCCGGCAACGCCACCCTGGACTACGTGCTCTCCCACGACCTGCAGCGCAACGCCGCCGTCACCGGCGGGCTCATCATCGACGGGCTCAGGGAGGCGGCCGGCACGCTGGACATCGTGGGCGAGGTGCGCGGCAAGGGCCTGATGTTCGCCGTGGACCTGGTCGACCCGGCAACCAGCAAGCCGAGCCCGCCGCTGGCGTCCCGGATGCTCGAGGCCACCAAGGAGCGCGGCCTGCTGGTCGGCAAGGGCGGCCTGTACGGGCACACCCTGCGGATGGCGCCGCCGCTGACCCTCAGCGAGGCCGAGGCCAAGGAAGGCCTGACCATCCTCACCGACGCCCTGCACGCAGTGAACGAGGAGACCAAGACCAAGTGAGCAAGCACATCACCCACTGGATCGGCGGCAAGCCCTGGGACGGGGAGGCCGAGCGCCGCGGCGACGTGTACGACCCGGCCACCGGGCAGGTCACCGGCCAGGTCGACTTCGCCAGCCCGGCCGAGGTCGACCTCGCGGTCGCGGCGGCCAGGGACGCCCTGCGCACCTGGCGCCGGGTAAGCCTGGCCAAGCGCGCCACGACGCTGTTCGCCTTCCGCGAGCTGGTCCGCGACCACGCCACCGAGCTGGCCAAGCTGATCACCGAGGAGCACGGCAAGGTCGCCACCGACGCCGCCGGCGAGGTCGCCCGCGGGCTGGAGGTCGTCGAGTTCGCCTGCGGCATCCCGCACCTGCTCAAGGGCGGCTACTCCGAGAACGTCTCGACCGGGGTCGACTCGTACTCGATCAGGCAACCGGTCGGCGTGGTCGCGGGCATCACCCCGTTCAACTTCCCGGCCATGGTCCCGATGTGGATGTTTCCCCTGGCCATCGCGTGCGGTAACACGTTCGTGCTCAAGCCCTCGGAGAAGGACCCGTCCGCCTCCTTGCTGCTGGCCTCGCTGTGGGCCGAGGCCGGGCTGCCGGACGGCGTGTTCAACGTGGTGCAGGGCGACAAGGTGGCGGTGGACGCCATCCTCGGCCACCCGGACATCGCCGCGGTCAGCTTCGTCGGGTCCACCCCGATCGCCCGGTACGTCTACGAGAACGGCACCAAGGCGGGCAAGCGCGTGCAGGCCCTCGGCGGCGCCAAGAACCACATGGTCGTGCTGCCCGACGCCGACCTCGACCTGGCCGCCGACGCCGCGGTGTCGGCCGGGTTCGGCTCGGCGGGGGAGCGCTGCATGGCCATCTCCGCCGTGGTCGCCGTGGACCCGATCGGCGACGACCTGGTCGGCAAGATCTCCGAGCGGATCGCCGGACTGCGGGTCGGGCCGGGTACCGACGAACGCTCCGAGATGGGCCCGCTGGTCACCGGCCCGCACCGGGACCGGGTCGCCTCCTACCTGGACACCGGCGTGCGCGAGGGCGCCACGCTGGCCGTGGACGGCCGGGCCCACCCGGTCATCGGCGGCTCAGAGACCGGGTTCTGGCTGGGCCCCAGCGTGCTGGACCACGTCACGCCGGACATGAGCTGCTACACCGACGAGATCTTCGGACCCGTGCTCAGCGTGCTCCGCGCGCCGAGCTACGAGGCCGCGGTCGACCTGGTCAACACCAGCCGGTACGGCAACGGCACGGCCATCTTCACCTGCGACGGGGGAGCGGCGCGCCGGTTCGTGTCCGAGGCCGAGATCGGCATGGTCGGCGTGAACGTGCCGATCCCGGTGCCGATGGCGTACTACTCGTTCGGCGGCTGGAAGTCCTCGCTGTTCGGTGACACGCACGTGCACGGCACCGAAGGCGTCCACTTCTATACCCGCGGCAAGGTGGTCACCTCCCGCTGGCTCGACCCGAGCCACGGCGGCGTCAACCTCGGCTTCCCCGTCAACACCTGAGGCCAGCGCCGGTTAGCCAGCGCCGAGCGCCGGTTAGCCAGCAACCGTCGCCCGCACCCCGTGGGCGGCGGCCTGCTGGCGCCGGTACTCGCCCGGCGCCCGGCCGAACGCGCGCCGGAACGCCTTGGACAGCGAGGCCTCGCTCTCGTACCCGACCATGCGGGCGATCTCCCGCACGGTCTTGTCCGTGGCCGACAGGTACCCGGCGGCGTAGCCGAGCCGCACCCGGGCCAGGTAGCCCATGGGCGGCTCGCCGACGAGTTCGCGGAACCGCGCGGCGAACACCGTGCGCGACAAGCCCACCTTGCGGGCCAGGTCGGCTATGGTCCACGGGGCGTCCGGCTGCGCCCGCAGCAGCGTGAGGGCGGCGCCCACGCAAGGGTCGCTGGCCGCGGCGGACGGCACCGAGAAGGTCAGGGCGTCCAGGCTCGCCAGGTACCTGCGCACGATCTCGGCCAGGAAGACATCGGCCAGCTTGGCCAGCACCGCGGGCCCGCCCGGGGCATCGCCGGCGACCTCGCTGCGGAGCAGGGCGAGGGTCGGTTCCAGCCAGCCGCCGATCCCGGAGCTGGCCGTATCCAGGACCAGCAGCGGCGGCAGCAGGCTGAGCAGGTTCTCCGGCAGGCCCGAGGCGAGCGCGAACCCGCCGCACAGCAGCGAGGTGCGGGGGCCGTCCCCGCCGTAGGCCAGCCGTTCGGCCGCCTCGGGAGGCAGCTCGGCGAGGATGTGCTCCAGCGACCGGGCCGGCGAGCCGCGGTCGTCCTGGATCAGGTGACCGGACCCGTGCGGCAGCAGCGCGAGTTCCCCGGCCGACAGCTCGGCCGGGGCGGCGCCCGGCTCGTCGAGCGTCAGCGTGGCCCGGCCGTCCAGCACCAGGTGAAACTTGGCCGTCGCCGAGCCGTCCACCTGCAGGCCCCACGGCGCGCCCAGGTCGGACAGGCAGTACACCACGCTGCGCACGTTGATCTGCTCAAGCAGCACGCTGAGCTCGTCGGCTCGCGGCGAGGTGAGCAGTTCCATCGGGCGCTCCCTGGTTGGTGACTCGGCACGACCGTACCCGCCTGCCGGACGCTCGGACAAGTCATCGGTCCTGCCGGACATAGACGCTGCGTGACCGGACGGGCCACGCTCGGACCAGGAACGATGATCAATTCAGGCGAAGGAGAGCTCTCATGCCGAGTTTCCTTGTTACCTACCACGGCGGCGGGATGCCGGAAGGCGAGGAAGCCCGCCAGCAGGCCATGGCGGACTTCGGCGCCTGGGTCGGCAAGACCGGCGATGCCCTGACCGACCCAGGCGCCCCTCTCGGGCCCTCGATGACCGTCTCCGGCGATGGCGTGCGCCCCGGCGCCGCCGACGGTGCTATCGGCGGCTACTCGGTGCTGCGGGCCGACGACATGGACTCCGCGGTGGCCCTGGTCCGCGACCACCCGTTCGTCACCCGCGGCGGTTCGCTGACCGTCCACGAGGGAGTCGCCCCGTAGGCCAACTCCGTCCCGTGAACCCGCCGGGCGCCCCGTGACCACGCCCGGTCGCCGATCAGCGGTGCCGACCCGCTGGCCGATCACCACGGCCACGGCGACCAGCAGCAGCCAGCCGATTACCGCGGTCTTCCTGTGCCGGACCGACCAGCCGGCCATTCGCTCGACGATGGGTGCGTGGGTCTTAGTCATAACGCCAAGGGTTCACGGCACGGCCCCCGGCGAGCCATGGTGCGATCTTCCGGAACCGCAGTGGGGTTAGCCTCACCCCGGTCCGGGGGGTGCGGCTGATGGCAACCCGGCGGGTCATGCCATAGCGTCGGAGGCATGTCCCTCCTCCGCGACCTGGTGTCGACGCGCACCTGGCTCGCCATGACCCAGCACGTGGCCGGCCTGTTCATCGGGTTCGTGGCCATCTTCATCTTCACCTTCGGCCTCGGGTTCGGGTTCGGTTTTATCTTTCTCGGGCTGGTCGGCATCCCGCTCCTGGGCGTGACGGTGCGGCTCGCGGACTGGTTCGCCCGGGCCGAGCGGGCCAGGTTCGCGTTCCTGCACGGGGACCTGATCCGGGCCTGGCCCGCCCCGGGATCCGGCGGTCGGGCCGGATACCGGTGGGTCATCATCCCGCACTGGCGGATGTTCACCGAGCGTGCTACCTGGGCCGAGCTCGGCTACGGGCTGCTGCGGTTGCCGATCAGCGCGGTCGCGGTGACGGTCAGCGTCGCGGCCTGGGCGCTGGGCCTGGTGATGGTGACCCTGCCGACCTACGGCTGGACCCTGCCGGACGGCAGCGCCAACATCGACGGCACGGCGATACGCGGACCGGGGCTGGTAGCGGTCGTGATCCTCGGCGCCGGCGTCCTGCTCGCCGCGCCGCAGCTGACCCGCGGCCTGGCCGGGGCGGACGCGGCGGTCTCCCGGCGCCTGCTCGGCCCGCGCCGCGACCTGGCCGCCCGGGTCGCCGAGGTGGAGACCAGCCGCGAGCGGGTGCTCGACGCGGCCGAGGCCGAGCGGCGCCGGATCGAGCGTGACCTGCACGACGGGGCGCAGCAGCGGCTGGTCGCGCTGGCCATGGAGCTCGGCCGGGCCAAGGCGAAGTTCGCCGACGACCTCGACGCGGCCAAGGAGCTGGTCGATCAGGCCCACGCGCAGGCCAAGGAGGCCCTGACCGAGCTGCGCAATCTCGTCCGGGGCGTGCACCCGCCGGTGCTCACCGACCGCGGCCTCGACGCGGCCCTGTCCGGACTGGCCGCGCTGTGCCCGATACCGGTCGACGTGCACGTGGACGTGCCGGTGCGGCCCAAGTCCACGGTGGAGGCGGTGGCCTACTTCATGGTGGCCGAGGCGCTCACCAACGTGGCCAAGCACTCCCGCGCCAGCCACGCCAAGGTCGTGGTCGAAGGCCACGGCTATCCGGGCACGCTGACCGTCATGGTCAGTGACGACGGCATCGGGGGCGCCGACGCGCGCGGCCAGGGGCTGTCCGGGCTGGCCGACCGCGTGTCGGGGGTGGACGGCCGG
>CAVPLC010000005.1:0-14181 GCA_963705835.1 uncultured Actinomycetes bacterium
GATGGCCGTGGATCCGGATCACGTACGGGGCCGATGCTGGGCCCATGACGCCATGGTCGAGGACCGGCAGGTGAACCGGCATCACCGGATTCGGGTGACGACCAATCACATCCCTGGCGGCAAGCCTGGGTCTGTCCGATCACACAGGCAGGGAGAAAGCGACATGACCGGATACTGGGCCATCGGCGCCACCGGGACCGCACCCCTACGAGCGACGACTTCCGAGGAAAGGCACAGTACCTCCCAGATCCGCCGCTCTAGCTGGACCGTCCATGAGTGGGCGATTGTTTCTGCCGGCCTGGCGCCGGTTCTGCTGACCGGGACCTACCTCGTTGCGGACAACCTCCAGCGGGCCTCCTACAACCCGATGCGCCAGACCATAAGCGCGATGGCTGGTCGGGCCGGAACCGACCGGTGGATCATGACCGGTGGCATCCTCCTGGTGGCCGGCTGCTATCTCGTCACCGCGGCAGGCTTGACCGGCGCCCGGGCGTCCGCTCGCGGACTGCTGACAGTCGCCGGCCTGGCCGGCATCGGCATCGCTGCATCTCCGGAACCCGCGAGCGGTTCGACGCCGCAGCACCTTGCGTGGACCGTACTCGGCGCTGTCACCATCGCGGTGTGGCCGACCTTCGCCGCCCGGCGCACGGGGCCACGACCGCCGATCTTGAGCGTCTACGGCTCCGCCGCCGTGACCGCCGTGTTCGTCGGCCTGCTCGGCTGGCTCCTCATCGAGACCCACGGGGGCAGCCTCCTGGGCCTGGCCGAGCGGCTGACGTCATCGCTCCAGACCTCGTGGCCGTTCGTCGTCGCCGTCGCCTTGCGCCGCGCTAGCGCGTCGCTGAATGTTATGGGTGACTACATTGCCTCCGCACAGGAACTCAGCCGGCCGCCGGGCCAAGGGAGGCGTGCATCTCCCAGATCAGGACCTCGCTGGGCTCGGCGGCGGCGAGGCGGCGCTCCCCGGCGGCGGTGAGACGGGCAGCGTCCCCCGCATCCAGCGCGCCTTCGGCTTCAAGGTCCATCCGGCCGCGGGTGACGTAGACGTGAGCAAAGGGCGCATCCGGCACGGTGATGCTCTCGCCGGGGTCGAGCCGCGCGACGTGGAGGGCGGCGTAGCGGTTGCGGATGCGGATCGCCGCCTGGTCCCGGTGCCGCGTCATCCCGGACGCCACTACCGCTAGCCGGCCCTGAATGTCCGATGGGTTCAGCTCTAGTAGGGCTTGACGCTTCGAATGGCGAAACCCCGATGATCTTGGCCCCTACCTGCGGTTTCAGGCCGACCTGTTTCCCCTCACCGGGCGTGAAACGGCCCCGGATGCCGTGAATCAGGCTTTCCGGGGCCGGATTTCAGGGTGCGGGCATGGCGAAGCCCCCGCCTGCGGCGGGTTGCGGATCGGGTGGCCCCTACGTGTCCCGCGTGATCAGGAGCGCGGAGGCGAGTTGCGCGAGGATGGTCAGGCTGGCGTGCAGCGTGACCCGCGCCAGCCGCCGCACCCGCAGCGGGAGCAGGCCCGTAGTCGTTCTTGAGCCGGCCGAACCCGCGCTCAACGGAGGTGCGCTGCCGGTAGAGCGACTTCCACCGCTCGGTCCCGTGCGGGATCAGCGGGTGCAGCCGTGACGCCTTGATCCACACTGGACGCGGGCTGGCACTCGCCGGTCGGGCACCGCCACTTGGTCGCGCTGCCGCTTGGCGTCGGCCCCGGCGAACGTCCACTCGCCGTGGTCGCACGACGGGGGCTTGTGCTGGCCCGCCTTGACGGCGGGAGTCTCCGTGAGCGCGATGACGGGCCGGATGCCCCGCGACTCGCACTCGTCGTGCATCGGCTGGCCGTCGTAACCCTTGTCCATCACGGCCACGCCGGGGACGAAGCCGCGCCCGGTCACCATGTCCAGCAGGCCGGTCACTTCGCCCTGCTCGGGCTCATTGGCAGCCCGCACGGTCCACGCCAGCGGCAATTCCGTCTGCGTGCAGATGGCCATGTGCAATTTGTATCCGTAGAATGCGCCGCCCTTCCGGGTGGAAATAGACGACCGGTGCCCCCACCCGGCGTCCGGGTCGGCCCACCGGGTACGCAGCGGGCCGTTCTTGTTGCCAACATGCTTGTGACCGTTCGCGTAGGCGGGCATATCCGACCCGTCAATAGCGACCGTCAGTCCCATCTCCGGGTTCGCGTCGTGCAGCCCGGCAAGCACCCCGGCGATGCAGGCGGTCAGCATGGCGTCGTACTGCCGCAGCTTCGCGGCGAACCGGTAGCAGGCCCAGTGGGACGGAGCGCCGCCGATGACCTCGCGCAGCGCGGCGTGCTCGGCGATCAGCCGGGCCGTCCGGGTCCAAGTCGGCAGGCAGTAGACCGCCTTGATAAGCGCCGCGCCGACCATCGTGCGGATCGGGAAGCCGGGCCGTCCGGTCCAGCGCGTCTCGCCGAGATCAGCGATGAGTTGCTTGATCTCGGGCAGGTCCAGCAGCGCGGCGATCTGCCGGGCGTCATGACACGGTGATACCGTGGTAGTGGCCATGGGGGCTCATCCCTTGGTCCAGGCCCCCGGAGTGTTAGCGCACTTGCGGGGGCCGCCTGTTATTTACTTACAGGCTTATGATACCCAGGGGGTATGACATTTTGAATGCCAGGATTGATCGCTAAAGACCGCCTTCGGAATCGTCGGTCAAATCAAAAGGAAGCATCATCGTGTCCCCGACGCGCGGGTGGATCATATCCAGCTTGAGGTGAAAGTCGGGCCAGTCCTTGCTAAGTTTCATCAGCGTGACGACTGATCCCAGGTGCTCGCGGAGCTTCGGGTAACCCGTGTTCGCTGTGAGCCGCTGGAACAGCTTGTGCTTGGGTCGCCCGGTATCGCTCTTGATCTGCACACGCTTAAGCTCTTCCAGCACGCCAGGCGCGATCCTCTTGTAGACGATGTCGTTGGTGATGTTGCCGAAGTACTGGGGTCGCTTGACTGTAGAGCGCGGGTAGTCAAGACCCTTGAGCCGGAAGATCTCGCGATAAAAATCTTCGGGGAAGGTCTGCACCCATGGCCGCAGTTCCTTCGCGATATAGGCTTCGAGGATTTCAGCCAGTGCTCTCTTTTGGCGTATTTCCTGGTAACCGGTCGCTTCATCGACCAAGGCGATTATGCCGACTCGGGCTAGTCCCCGGATCAGAATGTCAGCGCGCTTCGCTACGTGTTCCTGCTGCCGGTCGAGTACGCCATCATCACGAGCCTGGAGGTAGATCTCGCAGACGACAGGCAGGAGTTCTGCATTGTAACCATAGGCGCGTCCGCCGACGGGAGAGCGGAATGTGATCGGGCGCGCCTTGTCCAGGATGTCATCCGTGATGAAGGAACTCAGCGCCTTGCTCTGCAGGATCGGCGGAATCGGCGTATTCCCCCCTTCCCGCCGCGTGTTGGCCTTGGGGTGACGGCCAAGCGCACGAAGGAAGCTGCCCTGCGTCAGCACGCGCGTCCCGTCGCCCAGCACATAGCACTCGATCTCAGTGTCACCTATCCGCAACGGCTGGTCCGGAGAGCCGCAGATGGTCTCGCTCAGGTCGTTCTGCCAGCGGCTGCGGGCTGCTCTTCGTGCTATCTCGCTTCTTTCCTCAGGTGAGAGTCGCGCAGCCCGTGCATGACCACCCTTGGCGCGCCCCTTTCCGGCATCCTGCTCTTCGTGCTCGCGGTCGTCCATCGTGCCTCCGTCCGCTGCCCATGCTTGCATGGCGATGCTTGCATATTAGGGAAGGCTGGCACGAGATGCACGCATTATCGCAAAGCTGCTTGCAGCGTGTCGCGCCGATCTAAGTCGCGGGCGTCACCGCTCCTGGTCGAGCGCTTCGAGTTTGTCGAGCAGGCCCTTCAGGTGATGCCGGGTGATGATGGTCTGCCCGGCTTCCTCGCGGATGATGGCCTGCCAGTACGGGCGGATGTAGATGATCTCAGTCTCAGGGTGTGCGGCTTCGTAGGCCAGCCTGCGGGGCACCTGGTCAACGTAGTCGGGCTCGCCTCGGACCATCATGCTCACACACTACATCGCCATGCGTAGCGATGCGAGGCTATGCAAGGCGATAGGAGTATTATCGCAGGTAGGATGGGCTATATGGTCTGCCTCATGGCACCCCGGTTCGATCCGGCCTCGGTCACGCCGCTCTACGAGCAGGCGGCCGACTACGTGGCCGGCCAGATCGAGCGCGGCGAGCTGAAGTCAGGCCAGAAGCTCCCGGCCGAGCGCGACTTGGCTGATGAGTGGGGGATCGCCTACCAGACGGTGCGCCGCGCGATGCGCGAGCTGCGTGAGCGCGGGCTCGTGGTGAGCCGGGTCGGCAAGGGCACATTCGTCGCGTCCCGCCAGCAGCCGTAGAGGCTGGGCTGGCTAATCTGAGCATCGGCAGGAGCGTGAGCGGGAAGGGTGCCAGCATGAGCGAATACCAGATCGTCGGGCCGTTCCAGAGCCACCGGGTGATCGTAGAAGGCCGGCGCGTCCCGTTCCTTGAGGCCCTCCCGGTCAACGGCGGCAAGATCAGCCTCCTGCTCGACGGCCGGTACGGGCTGGACATCTCCGTGGCCGACGCTGAAGCATTCATCCCGTGGATCGCCGACGCCATCGCGGTCGCGCTCGGCTACACCTGCCATCCACGGGCAGGGAAGGAGCCGGTTCGTGCCAGCCCCTTCCCGCCCGATCACGCTATCGACTGGATCGAGGCCGATCCGGCCGGGTCAGGGGCACTTGGGTAGGTTGTCCAGGTTGTTGTCCCAGTAGCCGTCTGAGTGGGACCGGAGCGTGGCCAGACCGCACGCACACCGGTACTTGGCCACCGCCGCTTCCCTGCCCGATGACGGGCTCGCCGTCCGGAACGTATGCCCCTGGTCGATCAGGAGGTAGATGGTCTCCACCGTGCATCGCTGGCCGCCGATGCCGACGCTGACGATGTGCTGGTGACCAGCCACGGGCGTGCTCTTGGTGACGCAGGTGATGAGGTACTCGCTCACGTTGAACTTTCCTTCCGCATGTTGGGTTGTGAGGCAACACGCGGAGGCCACGTGCTACCAATGGCAGCGCGAAGGCGCTAACGTAGCGAACGGAGGCCGCATAAGCCTTGCTACGCTCCGAGTGTTCCCAACCGGATTTTCCCACCGGTCACGCGGTGCCGTAGCGTGCCACGCCGGGTGAGCCGGGAAGTTCTCAGGCTCGCCCGGCGTCGTGCTTTCGGGAGGGATGCGATGAGCGGCTACTGGATCTATGAGGACATGACCGTCCACACCGCGGTACTGCATCGCGCGGATTGCAGCTACTGCAACAACGGAGCCGGGATGGGCCACGGACGAATCGAGCGGGACAGCCGATGGGTGGGACGTTCTGGTGCCGAGGGGTTCGCTTCCGCAGATGAGGCGAGGGCGTCAGCTTCCATCCGGGCTGATTCCACGCTGCGGAACTGTCGCGTCTGCATGGGGTAACGATCATGAAAAACTGGGGTACGCCATGATCGCGGAGTCCTTATTCCCGCAGGTCAGACCCCATTCGCCAACGCCTACTAGTTGTTCGTATCCGGGTGCCACCTCGGGCTCGTCGGGGACGACCCACATCTGGATCAGGTCCAGCGGCCGGTCGGCGGCTGGATTGACGGCCGACCGGTCGTTCTTCTCCGAGTGCCGGATACCGGTTCCGGCGGTCATCCGCTGCGTCAGGTTGGGGTAGATGACGCCAGTGTGGCCCTCTGAGTCCTGATGAACCAGCGAGCCGTTCAGCACCCACGTCACGATCTCCATGTTGCGGTGCGGATGGGTCTCGAATCCGGACCGGGGCGCGATGGTGTCGTGATTGTTGACGACGAGCACGCCATGGTGGGTATCCGCGCCGAGCGGGTCGATTCCGGTGTCGAACGAGTGACGTCCGTGCAGCCACGCGATCCGGGTCTGATGGCGGTCCGCGCCGCGGCGCAGGCTCACGCCCGGGCGCAGGACAGAGGTCGCTCTCATCCGAACCCCTTTATCCGATAACTTGAACCGTAAAGTTCAATCATGACCCTCAATCAGCACTCTTGTCAAGGCAGAGACGGCTTCGACAGGCCAGTCGCTACATCTCCCGCAAGGTCAGACCGTTCGATACGCCTTCCCTTATGACTTGACGGTTCAACTCATGAGGATCTAAGCTTCACTTGAACGAACAAGTTAAGCCTGCGCGCGCTCCCAGTCGGTTCCCTTGCGTTCCTATCCGACACCGAGCAGGGCGCTGGCGTTCTGGTCGAGGATGGCCCGGGCGGCGAGCTTGTCGACCTGCGGGTCGTTGATGTAATCGACCGCGCGGACAAATATGTCCCCGTTTTCGTACGGGAAGTCGGTTCCCAGCAGGAGGCGGTCCGCGCCGAATGAGTCGATCGCACATCGGAGCGCGGGGACGTGCCCGTGCCCGACGGTGTCGTACCACATCCGGCGCGCGGCCACGCTGGGCGGCTCAGGCGTGTCCGGTGCCGCCCAGCCGTACTGGTCGTCGGCTCGCTGCAGCAGCATCGGCAGCGCTCCGCCGAGGTGCGAGTTGATGATCTTGATGTTCGGGTAGCGAGTCGGGATGCCGTGCGTGATCAGGTGCATAATCGAGATCGTGTCCTCGACCGGCGCGCCGACCATCCAGGTCAGATGGTAATTGCCGATCAGGGGCGAGCAGGCGCTGTTGCCGGCCGGGTGCAGGTACAGCACCGCGCCCCTGCCGTTCAGCTCGGCGAAGATCGGCTCGTAATCGGGCTCGACCAGCGCGCGCCCGAGCACGGTGGTGTTCATCGCCACCCCGGCCATGCGCAGCTCGTCAAGAGCCCGGCGCATTTCGCCGATGGACTCATCCAGGTGCGGCATCGGCAGCGCGGCGAAGCCGCGGAAGCGGTCCGGGTGGCGCTGGACCAGTTCGGCGTACTGGTCGTTGACGAACCTGGCCGCCCCTGCCGCCTTCTCCGCATCCTCGCCGTACGGCACCTGCGGACAGGCGGACAGCACCTGCGTCTGGACCCCGGCCCGGTCCATCAGCCGCAGCCGAGCCTCCAGCTCGCCGCCGCCGCCGGCCCCGATGCCGCGCACCGCGCCCGCGTCGGCCTTGCCCAGGTCCACCAGCAGATCGATATAGTCCTCGGTCCAGTAGTGCGCGTGCACGTCGATCCTCATGACACCCTCAGCTCTCCTCGATCGCCCGGGTGATCCGCTCACGGGTCAGCGGCAGGTCGCGGACGCGCACCCCGACCGCGTCGGCGACCGCGTTGCCGATCGCGCCGGCGACCGGTCCCTGGGCAACCTCGCCCGCGCCGACCTCGGCTTCGCCAGGCGCGTCCATAACGCGCACCATCACTTCCGGGGTATCGGTGAACCGCAGGATCGGGTAGCTGTCCCAGGACGCCGAGGTGATCTGGTCCCGGTTGAACCGCACCTGCTCGCGCAGCGTCCAGCTCGCGCTCTGCACGGCGCCGCCCTCAACCTGGTTGATCACCCCGTCCGGATTGATGACCCGGCCCACGTCCACCGCGAGCCACAGCCGACGCACCCGGACGTCCGTGTCCGCCTCCACCTGCGCCACGGCCGCGCAGTACCCCGCGTTTCCGCTGTACCGGGCCACCCCGGCCCCGTAGCCGATGCCGTCGCGGCGGCTACGGGTATCCCACCCGGCCATGTCCGCGGCCTGGGTGAGGACCTGCCGGGCCCGCGGGTCGGACAGGTGCGCGAGCCGGAAGGCGACCGGGTCGGCGCCGGCCGCGGCGGCTAGCTCGTCCATGAACGACTCGATCGCGAACACGTTGAGGTGCGCGCCGAGCGAGCGCAGCGAGGACGTCCGGATCGGCATGTCCAGCAGCCGGTGCCGGGTGACCTGCACAGCGGGAATGTCGTAGCCCGGTACCGCGTTGCGCGAGGCGCCCATCGAGTTGGCCGGCTGAAGGTCGGACGCCGCCGGCATCGGCCGGCCCCCCGCCCGGTGGGTCAGGGCGAGCAGCCGCGGGTCCCCGCCCATGGTGGGACGGCCCATGAAGCCGTTACTCCACACGTCCGCCCGCCAGGTCACGATCCGGCCGCTGGCATCCAGGCCGGCCGAGAGCCGCGCGAGCATCGCCGACCCCAGCGGCGACCAGCACATCTCGTCCTCGCGGGTCCACTGCACCCGCACCGCCCGGCCGGGCACGGCCCGCGCCAGCAGCACCGTGTCCATCGCCACGTCGTCCGCGCCGTTCTGCCCGTAGACCCCCGCGCCCTCCAGGTAGTGCACTGTCACCTGCCTGGCCTCGAGCCCTAGCCCGGCCGCTATCGCCGCGCGCAGCAAGAAGATCCCCTGGCTGTGGCACCACACGGTGACCGAGTCGCCGTCCCAGCGGGCGATCGCGCAACTGGGCGCCACCGACGCGTGGGCGAGGAACGGCCGGGTGAACTCGGCGTCCAGCGTCCGGGCCACCGCGCCCCCGGCCTCCGCGGCCGGCCGGTCTACCACCGTCTCCGCCTGCGACCGCGCCGCCAGCAAGAACCCGCGCAGGTCGCCGGCGTCGGGCAGCGACGGGGTGATCTGCCACCGCGCCGCGCGGGCGACCCGCCCGGCCCCGCGCAGCGCGGCCCGGTCGGTCTCGGCCACCACGCCGAGGAACGAGCCGTCCCGCACCAGCACGGCCCCGCGGCCGAGGTCCAGGTCGGCGAGCCCGGTCAGCTCGGCGACCCGCGCGGGCGGCCGCACGACCCGGCCGTAGGCCATGCCCGGCAGGACCAGATCGTGCACGAACCGCGGGCGCCCGGCAACCTTGTCGGGAATGTCCAGCCGCTGGGCGCTGCGTCCGGCCACGGACCACTCACCCGGCGGCCGGGCCGGCACCGGGTCATCGGGGGGCCGGTCCAGCATTCCCGGCCGCGCCAGCGTCCAGTAGCTCAAGCCGGTCGGGCCGTCGGCGGTCCGGATCTGCCCGTCGGCCACATCCAGGGCCGCCGGGGAGACCTCGAGCCCGGCCGCGGCGGCGGCCAGCAGCAGGTCACGGGCCTGCGCGCACGCCTGCCGGAGCGCCGAGCCGGAGTCCTGGACCGACAGGCTACCCGCTGTCACACCCTCATTCGGGCTGGTGCCGGTCGATACCGGGGCGACCCGCACCCGGGCCAGGGCGACCTGGAGTTCCTCGGCGGCTACCTGCGCCAGCGCGGTCCAGATGCCCTGGCCGTACTCCACCTTGCCGACCCGGACCGTGACCTCCCCGTCCCGGCTGAAGTCCAGCCACCGGGCCAGCACCGGGTTGGCCGCGAGGTCGGCCGGGAGCGGGGAAACACTGGACGGCACGCCGGACTCGGCGGCAACCGGGCCAGGTGAGCCGGACGCCGGCGCGAGCACCGGGCCCTGTCCGGCGGGGGTGGCCCCAGCGGGAACCTGGCTGACCAGAACTTCGGCGGCGGGCGGGCACGGGATCACCTCCCGTCCACCGGACATCCGCCCGGCTGCCTTCTGCACCGCGCGGATGATCCTGCCGTGCGTCCCGCAGCGGCACAGGTTGCCGTCCAGAGCCTCCCGCACCTCCTGCTCGGTCGGAGCGGGACGCTCGCGCAGCAGCCCGGCCGAGGCCACCACCATGCCGGAGGTGCAGTAGCCGCACTGGGCGGCCTGCTCGTCGATGAACGCCTGCTGGACCGGATGAAGCCGCTCCCCGGCTGACAGCCCCTCCACGGTGGTGACCGGGCCGTCCACGGCCGACACCGGCAGATCGCAGGACGGCCGGGCGCGGCCCCCGACCAGCACGAAACACGCCCCGCACAGCCCCATCCCGCAGCCGAACCTCGGCCCGGCCAGGCCCAGGTCATGGCGCAGCACGTCGAGCAGCGGCGCGTCCGGCTCGCAGGTCACGCCGCGCTCGACGCCGTTCACGCTCAGCCGGAACCCGGTCTCGGTCATGGTTTCCTCCTCTAGGCAGGCTTGCCCATGTCGCCGACGCGAAGCTAAGCATGTCGCCGTCGCCAGGCGATGTTATGTCACCGCCCACTTGTCACCGGAGCCGCCGCGGAGCCGGTCCGTTCCCAGGCTTGCCGCCAGGCAGGTGACAAGTCGTCACCGGATCATGGTGACTCCCGAGACCGGGCACCGCAGAACGGATCGATCACGGACGGCGCGAATCCTGCTGTCCGGGGACCTCCTCGAGATCCGCCGGCCCATGCCGAAACGCAAATCACCAGAATCAGGTGACAGCCGGTCACCCTGAGGGCCGCTAGCTTCGGCCTCATCCGAATCCCGGCGAAAGGAACCATGATGCGGCGAACAGCGACGGCAGCGGTCGCGGTACTAGCAGCTTCGCTGGCGGGCACCGCAGCCATCCCGGCCGCGGCCAAGGCCACACCAGCGGGTATCCAGGAAACGGTGGTACAAGGCGGGCTCAACGCGCCCAGGCACCTCGTGCTAACGCAGGGCAGGCCTCGTCGTGACCGAGGCCGGCACCGGCGGTCCGGTCGGCACGTCTAACTGCGCCACCGGCCCGGCCACCGAGGGGGCGGGAACGTCGCCGTACTGTACAGGCCCGACGGGAGATATCTTCACGATCCCCTCCCGCGGCCCGATCATCCCGGTGCTGAGCAACCTTCCCTCGGTGATCGAGGAAGCCATCCAAGAGGTGACCGGCCCTTCCGCGATCGCCTACGGGCACGGGCAGGAAGCCGTGACGATCGATGATTTCCTGGTGAATCCGGACGGCAGCAACAACCTGCTGCCCAAACCGTTTGCATCGGCCTTCGGCACGCTCAGGCTGATCTCGGGCGGGAAGACCAGGGTCGTCGACATCGCCGCCTTCGCGGCCGCTCATCCGCAGTCGGCGTCCAGTCTCGGCACTGTCCCCGGCGAGACGCCGTGGGACTCCGACCCCTACGACGTGGTGGCTTACCGGGGCGGCTGGGCCGTCGCCGACGCCGGCGCCAACGACCTGCTGTACGTCTCGGCAACCGGGCGCGTATCGATTCTGGCGCGCTTCCCCGCCGTCGCCGGAGCAAGTGCCGGCCGGCGTCCTGGGTAACCCGACTCCCATCACCGTCGAGGCGCAGGCCGTGCCCACCTCGGTGGCGATCGGGCCGGACGGGGCCCTGTACGTCAGCCTGCTTCGCGGCGTCCCGTCCGATCCGGGGACTGCCTACATCTACCGCGTCGTTCCCGGGCAGCAGCCGGTGATCTGGGCCCGCGGCCTCACGACCGTCACGGCCATCGCCTTCGACCGCCAGGGCAGGCTCCTGGCCACCGAGTTCAACACCGGCGGCCTGCTCTCCCCGCCGACCGTGCCCGGGGCCCTGGTCCGCATCAGCGACAACGGCCAGACGGTGACCACCCTGCCGGTTCCCGGCCTCTTCCAGCCCACGGGCCTTGCCGTGAGCGCTGACGGCACGGTCTACGTGTCCAACTACGGAGACAGCACCACCGCCTCCAGCCAGCCCGGCGAGATTGTCAAGATCACCGGATTGCCCTGATCTCCAGCACCGCGCCGGGCCGGACAATCACCGCCCACGGCGAAGTCCTGTGCCCGCGGGACCACGCCCGGTCCCGGGTTCGTGACGCGCGACCATTGGAAGAACGCGCCCCGCGGCCTACGCTCGGCTGGTAATGAGCGCCGACACCGATTCCAACAGGCCAGCCGCGGCCGATGCCGCGGCGGCGGCCCTGGACCTGCTGCTCACCGACGCGGCCACGGGCATGCTGCGCCGGGTGAACCCGGGCGGCTCCGGCCTGCGCCTGGCCGCTGCGCTGGCCGTCAGGCCGCGACTGGTCGCCGGGCGGGGGCGCCAGCTGCTCGGCGAACTGGCCCGCGTCGCCGTGGGCACCTCGCAGGTGGAGCCGTCGCGGCGGGACCGCCGGTTCGCGGACCCGGGATGGGCGGGCAACCCGTTGCTGCGCCGCACGATGCAGGCGTACCTGGCCGCGGCGCAGACCGCGGAGGGCGTGGTGGCCGAGGCCGGCCTGGACGAGGCCGACTCCGAACGCGTCGGCTTCGTGCTGACCAACCTGGTCGACGCGCTGGCCCCGAGCAATAACCCGCTGCTGAACCCGGCGGCCGTGAAGGCCGCCATCGACACCGGCGGCGGCAGCGCCCTAAACGGGCTAAGGCACTTCCTCGCCGACATGGCGGTCCCGCCGCGGGTGCCGTCCATGGTCGAGCCGGACGCGTTCGAAGTCGGGGTGGACCTGGCCGTCACACCGGGCGCGGTGGTCCTGCGGACTCCGGTGTTCGAGCTGATCCAGTACCGCCCGGCCACGCCCGCGGTCCGGCAGGTCCCGCTGCTGATCGTCCCGCCGGTGATCAACAAGTTCTACGTGATGGACCTGGCGCCGGGCCGGAGCATGGTGGAGTACCTGGTCGGCCGGGGCCTGCAGGTGTTCATGATCTCCTGGCGCAACCCGGACGCCCGGCACGCGAAGTGGGACCTCGACACGTACGGGCAGGCCATCCTGGACGCCATGGACGCGGCCACGCGGATCACCGGGAGCGAGCAGACCGTGCTCGCCGGGGCCTGCTCCGGCGGCATCATCGCCGCGATGGTGGCCGCGCACCTCGCGTACGCCGGCCAGCAGGACCGGATCGCGGCGGCCACCCTCATGGTTACCGTGCTGGACCAGGCGCACGCGGGCGTGGCCAGCGCGGTGATCGACGAGCGGACCGCGCGGGTGGCCGCGGCCGCGTCCCAGGCCCGCGGTTACCTGGACGGCCGGTCGCTGGCCGAGGTGTTCGCCTGGCTGCGCCCGAACGACCTGATCTGGAACTACTGGGTCAACAACTACCTGCTCGGCCGGAAGCCGCCGCCGTTCGACATCCTGTTCTGGAACGCGGACACCACCCGGATGACCGCGGGCCTGCACCGGGACTTCCTCCGGCTCGGCGCGGCCAACGCGCTGGTCACGCCGGGCGGCGCGACCATGCTCGGGTCGCCGGTAGACCTGGGCGCGGTCGACCGGGACACCTACCTGGTGGCCGGGATCACCGACCACATCTGCCCCTGGCAGAGCTGCTACCGGTCCACGCAGCTGCTGTCCGGCCGCCAGCGGTTCGTGCTGTCCACCAGCGGGCACGTCGCCGCGATGGTCAACCCGCCCGAGGGCGCCAAGGCCCGCTACCAGATAGCCAAGGAGTGCCCGGAAGACCCCCAGGAGTGGCTGCGCCGGGCGGAGACCTGCCACGGGTCCTGGTGGCCGGACTACGCGGACTGGCTGGCCGAACGCTGCGGCGACGAGAAGGCCGCGCCAGCGGAACTGGGCGGCGGCGGGCTGGAGCCGATCGGCGAAGCGCCGGGCACGTATGTTTACGACCATTGACACGCCAGGGCCCGGACCGGCCGGGAACGACCGCCCGGGATCTGGCCTGGGCCGGATCCTAGGCCGGCTGCGGCGGGCCGGCCCGGCCGGGAGGATGAGGATCCTGACGGTCGGCGGCCGGGCCCTGCGCGTCGCGGTGCGAGACGGGACCCCGGGCTGGCCGCCGCTGCTGCTGTGCAACGGCCTCGGCGCCAGCCTGGAGCTGTTCCAGCCGTTCGTCGACGCGCTCGATCCGCGGCGGCCGGTCATCCGGTTCGACATGCCGGGCGTCGGCGGATCCTCGGCCCCGGTCATCCCCTACCACCTGGTCACGCTGCCGTCGCTGCTGGCCGGCCTGCTCGACCAGCTCGGCTATGAGCAGGCCGACGTCCTGGGCATCTCCTGGGGCGGCGGGCTCGCGCAGCAGTTCGCGCTGAGCCGCCCGGACCGGGTGCGCCGCCTGGTGCTGGTCGCGACCGGGCCCGGCGCGCTGATGGTTCCCGGGCACCCGCGGGTCCTGCTGCGCATGCTCACGCCGCGACGCCACCGCGACCCGGGATACGCGGTCCGCATCGCCGGCGAGCTGTACGGAGGCAGCGCGCGGAAAGACCCGATCGTGGCCCGTGACCTGCTGCACGCCACGACCCGCCTGGGCCCGGCCCGGGGCTACTTCTACCAGCTGATCTCTACCATCGGCTGGACCAGCCTGCCGCTGCTGCCGAGGCTGCGCCGGCCCACCTTGATCCTGGCCGGGGATGACGACCCGATCATCCCCGTGGTCAACGCGCGGATCATGCACCGGCTGATCCCGCGCAGCGAGCTGCATATCTATCACGGCGGCCACCTCGAGCTGGCCGCGGACTCCGAACGCCTCGCTCCCGTCGTGGAGGCGTTCCTGGGCCCGGGAGGAGCCGACGATGACACAGGTCAGT
>CAVPLC010000006.1:0-20280 GCA_963705835.1 uncultured Actinomycetes bacterium
GCTGGAATCGAACCAACGTAGAAGGCTTCAAAGACCTTCGTCCTGCCATTGAACGACCTCGGCATGGAACGCCTGGCTGGACTCGAACCAGCGTGTACCGCTTTAGAAGAGCGGTGCCTGAATCCCCTCGGCCACAGGCGCGTAGTCACTTCGAAATGTTGGTACCGGGGTAGAGGATCGAACTCTACTGCACCTCTTTGTAGGAGAGGGGCTCTCAACCAGAAAGCGACCCCGGCATTTTGGCTGTGGGGGCAGGATTCGAACCTGCGCATGAACTGGTTAACAGCCAGTCGCCTTACCACTTGGCTACCCCACAAAAACTGGTCGGGGACCTCGGATTTGAACCGAGATTCTCTTGGTCCCAGGCCAAGCGGGTTAATCCGTTTCCCTAGTCCCCGAATGTCAAAGATCTGGAGTGAGCGGCTGGAATCGAACCAGCGGCCTCGGGTTTCGGAAACCCGCGCTCTCATCCAACTGAGCTACGCCCACAAAAACGCTGGAACAGGCGGCCGGAATCGAACCGGCATTTCTTCGTTAGGACCGAAGTGTTCTGTCCGTTGAACGACGCCCGCACAACTGGGGTGACCGGAGGGAATTGAACCCTCGTGGACAGATCCACAGTCTGCCGCCTAAGCCACTCGGCCACGGTCACACTTGGTGCCAGGAGCACGAGTCGAACGTGCTTGTCCGGCTTTTCAGACCGGCGCCTTGACCGCAACGGCCTCCCTGGCGAAATTGGTGGAAGAGGAGGGAATCGAACCCTCATTTGCTGGTTGCAGGCCAGCGGTCCTCCCGTTGAACGACTCCCCCAAACTTGGTTGCGGGCTGGCGAGTTGAACGCCACTCGCATGGCTTATGAGGCCAGCATGACACCGGTTCACTTGCCCGCATGAAAGCTGGTCCGGGAAGCTGGGGTCGAACCAGCGGCCTCTCGATTATCGATCGAGTGCTCAAACCACGCTGAGCTTTTCCCGGATGGAGCCCCGTGCCAGATTCGAACTGACTTTTCCGGATTACAGGTCCGGCGCATCGCCACCTATGCTTACAGGGCGTGTGATTCTGGAGCCAATGGAGCGAATCGAACGCTCATCGGTTGCTTACCGTGCAACTGCTCTCCCACTGAGCTACATCGGCTGGAGCCAGAGGGGGTATTCGAAACCCCGACCTCCGCGTTACGAGTGCGGTGCTCTTCCACTTGAGCTACTCCGGCGTGGAGCGAGTGCGGAGAATCGAACTCCGTTGATCGGACTGGCGATCCGATGCCCAACCAGTAGGCCACACCCGCAGAAACTTTGGAGCGGACGGAGATAATCGAAATCTCTTCTCTGGGTTGGAGGCCCAGGGCACACCCTATATACCACGCCCGCTCACTCAGACTTCTTGTGAAGCTTATTCAGTTGTCAAAGACCTGCTTTGAGACACACCTCAACCGCCTCGCTTCCAGCGGGAAGCAAGTTAGACGAAATGCCTCCAAATCACCGATAAAACAAAAAAAGAGGGCGGCCATTTTTGGTGGCCGCCCTCTTCTTGAAATCGGAATGTTATTCCAAGACGGTCAGGTCACCTCGCGCGCATCATGATTGACGCGCCTCTGCGTACCTTTGAGTTCGGTCGCGAATTGGAATATCTGTGTCACGCAGTTAAATTGTAAACTAGCTTTCTGAGGAGTTCAAGCGCTTTAATGTGCCCTTCACCTCAGAGTTCCATCGAGGTGTCACGCTTGATTGGCGGAGGAGGAGGAATTCAACCCTCGGTGGCCCTTGTGGGCTCATGGCGCTGACAAGCGACCGACTGTGTGTTCGCTAACCTCACCCCATCCTTTCCAACGTAAGCGTGTCTGAATCTCAAGGCGCGATTCGACGATGGGCACCTTGAGCAAGCGAGCAGCGTATTGGCGATGCGAAAAAACAGACGCATTTGTGCCACTTGGTCTCGCGTTGTGGCGAACCCCGCGAGCGAGAGGACGGTTAGAGTTGTGTTGCCGCGGGTACGCGCTTTGGTCTGAGACCGATTCATGGGCGATCCGCCTTTCCTTCCAGGGTTGCTCAAACGCACCTTGGCGAGGGTGACTGTGAATCTACTCGAGTCTACCGGTTTGGGGAAGCTGCAGTAACGATTGGTAGAGGGCTTCCTCGATTTCGTCTCTCGACAATCTCAGAATGTCGCAACAGGGTTTCAAGATCGAAGTGCATGAGGACACGCAGGACGAAACAATAGCGGGACGTTGACGGCAGGAGAGATACTGCCTGTAATTCCACGGGAAGGATTGAGGATAATTCTCCCGAAAATGAATTGTGCTCGAACGCTGACCGCGCTGTCTCCACCAACAGCGCTTCCGCCGAGCAATCCTGCCCGAGTGTGGCGATTGCGTTTGTCACTGCACGCTCGGCGCCTTCAACACTCCCAGTGAGAACGAAAGCAGCGCGGAGGGATTCGTGGAGCGCTTCTTCAATCTGCATCTCGACTGTCATTTGCGAACTCCGGGCGCTCGTTAACCTTGAAAGTGAGCCCATCCTGGTCGGCGGCCCATTTGGGCTTGATGCCCGCGCTTCCGAAAGGCATTCATGGTGGTAGCCACGTTGTTCGGAGCCGGGAGGTTCTTAATAGCCTTCACCACCAATATTGGCTGGAGAAAACAGCTTGACGGTCAGTCATACAATTGTTGCGGAGGACGACGGTTCGCACAGCCAGTCGCAAGAGCCCTCGCCGCGCCGCGCGCAAGGGATCGAAACGGATCGTTGAATCCGCTGCGACCTCGCGGCGGAAGATCAAGCAGAAGCGGCGGGAACAAACCAAGGGTCCAACGGTTCGATTTGCTCCCAGACGAGTGACGACAATGAGCAGCAGGGCCGCCACTAAGACGGCCACTGATGCCCGTGGGGCAGGTTTCAGTTTTAGAATCGAATTGGGTTTCGTTCATTGTTCTCCCCATCAAGGAACCGTCGTCTCGAGGCATATTTCCTTCTCGGTGACTACTTCTCGCCGGTGAAAGGCTGCTTGGCGGTGATTTCTTCGATTAGAGCGGTCATGGCGACGCCCTCTGCGATCAAGCGTGCTCCCGCTTGATGCATGGCCGATAAAAGCTTGCGGCCAGCTTCGTCGACGCCTGTAACCTGCCTCACGTCAACTTCGATTTGCTTGTTGGCGCATGACGAAGAGCGCCAGACATGTTCTGTTTCCGCGACCCATGGGCCCGCGAGCTTGCCTGCAAGCTCCAGACGGCAGAGCGCGCCATCTTCATGAACCGAGACTCGTAACATCGGGTTCCGCTGCCAGAGGCGCAAGGATTGCGCCAAATCTGCGAATTCTGTGAACCCTCCCGATGACAATCAGTTACCATGAACCGCGGCCTTGAAAGGCCTCCCGCTAAATTGGCAGGTTCCATCCAGGTGACGGGTGTCAAAGAAACGGGCCACCTAAGGCGCGCGGATCTGGTGCGGCCCGCGCGCTCAGGCGCAGCCCGCTGAATCGCTTGGCTCGGGTTCGGGATCAATCTGGTAGCCTGATTGCGCGAGATAATGCTCATGGGGGAGATCACCCATGCACCCAGCCCCGGCAAATGAGCGACTTGCCGCTCGATACGAAGCGCTGATCCGTCTGGCGGAAGTAATCCGATCCCATCCCGAGGAAGCGGTTGCGTTCCAGACCTTAGCAAGCGAATTGCACGATGTGGTTGAACTCGACGGCTTCTGTCAATTCGACGGTGCGGCGAATTGGGTCCAGTGGCATTTTGATGGACCTTATAAGAGCGGGTTGGAGCTTCGGCGTCTGGAGCCTGTTCCCAAAGAGGAAACTTTGGCGTGGTGGGCGTACCAGAATCAACAGCCCATCGTAGTCCGCCTCAGCAGTCCGGACAATCGTTTTCCGCGGATGCGCGATTGGCTCGCGAAACTTGGTCTCCAGTCGTCGTATACGCTACCGCTGAGCACCGCGCATCGGCAGTTGGGAAGTATTTCCTTCGTCAGCCATCTCGAGGAAGCTTATTCGGCGGAGGAACAACGGTTCTTATCGCTGGTTGCGAATCAGATCGCTCTGGCAATGGACGACGGCCGGGCGCAGCAGCGGCTGAGGCTCCTGCTCGATTTAACGAATCGGGTCATGAACAAGCTGGAGTTACGTGATCTGCTTCAGGAAATTTCCACGAGCATTCGCCAGATTATGCACTGCGACTCCGTCGCAGTGGGTCTCCCCGATCGGGAAACGGGCGAAGTGCACCGGTACGTCATGGATTTTTCTGAAACCGTACCTCATGGCGACGTAGATCCAAACCACCCGGAGACCGGAGAGTCGGAAGCTATCCGAGAGGCCGCTCAACAGGTCTTCTGCACGGGCCGGAGCGTTCTACTCAGTAAAGAGGATCTCGTCGCCGAGCCCAGCGGCCAAGGGCCGGAATGCAGAGCCTGCCCGAGGCCAGCATCCCTCCCGGCCGACCGCTCGCCCTGGCGACGCGGATCGGCAGCATTGCTATGCCGAGCCCGGGATGGAGATGGAGTCGCTGCTCCGCTGGCTGCAGGCCAGCCAGGAGGTCCTGCACAGCGCCACCAGCTCGCTCGACTTTTTTCCCCGGGCCGCCCGGGCGGTGGTGGACCTCGTGGGCCTGGACTCGGGGCATATTTTTCTCTGGGAGAATGAGGACTGGAAGGTCCAGGCGGCGGAGTTTTCGCCTCGGGTTACGCCGCATCCGAATGGCAGCCCAGCCGGCGCATCCTGAGCCGTGTCCGGCAAGACAAGCACACCTTTTGGCAGGTGCCGGACGAGGCCTCGCCGTCCTCCTCGGGGAGCTGGCAAGGGATTCGCGCCGTGGTGGCAGCGCCGATCCTTAATGGGCAAGGCGATGTCATCGGCGCGTTATTCAGGCGACCACCGGCAAGACAAGGGGCCGGCCGTGGTCCGCTCGATCACCAAGCTGGAGGCGATGCTGGTGGAGCTGCTCGCCGGCGGCGTGGCGGCCGGGCTGGCCCGGCTGGAGCAGGAGACAGGCGGCCCTGGCCGCCCGTGTGCAGTTCGAGCAGTTCTTCAGCGCCCGAGCTGGCCCGGCAGCTCGCCCGCAGCCGGACCTGCTCAAGGGCCGCGACGCGCGAGGTCACCATCCTGTTCTGCGACATCCGCGGCTTCAGCCGGATCAGCGAACGCCTGGGCCCGGCCCGGACCGTGCGAGTGGATCGAGCGACGTGATGGAGCACGCTGTCGGACTGCGTGCTGGCCAGGGCGGCGTGCTGGTCGATTACATCGGCGACGAGCTGATGGCCATGTGGGGTGCCCCGGAGACCCAGCCGGACCACGCCCGGCTCGCCTGCCGCGCGGCCCTGGCCATGCTCGGCAGCTTGCCGGAGCTGAACGAGCGCTGGCAGGCGATGCTGCAAGGAGCCGATGGGGCTGGGCATCGGCATCAACACCGGGGTGGCCCGGGTCGGCAACACCGGCTCGCAGCACAAGTTCAAGTACGGGCCGCTGGGCAACACCGTGAACCTGGCCAGCCGGGTGCAGGGGGCGACCAAGTACCTCAAGTGCCGGCTGCTGGTCACCGGGAGCGACGCGGCGAAGCTGGACGACGAGTTCGACGGCGCGGCGGCTGTGCCAAGGTGCGGGTGGTGAACATCGACGAGCCGGTGGACCTGTACGAGCTGGTCCCGCCCGGCCAGCCGCGCGGGCCGAGCTCAAGGAGGGCTACGAGGAAGCCCTGGGGAGTTCGAGAGCAAGGACTTTCGCACCGCCGTTCGCATCCTGGGCCGGCACCTGCTTCGAGTACCCGAACGACGGGCCGTCGCTGCTGCTGCTGTCGCGGGCGGTCAAATGCCTGGTCAAGGAGCCGCCCGTTTGATCCGGTCTGGGAGCTGCCGGGCAAGTGAACACAGCACACGGGGGGCGTTAGCCCCCGGTGGACATCCACCGGGGGCTAACGCTCCCCGCTCGCCACCCGACCCCGGGGGCTAACGCCCTCCGGCTCGCCCGGTTGCCAGGGAGGACTCCCGTGTCGCAGTCCGACCCGCCTCGCCCTGCCTCGACCAGGCGCACCCTTCCCGAGGGCGGCGGTACCCTCCCGGAGGCTTCGACCCGGCTCGAGGGTGACGAGGTCGGCGCGCACAGCAGGAGCGCACCCGTCCTGCCGCCGCCGACGATTCCCGGCTACAAGATCCTCGGCGAGCTCGGCCACGGCGGCATGGGCGTGGTGTACAAGGCCCGCCAGGTGAATCTGAATCGACGCCTGGGTGAAGCAGAAGCCCACCTCGTCCGGGACCGACAGGTACATGCTCGGGTAGCCCATGAAGTTCCCGGAGTCCACCGCCACTGCGAGTTCGGCGGGCAGCAGGTCATCCAGCGCGATCGACAGCGCGCGAGGATCGATCCGGTCCCCGTCGCTCTCGTCCGCGAACGGCACGTCCCGCCACCGCACCTCCCGGGCGATCCGCTCGCGCAGGTCAGCCGACCGGTAACCCCTCTCACCCCGGGTCCCCGCCGCACCAGGCGCCCCATGACCCGCCTCACCCCGCGTCCCCGCCGCACCAGGTGGCCCATGACCCGCCTCACCCCGCGTACCCGCCGCACCAGGTGGCCCATGACCCGCCTCACCCCGCGTCCCCGCCGCACCAGGTGCCCCACCGTTATCTTTTTTATTCCGAACGGTCGGTGGTTCCCCGCCCTCGTCATCCCCGTCGCGCCCGTCAGCCAGCGCGTCCGCGACCGCCCGCGCGGTCTCGGCCACGTCACCGAGCACGCCGAGGTGGACCGGCCGGTGCGCGCCCAGCGCGCCGGCGTCGTCGTCGACCTGGATCAGCGTGGCGCCCGTCCCGATCAGCTTGCCGTGCCGCATCGTCCACATGTTGAGCGAGCAGCCCCAGCCGACGATCACGTCGGCGCCCGTGATCAGCTCGGCCGCCAGCGGCGAGGCGAACCCTCCGCTCACGTCCAGGCTCCACGGGTTGCCGCGGAACAGCCCCTTGGCCACAGCCGACGTGGCCAGCAGCGCGCCGCACGCGTCCGCTAGCCGTTCAAGTTCCGCCCGCGCGGAGACGAGCGAGCCGGGCCGGGCCCCAGGACCGCGTGCGCCACGGCCCGCAATGAACACCGGCCGCTCGCACCCGCGCAGCAGGGCGGCGAGCGCCGTCACCGCCTCGGGGGAGGGCCCAGGGGGATAGGTGCGCGGCGGGGCCTGTACCGAGCCGGCCTCCCACGGCGCGCCCTGGACGTTGAGCGGCAGGGCGAGGATCACGGTCCGGCGGCCGAGCGCGGTCTGGTACGCGCGGGCCGCGTCGGCCAGCGCCGAGGCGGGGGAGTAGATCCGCTCGGCGACCGCGCCCACGGCGGCGGCCAGCCCGGCCACGTCCACATGGAAGTTGGACCTGACCTCCGGCGCCTCCGCCGCGAGCACCAGCAGCGGCGTGCGGCTCTTGGCCGCCTCGGCGATGCCGGTCATCGCGTTGGTCAGGCCCGGTCCCTGGTGCACGGAGACCATGCCCGGCCGGCCGGTCGTCCTGGCCCAGGCATCGGCCATCACGGTGGCGCCACCCTCGTGCCGGGCCGCGATGAACCGTGCTCCGCCCGCGATCAGCGCGTTCGTGACGTGGAAGTTACCGCTGCCGACCACGCCGAACACGGTGTCGGCGCCGAGCTTGGCCAGGCCCTGCCCGACAGCCTCCGCGACCCGCATGCTCAGGAACGCTCGACCAGGGCCAGCGCGCGGCACGGGGAGCCCGAGCCGCCGACGATGGGCAGCGGGCTGGTGATCACGACCGTGCCGGTGGCGGGCAGCCGGGCCAGGTTCTGCAGCTGGGTCAGGCCGTACTTGCCCGCGCCGAGCAGGAACGAATGGCACGGGAACGGCGGGTCGAAGGAGTGCGCGGTCCCGGCGTCGGTGCCGACCGTCTCGGTCCCGAGCCCGAGGATCGGCGCCTCCTCGGCCAGCCAGGTCGCGCACGCGATGCTGATCCCCGGGGTGTGCGGGCCGGTCTCGTTCGCGTTGAGGAACGCGGCCTGGTCGTGGGAGCGGGCGTCCCAGCCGGTGCGGTACAGCAGCCAGCCGCCCTCGGGCAGCGGCCCGTGCCCGGCCTCCCACTGCTTGATGTGGTCGATCTCGAGCAGGAAGTCCGGGTCGGCCGCCGCCTCGGCGCTGAAGTCGAGCACCACCGCCGGGGCGATCAGCCGCGGCGCGGGGACCTGGGCCACGTCCTCGCCGTCCTTCCCGGTCACCCAGTGCACCGGGGCATCAAAGTGCGTGCCGGTGTGCTCGCCGGTCACGATGTCGTTCCAGTACCAGGCGGGTCCGCGCTCGTCGTAGTGGCTGATCTCGGTCAGCCCGAACCTGGTCGTGTTGCCGAACGGCGGTGGCAGCTGGATGATCGGCGTGCTCGCGGACAGCGGCGCGGTGAGGTCGATCACCTCCACCGAGCCGTCACGGATCGCGTCGGTCAGGGCGTTCAGCACGGACATGATGCTCCTTCGTTCGGCGGCTACCGGTAGCTTTCAGTATCGGCGGCCCGATCCGCTAGTCCCAGGTCGCGGCGGTAACCTGACGTCGAGGTGAAAGCATTGACCAAGCCTGTGGTGACGGCAACGACCCTGGTCACTGAGGACGGCGTCCCGATCGACGCCATCCACCTCCCCGGCCCGGCAGACCTGGCCATCGTCGTCGCGCACGGGTTCACGCTGTCCTGGCAGCGCCCGAACGTCTGGCGCATCGCCAACCGGTTCAACCAGATGGCGGGCGTGGTGACCTTCGACTTCCGCGGTCACGGCCGCTCCGGCGGGCTGTCCACGCTGGGCGACCGGGAGGTCAAGGACCTGGATGTGGCCGTCGCCTGGGCCCGCGAGCTCGGCTACCGGCGGATCGCCGCGGTCGGCTTCTCCATGGGCGCCTCGGTCGTGCTCCGGCACGCCGGCCTGATCGGCGGCGTGGACGCGGTGGTGTCGGTCAGCGGCCCCGGCCGCTGGTATTACCGCGGCACCGAGCGGATGCGCCGGGTGCACCTGGCCGTCGAGCACCGGCTGGGGCGGTTCGTGACCAGGCGGTGGCTGAAGACCCGGATCAGCCCGGAAGGCTGGAAGCTGATCCCGGTCCCCCCGGCCGAGGCGGCGGCCAAGATCGCGCCGGTCCCGCTGCTGATCGTGCATGGTGACAAGGACCCGTACTTCCCGCCCGAGCACGCCCGGCAGCTCTACATGGCAGCCAGCGAGCCCAAAGAGCTGTGGCTCCTGCCCGGGATGGGCCACGCCGAGGCCGCCGTCGGCCAGGAACTCGCCGACCGCATCGCCCGCTGGATCGACCAGGCCACCGCTCGCCCCCACACCCCCGAGTCCCCCGCCCCCGACCCAGCCCACCCCGCCGCAGCCCAGGCAGGCCCAGACGCTCCCGAGCCCGCCGCCTCCACCCCCGAAGTCCCAGACGCCGCCGCCTAGCCGCGGGCATAATTCTGCTCAACAACGCGGGCTGGCGCGAGGTAATCCGTGGGTCCGGCGCATCACCAAACGCCGCCGCCGCACCCGTCCCACATGCGTGGTTGATCCGGGCTTCGCGGTGGATCCGGTGCACTGGGGTACCTTGTCTGTACGGACGCGCGGACGCTGCGCGGCGGCGGGAGACCCCCGCTACGCCGGTGCCCTCGAACAGGGTAGCTTCGGCGGTCGGCCGGTCAGCTCGAGATGCCCGAATTTGGCGAGAGGACGGTGCGCTACCAGGCGATCCCATCGGGGAGAGGTACGCCGCTGGCCAGCGGGAAGGCCAGCGGCCTGAACTTGCCCTGGGTGATCACGCCCACCACGGGACTCGACTGGTCCGGCTTGTTCCAGTACCCGATCAGCGCTTCGCCGGAAGAGCTGACCCACAGGACTTCGCCGTCGGTGCCGCAGTTCGCCTGGTACAGCGTGCGGGCCGGCGTGCCGGTCGCCGTCAAATACTCAACGAGTGCCCCGGAACAGGTGCCGCCCGTGGTTCCGGCAATGTCTTGCGAACCGGTGGTGGCGCAGACGACCGTCGTCCCGTCGGAGGTGACCACCGGTCTGCTGCAGGCATTGACCGATATGGACCAGGCGGTTGGCCGGCTGTCCGCGATCAGGTCGTGCCCCGGACGGCTCGTGTCCAGCATCCGGCCCCCCGCACCATAGTCGAATACCAGCGTGTGCCCGTCGGCCAGCCAGGAAAGCGTGGTGTTGTTGTCCCGGCCCAGGTATCCGTCCCAGGTCACGTTGCTGGGCGGCCCGGTCCATGTCCGCAACAGCGCCCCGGTGGCAACCGAGTAGATGCGCAGCAGTTCTGGACCTGAAGTCATCGTCGTGTTCGGCTCCAGCGCGACGGCGAACTCGCTGCCGTCGGGGGACAGCGCCATCCCGGCCACCTCGAGGCCGAATGGCGTCGCCGGGATGGGCAGCCTGGCCAGCCGGGCGGGATCGTCCGTGCCGGGGGCGATGCGAAGCAGGTACCAGGTCCGCGGTTCCTCTCCCCACCAACTGGGCGAGAACGGGAACGGCTGGGCACCGAGGACGAACGTCCGGTCGTCCGCTGCGCCGGTCATGCCGACGAACGTGCCGTGCGCGGGCGGGCTGACCGTGGCCAGCCGTGCGCCGGTGAACGTGCCGCCCACAACGACCTGGTCGGGGGAGCGTTGGCTCAGCGCGTCGTTGAGCGCGACGTAGTACGCCGGGATCCCCGGGGAAGCAGCGGGCGGCTGGCGGGTCAGGGCGATCACCAGCGCGACAGCGATCGCTATCACGGCCGCCGCGGCGGTCACTAGCACAATCCATGGCCGTCGGCGGTGCCGGGTGCGCGCCCACACCGATACGATCGCATAACACCGTGTCAGCAGGGCCGAACCGAGTCTCCGGCGGCCTGAGGGCCGGATATCAGCAGGAAGCGCCTCGGCGGCGAGCGCCTCGGCGGCGATGTCTTCGGGCTCGCCGAGATGATCGAAGATGTCGCGCACCGACGCCTCCGACTCATGTGTCAGCCCGGCCCGCGCCGCGGTGACGTGGTCCATGAGGTCGTCCATGAGCTGGTCCCTGCGGGTCCTCGGCAGCGGAGCGAGTGCCCGCCTCAAGCGCGAGAAGTAGTCGCTCACGATGGCATCGGCGCCGGGCTTGCTCATGAGGCTGGCCTCCCATCCAGCAGGCTGTCGACGGCGTTGCGAAACTGCTGCCACTGCACGGTGAAGGCATCGAGCGCGGCGCGGCCGTCCTTGGTCAGCCGGTAGTAGCGGCGGGGAGGCCCCTGCGGCGACTCATGCCACGTGGTCTCGACGAGCCCGTCCTGCCGCAGCCGCGCCAGCAGGGGGTACATCGTTCCCTCGCTCGTCACCAGGCCATCAGCCGCCAGCGTGCGCGAGAGTTCAAGGCCGTAGCGCTCCTCCTCGCGCAGCAGGGCGAGGACGCAGAACTCGATCGCACCCCGCCGCATCTGAGCCAGCAGGTTAGATGCGCCACCATGTACCATGCAGAACATGATACAGGCGCGCGTCGGGTGTCCGCGCCAATTGGCTGCGGGCGAAAGCGTGAGTTCAGCCTGACTTTGCCGCAGCGCTGCCCTCGCGCCGCACCAGTGAACGGGGCTTAGGTCACGCCGGCCCCAACAGATAGGGGACGATGTCACGTTCGGCTAGGTCAGAGCTGGATCGTCGCCCCGACGGTCAACCTGCGAGTGTTTTCACACTTGGTATACGGCTCTTGGGTCTCCCGGACCAACCACAGGACCCGGATCCATCGCGATCTTGGCGCATCAAGCGCATCACGGCGCTCTCATTCACCACACCCATCGCCATCGCCGCCACTTAGCCCGTCCGAGCGCCCCACCCAATGAGGTGAAACCGGGGTTTCACCTGCCTAGAGGGCGGTGAAACTCGGGTTTCACTCCGTTGCCGCGCGCCTCCGGGCCTTCGCCCGTTTGGCCGCGCCTCCGGGCCTTCGCTCCGTCAGCCGCGCGCCTCCGGGCCTTTCACCTCGTTAGCCGCGCGCCCTCCCGGGCCCGTTAACGGATTTTTGACGGCGGCGGATTGATGTTTACGGCGCGTTAACAAGGCCAGGACTAGGTTAAGCCCCGAGGCGATTTCCGGGTAATCATATACAAAACGATTATGAAAGGGCGGCCTTACATTTGCGACAGTCATGAGCTGCGTCGACGCGTCCTTCTAGACGTCCCGTGATCGTCGTCCGCGCTTCCTTTCGGACCGCGGCGCCCAGTCCGTCGTGATTCACCGGGAATAGCAATCGGATAAAAACAGACCAAAGGGGGGGAGCCAGGAGAGGAAGCCACCATGCGTAAAGCCAGCCCGTCCGGGTTCGTCCACGCCCCCGGGGTGACGCCATGAGCAGCCTCATCAGACCCGCCCGCTGGTTGCGCCGCCCCGCCGTGTTCGCCGCGGCCCTGGTCGCCGGGGCCGCACTCGCCGCGGTACCGGTCGGCGCGGCTGCCGCGAGCCCCGCGCAGGCGCCCTCATCGATGTGCCCGGGGGCGAACGTGGCCGCCTTCGGGCCCAACGTCTGCGTCTTCAACGACACCATGAGCCAGACGACCATCCAGACCGACCTCAACAACATCGCCATCCAGCAGGTCCCTCTGGCCAGCCAGTTCGACAGCCAGCGGTACGCGATCTTCTTCCTGCCTGGGACCTACGGGTCAGCCGCCGACCCGCTGGTGTTCCAGGTGGGTTATTACGAAGAGGTAGCAGGCTTGGGTTCCATGCCTCAAGACACTGTCGTCAACGGCCAGATCGACGCTTTCGCCAATGCGCTCGACTGCGCGACTGCCACCAACTGCTGGTACAACTCGACCGTCAACTTCTGGCGGTCCCTGTCCAACCTGCAGCTAAACGTCGTCGGCAAGAACGGCGTCCTACAGCCCCACCCCTCCCGAATTTGGGCCACCTGTAAACAACCCTGGAGCGGTGAACTGCTGGGAGGGGAATGAGTTTTGGTCTGTATCCCAGGCGGCCCCGCTGCGCCGCCTGCTCGTCAACGGCAACATCGTCTTCCAGCAGTTCTGCACCCAGACCGGCTACGGGGGCAACGACTTCGCCAGTGGGGGCTTCATCGCCGACAGCCAGGTCAACGGCAACCTCGACTTCTACGGGAACCAGCAGTACCTCACCCGTAACAGCACAATCGAGGCCGCCAACGGTTGTCCCAACGGGCTGTGGAACAACGTGTTCTCCGGCGTTGTCGGCGCCCCTTCGGCCGTGTTCACCGGCTCGTGCCAGCAGAACACGGTCCTGCCGTCGAGCCCGGTGACCGAGGAAGAACCGTTCCTTTACACCGACTCGCAGGGCAATTACAACGTCTTCGTCCCGGCGGTCCAGCACAATTCGTCTGGACCTTCCTGGATCGGCGGTTCTGAGGCCGGCACCTCCATCCCGCTGTCGAAGTTCTTCGTGGCCAGCCCGGGCACGCCAGCTTCGGCCATGACCGCCGCGATGGCCCAGGGCAAGAACCTCATCCTGAGCCCTGGCGTCTACAACCTGGATCAGCCCATCGTGGTCCCGCATCCCGACACGGTGGTGCTGGGCCTGGGCATGGCCACCCTAGTGCCGCAGACCGGCAACCCGGCCATGATCGTGGTCCGGAACACTGGGGTGAAGCTGTCCGGACTGATCATCGACGCCGGCCCGGTCAACTCGCCGGTTCTGCTCTCCGTCGGTACTCCCGGACCTAGTTCGGCCAGCGACCCGGACCTGATCCAGGATGTGTTCTTCCGCATCGGCGGCGCCGCGACGACGCCCGTCAGCGCGACGGTCAGCCTCCTGGACAACGCGGGAAACTCGATCATCGATGACGTCTGGGCGTGGCGCGCCGACCACGGCAACGCGGTGGGCTGGACCGCCAACACCGCCGACACCGGAGTCGCCGTGACCGGAAACGACGTGACCGCGTACGGCCTGTTCGTGGAGCACTACCAGAAGTACGAGGTGATCTGGAGCGGCCAGGGCGGCACGGATATCTTCTTCCAGAACGAGCTGCCGTACGATCCGCCCAGCCAGTCCGCCTGGATGGCCAGCCCGACTCAGGACGGTTACCCCGCTTTCCTCGTCACCGGGAACGTCAAGAGCTTCCAGGGCTACGGGATGGGGAGCTATGTCGTCTTCATCAGTACCTCCGCGACGCTGTTCGACGCCGAGGCCTTCCAGGCGCCCCATACGTCGGGTGTGCAGTTCCACAACATCCTCGGCGTGTGGATCGCTGGCTCGGGAGGTGACAACTCCATCATCAACGGCGTGGGCGGCCCGGTGACCTCAACCAACCCGGGCAAGGTAGAGCCGGTAGACCTCACCAGCTACCCATGACCCTTACCTGATCCCGTTAAGAGCCGGGCCGCGCAAGCCTCAGGCGCGGCCCGGCTCGCTGTGCACCACGACCCAGATCGCGCGCACCACGTCGCCGGTCTTGTTCAGGTACTCGTGCGGCGTCGAGGAGTCGAACGCGATCGAGTCGCCCGGGCCGAGCTCGTAGCTCTCGAAGCCCACGTTGGCCTGCAGCGTGCCGCTCAGCACCAGGCCGTACTCGCGCCCGTCGTGGCGCAGCGGGCGGCGCTCGTCGGTGGAGTGGCCGCCGGGGGAGTAGACCACCTCGAGGAAGTCGGTCCGCGCGTCCGCCCCGGGCGTGAGCCGCTCCCAGCGCACCCCGCTGGCCAGGTCGATGATGTCCCGGCCGCCCGCCCGCTGGACGATCCCAGACGAGGCACGCGACACCACCGGCGCCGCGGCACCCAACACCGAAGCGCGAGAACCCTGATCCGCGCCGAACAGCAGGTAGTCCAGGGAGCTGTCCAGCTCGGTGGCCAGCGAGTACAGCACCCCCACCGAAGGAACCGACACCCCACGCTCGATCTGCGAGATCAGGCTGGCCGAGCACCCGATCCGGCGGGCCAGCTCGCGCACGGACAGCCGGCGTTCCTCGCGGACCAGGCGCAGCCGAGGGCCGAGCCCGGTGCCCGGATCAAAGCCAGCTGACATAATGTAAACCTACACTGCACGCATCGGCCCCGCACAGCTTGACAGTCCCACTGCACAAGTCATTGGATGGTTGGTGCCGCAAGCCGCGATAAGCAGCGAACAAGCCGAGCGAGCAAGAGCGAGCAGAGGAGTTCCCATGGCCGCACCGCAACTTCCGCTTGCCCCCGCGCCGGGCCGGATGAACGTCGACTTCGAGGAGAGGCTCGACTTCGGCAGGCTGCGGCAGTACCGCCTCGACCGCGCCAGGACCGCCATGGAAAATGCCGGGCTTGGCGCGCTGCTGGTCTTCGACAACAACAACATCAGGTACCTGACCGGCGTCGCGATCGGCGAGTGGACCCGCGACAAGATGTGCCGGTACGCGCTGTATACCCGCACCGGCGAACTGGTGCTGTGGGACTTCGGCTCGGCCGCGGTGCATCACCGGCTGTACTGCCCGTGGCTGAAGCCGGAGAACTGCATCGCCTCCTACACCACGATGCGCGGCGCCTCCCCGCCCGCCACCGGCCTGACCACCAAGCAGGTGGCCGAGATCAAGGACCGCCTCAGCGCAGCCGGAATCCATAACGAGCCCATCGGCGTGGACTGGGCCGAGGTCTCCACCTTCTTCGAGCTGCAGCGACAGCAAGTAGAGGTCAGGGACGGCCAGCAGGTCATGCTGGACGCGCGGGAGATCAAGTCCCGGGACGAGATCACCCTGCTGGCCACGGCCGCGGCCCTGGTCGACGGCACCTACCAGGACATAGCGGACGCGCTAAAGCCCGGCATCAGGGAGAACGAGATCGTCGCGCTGGCCAACAAGCGTCTTTACGAGATGGGCTCCGACGACGTGGAAAGCATCAACGCGGTGTCCGGCGAGCGGTGCAACCCGCACCCGCACAACTTCTCCGACCGCATGATCCGGCCCGGCGAGCAGGCCTTCTTCGACATCATGCACTCCTACAACGGCTACCGGACCTGCTACTACCGCTGCTTCGCGGTGGGCTGGGCCACCGAACCGCAAAAGGACGCCTACAAGCGAGCGCGCGAGTGGATCGACGCCGCCATCGACATGATCAAGCCCGGCGTCTCGACCGACCAGGTGGCCAGGCTGTGGCCGACCGCGCAGGAGATCGGGCTGGCCGACGAGAAGACCGCCTTCGGCCTGGAGTTCGGCCACGGCCTCGGGCTCGCCCTGCACGAACGCCCCATCATCTCCCGCCTCACCTCCCTCGACGCCCCGATGGAGATCAAGGAGGGCATGGTGTTCGCGCTGGAGACCTACTGCCCGGCCACCGACGGGCACTCCGCGGCCCGGATCGAGGAAGAGGTCGTGGTCGGCCCGAACGGGCTTGAGATCCTGACCAAGTTCCCGGCCCAGGACCTCTACGTCACCAACCCCTACTGACGAGGCGATCACGTGCCGGAAATAGACACAGACGTACCCGAGGCAACTGCGCTCGAGATGTACCGGAAGATGACCGAGATCCGGTTGTTCGAGAAGCGAGCGTACGACCTGTTCCTGCAGAACCTGGTCAAGGGCACGACGCACCTCGGCACCGGCCAGGAGGCGGTCGCGGCCGGCGTGTCCCAGGCGATGAACGACGACGACTACATGTTCGTCACCTACCGGGGACACAACCACGTGCTGGCCCGCGGTACCCCGATGACCCCGGTGATGGCCGAACTGCTCGGCCGCGAGAACGGGCTCATGCACGGCAAGGGCGGCTCGATGCACCTGCTCGACGTCTCCCGCGGCATCCTCGGGGCCTACGCGATCATCGGCGCGCAGCTGGTCATCGCCAACGGCTCGGCCTGGTCGGCCAAGTACCGCGGCACCGGGCAGGTCACCGTGTGCTTCCTCGGCGACGGCGCGACTAACATCGGCGCCTTCCACGAGGCGCTCAACCTGGCCGCCGTCTGGCGGCTGCCGGTCGTCTTCATCTGCGAGAACAACCAGTACATGGAGTACACGTCGATCGGCTCGGTGACCGCGGTGCCCAGGCCCGCCGCCGACCGCGCCGCCTCCTACGGACTGGAGCCGGTGGTGGTGGACGGCAACGACGTCGAGGCGGTGTACCACACCGCGCAGGCCGCGATCGACCGGGCCAGGGACGGCGGCGGCCCGTCCCTGATCGAGGCGGTCACCTACCGGCACGGCGGTCACTCCCGCGCCGACCCGGGCAAGTACCGCCCCGCCGAAGAGGTCAAGGAGTGGCTGGCTCGCGACCCGCTGCCCGCCTACCGCGCCATCCTGATCGGCCGCGGCGTGGACGAGGCGGTCCTGGACGCCATCGACAAGGCGGCCAGGGAAGCGGTGGACCGCGCCACCGAGGAGGCCAAGGCCGGCCCCGAGCCCCGCCTCGACCTGGCCGGAACCAACGTATGGGCCGACGGCGGCCACGCCTGGAGGAACTGATGGCTGATGCTTCTCCCGGGGGGAGACCCCCGGACCCCTCTTCGTCGTCATGCCCCGGATGGGCGAAACCGTGGACGAGGGCACCGTCAACGAGTGGTTCAAGCAGGTCGGCGACGCGGTCACCGAAGGCGAGCCGCTGCTGGAGATCGGCACCGACAAGGTGGACACCGAGATTCCCGCCCCGGCCTCCGGCATCTTGTCCGAGATCCGCGTCGAGCAGGGCCAGACCGTCCCTGTGGCCACGGTCATCGCCGTAATCACCTGACCCGCCGTCAAATTCAAAATCATTTTTTCCGAACGGAGCATCGTGGCAGTTATCACGTACCGCGAGGCAGTGGCCTGGGGTATCGCCCAGGAGATGCGCCGGGACCCTGACGTGGTGTTCCTCGGCGAGGACGTCGCCGCGGCCGGCGGGGTGTTCAAGACCACGGTCGGCTTGCTCGAGGAGTTCGGCCCGGAACGGGTCCGTGACACCCCGATCAGCGAGCAGGCCATCCTCGGCGCCACGGTAGGCGCCGCCATGACCGGCCTGCGGCCGATCGCGGAGATCATGTTCAGCGATTTCTTCGCGGTCTGCTGGGACCTGATCGCCAACGAGATGGCCAAGATCAGGTACATGTCCGATGGCCAGCTGGCGCTGCCGCTGGTCGTCCGCTGCGCCAACGGGGCCGGCGTGCGCTTCGGGGCCCAGCACTCGCAGTCGGTGGAGAACTGGGCCATGGCGGTGCCGGGCCTGAAGGTCGTCGCCCCGTCCACCCCGCGCGACGTCGTGGGCCTGCTCGCCGCGGCCGTCCGCGACCCCGATCCCGTCGTGTTCTTCGAGCACAAGGGCCTGTACGCGAGCAAGGGCGACGTGCCCGAGGGCGTCGAGGTCGTCGACGAACTCGGCCGGGCCAAGGTGCTGCGCGACGGCCGGGACGCCACGATCCTCGCGCTGGCCGCGATGGTGCCGAAGTCCCTGGCCGCGGCGGAACGGCTGTCCGCCGAGCACGGCATCGAGGCCACGGTCGTCGACGTGCGGTCGCTGGTGCCGCTGGACACCCGGACCATCCTGGCCGAGACGGAAAAGACCGGCAGGCTGTTCACCGTCGAGGAGAACCCCCGGCTGTGCGGCTGGGGCGCCGAGATCGTCTCGATCGTGGCCGAGGAGGGATACGGCGGGCTCACCGGTCCTCCCGTCCGCATCACCACCCCTCATATCCCGCTGCCGGCCGCGGATAAGCTCGAAGATCACGTGCTGCCCTCGGTGGACAGGATCACCGAGACCGTGCGCAGTGTACTCTCGGGGGGACGACCCCCCCAGACCCCCCCGATCCTGGGGGGAAACCTTTCCCCCCAGACCCCCTCGGCCCCCCTTGGGAGGACATGGTGAGCGGCAACCTGGCCGAACTGGTCGGCATCGAGGTACCCACGGGGCTGCTGATCGGCGGGCAGTGGACCGGCGGGCGGGGCGGCGGCACGCTGCCGGTGATCGACCCGTCTACCGAGGACGCGCTGGCCGAGGTGGCCGACGGGACCGTCGAGGACGCGCTCGAACGCGGTCGGCGCGGCCCAGGACGCGCTGGCCGGATGGGCGGCCACCCCGCCGCGGCAGCGCGGGGAGTGCCTGCGCCGCACCTTCGAGCTGATGACCAAGAACGCCGACGCGCTAGCCCGGCTGATGGTCGCCGAGAACGGCAAGGCCCTGCGCGACGCCAGGGCCGAGGCCGCCTACTCCGCCGAGTTCTTCCGCTGGTACGCCGAAGAGGCGGTGCGGATGGAAGGCGTGCTGATGCAGGCGCCGTCCGGGGCGAACAAGATCCTGGTCATGCGGCAGCCGGTCGGCGTATCCGTGCTCGTCACCCCCTGGAACTTCCCCGCCGCGATGGCCACCCGCAAGATCGGCCCGGCGCTGGCGGCGGGCTGCACGGTGGTGCTCAAGCCGGCCTCGGAGACCCCGCTGACCGCGCTGTACATCGCCGAGCTGCTGGCCGAGGCCGGTGTCCCTGACGGCGTGGTCAACGTGCTGCCCTCGCGCAAGTCCGGCGCGGTCGTGTCGGCCATGCTGAACGACCCGCGGGTCCGCAAGCTGTCCTTCACCGGGTCGACCGAGGTGGGCCGGATCCTGCTGCGCGAGGCCGCGGACACCGTGGTCAACTGCTCGATGGAACTGGGCGGCAACGCGCCGTTCATCATCTTCGAGGACGCGGACATCGACGCCGCGGTCGAGGGCGCGCTGATCGCCAAGATGCGCAACGGGGGCGAGGCCTGCACCGCCGCCAACCGCTTCTACGTGCACGAAGCGGTCGCCGACGAGTTCAGCCGGGCGTTCTCGGCCCGGCTCGAGCGCATGGTCGTCGGGCCTGGCCTGGACGAGGCCACCGATGTAGGACCCCTGGTCAACGAGCCCACCCGGACCAAGGTCGCCGAGCTCGTCGAGTCGGCCACGGCCGACGGCGGCAAGGTGGTCACCGGCGGGCACGCGCCGGACCGGCGCGGCTACTACTACCAGCCGACCGTGATCGATCAGCTCCCGGCGGGCGCGGGCATCCTCGGCACCGAGATCTTCGGCCCGGTGGCGCCCGTGGTCAGGTTCACCGCCGAGGCCGACGCCGTCAACTGGGCCAACGACACCGAGTTCGGCCTCGTCTCCTACGTCTACACCCGCGACCTGGCCCGCGGGCTGCGGGTGTGCGAGGCGCTGGAGGCCGGCATGGTCGGCCTCAACCGCGGCCTGGTGTCCGACCCGGCCGCGCCGTTCGGCGGCGTGAAGCAGTCCGGCATCGGCCGCGAGGGCGCCCACGAAGGCCTCCTGGAGTTCACCGAGACCAAGTACATCGCCACCAACTGGTAGGGGATAGGACACGGTGCTAGTCCCCCTCGCCGCCGGGCCGCTTTGAGGCGCCTCGTTCCCTCCCCTCGCTCTGCTTTCCCGCTCGCCTCCGGGCCGCTTTTCAGGCGCCTCCTTCCCTCCTC
>CAVPLC010000007.1:0-12885 GCA_963705835.1 uncultured Actinomycetes bacterium
CTCGATGCGGGCGTAGCGCCAGATGCGAAGGGGCCAGCGCCCACGTGACGACGAACATCCCCACGATCACAAAACCGGCCGTGTTGATGTTGAAGCGGATCCGTGAAGCCCCAGAAGCCGGTGATCGGCTGAGGCCATGGATCTCCTGGGACGGGAGCAGGCCCGGTGCGGGCTCGACGCCGCCATGAAAAAGCAAATGGCTACCGAAAGCCCCGTTATGGACAGGTTGTAGTACACCTTGCGGACCGGGTTGAAGAAGGCCCACCCGTAGGCGACGTTCATGAACAGGCCGTCGGTGGTGTCCCATGGCCGACCATGCCGGCGGTGAACAGGACCGGCAGGCAGATGATGGCGTACCAGGGGACGTGACGGGAGGCGTACAGTGCCGTCGTCGCCAGCAGGGCCACCTCCGTGGCGGTGTCAAACCCCAGCCCGAAGACGACCCCGACCGGGTACAGCTGCCACTCCTTGGTGATGACCTTCATCCAGCGGCCGAAGAACCGGAAGAAGAACCCGCGGTTGGCCAGCTGGCGCTCCAGCTCGGCCTCGTCATACTCACCGCGGCGCATCGAGGCGAAGACCCGCACGATCCCGGCCAGGACCACCAGGTTCAGCAGCCCGATCAGCAGCAAGAACGCCGCCGAGACCACCGTGCCGAACAGTCCCCCGAACCGCTCAAGCCCCGAGCCGCTGTGCGAGACCGCGCCGAAGACGGTCTTCTCGGCCACCACGATCCCGGCCCCGATCGCGACCACGACGGTGGAGTGCCCGAGGGAGAAGAAGAACCCGAACCCCAGCGGGCGCGGGGCCCCGGTGCCCTGCCGCTCGGCCAGCACCTTGCGGGTGCAGTTATCGATCGCCGAGATGTGATCGGCGTCGAACGCGTGCCGCAAGCCGAGCGTGTAGGCCAGCACCGCCACCCCGATCCCGAGCCCTTTGTAATGCGAGGGCACCACGAACACGAACAAGATGACGGACCCGGCCACGTGCAGGCCCGCGATCACCCCGTACATCGCGATCAGCCTGGCCCGCTCCCGGGCGGTAATCGTGGCGAACGACTGCCGTACCAGCTGGCCGATAGCCGGTGGGGCATTCATGTCAGCCGCCATTTCCCGTGATTTGTCTATTGCCGAATAGCCCGGGCCGGTAATGGCCGGGAGGACTTGGGGTCCTGGCCTCCAAGGGTCGCGGTCGGCGGAGGTCACTCGCACCTGTAGGGACCCTGGCCTGTGCCCCTGGTCTGCGGGTCGGCCCGGGCGCACGCGGGCACCGCCGCAACTACGGGGCAGAAGGGGTGCCCGGCGCTGGGCCGCCCCGCCGCAGACCAGGGAACCCGGCCAGGGGTTACACGGGTTCGACGCGCCGCCCGGAGTGCGACCGTGGTTTCAGTACCAACTTGCACGCGAAACCGCCCGGCTCCTGGTCCTCGGCCTGGGGCCGGCGGGTCGCCGTTATCGGAAGGACGTCTCATGCCCACGGTCACCGTCGGCCAGGAAAACAGCTCAGACATCGAGAGCTACTACGAGGATCACGGCGCCGGCCAGCCGGTCGTGCTGATCCACGGCTACCCGCTCAGCGGCCGCGCCTGGGACAAGCAGGTCCCGGTCCTACTGGAAGCCGGCTACCGGGTCATCACCTACGACCGGCGCGGGTTCGGCCAGTCCAGCCAGCCCACGGTCGGTTACGACTACGACACCTTCGCCGCCGACCTGAACACGCTGCTGGAGCACCTGGACCTGCACGACGCCGTCCTGGTCGGGCACTCGATGGGCACCGGCGAGGTCACGCGCTACCTGGGCCGCTACGGCTCGGCCCGGGTGGCCAAGGGCGTGCTGGTCTCCCCGATCCCGCCGTTCCTGCTGCAGACGCCGGACAACCCCGAGGGGGTACCACAGAGCCTGTTCGACGGGTTCGCCCAGGCCGCCGCGGCCGACGCCCCGGCGTGGATGAAGGGCTTCCTGGACAACTTCTACAACATCGACACCCTGCGCGGCACGCTGGTCAGCGACCAGGCCTACCAGGCCAGCTGGAACCTCGCCGTCACCGCCTCCGCCACCGCCGCGGTGGCCTGCATCGGCACCTGGACCACCGACTTCCGCGACGACCTGCCCGAGATCGACGTGCCCATGCTGGTCGTGCAGGGCGACGCGGATCAGGTCCTGCCGGTGGACAAGACCGGCAAGCGGCTGCCCGGCCTGATCAAGGACGTGCAGCTCGTCGTCATCGACGGCGGCCCGCACGCCATCCCCTGGACCCACGCCGCCCGGGTCAACACCGCCCTGCTCGACTTCATCCGCCGCTGACCCCCAGACCACCGCAGACAACCATCGAAGGAGCCACCCATGTCAAACCATTTCAGCGCCGACTACCTGAAGTCTCCGGGCGATGACCGGCGCCTGGACCTCACCGACCTGTTCGTGTTCAAGTCCTCCCAGGACCCCGGCAAGATAGTGCTGCTCGTCGACTCCAACCCGTCCACCCCGGCGCCGGTGTCGATCCCGGCCCAGGGCCCGGAGTTCTACCCCGGCGCGGTGTACCGGATCAACGTCGATACCGACGGCGACGCGCACGCCGACGCCGCGTTCACCTTCACCTTCTCCGACTACGAGGGCGGCCAGGCAGACCGGGACCTGCTGGTACGCCACCGGCGAGCAGGCCCGCCAGCCCGAGCCGGCCGGGCAGGTGCTCGCCGAGTCGTTCCCGGTCAGCTTCGACGGCACGGTCCAGCCGGTGCAGGCAGGGCCTGCCCGGCTGTGGGCCGGGCGGCGCAGCGACCCGTTCTTCGCCGACATCGAGGGCGTCCTGCACGGGTTCGTCTGGACCGGGCACGACGACTTCGCCGGCAACAACGTGACCACCATCGCCCTGGAGGTCCCCGCCGACATGCTCGGCGGCGGCGTGATCGGCGTGTGGACCACGATCAGCCGCCGCCGCGCCGACGGCACGCTGGAGCAGATGGACCGCGGCGGGAACCCGACCATCAACCCGTTCATCAACCCCGACGGCGAGAAGGACCTGTACAACTCCCGGCAGCCCGCCGACGACGTGGCCAACTACCTGGGCCCCTGGTCCAAGATCCTGCAGAACGGCGGCTACTCCCCGGAGGAAGCCGAAGCCGCCGCCCTTCAGTTCCTGCCCGACATCCTGCGCTACGACCCCACCAAGCCCCCCTTCTATCCCAACGGCCGCAGGCCCATCGAGGATGTCTACAGCTACCGGTTCGCCTGGCTGAGCTACGGCAAGATCCCCCCGCAAGGCCTCAAACCCCACGCCGACCTGATGTTCCAGTTCCCCTACCTCGGCGCGCCCAACCCTAGCTAGATCGGCGGTGGCAGGCTCGCTCGCCAAGCATGACTTGGCGAGCGAGGGGTTCGGGCTCTTGAGCAGCCGGGCGAGGCCGCTGTCCGGACAGGCGCTAGGCGACGTAGCCCGTGACATGTGCCTCGCCTTTGGCTACGTCGACCGTGCCCCGGGCCCAGAACTGAAGTGGGTTTACCCATGCATAGTCGGGCTCGGAAGTCGTCATGGTCACGTTTTCGCGCAGGTCGCCAATTGGTGGTCCCTTCGTGAAGTGGGCGACGCCATCGGCATAGAGCGCGATCTTCTTGCCATCCTCGGTCGTGATCTCCGCATGGATGTGGAGTTGAACGCGACCGTCGGGACGGATGTGGATGTAGTCGGTTAGCTCAATCGTTCCTCGTAGCCTCTGGCCGACGATCGGCCCCTGGAAGGCGAGATCGTACCGGGCCCCTTGTGGAGGGATGTCTGCGACACCGGACAGCAGAGCGTCCAGCGCGGGCACACCGTATGAGGTCGCCCCGGTCGACTGGATGGTGTACTCGTAGATCAACTCGCCGGGCATCGGTTCCGTCATGACCGAACTCCCCTCTTTCTCAGGGCCAGGTCGAGCTCGCGGCGGGAGCTGATGTCCAGCTTGGTGAACACCTTGCGCAGGTGCCACTCCACGGTGCGGCCGCCGATGAACAGCTGTGCGCCGATCTCCGTGTTGGTTCGTCCCTCGCAAGCCAGCCGGGCGATCTCCTCCTCTTGCGGAGTCAGGTCGGCGCGGGTTTCTTCGCTGCGCTTGCGCGCCTTCTCGCCGGTCGCCTGGAGCTCTCGCCGCGCGCGGTCGGCGAAGGCCTCCGCGCCCATGGACGCGAGCGCGTCGAACGCGGACCGCAGCTGATTGCGGGCATCGATCCGCCGGTTCTCCCGGCGCAGCCATTCGCCGTAGACCAGGCGGGCGCGGGCCAGGTGGGTCGCCATCCGGGTTCTGCCCAGCAGTTCGATCGCCTCGCGGTACTCCTCTTCGGCGGCGCGTCCCCCGGACACCAGCGCCCGGGACCGCGCCGCCGCCCCGCGAGCCCAGTTGCTGCCGCTCGCCACGGCTAGCTGCGACAGCTGATCAGCCGCCGCGCAGGCACGTTCTTGCTGATCGCTTCGTGTCGCGGCCTCGACCAGTTCATACAGGGCCCAGGGCGAGATGACGATCTCGTCGACGGCGCTGGCATTGTGCGCCGCCTCGGCGGCGGCCCCGTAGTTGCCGTGGCCGTTGTACAGCACCGCCTGCGCGTAGTCTTTGTAGGTCAGTGCCGCGCCCTCGCCCCGGTCCGAGGCGCCACGGACCATCTCCTCGGCCAGGTCGGCCGCGCCCGGCGCGTCGCCGCGCCACGCGGCGAGCACCAGCGGGACGTAGGGCAAGGTGGCCTCTCTGGCCCCCGGGTCGACGCCCTCACGCTCCATCAGCAGGGCCGCCGCCTTCGACAGCTCGCCGGCCTGGACGTGGATCTCCGCGAGATAGTCCAGAGCGAACGGAAGCCAGCTGAGGGTGCCGTTCGCGCGCGCCAGCCGGGCCTGGCCGTCCGCGAGCTCGAACCACGCCTCGTCGTCCCACATGTCCATGGCGACGATGTTGTACGAGACGGACAGCCAGTCCAGCTCCAGCGGCTGAGCCCGGTAGCGGCACAGTGCCTCCTTGAGCGCGGGGGCGGCGGCCACGTACCCATCGGCCAGGCGCACGGCGAGGCCGTGGACGAGCAGCTGCGAGAGCGGCAGCGGCTGCGACCCGGAAGGCGCCAGCGTCGCGGATCTCGCGGCGCGCGCCACCTGTCTCGCGTCCTGTCCGCGGGCGAGCCAGGCCGGCGTAGATCGCGGCCAGCAGGGCTTCGAGATAGGTCTGCCGGGCCAGCTCGGCGTCCAGGCTCTGCAGCCGCTGCGCGGCGCGCAGCATGAGCGGCGGCGCGTCGCCGCCCCGTCTCAGCGCGAACGCGATCTGGGCCCGCATCCGCTGCACGCGCGCCTCGCCCAGCTCGTCCAGCGGTCCGACCTCAGCCGTTACCAGGAGGGCTTGGGCGGCCTCGAAGTCTCCGGCCGCGTACTTCGCCTCGGCCGCCGCCAGGGCTCGTGAGGCGCGCTTGCCCGGGTCCGGGGTGAGCGCGACGGCTCGCTCCCAGAAGGCCGCGGCGGCGGCTACCCCGCCTCGGCGCAGCGCACGGCTGGCCGAGTTGATGAGCTCCTCGGCCACCGCCTCGTCCGGCCCGGCCGTCGCGTGGGCACGGTGCCACGCCCGGCGGTCGGGGTCGGCCAGCGGATCGGTCACTGCTGCCAGCGCCTCGTGTACGGCTCGCCGGTCATCGGCGGCGGCGGTCCGGTAGGCAGCCGAACGCACCAGAGGATGCTGGAAGCGCACGTTCGCACCGAACTCCACCAGGTCGGCCGCGGCGGCCAGGTTCACGGCCCCGGTGTCCAGGCCGAGTACCCGAGCCGCCCGGAGGATCAGCGCCGGGTCGCCGACCGGATCGGCCGCCGCGAGCAGGACCAGCCGCTGGACCTCGGTTGGCAGCTCACCCAGGCGCGCTGCGTACTGATCTTCGATCCGCCTGGGCAGGTCTCCCGCGTCCGGAAGAGCGAACCCGCCGGCGAGGTCGGCGGCGCTCCGGCCTCGGTAGAGCTCGAGCAGGGCTAGGGGATGGCCGTGTGTCTCCTCCAGAATCCGGGCGCGGACGCGCTCATCGAGCGGACCTGAGATGACCGTCGCCAGCAGCGCCCGAGCCGACTGATCATCCAGTCCGCCCAGCCGGAGTTCGGGCAGACCCGCCAGGTGATCCGGCGCGGGAGCTCCTGGGCTCGGCGTCCGGACCGCGAACACCAGCGCTATCGACTCCGCCAGCAGTCGGCGCCCCACGAATCCAAGCACTTGGGCCGACGCCCGGTCGAGCCACTGCGCGTCGTCCACGACGTACAGCATCGGCCGCTCCTCGGAGGTCTCCGCCATGAGGCTGAGCGCCGCGAGGGCGACCATGAACCGGTCGGGGCTGTCTCCGGACGCCAGCCCGAACGCGACGCTGAGCGCGCGACGCTGAGGCTCGGCCAGCGACCCGCCGGCCGAGCATCGACGCGCACAGCTGGTGCAGCCCGGCGAAGGGGAGCTCCATCTCCGACTCGACGCCGACCACGCGGGCCACCACGAAACCGGACGCCTCGGCGATCAGATGTCGCAGCAATTCCGTCTTGCCGATCCCCGGCTCTCCCCGCACGACCAAGACGGCGCTCTGTCCGCTTCGCACGTTCGCGATGAGCCGTCCCAGGATCTCCAGCTCGACGGTCCTGCCGAACAACCGGGACGGAGGCTGCACTGTCACACCGACCATCCGGAGTGAGGGCTAGCGGAGGCGCTTCACCTCAACGCTACTCGCCACCTCAGACGGGCCGCAACGCGCCATACACCGCTCGGACAGGGACACCTAGCGGCCCGCGATCTGGCCGCCGTCGATGTGCAAGATCTCGCCGGTGATGTACGGCGATGACTCCAGGAACAGGATGCCGTCGACGACGTCGCTGACCTGGCCGACGCGCCCCAGCGGGGGAAGCTGGTCGCCGAGTCCCTCGTAGCTGTCCGCCGGGTGCACCGGGGTCTGGATGATGCCGGGCGAGACGGCGTTGACCCGGATGCCCCGGGAGGCGTACTCGACGGCCAGCGACCGGGTGGCCGCGGCCAGGCCGCCCTTGGTCAGCGCGGTCAGGACCGAGGGCGCGCTGGAGTTCGCGACCTCGGCGAGGGTGGCCGAGATGTTGACCACGTGTCCGCCGTACCGCCTGGCCATCTCGGCGATGACCCGCTGGGTCACCCAGAAGAACCCGGTCAGGTTCACCCCGACGATCAGGGCGTAGTCCTCGGCGGTGTAGTCGGTGAACGGCTTGGAGATGTACACGCCGGCGTTGTTGATCAGGGTGTCGATGCGGCCGAACCGTTCGAGCGCAGCGTCGATGATCCGGTCGGCGGTCGCGGGCTGGGTGATGTCTCCCTCGACGGTGAGCAGGTCCGGGTCCTGCGACGGCTTGATCGATCGGGCGTTGGCCACCACCGCCCAGCCTCGCCCGCGGTACCCGGCCACCAGGCCGGCGCCGATGCCCTGCGAGCCTCCGGTGATGATGGCGACCCGCCGGTCGTTCGCGGTCATGGGGCGATCAGCGCCGGGTCGCTCGGGTGCCGGTTGAGCGGCGTGGTCTCGACGGTCATCCACGGGTCCATGGGCAGCGACTTCAAGATCGCCTGCATCTCGGCGGGGTGGCCGGCGTTCCACAGGCCCAGTGCGCGCGAACGGCCGGGCAACCTCCACAGCCGCAGCAGATGCCCCTCCCCGGCCAGTTCCTTCGTGCGCCGCGCCTCGCGCGCCTCGATGTCGTCCACCGCCTCGCCGGGCGTGCCCTCCGGGACGCTGATGGTGAAGGTGGTCAGGAATTCCGTACCTGCGTTCCTGGCCGTCAGCGCCGGGTCGTTCGGGTGCGGCGCGAGCGGCGTCACCTCGTCGGTACGCCACACCCGCAGCGGCATCGAGGCCAGGACTTCCTCAAGCTGGCCGCCGTCCGCGGCGGCGAACAGCCCGAGCGAGCGCCATTCACCCGGTTGCAGCGGCGGGCGCCACAGCCGCAGCAAGTGCCCCGCCGCGGCCAGTTCGCGCGAGCGAGCGGCCTCGCGGGCGCGGATGTCGTCGACGGCCCGTTCCGGTGTCCCGTCCGGGACGTGTGTGGTCATCGTGACGAGGTATTCCATGGCCGGCTCCTCCTGGTGCTGTGGAAGTGGAACCACTATCCGTTCGGTAAAAAAGAATTTCAATTTTTCCAAACGGGCAGTGGTGTTACGGTCCGCATATGGTCGGCTTGCCCGTACGGGTGGTGCATCGAGTGGTCGCCGGCGTCCCAGTTCTCGCGGAGGCCTGGCGCGGCCAGGTCCCAGTCCGGCCGGATCTGGAGGGTCACCTCGCGCAGGTCACGGCGAAGGTCCTCGAACGAGGGCCGGCCCCAGAACCAGTAGCCGTTGTAGACGCTGTAGATGACCAGGCCCGGCTTGAGCACGAGGGTGTGCGGGATCATCGGATCGTAGTAGGGGTCGGTGTACTCGGCGATGTCGAGGTCCTTCTGGATGTGGCGGCCGGCGTCAGACAGGAAGGTCCACTGGGCTCCGACCGAGTCCCGGAACTCGTTGGTCTTGAGGACGTTGTCGGTGGAGATGGTGACGATCTGGGTGTAGGCGACGCGGATCTTCGGGTAACTGGCGGCCAGCTCGACGTGCTGCTGGTGATCCTTGGGGCAGAACCCGCCGCGGGAGAGGACCAGGATCATCGGGTCGATCCCCTGCAGTTCGCTCAGCCGGCGCCGGGTCTTGGTGTGGTCGGTCAGCTCGTAGTCGGGGAAGATCCCGCCGGGGATGATGTCGGCGCGCATGGTGTGCTCCTTATCCGCTCGCTTCCACGGTCGCGTTCGGGACCGCCAGTCGCGCCCGTGAACACCCTGGTCGGTTGCCCTGGTCCCGGCCCGTGTTCGGTGTCCAACGAGCAGGCCCCAGCTACTGAACCGCGCCCGGGCCGGCCCAGGCCCGGCCGCGGAACCGGTCACCGGCAGGGTGAGCATCCGCCCGGCCAGGAGGATCTCGACGGTCAGCGCACAGGCAGGCCGACCGGGCCGCGGCGACCCGGCCGAGCCCCGGCTCAGGCGGGGCTGTTGTCGTCCAGTTCGATGTAGTCGAACGTGACCAGGTCGTGCTCGATAAACGGCAGGGTCGCGAGCTGAGCCGGCGCCTCGGCGGCACTGGTGTCGTTGAGGAGCAGGATGGGCCCGCTGCGGTCCGTCTTGAGGAAGACGTCCCTGATGAGGCCGTCGGCGCGGAGCTCGGCGACCCGGCGGCCTTCGGCCTCCAGGTGCGGCCTGATGTCCTTGCCGGTCAGGTGGCCGATGACCAGAACCTTCATGACGTTCCCTTCTGGGTGATGTGGGCTACGGCGGGCCGGGCGTCGACGGAACCCTTCTGGCCGGAGCTGGTTTCGGTGAGGAAGTCGGGGATGGCGCGGTCGAGCCTGCGGGGGAACCACCAGTTCGCGCGGGTGGTCAGCTGGAGGACCGCGGGGGTGGCCACCATGCGGACCAGGGTGGCGTCCAGCAGCACCGCCACCGCCATGCCGAGCCCGATGACGCGGAGCACCCGCAGGTCGCCGAGCACGAAGGCGGCGAAGACGCAGATCATGATGGCGGCCGCCGAGGTGATGATCCGCCCGGTCCGGGCCAGGCCGTTGGCCACGGCGTCGGGTGCTCCGGCCCGCCACTCTTCCCTGATCCGCGAGATCAGGAAGACCTGGTAGTCCATTGAGAACCCGAACAGCAGCGCGAACAGCATCAGCGGGATCCACGGGTCCACCGGGGCGGTCGCGCCGTTGTCGATGCCGCCGCCGAGCCAGCCCCACTGGAACACCGCCACGATCACGCCGTAGGCGGCGCCGGTGGACAGCAAGGTGAGCACCGCGCTGACGAGCGGGATGACCACCGAACGGAACGCGGCCATCAGCAGCAGCACGGACAGCACGATGACGAACCCGACCACGAGCACCAGGCGGGCGGAGATCAGCGCGGCCGTGTCGATCGAGGCCGCGGTCGGCCCGCCGATCAGCGCCGTGACCCCGGTCCGGGCCGTGGCCTGCGGCACCACCGTGTCCCGCAGGTCTCGCACCAGCGCGGAGGTGCGCGAGTCCTGCGGAGAGGTCCGCGGGATCACGGTGAGCACCGCCGCGTTCCGGGCCAGGCTGTACTGGGGCGGGCTGACGAAGGCCACGTCGTGCTGGCGGGCCAGGTCGGTGCGCAGCGCGGTCACGGTGCGCTGGCCGCCGGCCCCGGTAGCTGGAGGGCCACGACCAGCGGGCCGCTGGTGCCGGGGCCGAATCCCTGCACGAGCAGGTCGTAGGCCTGGCGGGAGGTGTAAGAGGACGGTTCGGTGCCAGCGTCGGTGAAGGCCAGCCGCAGCGACGCGAACGGTATCGCGATCAGCGCCAGCAGCACGACCGCGGCGCCCCCGGCCAGCCACGGACGGCGCTGCACCCGCCGGCTCCAGGTCCACCAGAAGCCGCCCGCCCGCTCGGAGCGGGGGCGCCGCCCCACGCGCAGGCGGTCGACGCCGGTGCCGACGAACCCCAGCGCGGCGGGCAGCAGGGTGACCGACGCGGTCATGACCAGCAGCACGACGATGATCGCGCCCAGGGCCGCGCCGTAGATGAACGGCAGGCCGAGCAGGAACAGGCCGAGCAGGGAAAGCACCACCGTCGACCCGGCGAACACGACCGCCCGGCCCGAGGTGGTCATGGCCGCCACCACGGCGTCCGCGGGTGCCGATCCGGCGCGCAGCGCGGCCCGGTACCTGGTCACTATGAACAGGGCGTAGTCGATGCCGACGCCCAGGCCGACCAGCGCGGCGAGTTCGGGCGCGAAGGACGGGACGGTTACCGCGTGGCTGAGCACGTCCAGCAGGCCGAACGAGGTGGCCACCGCGGCGATCGCGGTCACGATCGGCAGCACCATGGCGATGACCGACCCGAAGGCGAGCAGCAGGATGAGGACGGCGGCGAGGATCCCCAGCGCCTCGCTGTTCCCGAACTGCGGCTTCTCCACCTTCTCCACCGGCGTACCGCCGAGCTGGACCGCGAAGCCGGGGGCGGCGGCCCGCTCGGCCTGGGTGATGACCCGCTGGATGGCGGTGTCGGGGAGGGCGTCGCCGCTGGCGTCGAACCGGACGAGCCCGTAGGCGATGTGGCCGTCCGGGCTGACCTGGCCGGCGGCGCCCGCCGCGAACGGGCTGAGCACCGACGCGACCCGCGGCAGGCGGGCCAGGCCGGTCATCGCGGCGGTGATCCGGTCCTGTGCGGCGGCCGAGGTGATGGGCCCCGCGGTCCGGAAGACGACCTGCGCCACGTCACCCGCCTGGCTCGGGAACTCGCGCTGGAGGAACGCGGCGGCCTGCTGTGATGGGGTGCTGGTTCCGCCGTTCAGGTTGTCCTTGAACTGGGATCCGGCGAGCCGTCCGGCCAGGCTGACCAGCACGAGGGCTAGCACCCAGGCGATCGCGACCAGCCGGCGGTGCCGGTAGCTCCAGGACCCGAGCTTGCCCAGCGGGCTCGCCGGGCCGGTCGTCAGCGCGTCTGGCGGCCACGGGGGCGACGCCGATCCTGGCTGAGCGGCATGGGTCAGGCTCATGAAAGGTCTCCTCTCGGGGGATCTGCCTTCACCGGGATGGACGGCGGCCCGGATGCGAACGTGACGGGGCCGGCAGCGCGGGCGGCATGGCAAGAATCACGGAGCGGGCGCGTCACGTTTCCTGCCGTCCTGTCGTCCTCCAAGCGAGGGGACCATTTCGTATGCGGGGAGCGGAGATGTCAGAGCCGGGCCGGCTGGCGGATCAGTTCGAGCACTGGCGTCCGCATCTGGCCTCGGTGGCCTACCGCATGCTTGGCTCGGTCGGTGAGGCCGAGGATGCGGTGCAGCAGGCCTGGCTGCGCCTGCGACGAAGCGTGGGCAGGCTCAGCGGGTGATGACCGGTCAGCGTGATCGTCGCGCCGGTTTGGTCAGGAGAGGCGGTGGTTGAGCCGCCGGAAACAGTACCCGGTCAGGGCCAGCGCGAGGGCGAGGTAGATCGCGGTCTCGGTCCACTGGAAGGGCCAGTAGCGGCTGGCGGGCTGGTAGGTGACGGCTTCCCGGATGCCGTGGCTGGTCAGGCAGTCGGGGAACGCGGAAGGATTGGCGGCCGACACCGCGATGCAGGCGGCCGGGGTATTGCTGACTGGCTGCCCGGCGGCGTTGACGGGTCCGCTGGACAGCAGCCAGGCGCCGGGCTGGCCGGGGACGCCCTGGGTGGTGAGGTTAAAGGTGCTGTCGCCCGGCCCGGTCATCGGACCGTTGTTCACTGAGGTGACCGGGATGACCATGTGGTCGGCCTGCGCAAGGTTCGGGCGGACCCACAGCGGCACGGCGATTTGGAGGGCGGCGAAGACGGCCAGGGTGACGGCCATGGCCGGGATGGTGCGCCGGATCAGCGCCCCCGCGGCGATGCCGAGGGTGAAGGCGAACGCGGCGTAGCCGAGCGGGGTGATGCCGTGGGTGTCGAAGACCAGCTGGGTGAACCGGCTCTGCGCGAGGCCGCCGAAGGCGCCGTAGCCGACGGCCCGGCCGATCGGGGCCGCCCACCAGGACTGCATGAGGCAGAGCGCTTCGGTGACGGCTATGGCGGTCAGGCCGCCGATGGTGAGCTTGACCCCCAGCCACCGGCTCCGGGTGACGGACTCGTTCCCGGCCAGGTCGGAGGTCCCGGTCTCCAGCTCGCGGGCGATCAGCGGTGCGCCCCAGAACAGGCCGATGACGGCGGGCGCGAGGAGGATGACCCCGACGCTGATCAGGTACAGCGTTGGGTAGGGGCCGTGCCGGTGATTTGCACCATGAAGTTCTGGGCCAGGCTCTGGCAGCTGCCGCCGTGGCAGCTGCCGAGCCCGTCGGCGGCGGACAGGCTGGCCAGGTGTCGCCCGGTGGCCGCGAGCAGGACCGCGAAGGCGGCCAGCGCCGCGGCGGCGGTCA
>CAVPLC010000008.1:0-19403 GCA_963705835.1 uncultured Actinomycetes bacterium
GGAGATCGACGACCCCCAGTCGCCGCCCTGCGCTCCGTACCGCGGGTAGCCCAGCCGCCGCATCAGCTCATCCCACGCCCGCGCGACGCGATTCACGTTCCACCCCCGCTCCCGCGTGGGCCCGGAGAACCCGAAGCCGGGAATCGACGGAACGACCATGTGGAACGCGTCCCCCCGATCCCCGCCATGCGCGGCGGGGTCGGTCAGCGGCCCGATGACCTCCGTGAACTCGACGACCGACCCGGGCCAGCCGTGCGTCATGATCAGCGGCAGCGCGTCCGGTTCGGCCGAACGCACGTGCATGAAGTGCACATTCTGCCCGTCGATCACGGTGGTGAACTGCGGGAACTCATTCAGCCGCCGTTCCGAGGCCCGCCAGTCATAGCCGGTGCGCCAGTACTCGGCCAGCTCCTGCACGACCACGAGCTCGATGCCGTAATCCCAGCCCACGCCGGGCAGCTGGTCGGGCCAGCGGGTCCGGCCCAGCCGGTCCCGCAGGTCGTCCACCTCGGCCTGCGGGACAGAGATCCGGAACGGCCGGATGGCGGCCTGATCGTCCATGGTCAGCCTCCCGTCACCTGGTGGGCCAGGGCGGCGTTCATCGCCCTGAACATCGGCAGCGTATCGGCGTGCAGCCAGTGCTCGTAGAACGGGACCGCCACCCCGGTGAAGTCCTCGCGCTGGGTGAACAGCACCACGCCCGGCCTGACCTGGGTGATGGTGAAGGTGTGCTGGCCGTCGAAGATGCCGCCCGGCCCGACCTTGCCGAGCCAGCGCAGCTCGCGGCCAGGCTCGATGACCTGCACCGTCGGGGTAAACGTGGTGTTGCCGGTGGCGTCGTGCATGACGTTGGTCAGCGTGTCCCCGACGCGAACGGTGCCGCTGGACCGGATGATGAACGGGTTCCAGTCCGGGTAGGCGGCCGTGTCGGTCAGCACCGCCCACACCTGCGCCGGGGTGGCGTCGATCTGGATCGAGGCCTGCAGCGTGTACGGGCTGACGTTGGTGTAGACGGCGTACCCGGCCACGATGGCGATCAGCGCGGCCAGCGCCGCCAGCAGCGCCCGCCGGCCCCTAAGCAAACTCATGTCCTTACTCCTCTATCTCAAAGGCGCCGTCGAGCAGCGCGTCGACCAGGCGCTCTGCGTACTCGCGGTCCGCGGGCGCGCCGGTGATCAGGATCCGGTAGTAGATCGGCCCCACGAGCTGGTCGATCAGCACCGCGTGGTCGAGGTCGCGGCGCAGCCCCTCCCGCTCGCAGGCCCGCGCCAGCCGGGACCGGGCCAGCGCGTGCCGTTCCGCGTACATCGCGCGCACCGGCTCGCCGATGTCCGGGTGGCGGGCGACGATCGCGACCATCTCCGCGGCCAGGCCCGCCGACGCCCCGCCGCCGTAATGGCCCGCCATCCGCAGCCGGTTGAGGCTGCCGGCCAGTGCCGCGCCGAACTCGGTCAGGTCGCCGCGCAGGTCACCGGTGTCGGGGATGGGCACCTCGCCCAGGATCTGCGCGGCCAGCGCGATGGCCAGGTGATCCTTGGTCGGCCACCGCCGGTACAGCGTGGTCTTGGCCACCCCGGCCCGCTCGGCCACGTCGTCGATGTTCAGCGCCGCGTACCCGCCCGCGTGCACCAGCCCCCACGCCGCGCTCAGCACCCGCCGGTCCACCCCGCCGTCCCGCGGCCGTCCGCGGCGGACCCCGGCCACCTGGCTCATGCCAGCCTCCCGTATCCCAACGAATTTCGCTATCTCAGTAGCGTAAATGAGGCCGGCGAATTACGCAACTCAAGTTTCGTAACTATGAGGTCAGGCCGCACCCACCAGCGCCCGCACGGATCCTCCCGCCGCCGTACGCCGGTTTAAATTCTTTTTGGCCGAACGGGTCCTGGGTTACCCGCGACAGGGAACCGTTTCCCGCTCCCAGGCTGACAGCCGTGACGGAAACCCGAACGCCGGGAACAGTCCGGCATCGTTGAACGAGATGACCCGCGACAGCTCCGTCCCGGCCGCCGTGAGGACGCAGATCGAATGCGCGTCGTAGCCGCCGCCGTGGCCGCGTATGTAGCTCGCGAGGGCGGGCTGCCCGTTGGCCGCGGTGGGGATCATCCGGAACCGGCCGGGCACGGTCAGGACGTGGGCGCCGAGGAAGCGCAGGATCGCGTCACGGCCGCGGAACCAGCCCGGCTGCGGCGGCATCTCCATCACGGCGTCCTCGCGCAGCATCGCGACCAGCGCGGTCAGGTCGGCGTTCTCGAACGCCGCGGCGTACCGGCCGACCAGGTCGCGGTCGGCGGGACGGGCCGGCTCGCGGATGGCGTCCTCGTCCGGGGCGGCCAGCTCGAGCTGCGCGCGGGCCCGCTGCAGCAGGCTGTTCACCGCCACGGCGGAGATCCCGAGCAGCCCCGCGACCTCGGCGGCGCGCCACTGCAGCACGTCCCGCAGGATCAGCACCGCGCGCTGCCGCGGCGGCAGGTACTGCAGGGCGGCGATCAGCGCCAGCCGCATGCCGGCCCGCGAGACCACGATCGCGGCCGGGTCGGCCGGCGCGGTCCCGAACACCGCGTCGGGGAACGGCTCGAGCCACGGAACCTCCAGCCGCGCGGCGGCCAGCGGCGCGTCCGCGTCGTGCGCCGGGGCGCCGAGCCCGGACGGCAGCGGCCTGCGACCGCGGTTCTCCAGCGCCCGCAGGCAGGCGTTGGTCGCGATCCGGTACAGCCAGGTCCGCATGGACGAACGCCCCTCGAACCCGCCGTAGGACCGCCAGGCGCGCAGCAGGGTCTCCTGCACCTGGTCTTCGGCGTCCTGGACCGAGCCGAGCATCCGGTAGCAGTACGCCAGTAGCTCGTCCCGGAACGGGCCGGTCAGCTGCTCGAACTCATCACTGTCGCCCACAGGGATACAGACCCGGCCCGGGCCCGAAACTCACCGGTGAGTTTTCCCGCCCTCCCGGATCAGCACCGGTGAAGGCAGAACATCCAACACGGGGAGATAGCCATGATCCACCGCTGGCGCGCGTTCGCGGTCCTTGCGGTCTCGTTCTTCATGACGATCGTCGATCTCACGATCGTCAACGTCTCGCTGCCGACGATCGGTCGTGCCCTGCACATTTCCGAATCCAACTTGCAGTGGGTCGTGACCGCCTACGGGATTACCTTCGGCGGCTTCCTGCTGCTCGGCGGCCGCGCCGCCGACCTGCTCGGGCGGCGGCGGGTCCTGATGGCGGGCCTGGCCCTGTTCACCGCCGCGTCGCTGGGTGCGGGGCTGGCCAGAAACGACAGCCTGCTCATCGCCATGCGCGGGCTGCAGGGGTTCGGCGCGGCCGTCGTACTGCCCGCCGCGCTGTCGATCGTGATGAACATGTTCGCCGAGGGCGCCGACCGCAACAAGGCGCTGGGCTTGTGGGGCGCCATCGGAGCCTTCGGGGCGACGTTCGGCCTGATCACCGGCGGTCTGCTGACCCGGTACGCGGGCTGGGAGTACATCTTCTTCCTCAACGTCCCGGTCGGCGCCGCGGCGCTGCTGCTCGTCCCGCGCATCGTCCCGGAGAGCAAGCTCACCACCGTGCGCCGCCGGTACGACCCGCTGGGCGCGGTCACCGTGACCGGTTCGCTGCTGCTGCTCGTCTACACGATCTCGAACGCGCCGCAGGCCGGCTGGGGGTCGGCGCGCACGGTGTCGCTGCTGGCCGTCTCGGCCGCGCTGCTGCTCGCGTTCCTGGCCATCGAGGCGCGCGCCGCGGCGCCGCTGATGCCGCTGCGGATCTTCCGGCTGCGGACGGTGGCGGTCGCGAACGCCGTGGGCCTGCTGCTCGGCGGCAGCTTCTTCGGCTTCATCTTCATCGGCACCCTGTACATGCAGCAGGTCCTGCACTACTCGGCCCTGCAGGCCGGGATCGCCTGGCTCGCCGCCTCGATCACCTCCGTCGCCCTGGCCGGGCTCTCCCAGCTCCTCGTCACCCGCATCTCGGCCGGGCCGGTGATGACGTTCGGCATGGCCCTGATCGCCGGCGGCATCCTGTGGGCGACGCAGGTACCGGTACACGGGCACTTCTGGAGCGCCCTGGCCGGACCGTTCTTCGTGGCCGGGGCCGGCACGGCCTTCGCCTTCGTCCCGATCTCGATCGCCGGCCTGGCCGGCGTCGCCGAGCACGAGGCCGGACTCGCCTCCGGGCTCCTCAACACCTCCCAGCAGCTCGGCGGGGCGATAGGCGTCGCGATCGCGTCCACGGTCGCCGCCACCCACCTGGGCACCCTGCTCGGCCAGGGTAAGGCGGCCAACGTGGCGCTGACCGGCGGCTTCCAGTGGGCGCTCTGGGTCTGCGGATCGATCGCCCTGATCGCCGTGCCCACCACCGCCGCCCTGTTCCGGCGCCCGGCCGCCCCTGCTATCCCGGCAGCGACCGTGGCAGCCCGAACCGGGGCAGCACGCTAGTGTCGAAGCGGGTGATCATGCTGACCCGGTCGCCGGCCAGGGTCAGCACGATCAGCCCGCTCGCGTGCAGCACCGGGGTGTGCCGGTCGCGCACGTACACGCCGAACGCGGGCTGGCCGTTGGCCCGGGTGGCGACCAGCCGGAAGCGGCGCCCCTGGCGGAAGACCATGGTGAAGAACCGCGTGGCGAGCTCCCGGCCCTGGTACTCCAGCGCCACCGGCGGCATGGTCAGCCAGGCGTCCTCGGTGAGCAGCGCCACGATGCCGTTCACGTCCCCCTCCTCGAACGCCCGGGTCAGCCGGGCCACCAGCCGCTGCTCGGCGGGGGACTGCGGAGGCGGCGGCGCCTCGTGCTGCCCCGGCGGCAGATGCTCCGCCAGGGTGGCCCGGGCGCGCTTCAGGGCGCTGGCCACCGACTGATCGCTGGCCTGGAGGATCTCCGCGGCCTCGCTGGTGTGAAAGCCCAGCACGTCGCGGAGGATCAGGGCGGTCCGCTGCCGCGGCGGCAGCAGCTGCAGCGCGGTGATGAACGCCAGCGAGATCGCCTCCCTGGCCTCGTAGCGGGCCTGCGGACCTGGCGCGTCGTCGGGCAGCTCGGCCAGCAGCAGGTCCGGGTAAGGCTCGAGCCAGAGCACCTCGCCGAGCCGGCTGGGCTCGGGCGGCTCGACGTCCTTGTTGGGCCAGTCCATGGCCGGGCGCCGGCTAGCGGCCCGCAGCGCGTTCAGGCTGCGGCTGGTGGCGATCCGGTACAGCCAGGTGCGCAGCGAACTGCGCTGCTCGAAGCCGGAAAGGCTCCGCCACGCGGTGAGCAGCGTCTCCTGCATCGCGTCCTCGGCGTCCTGCGCCGAGCCCAGGATCCGGTAGCAGTGCACGGCAAGCTCGTGCTGGTAGGGCTCGACGAGCTCGCGGAAGGCCTGCCCGTCCCCGTCCCGGGCCCGGCCGATCAGATCCGTGGCCATGATCGCATCCTGCCATCACTTCTTCCTCTGGCGTCTCGCGGCAAGCGCGCGGGCCTGCCTACCCGTGCTGACACCGTCCGGGCCGCAAACAGGGCGCTCCGCCGCCGCCCCGTTCGCCGGACGGCCGGTGTCTACCTAACCGAGATCAACGATCCGAGCCCAACGGGGAAGGAACAACAATGACTAGGCAGCGGAAAACTGGCCCCTCGGCCGGCGCGCTGACCGTGCTGCTGACCTCGGTGGCCTACTTCATGGTGGCGCTGGACACCCTGGTGGTGGTGACGGCGCTCCCGTCCATCCACCGCGACCTGGGCGGCAACGTCGAGACCCTGCAGTGGACGGTCAACGCCTACGTGCTGGCGTTCGGGGCCACCATCATCACGGCCGCCGCGCTCGGCGACATGATCGGCCGCCGCCGGATGTACACCTCCGGCCTGATCGTTTTCACCGTGGCGTCGGCGGCCTGCGCGCTGGCCCCCGGCATCGGGGCCCTGATCGCGTTCCGCGCCGTCGAGGGGATCGGCGCCGGGATCATCATGCCGCTCGGCCTGACGTTGCTGACCTCGGCGTTCCCGGCCGAGCGGCGCGGCACCGTGATCGGGATCTGGGGCGGGGTCGCCGGCCTGGCCGTGGCCAGCGGCCCGCTGATCGGCGGAGCGGTGACCCAGGGCCTGAACTGGCACTGGATCTTCTGGGTGAACGTGCCGGTGGGCATCGCCGCGATCGCCGGATCCCGGCTGCGGCTGGCCGAGAGCCGCGGGCCCGCCTCGCGGCTCGACGTGCCCGCGCTGGTCCTCATCGCGGCCGGGGTCGGCGCCCTGACCTGGGGCCTGGTCCAGGCCGGCCAGGACGGCTGGGGGAGCGCCAGGACCCTGACCGGGCTGTCTGCGGGCGCGGCGCTGGTCATCGCGTTCCTCGGCCTGGGAACGGCGGGCCCCCGAGCCGATGATCCCGCTCGGCCTGTTCCGCTCGGCCAGCTTCTCGGCCGCGGTGGCCACCCAGTTCCTGCTGGCCGCGGGGATCTACTCGGCGGCCTTCATGACCAGCCAGTACTTCCAGTTCGCGCTCGGCGACACGCCGCTGGGCACCGGGCTGCGCTTCCTGCCCTGGACCGCCACGCCGATGGTCATCGCGCCGATCGCCGGCTTCGTGTCCGACAAGATCGGGGCGCGCCCGCTGATCGTGCCGGGCCTGATCATGCAGGCGGCCGGGTTCACCTGGATCATCTACCTGGCCGCCCGTTCCTCCGGCTACGCCAGCTACATCGCCCCGTTCATCGTCGCCGGCCTCGGCGTCTCGATGGCCCTCCCGTGCGTGTCCGCCGCGGGCCTTAACGCCGTCGCCCCCCAGGCCCTGGGCAAGGCCGCGGGCGTGATGAACACCATGCAGCAGTTCGGCGCCGTGTTCGGCATCGCGGTCGCGACCACGGTGTTCAACGCCAACGGCAGCCTGGCCGGCGCGGCCAGCATCACCAGCGGCTACCGCCCCGCCCTCGGCGTGTCCGCGGGCCTGTCGCTCCTCGGCGCCGCCACCGCCCTCGGCATCCGCCGCGCCAGAAAGGCCGGACTTGCCTCTCCGGATCCAGCCGGCCAGCCGAGCTCGACCGAAGCCGCCCCCCTCTATCAGGGCCTCGTTGACACAAGCGTTAGTCAACACTAACGTTAGTAAAAACTGACAGAAGATGGGAAGGAGCAAACCATGGGTCAGCCAGTGGCGTTCTTCGAAGTGATCAGCCCGGACCACGAGCGGGCGCAGAAGTTCTACAGCGAGCTGTTCGGCTGGCAGGTGGCCGCCGACCCCGCCATGGGCGGCTACGGGCTGGTCGATACCGGCGCCGGCGACGGGGCCATCGGCGGCGGCATCGGCCCGTCCACCGAGCCGGGCGAGAAGGGCGTGAAGATCTACATGCGGGTCGACGACCTGGACGCCTACCTGGACCGGGCCGAGCGGCTGGGCGGCAAGCGGCTGGTCCCGCCCACCGACCTGCCCGGCGACTTCGGCCGGTTCGCGATCTTCACCGACCCGGACGGCAACCAGGTCGGGCTGTGGAGCTGAGGACCGCCCCATGACCAGGCGGCCGGGGATCCCGGGCGACCAGCCCGCTCCCAACGGGCATCCGCGGCCCGACGGATCCCCGGCCGCCACTCCCGCCACCGACGATGACGCGCCCGGCGCCCGCCACGCCGCCCTGGCCCTGCACTGGGCCGCCATCCTGAAACGCTTCCGCGACTACATGCACCGCAGCTGACAGCCATGGTGCTAGCGGCTACACCATCCAGGTGCGGCCGTCGATAAGCTCGCGCGCGGCATCCAGGTGGCCTGCGTGGCAAGCCGTCTCGGTGATCACATGGAGGATGACCTCCCGCAGATCCCGGAGTCTCCAGTCGGGCCATATTTCGGTGGGCCACCTGGCCGGTGGTGCGTCCAGCGGGGTGGCGGCGATGATGGCATCGGCGAGCTCTATCTCCCGCCGGTAAGCGCCGAACACCGCCTCGGCCGGAACACCCGGATCAACCTGCCATGCGGCCTCGTACGCTTCCTCGGATGTGGTGAGATCGACCGGCTCGCCCGCGACGATCCCACGGAACCAGAACCGCTCGTCGCTGATGGTCAGGTGCTGGACCATCCCCAGGCAGGTCCAGCCGGATGGCAGTACCGGCCGCCGCAGCGCGTCGTCGGGCAGGCCGTCGAGGATCCCGAGCACATGTTCCCGCTGGTTGTTCAAGGATGACAGCAGCAGGCTCGTCTCCGGCTCCATACCCGTCATGGCTCCCTGAACTATTCCGGTCGACAGCGTCCGCGTCAAGACTGCGGTGCGTGCGCCCGCGTCCTGGGGTCATGGCCGGCGTCACTCCTCGAACGGCCGTACCTCGACGGTGCCGTACGAGGCGACGGGGTGCTTGGACGCCACCTCGATGGCCTCGTCCAGGCCGGCGGCCTCGATGATGTCGAAGCCGGCGATCTGCTCCTTGGTCTCGGCGAACGGCCCGTCGGCGACCAGCACCTCCCCGTCGCGGACGCGCACGCTGCTGGCGTCGCTGACCGGCCGGAGCTGGTGACCCTGAAGCCGGACGCCGCGGCCCGCCATCTCGGCGACCCAGGCCTGCGCCGCGGGCGCGATCTCCTCCTCCATTCCTGGGCTCCGGTCGATGGACTCGTCCGCGCAGATGAGCAGTAGGTACTTCATCGTCTCCTCCAGTGCTTCATTGTCCGCTAATCCTCACGCCCACAGGGCGCCTCCGGCGGGCCCGCGGCGAACATCCCCGGGCCGGCTGCTCAGGCCGGCTGCGGCCGGCCGGGAATCCAGCGTCCCAGCAGCCGCTGCCGGCGGGTGTCTGGTCCGCCGACGACAGCAGCCGAGCCGTGCAGGGGCAGCGACGCGGCCGCCAGCCCAACCCGGGCCTGCCGGGCCTGCCGGGCCTGCCGGGCCAGCCGCGCTGCCGCCGCGGCGGCGTGCTTGTCGTCCACCCGCATGGCGGCGATGGTCTTCGTGATGTCCGGATGCATGATGTCCTCCTCGCTGCGTATCCGTCTTTGTCCCTACGACGAGCGGGACACGCCGGGATGGACAGGCACGCACCTGGTCCCCAGCACCACCTGGCGCTGGGACCCGGCCGCGCAGATCCTCATCAACCCCACCTAAGTGGCGCCCTTGACGCAACTGATCGGTTGCCATAATATAGCAACCGATAAGTTGCTACATAGACATCGACGGAAAGAGAGGAGCTGGCCTTGTCCGACAACATCGAGATCATCACGCGCTTCGAGCACGCGTTTCGCGCGGGCGACCAGACGACGATCGACGAGCTCTGCGACCCGGGCCTGGTCGACCACAATCCAGCACCCGACGAAGAGCCGACGCTGGCAGGCTTCAAGCAGAAGGTCGCGGGCTTCAAGGCAAGCTTCCCCGACCTGAAGGAGCACCTGCAAGACATCATCGCCAGCGGTGACACCGTCGCCACCCGGTGGGTCGTGACCGGTTCTCAGCAGCAGGAGCTCATGGGGATCCCCGCCTCCGGCCAGACGATCAGGGTCGAGGGCATGAACTTCTACCGCCTCAAGGACGGTCGCGTGACCGACATCTGGACGCAGTTCGACGGCGTCGCCCTGATGCAGCAACTCGGCGCCATCCCGGCCTGACGCCCAGGTCAGCTCCCAGGCGCTATGAGCGGTGCCCGGCCGGAGCGGGGTGGCTGCGGCCGGGCAGGGCGTGAGTGTGATCATCGCGGTCCCGCGTCGCGTCCGTGGTTGCGGGGTCGCGGTCGTCAGGCGGGCACGGTGCTGGCGAGGTCGGCGGGGTCGGTGCGGCCGGAGCGGTAGAGCAGGGCGGTGAGCAGCGCGCCGGCGGTGAAGATGGCGGTGGCGGTCCAGTAGGCGGTGGTGTAGCCGTGGACGGCGGCGTGCTGCAGGAGGGCCGGGGTGATGGCGGCGTGGGGGCGCAGGTAGCTGGCGGCGGCGCTGGCGGCCAGGGTGCTGAGGAGGGCGATGCCGACGGCGCCGCCGACTTGCTGGGTGGTGTTGACCAGCGCGGATCCGACGCCGGTGTCCTGGCCGCGGAGCCGGGCGGTGCCCAGGCTGATGGCGGGGGCGAAGATCAGGCCGAGGCCCAGGCCGAGGATCAGCAGCGGGCCGAGGACGGCGCCGGGGTAGCTGCTGGTCACGGTCAGGCGGGTCAGCCAGGCCATGCCGGCGGCGCTGGCGAGCATGCCGAGCGGCAGGGTCAGCCGCGGCCCGATGCGGGTCAGCAGCACGTTCGCGCCGAGAACCGCACCGGTGATGGTGGTGGCGACCATGGGCAGGAACGCCAGCCCGGTGCGGACCGGGGTGTAGGCCTGGACGGTCTGCAGGTAGTAGGTCAGGAACAGGAACACCGAGTAGATCCCGGCGCTGGCCAGGGTCAGCGCGATGATCGAGGCGGCGCGGTCACGGTCGGCGAGCACCCGCAGCGGCAGCAGCGGTGCGGCGGCCCGGTGCTGCCAGCCGGCGAACGCGGCGAGCAGCGCGGCCGCGCCGGTCAGGGACAGCCAGGATGCGGCCGCGTGCCAGCCGCCGGCCTGGGCCCGGGACAACCCGAAGACGAGCAGGAACAGCCCGGCGGAGACCAGGACGGTGCCGGGCAGGTCGAGCGTGGGCCGGCGCGCCGGCCGGTCCCCGCGGCGCAGGAACACCGCCGCCCCGATCAGCCCGATGGCGGCGAAGGCCAGGTTGACGTACAGCGTCCAGCGCCAGTTCAGGTACTCGGTCAGCAGGCCGCCGAGCAGCAGGCCGATCGCGCCGGCGATCCCGGCGACCGCGCCGAAGATCGCGAACGCGCGGCCGCGGGCCGGGCTGCCGGCGAATGTCGCGGTGACGATCGCGAGCGCTGAGGGTGCGAGCAGCGCCCCGAACGCGCCTTGGGCGGCCCGGCCGGCGGCCAGGACCGCGAAGTCCGGCGCCGCCCCGGCCACCGCGGAGGCGGCGGCGAACCCGGCCAGGCCGGCCATGAAGGTGCGGTTGCGGCCGAGCAGGTCCGACAGCTTCCCGCCGATCAGCAGCAGGCTGCCGAACGCCAGCGCATAGGCGGTCACCACCCACTGGCGGTCCGCGTCGGAGAACGCCAGCGCGCGCTGCGCCGACGGCAGCGCGATGTTCACCACGGTCACGTCCAGCACTACCATCAGCTGCGCCACGCTGGCGACGGCGAGCACCCACCACCGCCGCGTCGCGCCGCGCGTCTCGCGCGCGCCGGCCGGAGCCGGGGTATAGACCTTCGTTGCCATGACTGGCCTCCTGTCCGGTTCGCGGGATCCTGCGCTGCCGCCGAGGTCTCGGCTCGTTAGGATCTCTGAGACATTTTGTCTCACAAGGCCACTCTGCCACCTCCTCGACTATGAGTCAAGTTGTCTCATAAACTAGGAGGATGACATCGTCCGCCACTGATCCGCGCGCCGCCCGAAGCCGTCAGGCGATCCTGGCCGCCGCCTTTGACCTGCTCGCCCGGGAAGGACCGGGCGCCATCACCCATCAGCGGGTGGCCCAGCAGGCCGGCGTCGGCAGGGCCACGGTCTACCGGCACTGGGCGGCCCCCGAGGACCTGCTCCGCGACGTGCTCTTCTCAGCCGAGCTGCCGTTCTTCGCCACCCCCGCCCTGCCCCTGCGGCCCTGGCTGCACGCCGAGCTGCGCCAGCTCGCCGATGAGCTCGCCCTCCCGGCGGTCGCATCGCTCGCCATCGCGCTGATGGAGCAGACCCGGCCGGGCGGCGCCGGCGCCCGGCCGCACCGGCACGTCACCACGATCACCGAGCGGCTCGCCGCCGCGTTCGCGCTCGCCGTCGACGCCGGCGAACTCGACACCGCGCCCGATGCCGAACTAGCGGCCGCGCAGCTGATCGGCCCGCTGATCTACCGGACCACCCTGCAAGCCGCACCGGTACCCGACAGGCTGCTCACCGCGGTCATCGACGCTGTCGCCCCCCGGCGGCAACCCGGCCTGACGCCAGCGCCCGGGGCCACAGCACAAGCAGGATAAGTGACAGCCTCGTCCGCTTCCCGGCCCGTCCTGGAGGCAGCTCGATGCCCGGCCACCCCGTGGCGGTTTTAAACTCGCAAAATATCCGCGGTCAGTACTCGCGAGCAGAACCAGACCTCTTCTACTGGGCTCCACGCCTCTTTCCCGGCAGTCCGGTTCGTCCGCGTGCCTACCCCGGATGTCCCCGTCTGAGCGGACAATTCCCCGACTGTCCGAACCTGCCGTGTCCTGAACGCGGTCGCCCGCTGTTACTCCAGTGGTAAGTCCTGGTCTTGCTGTGGCTGGGGTGGTGTCGTGGCTGGACTTACTGCTCGTTGTCATGGAGCCAGTTGCTGGCCTTCGTGAGGTCGTGCTGGGTCAGTCCGATCGCTGGCTCGATCTTGATCACGAGATGGTGGCCGAGGTTTGGTATCCCGGAGAGGTAGCGGGCGACGGCCGGGTCGTCTTCGAGCCACACAAACGGTGTCCGCCCGGTCCAGGCCGCGACATGACGGGCCTTCCAGATGCCTGGAGCTGACCTTGTCCGGGATCGCCATCGTGGCGGTATCGGAACGTATCTCAGGCGCGGGAGGCCGACGCGCGGTGCGATCCAGGTGTTGGCACGGTCCCGCCAGTAGGTGGCCCACACCAGTTCGGCACCGGATGCTCTGGCCAGTTCAAGAAGCATCGGCCCGTGGCCGGGGTTCAGCAGCAGCCGGTGTGCTATGCCGCCGGGGAACACCCAGTGCCTGCGGTAATCCCCGGTGCGCGACTGGGAGGGGTTGAGCACGCCGTCGACGTCCACCAGGACAAGCGGCGCGGGCGGCTGCATGCCCCGACCCTACGCCGGGCAGAGAGGGGCTACCGTGCCGTTACTCTTGAGGTTCGCCGGCCGGCTCAGCGTGTCGTGTCGCTTACGGAGGGCCGGTTCTGGCAGTGTGCCGGTTGTGCCCCTATACAGAGGGAAGCACGGCGATGGCGTCGATCGAGATAAGCAGGCCGCGGGGCAGCATCACGTTGGCCGGCGCGGAGCGGGCAGGCGGTGGGTCGGGCATGAAGCGCGCGTAGATCGCGTTGATGGTCGCGAAGTCCTCGACGTTGGCGTAGAAGATGGTGGTCTTGACCAGGGTCGACAAGGATGCTCCGGCGGCGGTCAGGATCGCATCGAGGTTGCGCAGGGCCAGCTCGGTCTGCGCCTCGATGCCGTCAGCCGTTTCGCCGGTAGCTGGATCGATACCGGCCGTGCCCGAGCAGAATACAAAGTTGTCGGCGACGATGGCCTGGCTGTAGGGCCCGAGCGCGGCTGGCGCAGCGTCGGTGGAGATTGCTTTCCTGGTCATTGGCGCTGCCTCTCGCGTCGGCCTCGGAGGAATAGGGCAAAGGTAGCCGGTCACGGCGCGAGGTAAAGGCGGAAGCCCTCGGCTTCTGGAGTGAAGCCCATAGCCCCGTAGAGGCGGTGCGCACCGTCGTTGCTATGGCGCTTGTGTGACAGCAGCTGGATTTTCCGGCAGGAAGCGGCACGTGCGTCCTTGAGAGCCTGCCGTAGCAGCAGTGTGGCCACGCCTTTTCGCCGGTGGACATACCGGACGACCACAGCCTCGATGAACGCCGTGGGCTAGCAGTCGTAGGTCACATGTCGCATCAGCATCATGCTGGCCCCGCCTGAGACCGCGCCTGGCCGCGGCGGGTTACGCCGCGCAGCAGCTATCGGACGCGGAACGCTGACGGGGCACGGCCGCGTAGGCCGGCTCGGGCCGCACCGCGCCGAACGTGCCGGTGACCGTCGCGCGGGCCCAGCGCATCCGCGTGACCGCGGTCTCCGGGTGCTCGCCGTACGCCTGCGCGACCTGCGCCGCGCATCCCCGCGCGCCGAACGCGCGGATCGCCGCGGCGATCGCCTCGCGGACCTGCGCCGCGCTGGGCTGGTCGGAACGCTGCAGCGCCGAGGCGAACAGCGCGTCGGCCCGGGCGGTGCCGATGCTGAGGTCGTAAATCCCTGACCGCATCGTGGGCCTCCTTGACTGGTGGCTCTTCCGAGTACATCACGGGGGTCTGACATTTCCGGATGCCTGCTTACACATCAGACGCGCGGGCACGGCCGGACTCATCGGCCGGCCTCAGGCTGATAGCGTCGGGCCTTGGGGGCTGGCCTGGTCCCCGCACGCTCGCACATAAGCGCAGGAGAAGACCATGACCTCTCGGCTGAATCCATACCTGAACTTCAACGGCAACGCGCGCCAGGCGATGGAGTTCTACGCCGGCGTGTTCGGCGGCAACCTCACCCTCAGCACGTTCGCCGACTTCGGCGACACCAGCTCACCCGACGCCGCCAAGATCATGCACGGCCAGCTCGAGACCGACGCCGGGTACACGATCATGGCGGCCGACACCCCCAGCCAGATGGAGTTCCATCCCATGGCCGGGTTCTCGGTCAGCCTCAGCGGTGACGACGGCGATGCCCTGCACGGCTACTATGACAAGCTGTCCGCCAGCGGAACCGTCACCATGCCGCTGCAGAAGCAGGTCTGGGGCGACGAGTTCGGCATGTGCGAGGACGGGTTCGGCGTCTCGTGGCTGGTGAACATCAGCCAGCCGCAGGCCTAGCCGCCTCCAGGCCGGCCGTCCAGTCGGCGATGCGGACGACGTTCGGCCTGGCGGGGGAACACCTTCTCGAGCAGCACCCGGTGCACCTCGGGATCGGCATCGAGGCATCCGTCGGCCAGGACGGTGAGCCGGTAGTCCAGGTCGGCGGCCTGGCGGAGGGTGGACAGCACCACGCCGCTGGTGGCGATGCCGGCCAGCACCAGGCTGTCGACGCTGCCTGCCCGCAGCACCACGTCCAGGTCGCTGCCGGCGAACGCGGAGACCCGGCGCTTGCTGACCACCACGTCGCCAGGCGCCGGGGCCACCGCGGGATGAATCGGGGCGCCGGGATCGTCCTCGGTGAACCGGCCTGTTGCCGTCACGCCGGCGAAGGCCTTGTTGCGCTCGCTGACCTCGGGGTATCCCGGCCGGAACGCAATGGTCACGTAGATGATCCCGATCCCGGCCCCGCGGGCGGCCGCCACCGCGGCGGCGAGCCGTGGCAGGTAGCCTCCGTCGCCAGCGAAGCGCTCCACGATGCCCTGTTGCACGTCCATGACGAGCAAGGCGGTCGACGTCATGCTGGCTCGCTCCTTAGCTAGGCTCTCAAGGGACCGCTACCGTACGGGGTGTGGCGACTATAGACGACGTGGCCCGGCTGGCCTCCGGCCTGCCCGAAGTCACCGAGAGCGAGAGGCACGGCAACCGGACGTGGTTCGTGGCCGGCAAGGCCTTCGCCTGGGAACGGCCGTTCAGCAAGGCGGACCTGCGGCGGTTCGGTGACCAGACCCCGCCCGGCGGGCCCATCCTGGCCGTCCGCGTCGAGGACCTCGGCGAGAAGGAAGCCGTGCTGGCCGCCAACCCGGACGCGTTCTTCACGATCCCGCACTTCGACGGGTTCTCCGCCATCCTTATCCGGCTGGACAGGGTCTCCGCCCAGGTGCTGCGGGGTGCGGTGACCGACGGATGGCTGGCCTGCGCGCCGCAACGCCTGACCGGCCCGTTCCTCGATCGCCCGTCCTGACCGGCCCGCCCGCGTCCGCGGTCTCCCAGGCCCGCCGGTACCGCTCGATCCACTCCTCTTGCGTCATGGTCACCGTCCCAGGAATCCGAGCACCGCGTCACGGTACTCCTGGGGCGCCTCGATGCTCGGGATGTGGCCGCAGCCGGAGAGCATGACCAGCTGGGATCCGGCGATGCCGGCGGCGGTGGGCCGGGCCTGGGCCGGCCCGCAGATGAAGTCGAGTTCGCCGGCCACCACCAGCGTGGGGCACTGGATCCGGCCGAGCAGCGGTCGCAGGTCCGCTGACTGGTACAGGCCGCCTTCCCAAGCCTGCCCGGCGGCCAGGTTCGCCTTCATGACCCGGCTCATCTCTGCCAGCCTCGCCGCCACCTCGGGCTTGTCCGGTTCGGCGAGGTAGAACGGCAAGACCGTGGTCATCATGTGTTCCATCTCGGCGGCCTCGGTGGCGGCCAGGATGCGCTCGGTCCACTCGTCCATGACCGGCCGCGCCGCCGCATACCAGGGCGAACCGGCGTGCCGCAGCAGCAGCGCCTCGAACTCCGCCTCGATAGCGCCGCCCTCCAGCGCGTCGGCCTCCGGTCCGATGCCGGCTGCGGCCACGGCCACGCACGCCTGCGTGCTCTCCGGGAACAGCGCCGCATAGGTCAGGGCCGTGGTCCCGCCGAACGAATGGCCGAGCACCACCATCTCCGGCAACCCGAGCGCCTGGCGCACCTGTTCGTAGAAGCGGGCGTGCCCCTCGGGTGAGTAGTCGGCGGGATCGGCCGGGGGAGTGGAGGACCCCGAGCCGTGCGGATCGATCAGGTAAGAGCAGAGCGTGTCGGACAGCAGTTCCGCATCGCCGTTCATGTACGAGGCGGTGAATCCCGGGCCGCCAGCGAACATCAGAGCCGGGCCTGCTTCCCGATCACCTCGTAACTCGCGACCCGCCCGCCCGGCAACCCGACCTCGGCCATCTCCCGCTCCCGTCCTCTGGCAAGCCTCCAGCCAGTGTCCCACTGCGTCTCCAACCGGGCCGGTAGGGTGAGCCTCATGACGGACGAGGAGCGGGATCCGGCTGGGTGCGCAGCGGACATCGACGCGGCCCGCGAGCGGATCATCGCCTTCGTGAGCGGCTGTACCGAGGACGAATGGCGCGCCGCGCCCCTGGACGGTGATCCCCGGCCGGTCTCGGTCGTGGTCGATCACGTCGCGGACGCGTACGACTACCTGGCCGGGTGGATACGCCGGATCCTCGCGGGTGAGCCGGTCGAGGTGACCAGCGACATTCTGGACGCCCTCAACGTGCAGCACGCCGAGACGGCCGCGGGGGTCAGCCAGGCGGACGCGACCGTAGTCCGCGGTGGGCCGCGACGCGGTCAAGGATGCGAATACCACCGTCGAACTGAGGTAATGCCCGGTGGCATAGTCGAATGCGCCGCCGCAGGTTATCAGGCGGAGCGCCGCGTAGCCGGTCGCGCCGTAAATGGTTTTCGCCGGGAAATTGGATTTGAGGTACTCGCGGACGCCGGTGACCCGGAATATTGCCGTGATCCCGTCGGCGAGCCGCACATCGATGAGGTCTCCGGGGCGAAGGGCGCCCAGCCGGTAGAAGACGGCAGGCCCGTAATCACTGTCGACATGACCTTCGATCACCGACGCCCCGATCTGGCCGGGCGTCGCCGAGTACTTGTACCACGCCGCGAGATCCGAACTCGTGACCAGCGACGGCACCTGGATCGAGCCGTCGGAGTTCAGTCCGAGACGCAACAGCCTGGAATCGACGCCGATGGCCGGGATATCGACGGACACCGGCAGCGAGCGCGCCAGCCACGGCCCGTGGCCCGGTGGCCCGAGCGCGCCCGCGGCGGCCAGCGAGGGCTGCGGCGCGTGCTGCTGGGAACTGAGCGCGACCCCCACGGCGGCGGCTCCGCCCGCGATGAGAAGGGCGCCAGCGACCCCGGCCAGGCGGGCCCGGAGGCTGACCGGCCTAGGGGGCGGCGGCCGCCCGAATCCGCCCTCCGGCCACGAGCCGACCACGCGAAGCCCGGCTATGCGCGGCCACCTCACATCGCCCAATGCCGGTCGCCCTTCTCCAGGGTGTTCTACTGGCGTAGCCTAATATTCGAATGGTGGGCGCGCCATTGCGTGTTTGCGCCGTCCATGAGCCTTAGCATTGCGGTCGCCGGCTGCTGCCTTCGGCAGACGCGGGCAAACTGCCGGGTCGGCCGGGCGTTTTCTTTTGCGGTGCCGGTTTCTGATGTCGGGGCCGGGGAAAGGGCGCATGAGGAGGTTCAATGAAGGTGCGCACCGCTGTGGGAAGAACCGCGCTCAGGGCCAGGGTGACCGCGGCCGGCTGCGGCGCCCTGACCATCCTCGGCACCGCCACCGTCTCGGCGTGCTCGAATTCGGGGTCCCCGTCACCGGCGGTGTCGTCCTTCACCATCGCCGGCACGTCGACCAGCGCCTCGACGAGCACGGGCACCGGTTCGGCCACCGCGGGCAGCACCTCTACTCCGGGCGTCACGGCCCACGTCACCACGCCCGGCATCACCACCAGCACGAGCACCTCTGGCACGAGCACCTCGGCCACCGCCACGCCCACCCCGACCGTCACCGCCACCCACTCGGTCACGCCGCCTTCCCGCCGAGCTCATAGTCGGCCTCTTTCCCCAGACGCGCCGCCGCCCACGGGGGCGGCCGCACGGCCGGATTCCAGGACACCCTCCTGCTCGCCGTCGGCGCGAGCCGAGATGGTGCGGCGCGGGAGCATCGCCTACCGCCGAAGGGTGCTCCGGAACCGCTACGCCGGCCTTGCTCACCGAACCCCCGAACCCCAGACCCGGCGTCCGCCGCCGGAATGCTGATCGCCACGGCCGCATGCCCGCATCCGCCGCTGCTGATCCCCGAAGCAACCGGCACGCCCAGCCCCGGTGACGCCGAACTCGACCGTCGCCCGCCTGCGCGACCAGGCCATCGCGGCCCTGCTAGCCGAACGCCCCGACCTGCAGCGCGGTCGCCGGCGCGGGACCGCGCACCTCGGAGTACCCGCAGGACGCGACGGCCAGCCTGCGCGAGTTCGGCGTCCCGCTCGATCGGCACCGGCTCGCCCGCCTTCCCGCTCACCGTCGGGAAGTGGTTTCTCCCAGGCCAGGCCCAGGCCGGCCGCGTGCTCGGGCATCGCCGCGGACGCCGCACCCGCCGAGTGCCTGGAACTGGGGGAGAAGCTGGCGCGCTTCGCCCCCGAGTCGATGCTCGCGATGGGCGACGGCCCCGGCCGCCGGCCCGCCGCGCCCCAGGCGCCCGCTGATCCGGACGCAGACCGCTACGACGACCACCTGGCCGCGGCCCTGGCCGCACCCGACCCGGCCGCTCTGGCCGCGCTCGACCCCGCTCAGGACAACCACCTGTTCGTCGCCAGGCCGCGCCCGCCTGCCGGTCCTGGCAGGCGCGGCGCCGCGACCCGTTCGACGCCATCCTGCGCTACCGCGGTGTCCCCTTCGAGGTGACCTACGTCGTGGCCAACTGGCGCCGCCGCGTTGAGGGCACGCTGATAGGCATCGGCACCACGTCATCGCCGTCGTCGGCGCCGAGGCGAAGGCGAGGAGCTGGGCTGGCCATCACCCTGGCCCGCGCGCTGGGCGGCGAGGTCACGACGCCGATACGATCCGGCTGTACCAGGGCATGGACATCGGCACGGCCAAGGAGCCGAAGCCGCCCGGCAGGGCGTACCCGCATCACCTGCTCGACATCTGGCCGGTGACCCGCGCCGCGAACGTCACCGACTACGCCAGCTACACCCGGGCCGCGATCGAGGACGCTGCCGCCGAGGCCAGTTGCCGGTCTTCGCGGGTGGCTCGGTCTGCGTCCGTGCCACTGGAGCAATCTCGTCCCCGGAACGGATGATGGTACTCGCGCTCGCCTGGAAGACAAGCTCGCCCGAC
>CAVPLC010000009.1:0-16805 GCA_963705835.1 uncultured Actinomycetes bacterium
TATTCGTGCCTGGCACACCTCCGCTCCAGAAATTGACTCACGATAAACTCGGCCAAAGTGACGAGCTGCATGTAATCGGCATCCCCGAATTAATCTCAACGCGATTTAGCCGCCTTCGTGCAGGCCAATAACGGGAGGACGGCGACTCGAAAACTGCCGTACGAGATGATCATTGTCGCGGTCATTGGGAAATAACTAGCAAAATCTAAGTCGCCACCCAGAAACAGCTCTTTTTGAGCGGGCCGACGCTGGCTTAGGCGCACGGAGAGACAAGCATCATCGTAACCGACGGGGTCCCCGCTGGAACGGACAGTTTTCTGAGGAGCGATACACTTCCTGCAAGGCTTTAGTTGCAGCAACGGCGTCGGTGGATTCGAGCCGAGTCGCTTTGTATTAACCGAAAGGATCGGGGATTGATCATCACAGAATTGGCCACCATAATGCATGGATCTTTTCGCTCTGATGTCGACGCGACATGATGGGACGTGGTTAAGCTTCAGGCCGGCACCACTTTGCCCGCGTGCTTTTCGATTATCGCAGACTATAACGCTAAGAGTCTGTTGTTTGGTCGCCACTACGATCGGACTCTGCGTTTCCCTGTCAGCTCAGACTCCAAGTCAAGATCACCAGGTTGAATTGGATTCCTTGTCGCGGGATCATAATTTTGATTTTGAGGATAGCCTCCGAGGCTGGACCAAGTCTGGGCTGCCTTCGATTCACAACCTGTTGACGGCTCAACGGTGCGGACTGATTGGTTTAATGTAGTTGGGCTGGGTGGAGATTACTGGCGTGGCATCAGCTATCCCCTGGGCCATCACGGCCACTACCACGACCTGGACCTGGCTGATCGTGAGCAACACGGTGGTGCGGGAGAACGGCAGCAAGACCACGAGCAGCGCGCTGTCGGCAGGCCAGACCGTGTTCGCCGGCGGCCCGGTGGTCAACGGCGACAAGGACGCGCGCTTGATCGTGATCAGGCCGAACTCCTCCGGCTCGGGATCTGGTTCCTCCAGCTCTTCCAGTTCCTCGGTGTCCGGGCCGGCCGGTACATCGGTGAGCTGACTGACTCCGGCGGCACAGTCCTAGGGCACCTTAGGGTGCCCTAGGGTGCTTCTATGCTGGACAATGAAACGTGAGATGCCATGGCAGACGGTGACCGTATCCCCAAGGTGCTCGTTGTCGACGACGAGCCCAACATCCGTGAGCTGGTCGAGGTCGCGCTCAAGTTCCACGGCTGCGCGGTCGCCGTCAGCGCCAGCGGCAAGGACGCGCTGCACCAGGCGGAGACCTACGATCCGGACCTGATGATCCTCGACGTCATGCTGCCCGACATGGACGGCTTCGAGGTGTGCCGCGCGCTGCGCGCGGAAGGCAACGGCGTCCCGGTCATCTTCCTGACCGCGCGGGACACCACCTCCGACACGATCCGCGGGCTCACCCTGGGCGGCGACGACTACGTCACCAAGCCGTTCTCGGTCGAGGCGCTGGTGGCCAGGGTCAGGGCGGTGCTCCGCCGTACCACGCGCGTGCCCGAAGGCGGTGCCCAGCCCGACGGCGCCGCCCTGCTGCAGGTCGGCGACCTGGAGCTGGACGAAGAGCACTGGATCGTGCGCCGCGCCGGGACCCAGGTGGAGCTGTCGCCGACGGAGTTCCGGCTGCTGGCCTACCTGATGCGGAACCAGGGGCGGATGCTCACCCGGCAGCAGCTGCTTGAGAACGTGTGGGGCTGGGAGTTCGCCGGCCAGTCGCAGGTCGTGGAGACCTACGTGAGCTACCTGCGCCGCAAGCTCGACCCGCTCGGCCCGCCGCTGATCCACACCCAGCGCGGCGTCGGTTACAGCCTGCGGCTGCCGCCGGAAGCCGAGCGCGCGAGCAGATGAAGCGCACGCGGCGGTCCGGTTCTGGCCGCGGCAGGCTGTCGCTGCGGTCCCGGCTGCTGGCCGGGCTGATCGCCATCACCGCCGCTGTTCCTGATCGTCATGGGCGTGGTCACCACCGTCGTCCTGGGCCGCTCCGAGCAGAGCCAGTTCAATTCGGAGCTGGTGCTGGCCGCCCGGGCCAAGCTGAGCGATATCGCGGGCCTGCAGGGCGGCTACGCGGTCGATTACTACGACCTGCAGACACGCGCGGTGACCGTGGTATCTACGCCGTCGCAAGTCACGTCCGAACTGCAGGGACAGCTGGACAACCTGACCGGTCTCGGGCCGGTCGATGCGCTGAAGGCGCTCAACACGCAGTATCCGGTGGGCCAGCTGTTCAACCTCGCGCCGCCGGGTGAGCCGGCCGTGACCGCCATCTGGCGGCGAGTCACTCCCGGGGAGACGCTGCACAGCAACGGGGTCGTGCCGTACTCGCCGACCGGCGGCGTCGTGGTGATCGCAAAGCCGGACAGCGCGGTGGGCAGCCAGGTCCGCGGCCTGGTGGCCGCCGAGCTGATCACCGGGGCGGTGCTGCTCGCGCTGCTCGCAGTGGGCGGCCGCTGGCTGATCAGCCGCGGCCTCGCGCCGCTGGACCGGATGGCGAGCACCGCCGACATGATCACCAGCCGGGGTGACCTGACCGCGCGGATGCCCGACCCCGGCGACCACGCCGAGGCGGGCCGGCTGGCCGCGGCCATCAACACCATGCTGGACCGGATCCAGCAGGCGTTCGGCGCCCGGTATGCGTCGGAGCAGAAGGTGCGCCAGTTCGCCGCGGACGCCTCGCACGAGCTGCGCACGCCGCTGACCACCATCCGCGGGTACGCCGAGCTCTACCGGCAGGGCGCGCTCGGGCCGGACCGGCTGCCGGACGCCATGCGGCGCATCGAGCAGGAGGCCGACCGGATGTCCAGCCTGGTCGCCGAGCTGCTCGAGCTGGCCCGGCTGGACCGCAACTCCTCCCTCGACCTGACCGAGACCGACCTGACCGAGCTGGTCAAGGACGCGGCGGCGGACGCCAGGGCGGTCGAGCCGGACCGGCCGGTCAGCGCCACGACCCCGCCTCACCTGGTCGTGATCGCCGACGAGCCGCGGCTGCGGCAGGTGCTCGCGAACCTGCTCGGCAACGTGCGCGAGCACACCGCGCCGGGCACCCCGGTCGCGGTCCGGCTGGCCCCGGCCGGCCAGGGCGCGCTGCTCGAGGTGACCGACGCGGGCGAGGGCATGAGCGAGGAGGCGGCGGCCCGCGCGTTCGACCGGTTCTACCGCGGCGGCCACAACGGCCACGACCGGCACGGCAGCGGCCTGGGCCTGTCCATCGTGCAGGCCATCGCCGCCGCCCACGGCGGTCACGCCATGCTCAGGTCCAGGCCCGGGGTCGGCACCAGCGTGCAGGTCTGGATCCCGTTCCGGCCCCCGGTTCAGCACCACGCCGAGGACCGCGAGCACTCCCCCGGCCAGGACGCGGCTTACAACTGACCTGCAACCCGCCCCGCGCGATGCTGCCGCGTGGCGGCTCGGCCCGGCATCGCGACGGAACGCGGTTCCGGTAACGACCTGTTTATCCGTTTCCTGCGATCTGGGTTATCTCGTTCCGACTTTCCGTGATGCGGCGGCCAACTACGGTTAGGCGCATGCAGGACCGTGAGCTGGTCGCGGCCATCGCCGCAGGTGATCCGGAAGGGCTCGCCGAGGCGTGCGACCATTACGCGGCGCCGCTATACACGTACTGCCGGTTCATGCTGCCCGATCCGGACCCGCTGGGCGGCGCCGCGCAGGCCGTGCAGGACACCTTCATCATCGCCACCTCCAGGCTGCAGGGGCTCCGCGACCCGGACCGCCTCGGCTCCTGGCTGCACGCGGTCGCGCGGAACGAGTGCCTGCGCCAGCTCGGCACCGAGGGGAGCCAGGCCGCGGCCAGGCTCAGCGCGCGGGCGGGCCCGGTGGAGGCGCTGCCGGCGGCCGAGCTGCCGGACGGGCTGCGGGAGCAGATCCTGAATGTCTGCGCGGACAGCACGCCGACCGGGCGGGCACACCGGATGAGCGTGACGTACCGCGCCGGGCCGTTCGACCGCACGGGCTTCCCGAAGCCGATCATCCCGCCCGGGCCGGCCTGGTGGCTTGGGGTCCGGCGGCATCCCCGGGCGACGGCGGCCGTGACCGTGGTCGCGGTGGCGGTCCTGGCGGCGGGAATCACCGCACTTGCCGTGTCCGGCGGCTCGCACCGCGCCCGCGCTTCGACCGTCGCGCTCGGCGGCGGTGTCACTCCGATCGCGTCGAGCACGGCTCCGGGCTCGACGACCGCGCCCGCCTCGCCGGGTCACCGGACCGCGGCCGCCAAGGGTACGCCGACACCGTTGGTGATGGCGGACACGCCGACGACGAGCCAGGGCACCACGCCGGGCACGCCCATGCCCTCGACCGCGAGACCGTCATCGCCGTCCAGGTCACCGTCCAGATCGCCGTCGCCGTCGCCGTCGCCGTCGCCGTCGCCCTCGTCCTCGCCGGCCCAGGGGTACCTGGTGGCCGCGCCGACCAAGCTGGTGCTGTCGGCGGTCAAGGGCAAGGCGGCCATCGGGACGTTCACCCTGACCGCCTTGGGCGGGCCGGTCAGTGCCTACGCGGTCTCCTCCGGGAGCACCATGGTCACGGTGTCACCGTCCTACGGGACGCTATCGCCGGCAGGCGCTCGGGTCGTGATAACCGTGACCGTGAAGAGCCTGGTCGCGCTCGATACCAAGATCACCGTGCAGCCGGGCGACCTGGTCATCACGGTGGTGTTCAGCATCACGGTGTAGCCGGGGGTCCGCCCGCGGCCGTAGCCGGGGGTCCGCCCGCGGCCGTAGCCGGGGGTCCGCCCGCGGCCAGGAACAGGTCGAGTTCGGCCCGGGTCGGGGAGGTGGCCGGCCCGGCGCGGGTGACGGTCAGCGCGGCGGCCGCGTTGGCGCGGCGGGCGGCGCCGGCCGGGGATAGCGCGGCGGCCAGGCCGGCCAGGAACACCCCGGAATGGGCGTCGCCCGCCCCGGTGGTGTCCACGGCCACCACGGCGGGCGCCGGAATGAGGCTCAGGGCCATCTGGCCCGTGTCCTCGCGGACCGCGAGGACACAGCCCGACCGGCCGGTTCGGACGATGACGCCTTCTCCGCCGGTGCGCCCGGCCAGGCGGCGGGCCGCCTCGACCGGGTCGCTGGTCCTGCTGAGCAGTGCTGCTTCGCGCTGGTTGCAGCTCCACCAGTCGCACCGGTTCAGCACGGGTTCGAGGACCGCCCGGGGGATGTCCGCGACCAGCGGACCGGGGTCGGTGAACAGCAGCACGTCGGGCGGGAGCGCGGCAGCCCAGGCGCCGAGGATCGGGCCCGATTCCGGCGCGACGAGGCCGTAGCCGGACACGTAGACGGCGTCGCCGCCGCGGACCGGGACCGCGTCCCACGCCCCGGGCTCGCCGAGCGTCTCGGCTCCCAGGCTGGTGACGAAGGTACGCTCGCCGTCGGCCTCGACCAGCGCCACGTCGAAGCCGGTGTCCCGGCCGGGATCGGGCGCGCGGAGCAGCGCGATGCCCTCCGCGCCGAGCGCCGTGCGGACCTTATCGCCCCACGGCCCGGTGCCGTGACCGCCGGCGTACACGACCGGCAGGCCCTGCCTGGCGGCGGCGGCCATGATGTTGAACCCGCCGCCGACCTGGACCGATGACGACCCGGCGAGCATGTCGCCGCCGCGCTCGGGCAACGCGGGCACCCGCATCACCAGATCGACGATGGCCTCGCCCGCGAAGACGAGCCGGTCCGGCGTCTTAGTGGGCGGCGACTGGCTCATCTAGGCTGGTTTACCACGTCTTACCACGTCGCAGGCGCGCGCCTTGTCTTACCACGTCGCAGCCGCGCGCCTTCTCGATCAGGTCCCGATGTCGGCTGGCCGCGGAGACCGTAACAGCGGTCACCGGTCTGGCTGCCGGACGCGCGGCCTAGCCGGGCCGGCCTTCGGCAGGAAGGTGCCGACACCGGCAGATGGTCGTACACGCGACCGGCCGCGGCTGCGGTCAGGCGGCGTGCTCGGCGTAGTACTGGCGGATCCGGTCGGCCCAGCCCTCCGGTTCGAAGACCTGGACGCGGTCTGGGACCCTGGGCTCGCTTGCTTGGTCGCGGTCGGCTCGGCGCTCCTCCTCGGTCCGGGCGTTGGCGAGGCAGACGTATATGGCGTGGTCCAGATCGAGCCGTTCGCCGTACCAGGACGGGATGATCGTCTCCGGGGTGACGTCGGCTTCGTGGCAGCCCTCGATCGTGCCCTCGACGTCGGGCAGGGAGGGGCTGGACGGGATGGGGATGCCGTCCGGCCGGTGGAAGGTGAAGGTGCCGTCGCGGGCGGCGGCGATCAGGTAACCGCGCTCGTGCACCAGCGTGTGATGGTATTTACACAAACTGACCAGGTTGTTCAGCTTTGTCCGACCGCCGTTGCTCCAGTACTGGATGTGGTGCAGGTCGACCCGGCGGGACTCGCAGCCCGGGAACCGGCACCGGCATTTGTCGCGTTCGCGGGCCGCCCGCCGCAACGCCGCGTTCGGACGACGGCGCCCTCGCCCCAGGTCGAGCAGCCGCCCGGCACTGTCGTGCAGCATCCAGCTCAGCGCCGAGGAGCAGGCGATCATCTGCGCGGTGGTGACCGAGATGGCCGGGCCGTCCTCGACATGGCAACGCGCCGGGTTGGCGGGGTGCCCCGGCGCCTGCGAAGAGGAGCCGGACGTTTCCGCGGAAACGTTCCTTGCATCGGCGGCTGGGGTGGCGGGGGTGATGGCGGTGTCGGCGGGGGTGATGGCGTCGGCGCCGACGTGCACCATGACCTGGTACACCTCGGGGTCATCGGTGGCGGCGATTTTCCCGGCCAGGAACGCCTCAGCGATGGCCAGCAGCGCGTCGGCCAGGCTCGAGGAGGTCAGCGACTGCGGCTGGTCCGTGGCGGACGTTTCCGCTACGTCGGATCCCTGTACTGGGTGCGTGTGCTCGGCGTCGGACGGGTGCGGGTGCTCCAGGTCGGATACTGCGGCGCGCAGCGCCTTCAGCAGCACCGCGCCTTGCAGCGGCGGGAGCCGGAAGGTGCCGGCCAGCGACCCATCGTCCTCGAGCCGCCAGGCCAGCCGCCTCCGGACGCGCGCGGCGGCGTCATCGACGGAGCGGACCTGCCGGTGCGCGCGGGCGAACCGCTCCAGCTGGTTCCCGGTCATGGGCCCGGCGATCTCGGCCAGGCCCGCTTCGGTGCCCGGGGTGGCGATCCGGGTCAGCGCCCGCACCTTGGCATAAGACAGGCGGCCGGCGCCGAACTCCTCGCGGATCACCGGCAGATCCCGCAGCGCGCGGGCCACCCGGACATGCTCCCGGGCGGTCCCGGCCGTCATCTGGCACTTCCAGGACAGCCACGCCGCGCAGCTTCTCATGTCCCAGGACGCCCAGCCCCGCCGGACGTCGAAATCACCGAGCAGGACAAGGAACCGGCAGGTCGCCGCGGTCAGGTGCCCGGCCAGCTCGCAGATCTGCGCCTCCAGCCGCTCGAGCGGTACCGCGTCCTGGGGTATCGCATGCGTGTCCAGGGGTGCCGCATCCAGAGGAACAGTGCCGTCCAGGACCGGGATTGCAGGAGTAGAGCCTTGATTATCGAACATAGATTGCATGCTAGTACCAGGGTCTGACATTCCGGGCCGTTCAGCCCCGGGGGGTGCGGCCCGCCTGCCGGGGACATGTTTTGCCGACCGCAGGCCCGGTTGGTGGCGCGTCCGGCAGCCAGGCTCGCGGGCTGTTAGCGCAAGTCGTATAGGTGGTCGGCTAGGGCGGTAAGGCCTAGGCCGTGGGCGTCGATCAGGGCGATCGCGGCGGGCGGGAAGGACTCGGGGCCTTTACAAGCGCCGGCGATCGCGCCGGTCATCGCCGCGATCGTGTCGGTGTCGCCGCCCAGCGAGGCGGCCATCAGGCAGGCCTGCCACGGGTCATCGGGCACGGCGGCCAGCACCGCGAACGCGGCCGGCACCGACTCCTGGGTGGCCAGGCTGGTCCCGACCAGCGTGTAGATCAGCTCGGCGGCCTTGGTCTTGTCCCGGCCCGCGACCAGGCTCACCGCCCATCCGATGCGAGCCGCCACGTCGGCGCCCGCTACCCAGTGGCCGCGGCTCGCCGCGATCCGCGCGGCCTCGATCGCCAGAGTCGTGGCCTCGGCGATCCCGGCGCCGGAGATGCCGGCGCTCACGGCAGCGGCGACCGCGGCCGCGCCGGCTAGGGCGATGCCTGTGTTGTGCGTGACGTAGGACGTTGCTACAACATGGTCGACAAGGGTCGACAAGCTCGCTTTCGTGCGGGGACTGGGGGGCGTTGCGGGGTTGGGGGGCGCCGCGGGGTTGGCAGGCGCCGCGGGGTTGGCAGGCGCCGCGGGGTTGGCAGGCGCCGCGGGGTTGGCAGGCGCCGCGGGGTTGGGAGGCACCGCGCGGTTGGGAGGCGTTGCGGGGGGCGGAAGGTCTATGGGGAATGCGATGCCAACGGGGGGGATGCGCATGGCGGCGCCGTTGGTGTCGCCGTGGATGCCGGCTTCTTGCGGGGGCGTGCCCGCCAGGACGGCGGCAAGGGCGCGTTTGGTCGAGGGGCCGAGGAGGTCGAGCGAGCCGCGTGCGGCCATGTCGCGCTCCAAGTGGACCAGGGCGTCGGCGAGCTCACGGGGGTCCACCGTGCCGTGCCCCTTGACCAGGAGCCTGCCGAGAAGGACGGCTTGCTCGGTGTCGTCGGTGATAGACCCGGCAGGCAGGCCCGCGGCGATCGGGTGGCCGGGCGGGGCGGGCTCGAAGCCGGGCAGCAGCCCGCCCCAGCGCGCCACGATCTGGGCGCGCGACAGCATCTGGGTGGGCATGCCGAGCGCATCCCCGATAGCCAGCCCGTACAGCGCGGCCCGGGCCCGGTTCTTCATGATCATGAAGGATTTGGTACGGCAGGGAGTACAAAATCCTTCGCGATCATGGTTGGGGTCACAGGACGTGGGCGCCGTACATTTCGCCTAGGGGGTCGGCCAGGAGTTCCAGGCGGGCGCCGTCGGGGTCGCGGAAGTACAGTGACGTGCCGCTTTCCTCCTGGTAGGGGACGCCGGCCGCGGCGAGGTTGTCACGCAGGTGAGCCCACTTCTCCGGCGTGACGGAGATCGCCATGTGGTGCAGGCCGCCCAGGACTTCCGCGTACGGGCCCAGGTCGAGGCCTGGGAAGTCGAAGAAGGCCAGGAGGTTGCCGTTGCCCACGTCGAAGAAGAAGTGGTTGGACCCCTGGTAGTCCCGGTTCTCGATGATCTCGGTCAGCGGGAACTCCAGGATCTCCTGGTAGAACTTGACCGTGCGCTCCACATCGGAGCTGAGCAGCGCGGTGTGGTGGATGCCCCGCGCGCTGCTCGGCGGGCGGTCGTCGTGGACGTACACGGCGTGCAGCCGCGCACGTTCGGCCTCGATGGCGGCGAGATCCATAGGCCAGGCGCCCCTTTTTCAGATCCGGAAGAACGAGTTGAGGAACTGGTCGGCCACGGCCCGGTCGCCCCTGATGGTTCCCGCGTTCACGCGCCCGTACGCGGTCAGGACTAGGCTCCCGGGATCGAACTCGAGCACGGCGGGCAGGCCGGATACGTCCTCCTGAGCGTAACTCAGGCCGTCGACGCTGATGTTCACTAGGTAGTCCTGAGCGTTACGGCCCGACACGCGGATCCCGACGGCGTAGGCGTCCATATCGGACGGAACGTCCGTGGTGGCCTGCCACAGGATGAACATGAGCGGCGTGAGCAGGTCCGCGGTGTCGCCCAGCAGGCCGTGCGCACGGCCGGAGCCCTGGCGGATATCCCAGCCGTGCACGCCGTAGTCCACGAGCTGGAACCAAGGGTAAAAGAAGGCGGGCAGCGGGCCCATGTACTTGTGTGGGACCATCAGCCCGCCCCATTCCTCGGGGCCGAGCGCCTCGCTGATCTCCATCATCTTCGCGAAGTCCGCGCGCAGCCGCTCAACCGCCTCGCTCTGGGTCAGGCCCCGGTGCTCCTTGGCGCCCGTATCCAGGCTCTCCTGCATCACCCGTAGGCCGAGCGGGTCGGCGACCGCGGCGCCGGAGCGGGCCGCGTCGAAGCTGACGAAGTAGCTCTCGGTCACGTCGATCAGGTGGCCAACGATGTCCCGTGTCTCCCATTGCGTGCAGGCGGTCGCGCCGGTCCACGGACCGTTCGCGGCCATCTCGAACAGCGCCTCGGCTTCCCGCCTGAGCACGCGGAGCAGGTTGTCCTTGGCCTGGTAACTGGTGGCGTTCCACTCGCTCATATGACCCTCCAGGGTTCGCATTCCGAACGGAAGTTCATGACGCGAACCCTAGAACCTCGGACCACTGCGGGTCAACGGGGGGTGTGTTGAGGCTGGCCGGGCCGACGGCGGGGTGTGGTGGGGGTGGACCGGCCGGCAGGGGTGCGGTGGGGGTGGACCGGCCGGCAGGGGTGCGGTGGGGGTGGACCGGCCGGCAGGGGTGCGGTGGGGGTGGACCGGCCGGCAGGGGTGCGGTGGCCGGGCTTGCGGTCACGGGTGCCGCGGCTAAGGGACGCGCAGTTCGACGCTGATGTTGCCGCGGGTGGCTCGCGAGTACGGGCACCGCTGGTGCGCGGCCTCGGCGAGTTCGCGGGTCTTGTCGCGGTCCAGGCCGGGAATGGTGATGATCAGCGTGACCGCCAGCCCGAACATGTCGTCCTCGGGCCCGACGCCTACCTGGGCGGTCACGACCGATTCGCCGACGTCCACGCCTTCACGGCGCGCCACGCCCCGCAGCGCGCTGTGGAAGCAGGCCGCGTAGCCGGCCGCGAAGAGCTGTTCCGGGTTGGTGCCGTTGCCGCTGCCGCCCAGCTCCGGCGGCATCGCGAGGTCGAAGTCGAGGCGGTGGTCCGAGGAAACGACGTGGCCGTTCCGGCCGTCCCCGGTCGACGTGGCCTCCGCGGTGTACACGACCTTAACGGGCATGGGAAAACCCTATCCACCGTGCCGGAGCGAGGCCAGTACGGACGGCAGCCCGGGCGGGGAGCCGTTCTCGATCAGCCCGGTCAGCGCGGCCGTGTCCAGGTGATCGGCCACCAGGTCACCCAGGACGTCCAGCCGCGCCTGGCGCACCGCGGCGAACTCGGTGCCGGGCGCGGGCGTGAAGTCCCGGCCGGCCACCGCCGCCACCTCGGCCAGGAACGCCCGCCTGAACTCGTCGTTCTCCAGCACGCCGTGCCAGCTCGTGCCCCACACGGCGCCGCGGCGGCAGCCGTCAAGGAACGGCTCTGCCGCCGGGTCGGTGACCTCGGCGATCCCGTGGTGGATCTCGTACCCGGTCACCGGCGCGCCGAGCGCCCGGCCCGTCGGGCGGCCGAGCCGCTTGGCGGCCCCGAACCGGACCCGGACCGGCAGCAGGCCGAGCCCGTCCACCTCGCCCAGGCGCGACTCCACCGGGTCGTCGATCCGGCTGGCCAGCATCTGGTATCCGCCGCAGATGCCCAGGACCGGCCGGCCGGCGCGGGCCCGGTCCGCGATCGCGTCGGCCAGCCCGCGATCGCGCAGCCAGCGCAGGTCGGCCACGGTGGCCCGCGATCCGGGCAGCACCACCAGGTCCGCGTCGGCCAGTTCGGCGGGGGTTCCGGCGAACCGGACCAGCACGCCGGGCTCGGCGGCGAGCGCGTCGGCGTCGGTGAAGTTGCTGATCCGCGGCAGCCTGATGACGGCTACACGGAGAAATTCTTTGGGACCGAACGGACCGGAGTGCGTGCTGCGCGGGAGCGGGCTGGCGAACGGTCCGGGGTGCGTGCTGCGCGGGAGCGGGCTGGCGAACGGTCCGGGGTGCGTGCTGCGCGGGAGCGGGCTGGCGAGCGCGAGGGAGTCCTCGGCGTCCAGCCACAGGCCGTCCCGCCAGGGCAGCACGCCGTAGACCGGCCTGCCGGTGAGCCGCTCGAGCATGCTCAGGCCGCTGTCCAGGAGCTCGCGCGCGCCGCGGAACTTGTTGATCACGAACCCGGAGATCAGCGCCTGGTCCGCGGGCGAGAGCAGGGCGAGCGTGCCGTACATGGCCGCGAACACCCCGCCCCGGTCGATGTCCCCGACCACGATGACCGGCAGGCCCGCGGCCCGGGCCAGGCTCATGTTGGCCACGTCGGTATCGCGCAGGTTGATCTCGGCCGGGCTGCCCGCCCCCTCGCAGATCACCACGTCGTAGCGGTCACGCAGCCGGGTCAGGCTCGCCAGCGCCACCTGCCGGAGCCGGCCCGCGTGCTCCCGGTAGCCCACCGCGTCGGCCTCCGCCTCGGCCCGGCCCAGCACGATAACCTGGCTGCGCCGGTCGCCGCCCGGCTTGAGCAGGACCGGGTTCATGTCCGCGGTCGGCTCGATCCCCGCCGCCGCGGCCTGCATGGCCTGGGCGCGGCCGATCTCGGCGCCTTCGGCGGTCACGAACGAGTTCAGCGACATGTTCTGCGCCTTGAACGGCGCGACCGCGACCCCCTGCCGGGCCAGCCACCGGCACAGCCCCGCCACCAGCGCGCTCTTGCCCGCGTCGGACCCGGTCCCGGCCACCAGCAGCGCCCCTCGCACGCCGTGCAGGCTATCGCGCCGCGCCATGTTTGACGGAGTTCCAGCCGGGTAGGTGTAGAGGGCACTAAGGCTAAGGAGGCCCGGACATGCTGCTCATGCTGCTGGCACTAATCATCATCCTCATCGTCGCCGGCGCAGGATTCGCCCTTCACGTGCTGTGGTGGGTCGCCATCGCCGCCCTGATCGTCTGGCTAGCCAGCTTCCTCATCCGTCGCGGGTAAGGACCCCGCGAGCCAAAGGGCGCCGCGGCCGGACCCCCCGCGAGCCAAAGGGCGCCGGCGCCGACTGGACTGACGAGCGACGAAGGAGCGAGGAGGGAAGGAGGCGCCTCAAAAGGCGCCCGGAGGCGAGCGGGATAAGCACCACCAGGGCGGTCGCGGCCACGGTCACGGCCCGGGAAAGCCTGATCGCGCGGCCGATGTCGATCGATTCGGGGGCACGGCCCTCCCCCAGTTCGGGGCGGACCTCGGTGACGCCGCCGTAGACGTTGGCGCCGCCGAGGCGCAGGCCCAGCGCGCCGGCGAAGGCGGCCTCGCACCGGCCGGCGTTCGGGCTGGGGTGGCGGTTGCCGTAGCGGAGCACGGCCGCAAGCGCCGAGGCCGCACGGCGCGGCCCCGCGCAGCCGATGGTGAGCGCGGCGGTGACGCGGGCGGGGATCCAGTTGGCGGCGTCGTCCAGGCGGGCCGAGGCCCAGCCGAAACGCAGGTACCTGGGTGAGCGGTAGCCCACCATCGCGTCCAGCGTGTTGACCGCACGGTAGGCGGCCAGGCCGGGAAGCCCGGCCACGGCGCCCCACAGCAGCGGCGCCACGATGGCGTCCGAGGTGTTCTCGGCGACCGACTCGATCACGGCCCGCCTTATCTCCCCGGCGCTGAGCTGGGCGGGATCACGGCCGCACAGGCTCGGCAGTTCGTCCCGGGCCGAGCGAAGGTCGTTGCGGGACAGGGACACCATGATCCGTTCGGCAGAAAAATGTAGCGAACGGGCACCGGTGACCGCCCACACCGCGAGCGCGACCGCGGCCGCCTCCAGCGACGGCCGGCTTCGGATACGGCGGTGCAGGAGCGCGGCGGGAGCGGCGACGGCGAGCACGCACGCGGCGGCGTGGGCGGCACCGCGCGGCCGGGAGTCGGCGTAGTCGCGGGCCTCGAGCGCGGCGGCGGCGCGGCCGAACGCGGCCACCGGATGGCCGCGGCGGGGATCGCCGAGCAGGGCGTCGAGCGCCACCCCGGCGGCGAGCCCGGCCGCGAGCGGCCAGCGCGCGCGCCTGCAGGACATGCGGCTATTATCCCGGGGGCCTAGGACCATCGGCGGAGGCGGGGTGCGGCGGCCGGCCGATGCGCGGGCTCCTGGCCGCGGTGCAGGCTGGCGTTTATGAGCAGAACGTACGCCGAGCTCGGCGGGCTGATGACGCTGATGACCGGGGACGAGAAGCACGGGCCCAGCGCGACCTCGACCCTGGACGTGCTGTGGGTCCTGTACGACCGGGTGCTGCGGGTCTCGCCGGACACGGTCGATGATCCGGGCCGGGACCGGTTCCTGCTGTCCAAGGGGCACGGGCCGGCCGCCTACTACGCGGTGCTGGCGGCCAAGGGGTTCATTCCCGAGTCGTGGCTGGCCGGCTTCGGGTCGGCTGGGTCGGCGCTGGGCTACCACCCGGACCGCAACCTCGTCCCTGGCGTGGAGATCTCCAGCGGGTCGCTCGGTCACGGGCTGCCGCTCGGGGTCGGCCTGGCGCACGGGCTGATCGCGAGGGGAGTGCCGACGCCGCGGGTGTTCGTGCTGGTGGGCGACGCGGAACTGGACGAGGGCAGCAACAGCGAGGCGATCGTGTACGCGGGCGCGGCCGGGCTGGCGAACCTGGTCGTGGTGGCGGTGGACAACCAGTCCTCGTCGTACGGCTGGGGTCCGGGCGGGATCGAGGCTCACTTCGCGGTCAGCGGCTGGTCCGTGAAGCGGGTTTCTGGGCGCGACCACCTTGCGCTGGCTGAGGCGTTCGGTGCGGTGCCGGAGCGGCCTTACCTGGTCGTCGCCGAGGTCGAGGGGAAGTTGTCATGAGTGACATGCGGATTGAGTTCGCCTCGGCGGCCTCCGACCTGCTCGACGAGGACCCGCTGGCCGCGGTGGTGCTGGCGGAGATCTCGGCCGACCTGTTCGCCAAGGCGGCGGCCAGGCATCCGGAGCGGGTGCTCAACGTGGGCATCCGCGAGCAGCTGATGGTCAGCGTGGGCGGCGGGCTCGCGCTCGCCGGGCTGCGGCCGATCCTGCACAGCTACGCGCCGTTCCTGGTCGAGCGCGCCTTCGAGCAGGTCAAGCTGGATCTCGCGCACCAGGGCGCGCGGGCCGTGCTGGTCAGCATCGGGGCGTCGTACGACGCGGCACGGGCCGGGCGGACGCACCAGGCTCCGGGGGACGTGGCGCTGGTGGACACGGTGCCGGGGTTCGCGGTGCGGGTGCCCGGGCATCCGGACGAGGTGCCGGGGCTGCTGCGCGGCGCGGTGGCCGCTCTCTCGGGTGCCGACGGGTACTCCTCTTATATACGGCTGTCGACCGAGGCCAACCGGGCGGCTTTGCCGGTGTCCCCTTTGCTGCAGGTGGTGCGTTCGGGGCTTTCGGGAGTGGTGATCGCGGTGGGGCCTATGTTGGATACGGTGCTGGATGCGGTGGCCGGGCTGGACGTCACGGTGGCCTACGCCACCACGGTCCGGCCGTTCGACGCGGCCGGGCTGCGGTCGCTGGCGGGTTCCGGTGCCGTGGTGCTGGTCGAGCCGTACCTGGCCGGCACGTCGGCGCACGAGGTATCGCTTGCGCTGGCCGGGCGGCGGCACCGGCTGCTCAGCCTGGGCGTGCCGCGTACCGAACTGCGGCGTTACGGCACGCCCGCCGACCACGCCGCACTGGCGGGGCTGGACGGGGCGGGCCTGCGGCGTTCGGTGACGGAGTTCCTGGTCTGACTTTACGGAGCGCTGCAGCGGGCCGGGCTCGACGCGGCGCGCTGTCCTGGGGCTTGCGTACACTGAGGTCCGTGCACCTGCGGCAGTTGCGCCGAAGACGTAGGGTCTTAGTGCGAAAACCCAGTTCAGCGGGCCTTGACACGGCTGATCCTGGGTGACGGGCCTGGTTTCGGGGATGCGACACACTGCGACCCTGGCGTGGCCGACGCGTGATCTTCGCCGATCACAATTATCTCCGGGCGCCCGTAGCTCAGCCGGACAGAGCAGCTGCCTTCTAAGCAGCGGGTCGCGGGTTCGAATCCTGCCGGGCGCGCCAGGTCAGAGCTTTTTAACACTTCTTTCGACATCCTAGGTGAGCCAATAGGTGAGCCAATCGAAGTACAGTGGCTCCCATGACGGCCGTTACGGGCAAACGCCGCGGGCGCGGCGAGGACTCGATCTACTGGGACGACGCCAAGAGCTGCTATGTCGGCGCCGTCAGCCTTGGTTACAGTCCGTCAGGGACGCGCATCCGCAAGAGGGTGATGGCCCGGACCAAGACCGAGGTTCGGGAGAAGCTCAAGGAACTTCATCAGCAGGCCGAGAACGGGGTCCGGCCGCGGCGACACTACACGGTGAACGACGCGCTCGATGACTGGCTGGAGACCGGGCTGGACGGGCTGGCGCCTGCAACCGTGACCGTGTACCGCAACACGATCGCCAAGGCGCTCCGCGAGGAGCTGGGCACGGTCGAGCTGACGAAGCTGACCGCGGGAGCTGTCCAGAAGGCCCTGGCTAATCTTGCCGTGCGGGTCTCGACGCGGACGGTGCAGATGGCGCACAACGTGCTGGTGCGGGCGATCCGGCACGCCGAGCGAGATGATCTCGTGGGGCGGAACGTCGCGGCGCTGGTCAAGCCGCCGAAGGGGCAGCGGAGCGGGCGGCCATCCAAGTCGCTGACCTTTGAGCAGGCGGTGGCGCTGATGGCGGCGGCCCAGGGGACGCGCCTGGAGGCGTACATAGTCTTGTCGCTGCTGTCGGGCGTGCGGACCGAGGAGGCGCGGGCGCTGCAGTGGGATCACGTGGTGGCCTGGGTCGGCGGGCAGTGGGTCCCGGTCTTGGATGCCGGGTTCGAGCACGAGCAGGTGGCGGTGTTCGTATGGCGAGCGGAGCGGGCCGGGGGTGACACCAAGACGCCCGAGTCGCGTCGGACGCTGGCCCTGCCGCGTAAGTGCGTCGAGGCGTTGCGGGAGCACCGGGTGCGGCAGGCGCAAGACCGGCTCATGGCCGGGCCGTTGTGGCAGGATCACGGGCTGGTGTTCGCCTCGGCGGTGGGAACGCCAATGGATGACCACAACG
>CAVPLC010000010.1:0-23392 GCA_963705835.1 uncultured Actinomycetes bacterium
AATCCCGGTGACAGCGATCGCCGCGACCATGCAGGCATTCTTCACCGAGCGGCTGATCGCCCAGCGCCGCGCCAGCCCGCACACGATCACCGCCTACCGAGACACCCTGCGGCTGCTGCTCGGCTTCGCCGCCCAGCGCACCCGGACCTCACCATGCCGCCTCGACATCGCCGACCTGAACGCGCCGATGATCAGCGCGTTCCTCGACCACCTCGAACATCAGCGGGGCAACACCATCCGCAGCCGCAACGCCCGGCTGGCCGCAATCCACTCCCTGTTCAGCTTCGCCGCGCTGCGTCATCCCGAGCACGCCGCCGACATCGCCCGGGTGCTGGCGATCCCGCCCAAACGCAGCGACCAGACGATCGTCACCTTCCTCACCAGCACCGAAACCGAGGCCCTGCTCGCCGTCCCCGACCGGGCCACCCGGACCGGGCGCCGCGATCACGCCTGGATCCTGCTGGCCATCCAGACCGGGCTGCGGGCCTCCGAGCTCACCGCCCTGACCCGCCGCGATGTCCACCTCGGCGCCGGCGCCTACGTCGCCTGCCACGGCAAAGGCCGCAAAAACCGGATCACGCCCCTGACCCCCGGCACGGTCACCACCTTGCGCGGATGGCTCGCCGAACGCGCCGGGACACCGGACGACCCGCTGTTCACCACCATCCGCGGCGGGCCGATGAGCCGCGACGCCCTGCACCAGCGCCTCACCCTCTACGCCACCGCGGCCCGGAGAACATGCCCCACCCTGACCAGCAAAAACGTCACACCCCACGTCCTACGGCACTCAGCGGCCATGGCATTGCTCCACGCCGGGACCGACATCACCGTCATCGCCTTGTGGCTGGGCCACGAATCGGTCACCACAACCCAGATCTACCTGCAAGCCGACATGGAACTCAAACAGCAAGCCCTCGACCGCACCACACCACCCGCCAGCCCCCCGGGCCGCTACAAACCCCCCGACCAGCTCCTCGCCTTCCTCGAAGCCCTGTGATTATGCCGATATCCCGGCCCCGGTCACCCCCGCCCGCCAGCACCGGCCCGCCCGGTATCGGCATAACCGCGGTATCGGGGTAATGAGCTGCGCACAGCTGATGGGTGATGCCGGGGAACTTGTCATAGTTCTGGTACCGGTCGTGCACGACGACGGCGCCGGCCAGGTCAGGGAACACGAACGCCTGGAAACTGGCCAGCGACCGGTCGCCCAGGAAGTAGCAGGTCAGCAGGCTGGTGCAGGCGACCAGCAGGTAGCGCTTGCGGGTCTTGGGCCTCGGTCCCACGCGGATGGGAGTCTCGTCGGCGCAGATCACCCGGGCGAGGATGATCAGCGACCGGATCAGCTGGTTCGCGTCCCTCACCGCGGCCGCGGCGCGGGCCAGCAGGCCGTGCACGAACCCCGGCGATGGCCTGGCCCCGGTCAGCGCCTCGACCAGTTCCGCGACCCGGTGCACCGGGATCGCATGCGCGGCCATCAGGTACACGCACCAGGCCTGCAGGCCGATCCCGTAGGTGGCGGTGCCGGGCGTCCCGGCGCTGGCCGGGGGCGCCGCCCGGTGCACCCGCCCGCAGGCGCAGGCCACCTCGTGCAGGTCATGCTGGATGACCTTCGCGGTCATCTCCGGGATCTCGATCTGCTGATGCGAGGCGCCCACCCCCAGATCGGCCGCACCGGCCAGGTCTGCGCCGCACGCGCAGGCACCCCACGGGAAGTGCGGTACGGTCCGGTCCGGGTTCTGGCTCCAGGCCAGGTGCGAGCCCGGCGAGCCCGGCTGCTTGCCGGGGTTGCGTCCCTTTCGCTTGCCTCGCCTGCCCCCGGCCGGCGGCGGGGTCCGGCCTGGCTGGTCATCCAGCGACGGCGGCAGCGAGGAATTGCCGGAATTCCGTGACGCCGCCCGCTCCAACCGTGCCACCCGCGCCGCCAGCTCCGCGTTGGCCGCCTCCAGCTCAGCCACCCGCGCCGCCAGCGCGGCGTTGTGTGCCGCCAGCAGCGCGATCAGCGCATCCCGGGCAGCATCCAGTGGCTTGGCGGTCACGGACCACCATCATCCGGGCATCCTTTCAGTAATCAATGCGACACGCTGGGCTGACGCCAAGAAGCGGAGATGAGGTCAGGGTGGACGCCACCCGCGCCGGAATTCACCGCGGCGCGGGGCCTTTATCCATGCGACGGCAGTAGCGGTTGACGCGATCGGGAGAGGTGATGCGGAATGGCGGCTGAGCTGAGGCCGGAACCCGCTGACCGAGCTGACGGGAACAGTCCTGGTGACGCCGACGCGCTGACCGGCCGTGCCTGGCTCGCGACACTGCCCGGCGAACTCGCCGCGCAGCGGCGCGTAATGGCCGGGCTGGTCGATCGGTGCGAGGCCTGGCCGTTGGTGAGATCGCTGCTGGTCGGCTGCTCGCTTGGCCGCGGCGCGGCCGACGCGCTTTCCGACATCGACGCCGCGCTCGGCGTCCACGCCGAACGCGGCCAGGCAGGCGCCGACCGGGTGGCGGCCGCGGAAGCGATGGTCGTCGCGGCGCTGCCGGATCTGGGCCCGCTCATCGACGTGCTACGGCACCGGACCGGGACCGCTGACCAATGGGCCCGGCGGATCTTTGCCCAGTTCGCCGACGGCACCCAGCTCGACCTGACGGTCATAGCCCAGGCCGACATCGAGATCCGCCGTCGCGGCGGCGGCGCTCCGGACTTCATCCCGCTGTACCAGGTATCCACCCCGCCGGACTCCCAGGCGCTGGATGCCCAGGCGCTGGCCAGCGGCGCCCAGCCCGGCGGCGAGCCGCCAGCCGCGTACGCGGTCACCGGCGATCAGGTCCGGGAGTGGGCGTTCCTCGGCTGGTGCGCGCTGATCGACGCCGACAAGTACCTGCGCCGCGGCTCGCTCTGGGAAGCCCACAACCAGCTCCACCAGGCACGCCACCACATCTGGGCGCTGTGGGCCGCGGCGCACGACGCGCTGTACCCATGGCATGGCCTGTCACAGGTGCTCGACCACGACCCGGACAATCTGCCGCCGGGCGTCGCATCCACCGTCGCCGGCCTCGGCACCGCAGACCTGTGCCGCGCCGTGCGCGCCAGCACCGAAGTACTGGCTACGGTCAGCGCGGCCGCCGCCCGACGGCACCCCGCCGAACTCCCGACGGCGATGGCCGCCTACGTCACCCGCGTAATCTCCGAGACCAACGGAGACCGGGCAACCGCGAAGGCCCACTTACAGTGACCATGCGTCGCGAACTCGCCTGGTCCAATCTTCACGCGCCAGCTGAATGGATACCGTCCAGCCTGTCAAGCAACCCAGCGAACTCGGACTCGATCCAGGTCGGGATCCTATTGGCTTTGTCGTACACTTCGCTGAGCGCAGGGCTGCTGGCCACGGAGTAAGCATGGCCAAATCGGCTCTGGCGTGCTGTATTGATAAATGTACGAACCTGCGCCAGCAATTCTGCCTCAGTGATCACAGCCATAAGCCGATCGCGGGCAGCCTCCACTTCTGGGCCGAAATCCAAAGCCAACGCTCCGCCAAGGAGTTCCTCGTCAAGGTCCGTACTAACAAGTCGGCCAGTCAGCGCTCGCAGCCACCCGGCCGGTCTCCAGTAACCCATCTGGGGAGCCATGGTTAGATCAACAGCACGCGCACTGAGTGCACGGGTCACAGCGCTTTCATACGCTGTGAATTCCCGTACCGCAGTCCCCAGTACCCGCCGGGCATCGTACAACATCTTCATGCGTACGATGCCTGCGGAGAGGCCAAACTCATCGAACGATCTGCGGACATCCCGCGCGCCTAGGACGGTATCCAGGGCGTGCATATACCCCTGGAAGAGTTGATAGTCGCTCAACAGCGGGTTAGCCTGGCGCGACTCGGCCACTTCGGCCACACCAACTCCTACACTATGACCGATACCTGAGGTCCAGCATGACCGATCTTGGTCTGACTGTCACTGACTCCCCTGACCCAGGCTCGACATTCGGTGAGCCCAACGCTTGACTACGCCGGGCTCTGCCTCCTTGGCGCTCAGCTCGCGCAAATCGGCGGCAACCTGGCCTCCGAACGAGGCCATACCTCGATACCGGTCCGGTGGTGGGCAAGTCAAAACTGCATGAGTATGCATGCCTGCCCGGCATTGGCAATGTCCGCACATGCCGCGCGTAGTTCGTTGACGGGGCTGAGCGTGCCATTTTGGGAAGGTCAGGGAACCGTTCCCCGAGGTATGACCCATTGCACCGGCTGGCTGGTGACCTGCGCGATGAGTTCGTAGTCACTGTCGTAGTGCAGGACGGTGACATGTTCTCGTTCGGCTACTGCCGCGATCAGCAGGTCAGGCAGGCCGACCGCTCGGATGCGCCCGCTGCGCCACAAGGCAGCCTGGACGTCAAGCGCGCGCCGCCAGTCCTGATCGTGGGTGGCCAGCCATTCATAGCCAGCGTCATGGTCGGTTCGCACCTGATCGAACTCCCGCTGCTGCGGGTCGCCCATCTGAGTCCGAACTCGATGACACCGCACGTGGCCGCCTCTATCGTGCCCGCTGCGGGCAGCGAGTTCCCCGGCGCGGCGGGGAGCAGCGGTCAGGGCATGATGACCTTCAGCGACCTGGCCTCAGTGCCTTCTGATCCTCTGGCGCCGTTCACTGACCAGCTGCGTCTGGCAGTGGCTGCCTACCTTGGCACGCGGCCACCCGCCGCCTGCGGCACCTCGCCGAAACCATCGGCATCCAGATCGCGAGGGCACATCCGCACATGCTCCGCCACACACGCCGTCACGACCATGCTCGATGCTGGCGTTGAGTTGCGCAATGTGCAGATCGCCGTCCGGCACGCCGATCCGCGTACCACGATGCAGTACGACCGGGCCCGCCAGAACCTGGACCGCCACCCGGACTACATCCTGGCCGCTGCGCCGGCATCGTGCCCGGCGGATCGCCGGCCGCCGGGGCCATTCAGGCATGGCAGCAGGATGGGCCCGGGAAGCTGGCGGCACAACCGGCCAGTGCGGGAAGCAGCAGACCTGGGATCAGCTGCCTGGTTCGTACTTGAAGGAGAGCTGGAGCTTGGTGCGATAGGTGATCGCCCCGCCCTCGTCCAGGGCAATGTCCTGCTTGACGACCTCGGCCACCCGCAGATCGCGGAGCGTCCCGGCGGCGGTCCTGATCGCCTCCGCCGCGGCGTCTTCCCATGACGTGCTGCTTGTCCCGATGATCTCGGTCACCCTGTACACGCTCATGACGCTCTCCTTTGACCATGTGCGGCCCGCTCCGGGGCTGCTGCCGCCAGCTTGTCACACAGCCACCCTGCCCGGTCATCGATGCAGGCAAGGTGGCCCCGGTCAGCTGCCGTCCGTGGTCGGCCTTCTACGTTGCGCCTGACTAGCGAGCCGCCAGCAGCAGCGTGAGACCGCGACCCTGGACCGTGGATTCTACCTAGGCCGGGTCCGGACTCGCCGTCGTCTGGCCGACCTCGATCAGATGACCGTCGGGGTCGCGGATGTAGGCACGGATTTCCCGGGCGTGCTGCTTGGGCTCGGTCAGGAACTGGGCGCCCCTGGCCGACCATTCCGCGTAGGCCGCGGCGATGTCGGCCACCCTGATGTTCAGGAACGCGCTGGTCCGGTCGGGGTCCGGAGGCGTCGTGAGGGTGACCGTGGGCTTGTCGTCGGTCGGGCCGCCGCCCACGTTGAGGATGAGCCAGCTGTTGGCCAGCCTCATGATGACCGGATCGCGTTCGACCAGCACGGTGGCGCCGAACACCGACCGGTAGAACTCGCGGGACCGGTCCTGGTCGGAGACCACCAGGAAGTGGGTGACCACGAACCCGCTCTGCGGGGCCGGGAACTCGCTATCGGCCATCTGGAACCTCCCGTAGCTCAGGCTAGCGGAGATCCGGGATCCGGTCGCAGCCTCGGGTCGGCTCGACCGCCCGCGCGACGCGCTTAACCGCCCCTGGCTGCCGGTCGCTGACCCAGGGACATGCCGCGGGCCTCGAGCGCCTCCTGCAGCAGCCGCAGCGCCCTGGGGCCGACTCCGTGGAGCTTCTTCAGCTCGGCCGCGGGCACGTTGGCGAGCTGCCTGAGCTCGGTGTATCCGGCCGCGGTCAGCGCCCGGGTGGCCGGTGCGCCGATGTTGCCGGGCAGTCCCTGATCCGCTGTCACCACGCTCCGAATCGTATCGGCGCGCCCCGACGGGTATGACACGCTATCGGGGTGAGGATGCGGGACGGCTGGGAGTCGCAGGCCCGCAACTGGGCCGAGTTCGCCAGAACCCCCGGCCACGACGACACCCACGAGAACATCAACCTGCCCGCGCTGCTCCGGCTGCTGCCGCCGTCCCGCGGCCTGACCCTGGACCTAGGGTGCGGCGAGGGACGGCTCGGCCGGGTCCTGCAGTCGCTGGGTTACCAGGTCGCAGGCGTCGACGCGGCGCCGACCATGGTGCGACTGGCGGCCGGCCACCCGATCCCCGAGCCCGCCGTGCTGGCCGACGCGGCCGCGCTGCCACGTCAAGGCACGGTCAGGTCAGCTTGTCGGCCATGGCCCGAACGCCGGCGATGAACAGCTCGACGCCGAGCCCGTAGTGCAGCTCCGGGTCGCCGCCGGCCATCGGCGCGGCGGATTCGACCAGCCGCGGGTACTTCGCGGCGGGCAGCATGGCCAGCTCGATCTGGTTGCGCCGCTGGAACTCGGCGCGCTCGTCCGCCGATAGTTCCGGGTGGTAGCCGGACTCGCTCATGACCAGCATGATCCCGGTCCACAGCGTGCTCCGGGCGATCTCCGCGGCGTGCTCGGCGTCGAACCCCGCGCCGCGCAGGATCTCCAGGGTGGCCTCGGTGGCGCGCAGCGCCGCCTCGTTCCGCTTCTCGTGCTCGAGCACCAGCTGCGGTGCCGAGGGGTGGGCGCGAAGCACCCGCAGCAGCGATTCCAGCCCGCCCCGCAGCTGCGCCCACCACGGCGCCGAGGCGTCGACGTGCACGTCGATCTCGCCCCAGACCTGCTCGGCCATGCCCTCGAGCAGGTCTTCCTTGCTGCGGAAATGCCAGTACAGCGCCATCGGGGTGACGCCGAGGTCCTGGGCGAGCTTGCGGATGGTCAGCGCGTCGAGCCCGTCGGCGTCGGCGAGCTTGAGCGCGCGGTCGGTCACGGCGCGCTTGCTGAGCCGGGCCCGGCCCTCAAAATCGCCGTCGGCTCGAGGTTCTGCATCCATCACTTGACAACTATACGACGTACAAGCAATGATGTACAACGTACTTGTACGACGTATATGAACGAGATACAGGTACGGCGTACATGAAGAAGGTAACAGGGAACGTAACACCGCGATCGGCATCTGGGCCGGGTCGGCGATCGCTGGCCCTACGCGCTTCGGCCCGGTGGTCGGCGGCCTGACCTGGGCCAGCACGCTCGACCGGGGCTGGACCTGGCCTTCGTGCAACGATGGCGCTGGGCGTGATCGCTGTTCGCGGGCCTCGCGCGCGGCGTCGAGGACGAGTCGCGGGCCGCACCGCACGGTGGCGTTCGGCATGCGGCTCGACCGTGCCCGGCCTGGTCGCCGTTCGGCCGCGGGCGCTGTTCGCGCTGACGCTACGCGCTGCTGCCAGGGTCAGCGTCAGCGCCGGCGCGGACCTCTGAACGTGCCGCTGACCAACGCGGTCATGCGCGCCGTCCCGCCGGCCGGGCCGGCATCGCGTCCGCGCTGCTCAACGCCTCGCGTGAGGTCGCGGGGCTGCTCGGGATCACGGTCATCGGCGCGGTGCTGCGCACCCGGCAGTCCGCCGCGCTGCGCGCCGGGGCCGGCCCGGTGAACGCGTTCGTGGACGGGTACCACACGGGCCTCTGGGTCACCATCGTGCTGCTCGCGGCCGGCGTGCTGGTCAGCTACCTGACCCTGCGCCCGCGCGCCGCCGGCCAGACGGCGGCCGGGCGAGAGGCCGGGCGAGAGGCCGGGTCGGCGGAGATCACCGCGATCGGCGAGATCGAGGCGATCGGCGAGTCCCTCGGCGAGCTGGTGATCCCGGACGAGCTCATGATCACCGCGAGGGCCAACGACACGGAATGATCCCCCGCGGTAGGGTTGCCGCGACATGACAACCGTAGGCATCATCGGCAGCGGACAGATCGGCGGGACGGTGGCCCGGCTGAGCGTGGCAGCCGGGCACACCGTCGTGCTGAGCAATTCCCGCGGCCCGGAGACCCTCGCCGAGCTGGCCGCCGAACTCGGTCCGCTCGCCACCCCGGCCACCGCCGAGCAGGCCGCCGAGGCGGGCGACCTGGTGCTGGTCAGCGTCCCGGTCAAGGCGTTCGGCGACATCCCGGCCAGGCCGCTGGCCGGGAAGCCGGTCATGGACACCGGCAACTACTACCCCCAGCGCGACGGGCACCTCGCGGAGCTGGACACCGGCGCCCTGACCAGCAGCGGCCTGCTCCAGCGCGACCTAAAGGAAGCGCGCGTGGTGAAGGTCTTCAACAACATCTACTTCAAGCACCTGCGCTGGCTGGCCCGCCCGGCCGGCGCGCCGGACCGCAGCGCCCTGCCCATCGCGGGCGACAACGCCGCGGCCAAGGCCGCGGTGACCGCGTTCCTCGACTCGATCGGCTACGACGCCGTCGACGTGGGCCGCCTGGCCGCAAGCTGGCGCCAGGAGCCGGGCACGCCCGTCTACGGCAGCCCCTACGGGCCGTACAGCGACGAGGCGGGCACCCCGGCCAGCGCCGCCAGGATCCACGCCGACCTGGTCGGAGCGCACCGGTAGGGCCGCCGCCTAGGCTAGAAGCCCTATGAGCACGGCAGAGGCACTGGCCGCCGAAGACCGGGCGGGCCATCGGGACGCGGTCATCCACACCAAGGACCTGACCAAGGTGTACCCGGGAACGGATTTCGCCGCGGTGGACAAGCTCAACCTCGACATCCCGGCCGGGGAGATCTTCGGCCTCCTCGGCCCGAACGGAGCGGGCAAGACCACCACGGCCGGCATGCTCACCACCCGCGTGGTGCCGACCTCGGGCCGGGCCTTCATCGCCGGGGTGGACGTCGCGGCGCACCCCGCGCTGGTCAAGCAGCTGACCGGGATCGTCTCGCAGCAGAACACCCTGGACCGCCAGCTCACCGTCTGGGAGAACCTGTACTTCCACGGCCGGCTGTTCGGCATGGGCGCCAAGGCGTCCCGGCAGACCGCCGACCGAGCTGCTGGAGCAGTTCCAGCTGAGCAAGTGGGCCAAGGCCTCGGTCTACGCGCTGTCCGGCGGCATGGCCCAGCGGCTCATGGTGGCCCGGGCCATCTTCCACCGTCCGAGCGTGCTCTTCCTCGACGAGCCCACCGCGGGCCTGGACCCGCAGAGCAGGCTCGCGCTGTGGGACCTGCTGGGTGAACTGCACGGGGAAGGCCAGACCATCATGCTGACCACGCACTACATGGAGGAGGCCGACCGGCTCTGCGAGCGGGTCGCCATCATGGACCACGGCCGCATCCTCGCCCTGGACACGCCCGCCGCGCTCAAGCAGAGCATCGGCGCGGACACCATCGTCACCGTGAAGACCACCGGCGACCCGGCCCGCCTGGCCGAACGGCTGGCCGCCGACGTCGAGGGCGTGACCCGGACCCGGGTGGCCGAGGACAAGCTCGAACTGCACATGCAGGGCGCCGACCGGCTGGTCCCGCGCATCGTGCTCGCGGCCGAGCGCGAGGGCTTCGACCTGGTCGACGTGTCCATCGCCGAGCCCACCCTGGAGACCGTGTTCATCAGCCTGACCGGGAAGGACCTGCGCGAGGGATGACGGCGATCCGCACCACCTCACAGGCCCCGGTCCCGGCCCGGCGGATCGGCGGCGGCCCGACCCGCTCGGTGGCCGCCGCCAGCTGGACCGCGCTCGGCGCGCTGCTGCTCCGCGACGTCGTCGTGCTGCGCAAGCACATCTGGGAGTTCGTGCTGCGCACGCTCATCCAGCCGTTCCTGCTCTGCTTCGTCTTCCTGTACGTGTTCCCGAAGATCGGGCAGGGCATCGGCGGTCACGGCTCGGCGCAGCAGTCGGCCTTCGCCACCATCCTGGTGCCGGGAGTGGTCGGCATCTCGGTCATGTTCCAGGGCGTGCAGTCCATCGCCCTGGCCATGGCCCAGGAGTTCGGCTACACCCGGGAGATCGAGGACCGGGTGCAGGCGCCCTGCCCGATCTGGCTGGTCGCCGTCGCCAAGGTGCTCTCCGGCGCGGCCCAGGGCGTGCTGTCGGCCATCATCGTGCTGCCGATCGCCTCGGTGGTGCACGCGCCCGGGGTGCAGGCCCACCTGACCCTGCACTGGTGGCTGATCGTCACGTTCGTGCCGCTGGCCTGCATCGCGATGGCCGGCCTGGGCCTGGTGCTGGGCACCAGCTTCGAGCCGAGGAACATCGGCCTGATGTTCGGCTTCATCATCTTGCCGATCACGTTCCTCGGCGGCACCTACTACTCGTGGACCAAGCTGGCCCCGGTCACCGTGGGCGGCTGGCACTGGCTGCAGACGATCGTGCTGATCAACCCGCTGATCTACGTGAACGAGGGCATGCGGGCCGTGTTCACCACCGCCCCGCACATGCAGTTGTACGTCGTCTACCCGGTGGTGGCCGCGTTCGGCGCGGCGTTCCTGGCCATCGGGCTGCGCAACTTCCGCCGCCGGGTGCTGTCCTAGCCGCTACTCGCCCACGGCGCCGTCGATCCGCTCGCGCAGCAGGTCGGCGTGCCCGTTGTGCCGCGCGTACTCCTCGATCATGTGCGTCAGCACCCAGCGCAGCGACATCGGCCCCCGCCCGGCGTCCGGCACCTTGCCGACCAGGTCCAGGCCGGGCGCCGCGGCCACGAACTCGTCCGCGAACGCGATCTCCTCCCGCCACGCCCGCCAGGCCTCGGCGACCACGGCCGGATCGGCCACGGCGCCCTCGAAGTCCCCGTCAGGCTGCTCGCGGGACCGGTAGCGCGACGGCACGTCCTGCCCGGCCATGATCTTGCGGAACCAGGCCCGCTCCACGTCGGTCAGGTGCCGCACCAGCCCGAGCAGCGACATCATCGAGGGCTCGACGGACCGGCGCGCCATGGCGGCGGCGTCGAGCCCGGAGCACTTCAGCTCCAGGGTGCCCCGCTGCCAGCGCAGGAACCCGGCCAGCGTGGCCAGCTCCCCGGCCCGGGTGGGCGGTTCGGTACGCGGGTCCTTATCCGGGTCGATGAACATGTCGATGGACATGCCAGCCATCATCGGCCCGCCGGGCGCGATCTCCTACTTGTTTACAGTGCTGTCCGGCGCCTGCGGCGCGGGGCCGTCAGGCGCCTGCCGGCGCGGGCTCAGGCCTCGGCGGGCTGCGCCTCGGCCTCGAGGCTGGCCCGGACCTCGTCCATGTCAAGCTCGCTGGCCTTGGTGATCAGCTGCTCGAGCGCGGCCTCGGGCAGCGCGCCGGGCTGCGCGTACAGCACGATGCCGTCGCGGACGATCATCAGCGTCGGGATGGACGAGATGTTGAACGCGGCCGCCACCTCGGGCTGCGCCTCGGTGTCGACCTTGCCGAACACCGCGTCCGGGTGCTCCTCGGACGCCTTCTCGAAGACCGGCCCGAACATCCGGCACGGCCCGCACCAGGCCGCCCAGAAGTCGACGAGAACCAGGCCGTCGCCGCTCACCGTCGAGTTGAAGTTGTCGGCCGTAAGCTCGACCGTCGCCATCGTCCGCCTCCTCGCGTTAGATACCCGTAGGGGTATCTACAACGACCGCCGCAGGGAAAATTCCTTAAAACATTTATTCCGAACGGTCCGGAGTTCGTGCCCCACGCAGCGTACCCGCTGCCCGGAGCGGTGAGCCTGGCTCCGTTCGGTAAAAAGAAAGGACCCCGGCCGGTACGGTCCTCAGGCGAGCGACAGGAACAGCTTCTCCAGCTGCGCGCGGTCGGCGGCGGCCCGCTCGGGGTCGGACTGCTCGCCGAGCACGCACTGGCAGAGCCCGCTGGCGATGATCTTGAAGCCGGCCCGGTCCAGGGCCCGGCCCGCCGCGGCCAGCTGGGTCAGCACGTCGGCGCAGTCGCGGCCGTCCTCGATCATCTGGATCACGCCGCCGATCTGGCCCTGCGCGCGCCGCAGCCGCCGGACCACGTCCGCGAGTTCCTCGCCGTCGATGTTCACGCCGGACAGGATATACCCCTCGGGGTATAGGCGACGCCGGGCGGCCGCGGCTACGTTGACGGGCTGTGCCACCTTGGCCCGCTGGCGCGGGCGGTGCTGACTCGGCCCGCTGGCGCGGGCTGTGCGACTTGGCCCGCTGGCGCGGGCGGTGCTGACTCGGCCCGCTGGCGCGGGCGGGCCCGGCGTGGCCTACGATCGGCCGGGTGAATGGTGCTCAGGCGATGATCGCCAGCCTGACCGGGGCGGGCGTCGACGTGTGCTTCATGAACCCCGGTACGTCGGAGATGCACTTCGTCGCGGCCCTGGACGCGGTGCCCGAGATGCGCGGGGTGCTGGCCCTGTTCGAGGGGGTGGCGACCGGCGCTGCCGACGGCTACGCCCGCATCGCCGGCCGGCCCGCCGCGGTGCTGCTGCACCTCGGCCCCGGCCTGGCCAACGGGCTGGCCAACCTGCACAACGCGCGCCGGGCCGGCACCCCGGTGCTGGTCATCGTCGGGGCCCACGCCACCGGCCACGTCCGTTACGACGCGCCCCTGCAGTCCGACATCGAGGCCCTGGCCCGGACCGTCTCGGGCTGGGTCCACACCAGCGGCACCACCCGTGACGTGGGCCGGGACGCGGTACGCGCGGTGGCCGCGGCCCGCCGCGGCCAGATCGCCACCCTGGTCCTCCCCGCCGACGTGTCCTGGGGCGACGACGCCACGCCCGCCCGCGCAATTCGACCTCATTGGTCGACCATAGTCGATGACAGTCAGATAGTCTCGGTGGCCGGCCTGCTGTCTGCCCGGGCGTTGCTCTTCCTCGGCGGGAGAGCCTTGTCCGAGCGCGGTCTGCGGGCGGCCAGCCGGATCAGCGCCGCGACCGGAGCACGGCTGCTCGCCGAGACGTTCCCGGCCCGGATGGAGCGCGGCGCCGGGCTGCCGGCCGTGGACCGGCTGGCCTACCTGGCCGAACAAGCCGAAGACCAGCTAGCCGGGACCGGGCACCTCATCCTGGCCGGCGCGCGCTCGCCGGTGTCGTTCTTCGCCTACCCCGGCCGGGCCAGCGATCTGGTGCCCGCGGGCTGTTCGGTCACCGTCCTGGCCGATCGCGACCAGGACGCCGAGGCCGCCCTCGAGGAGCTGGCGGACCTGGTCGCGGCCGGAATCGACCCGCTCCTGGCGCCGGCCTCGCGGCCCGCCGCGGAGCCCGGGCCGCTGACCGCGATCAGCCTGGCCAACACGATCGCCGCCTCGCTGCCGGAGGGCGCCATCGTCTCCGACGAGGCCAACACCTCGGGCTTCGCGCTGCCCAAGGCCCTGACGTGCGCGCCCAGGCACAGCCTGCTGACCCTGACCGGAGGCTCGATCGGGCAGGGCATGCCGGTGGCGACGGGTGCGGCGATCGCCGCCCCGGACCGGCCGGTCGTGTCGCTGGAAGCCGACGGCAGCGCCCTGTACACCATCCAGGCGCTGTGGACCCAGGCCCGCGAGCAGCTCGACGTCACCACGGTGCTGATCAACAACGCGGCCTACGCCATCTTGCGGATGGAACTGGCCCGCACCGCCGCGGGCCAGGCCGGCCCGCGCGCGTCGCGCATGCTCGACCTGTCCGGCCCGACCCCCGATTTCACCGCGATCAGCACCGGGCTGGGCGTGCCCGCCGTCCGCGTCACCACCGCCGAGGATCTCGACCAGGCGCTGCGCCGGGCCTACGCCGAGGCCGGGCCGCACCTGATCGAGGCCATGGTGCCCCCGGTCGTTCCCGCTCCGGGGACGGCCTGGTTATGGCGGCCAGAGTTATGCCTGGCTGAGCAGCTCGCTGAGCTCGTCGTCGAAGTCCATGAAGCCGCTCTCCTCGCCGGCCGGAACGACCCGGTAGGTGCGGCGCAGGAACCCGTCGATCGCCGCGGCCGGCGCCTCGAACTGCGCATGACCGAAGGGGGAGGTCATCGCGATGTTCAAGATCGCCGGTCCGGCAGCTTCGCCGTCGGTCTCCCCGCAGGCCCCCGGGTCGGCCACGGCCGGGTCACCCGATGCCGCTGATGGCCAGGCCTGCACGTCCCCGATCCCCTCACGAGCGTGCAGGGCCGCCGCGAGCAGGTCGCGGGCGAGGGCCCACTCCACGGGTTCGCCGGTCCCCACGTGAAACGCGATCTTGACCGCGTACGGGTCCCGGCAGTTGTAGTGCAGGCTGGCCATCAGCGGCACGATCGTGTGCTCAGGGCCGATCAGCCCCAGGCTCAGCTCCGCTGAGACGGCGGTGCGGTTAATGTTCATCGATTGCACCCCTTTTTCGTAGTCGCTGAGCGGGTCGCGGGACGGCCGGCGAGCCCGTCGGCCGCAAACGTAAAGCAGGTCTGGCGCTAGCCTGCCCCGGTGCGGTAGCCACCGGGTTTCTGGCCGGGTGCAGAACGGTTGCGGGCAAGATGGTCTTGCGGCACTACGACCTGCGGAGGAACTCCCGATGACCGATACAGGGCCGGCGTTCGGCGACTACCAGCTGGAGATCTACGGGGCCGGGCTGCGCGGGGTGCTGCCCGCGTTCCCGATGGCGTTCGCCGAGCTGGAGGCGCGGGCCGCGCGGACGCTGCCGCCGTCGGTGCTGTCCTACGTCGCGGGCGGCGCGGGCACCGAGCACACCCAGCGCGCCAACGTCGGCGCGTTCGCCCAGTGGGGCCTGATGCCGCGCATGTTCGTCGGGGCGGCCAAGCGTGACATGTCGGTCGAGCTGTTCGGGATGAGGATGCCCTCGCCGCTGTTCATGGCGCCCATCGGCGTGATCGGCCTGTGCGCCCAGGACGGGCACGGCGACCTGGCCACCGCCGCGGCGGCGGCTCGCACCGGCGTTCCGATGATCGCCTCGACGCTGTCCGTCGATCCCATGGAGGACGTCGCCGCCCGGCTCGGCAGCACCCCGGGCTTCTTCCAGCTCTACACGCCGACCGACCGGGACCTGGCCGCGAGCCTGGTATCACGCGCCGAGGCCGCGGGCTTCAAGGCCATCGTGGTCACGCTCGACACCTGGCTCACCGGCTGGCGCCCGCGCGACCTGGCGGCCAGTAACTTCCCCCAGCTACGCGGGCACTGCCTGGCCAACTACACCAGCGACCCGGTGTTCCGCGCCCTGGTCGGCCAGGACCCCGCGACTGATCCCGCGGCGACCATCGGGCACTGGGCCGGGGTCTTCGGGAACCCGCTCACCTGGGACGACCTGCCCTGGCTGCGCTCGCTCACCACGCTGCCGCTGCTGGTCAAGGGCATCTGCCACCCGGACGACGCCCGCCGGGCCAAGGACGGCGGCGTGGACGGGATCTACTGCTCCAACCACGGCGGCCGCCAGGCCGACGGCGGCCTGCCCGCCCTGGACTGCCTGCCCGCCGTGGTCGAGGCCGCCGACGGCCTCCCGGTGCTGTTCGACTCCGGCGTCCGCTCCGGCGCAGACGTGATCAAGGCCCTGGCCCTGGGCGCCACCGCGGTCGGCGTCGGCCGCCCCTACGCCTACGGCCTGGCCATCGGAGGCACCGACGGCCTCGTCCACGTGCTGCGCGTCATCCTGGCCGAGGCCGACCTGATCATGGCCGTTGACGGCTACCCCACCCTGGCCGACCTGACCCCGGACAGCCTGCGCCGTACCTGCCCGCATCACGCCTGACCGCCCCGGCTCAGCCCTGGACGTTCAGCTTCGCGATGGGATCGGTGGGCATGCGCATCGCTTCCAGCAGCGCGCGGAGCGCACCGAGGTGGCTGTTACCGCATCGCTGTCACATCGACGTGGTGAGGCAGCGCCCGGCCGAGGGACCTAGCCCTGCGACTTCAGGCGGGCTGGGCGTTGCGGGGTGGTGCCGAGGTGCGCTGCGCTTCCCGGTAGTCGGCCACGGAGGCCATCAGCTTGCTGGCCCCGCTGAGCCGGTTGATCGCCGGGCCCAGGCCGGGGAAGTAGTCCATCAGGGCCTTGAGGAGCCGGACCGGTCCCACGCCGACCACGATCTCGGCCCGGGGCCTGCCGATGGCGCGCAGGGTGGCGGCGGCGACCTTCTCGGGCCTGACCGAGAACGCCGTGCTGGCGGTCAGGCCGGTTTCGGCCAGGGTGCGGACGGTGACCCCGGTGTCCTTGACCGGACCGAGGATCAGGCTGGTGGCCGACACGCCGGTGCCTCGGTAGTCGCTGGTCAGCACGCGGCTGAAGGCCGTGAGGCCGTCCTTGGCGGCCGCGTAGGCCTGGGTGTAGGGGAAGCTGGTGTGACCGGCCAGGGAGGAAACGTTGATGATCCGCCCGTACCCGCGCTCCAGCATGCCGGGCAGCAGCAGCCGGCTGAGCAGCAACGGGCTGATCAGGTCGACCTGCAGGACCTCCTCGATCTCGGCCGGGGTGAGGACGTGAAAGCGGGTCTGCGGCTCGATGGCCGCGTTGTTGACGAGCACGTCGACCGGGCCCAGTTCGGCGGCTGCGGCCTCCGCGACCTGGCCGGCCGCCTGCCGTCCGGCCAGGTCGATCGCTGCGACGGCCACGGTGACGTCGCGGGTCCGCAGTTCCTTGGCCAGCCGGAGGAGTTCGTCTTCGGACCGGGCGACCAGTAGCAGGTTCATGCCCTGGCCGGCCAGGGCCCGGGCGATATAGGCGCCGATGCCGTGCGAGGCCCCGGTGACGATGGCGTTGCGCGGTTGCATGCCGTACGCTCCCTTCGGTTGCCTCTGTCGATTGTCAGAGGCTAAGATAATCTCTATACAAGATAATCTAGATGAGAGACAGGCTATGCGCAAACCTGCAGCACCGGGGAAGCAGACCGGGCGAGTGGGCCAGCTGCTGTTCGTGGTGCAGCAGGCCGCCCAGGCCCTGGCCGTCAAGCGGCTGGAGCCGCTGGGCCTGTCGCCGCGGGCCTGGGGAGTGCTGAGCACCCTGACCGAATCCGGCCCGCTGACCCAGATCGACCTGGCCGCCACGACGTCCATCGACCGTACCGCGATGGTCTACCTGATCGACGAGCTCGAGGCGGCGGGCCTGGTGGAACGCGTGCGCCATCCGCAGGACCGCCGGGCGTTCCTGATCCACCTGACCCCGGCCGGCCAGGACGTCCGGGAGCAGGCGGCCGCCGCCCTGGCCGGCGCCGCCCAGACCCTCCTCGCCCCGCTAGACGAGGCCGAGAGCCAGCACCTAGTCGACCTGCTCGCCAAGGTCGCCGCCCACTGGCAGCAGGTCGGCGCCGACCACCCGGAACCAGCCGTCGGCCCGACCAGGCCATCGGCCGCACGCGGCGAGCGGACGGCCAGCCCCGGTCGGCGACGGCCAGCAGCGCAGAGCCGGTCTTCATAGCCGCGTCGGATCCCGTCACGGCCGCAACCGGTCGGTCATCACTTATATTTCTTGACAGTTATATTTCTTGCTGGTTATATTCGCTGCATGTTCGAGGTTCTGGTGGAGCCGCATCGGCGCCGTATCCTCGACCTGCTGCGCGACGGGGAGCAGACCGTGGGGGATCTGGTGGCCGGACTGGGCCTGAGCCAGCCGGGCGTGTCCAAGCACCTGCGGGTGCTGCGCCAGGCCGGGCTGGTCCAGGTGCGGCCCGATGGCCAGCGCCGCCTGTACCGGCTCCGTACCGAGCCGCTCCGGGAGATCGACGAGTGGCTGGCTCCCTACCGCGCCGCGTGGAGCAACCGCCTCGACGCGCTCGAAGCTCACCTGGACCACATGGACCACTGAGGAGGATCGCACATGGATGACGCTGGCCTCGGGACACTGACCCGCCAGGGTGACCGCTGGACTCTCACGTTCAGGCGCAGGCTGGCCCACTCCCGTGAGAAGGTCTGGCGGGCCGTGACCGAACCGGAGCACCTGGCGGTCTGGTACCCCCAGGAAATCGTCGGTGACCGCGAGGCCGGCGCGTCGCTGCGGTTCGTGAGCTCGGCGGGGGACGGGTTCGACGGCCAGATGCTGGTCTTCGATCCGCCCTCGGTCATGGAGTTCACCTGGGGCGCCGACCTGCTGCGGATCGAGCTGCAGGCCGACGGCGCGGGAACCCTGCTCACCCTCACCGATACCTTCGATGACCTCGGCAAGGCCGCGAGGGACGCGGCGGGCTGGCACGAGTGCCTCGACCGCCTGGTCACCGACCTCGACGGCGCAGCTCTGCCCGAGTGGGGCCACCGCTGGCGCGAGCTGAACGCGGCCTACGCGGACCGGCTCGGACCCGACGCCTCGACCATCGGCCCGCCCCCCGGCTGGGAGGAGCACGCCGCCAGCCAGGCCTAGGATCTCACCGGGCCGAGGCGCCGCAGGAGGTTGGTGCCCCAGACCAGGATGGTGTAGCCGTCGGCGTGGTAGACCCGCAGCGGCGGGCCGAACGTCGCTTCCGCGGCCGCCTGCATCCCGGGCATGCCCTCCGGGCCGCCCGCCACGACGAAGGTCGCGTCGTGCCGCCGGGGATCGTAGTCCTGCTGGCGGGTCTCCCACGAGGCCGCCGCCAGCCTGCCGCCGTTCATTCCGGCGAAGCTGACCAGGACCTGGCCGCCGCTGTCCAGCGTGGTGCTGTTGGCCTGCCAGTACGCGGCGAGCCCGTCGCGCAGCCCGTGCCCTGACAGCCACGTGGCCAGCGGCTCGTTGGCGGGGGACGCCGGGCCCTGCGTGGCCCCGTAGATCAGGGCCAGCGCGTATCCGGCCCCGGCGGCCGCGAGCACGGGCCGCAGCGGCCGCCCCCGCAGGCTCAGCAGCGGCCCGGCCAGCACCCGTCCGGCGAGGGCCGCGCCGAGCGGCATGACCGCCGCAATCTCCCGTATCGTGCCCAGGCTCTGCCCGTACGCGCTGACCAGGTAGACGGCCAGGCTGAACGCGATGCCCAGCACGAGCACGGGGACCAGGAGGTCGCCGGGCCCGAGCAGCCGCGCGGCCGCCAGCATGAAGGCCGCGACCACCATGATCACTCCGGTCAGGCGCAGCACGGTGAACGCGAAGTCGATGCCGGGCCTGGCGGTGATGACGTTAGCGCCGAACAGCTCGAGCACCTGCTGGACCGTCACCCAGGCCGCGTGGCCCAGGTGACCAAGGCCTGCCATCCGGGTGTTGTACTGCGCAGCCTGGTAGCCGCCCAGCAGCGCGATCACCCGCGGCGCCGCCGCCCCCAGCCCGGCGGCCGCCACCGCCGCCCCCGCCAGCCACGCCTCGTACCATCTCGGCGCCGCCACGTTCCGCGCCAGGCGCAGGACGCACGCGGCCGCGAGCGGCGCGATCCCGAACACCAGCACCAGCGGATCGCCGAGCGTCGCCAGCGTCAGCACGGCGCACACCGCGGCGGGTACCACCCACCAGCGCCGCCCGCCCGCCTGCGGCCGCCCGCCCGGCCGGCCGCGGTCGATCATCAGCCAGGCCAGCAGCACAGGCACCGCGGTGCCGGTGTGATCGGGGCTCGTCAGCAGCGTGGAGGTCGCGCCGAGCTGCGGGGCCAGGATGATGCCGCTGGCCAGCAGCGCGCGGGTCAGGCCCTCCCGGCCACGGCCGCGCCCCATCGCGAGGAATCCGGCCAGCAGCACCAGCAACGTGTAGGTCATCGCCGCGGCCACGTTCACCACCCACGGGCCCAGCCCGAGCACCGCCTCGATCGCCATGTACTGCGGCAGTTCGGTGGCGTAGAACGATACGTCCGACAGCCGCCAGCCGTGCAGCAGCAGGTTCCCGTGCAGCATGTCCCGGGCCTGCAGCGCGATCGACGCGCCGTCGGAGGTCACCGGCGCCAGCCGCGACTGGCGCCAGTACAAGACGAACAGGACGGCGACGGCTAGCACGGTCACCGCGACCCGCCGGGCCGCGTGGCCCCGCCCGGTTACCGCTCCTGACGTACGCGAAGGCGCCTGCGTCGCCATAACCGCCCAGGCTAGCTGCTGCCGCCTCAGCGCCGCAGCAGCGGCAGGACCGCGGTCCCGAGCAGGTCGACGCCCCCGCGGTCGGTCAGGCCGTGCGGCGTCCCGAAGTCGACCCGGTCCGCGCTGGCGTCAAGGACCCGCTGGGCCAGCGCGGCGACGTGCTCCGGCGTGCCGGAGAACGCGAACCGGTCGAGCACCGGGTCCGGGATCAGCGCGCCGGCTTGCCAGTCGCGGCCCGCCGCGACCAGATCGCGGAGTGGCCCGATGAAGGTAAAGGGCAGCTCGCTCGTGGGGTCCAGGTCCGCCACGACCGCCAGGTACCTGGCGATCTCGGTCCGGGCCCGGCGCCGCGCGGCGGCGCCGTCCCCGTCCACCACGGTGACCGCGCCGAGCACCACCTTGACCTGGCCCGGGGGGCGCCGCGCGGCCCGGCAGCCGACCGCCACCCGATCCCGGATCAGCGGCACGACCGCGGGGTTCGCGCTGCCGCCCACCTTGACCTCGTCGGCGATCTCGCCGGCCAGCGCGGCCCCACGCGGTCCCCAGGTGCCAAGCAGCAGCGGGGCAGCCGGCCCGGCAGGGGATACCGCAGCCGTATCCCGGGGGCCAGCCGGTACGCCGCGCCCTGGTAGCCGCGGTCGTCCCCGGACAACAGCGCGCGCACGATCGCCGCGGTGTCACGCAGGTGGTCCAGCGGGCGGTGCTGATCGATGCCTATCGCCTCGAGCCAGGCCCCGCGGGCCAGGCCCAGGTAGGCGCGCCCGCCGCAGGCCCGGTCGAGCGCGGCGAGCCACCCGGCGATCTCGTAGGGGTGCTGGGTGTACGGGTTGAGGCAGGCCGCTCCCAGGCGGACCCGGGAGGTCGCCCGGGCCATCTCGAGCAGCGCCGGCTGCGGCGGCTGGTACAGCAGGTCGGCGAAGACGCTGACCACGTCGAAGCCGTGCGCCTCGGCCGCGGCGGCCAGCTCGCCGTAACGTCCGGCCGGCTTGTCGGTCTGGAACGCGATGCCGATCTCGGCCACGGTCAGGTCAGGTCGGAGGAGCGCATCGGCGGGCGGGCGGTACGGCTGATCCGCATGATCAGCCGCTCCTCCGGGTCGGGGCAGGCGACCAGCGAGTCGCGCTCCAGCCAGTCCGCCTCCGGCAGCTGACGCTGCTTGGCGGGCAGCAGCGGGAGCACGGCGGCCAGCGCGTAGACGCAGAAGTGGCGGCCGGGCGGCAGCCGCAGCCCGCGAGCTTTCTGTCAGCTCGAAGTAGTCGCCCACGGACAGGCCGCACACCGAGCGGCCCTCGATCGACTCGACGGTGACCCGCAGGTCGTAAAGCTCCATGTCAGCCCGTTCGCTCACCGTGCCTCCTCCGCCGATTCGTCAAGGGCGGGCAGTACCTGCTCGCCGAGCAGCCGGATGGCGGTCACCGGGTCCGGCCCGAGTGGCGGGCCGAACGACAGGTGGCGGGCCCCCAGCCGGTACAGCGCCCGGCAGCGGGCCAGCACGTCCGCGGCGCTGCCGGCCACGCCGAGGGCCAGCATCCGGTCGTCGATGAGCTGCGCCGCCCCGTGCCCGCCGTGCGCCAGCCGGGCGGCGGCGCGAAGTCCTGGGGTCGCAGGCCGACCGCGGCCAGCATCGGCGCGGAGATGGACGGGCCGTAGTAGGCCAGCTTCTCGGCCAGCGCCGCCCGGGCCGTCCCCGCGTCGTCGGACAGCGAGACCCAGAAGCACGCCGGGAGGTCGATGTCGCGCCCCCCGTTCGCCGCCCCGGCGAGCACGTGCTGGCGCGCGCTGACGTAGCGTTCCGGCGGGTACAGCAACGGCAGCACGCCGTCCGCGTGCCGGCCCGCCATCTCGAGCATCTGCGGGCCCATGGCGCCGACGTAGACCGGGACGGGTCGTGCCAGCGGGAACCTGAGCACGCTGTCGGTGCCGAACCATTCCGGCAGCAGGGTCCGGTCCACGTCCTCGTGGCCGAGCAGGGCCCGCAGGCTGACCAGCGCGGTCCTGGTCGTGGCCAGCGGCCGGGCCCTCGTGATCCCGGCCCAGCCGAGGAACTGCTCCAGCTGGCCCCGAGGCCGAGCAGGAAGCGGCCGCCGCTGACCTCCTGCAGGGTCGCCGCGAGCATGGCCAGCTCGCTGACGTGGACGGAGTAGGGATTCATGACCGCGATGCCCAGGCCGATGCGCGCGGTGCCGGTGGCGAGCGCCCCGGCCAGCACCGGCGCGGACCGCAGGAACAGGTCGTTGAACACCCAGAGCTGGTCAAAGCCCTGCTTCGGCGGCGACGGCGATCGCCGTCAGTTCCTCGAAACCCAGGTCGTTGTTCACCCGCACGGAGAACTTCACGGCGCCACCACCGCCTGGGCCTCGATCTCGACCAGGGAGACGCTCCCGATCAGGCCGCCGACGTAGAGCATCGTGTTGGCCGGCCGGACCGCGCCGAGCACGTCGCGGTGGGCCCGCGCGGCCTGTTCCCAGCTCGCGCCGGGGGCGAGGTAGACCACCGTGCGGACCACGTTGTCCAGCGTCGCGCCCAGCGCGGTCAGCGCCTGCCCGATCCGGTCCAGGCACACCCGCGCCTGGGCGCCGGTGTCACCGGGGTGCAGCGCGGCTCCGTGCGGGCCGGTGGCGGTGGTCCCGCTGATCGTGACGACGTTCCCGCGGCGCACGCCGCGGCTGTAGCCGGCCTGCTCCTGCCATCCCGAGCCGTCGTCGAACCGGCGCGCCTGCGTCACGGCGCGTCCTCGCGGATGACGCGGCCGCCGTGCACCACCAGGGAGATCGTCCGCAGCGCGGACAGGTCGCCGAGCGGATCGGCGGCCACGGCGGTGAAGTCGGCCGCGTAGCCGGGCCGGATCTGCCCCACGTGATCGCCGATGCCGAGCAGGGCGATGGCGTTGACCCGCAGACACGCTCTGGAGGCTGAGCAGCGGGGAAAGGCCGGCCGCGGCCATCAGCAGCAGTTCGTGCACGGCGGCCGGGGTCCCGTCGACCAGGTTGCCCGGCGGGATGTCGGTGCCGTTGACCAGGGTGACGCCGGCCCGGATCGCGTGCCCGATGCTGGCCAGGTGCTCGTCCGCGGCGTCCTGGGCGTTGCGGATCGAGTGCTCCTCGAACCCGTTGGCGCGCATCCACGACTCCGATCGCGTCACGCACAGCGTGGGCGTGAGGAAGACGCCCGGCCGGGCCAGCAGCGCGGCGGTCGGTTCGTCGAGCCGGTACGCGTGCTCAAAGCAGCGCACGCCCTGAGCCAGGGCCTGCCGGATCGCGCCAGGCTCGCCGGAGTGGGCGACGACGTAGGTGTCGTGCTCTGCGGCCGCCCGGACCGCGCCCCGGATCTCCCCGTTGGTCCATCGGCTGCTCGTAGTGCTCGTCCGCGCCGACCAGGCCGCCGTTGATGAAGATCTTCACGTGGTCGGCGCCCGCGGTGAGCTCGGCGAGCG
>CAVPLC010000011.1:0-6397 GCA_963705835.1 uncultured Actinomycetes bacterium
TCCCATTTCCGTTCCAGTGTCAGCATCATTCCTCTGTCCAGGCCCGCCGGTTTCATTTCATTCACCTGCACAGTACGGGCTGCTTATGAAGCCAGCATGAAGCACGCCATTTATTAAGAAAATATGAAATTATCGCGCCCGGCGCGCTGATTCGGCTGGCGCGGGGGTGGATTCGCATGGACGTGTTCCCGTTCCCGGGATCGCCGGACTCATGCAGGGTTACTTCACATGCAGCGCGTCGAGCGCGGCCTGCAGCGACAGGTAGTAGGCCTCGCTGGTGTAGGTGGCGCCGGAGACCCCGTCGATGCGGGCGCTCTGGGCCGCGAGCACCTCGGACCGGAGCAGCGGAATGGCCTGGTCGCAGATCTGCTGCGAGGTGGGCTCGGCGACCTGGAGGGAGGGGACAGAGACGTCGGTGATGCGGTTCCCGCTCACCGTGACCTTGCACGTCCAGCACCCCGTAGCCGAACTGCTCGCTCGGCGCCCACGGCGCTGCGGACCGCGCCGGGACCGGCCGTGTGACGCCCGGTGTCGTCTGGGCGGCCCGGGTGCTGGCCGCTCGCCCCGGGCGCGGGCGAGGCCAGCGCGGCCGACCGGGTGTGGAAGCCGAGCACGCCGATGAACCCGGCGACGGTGCCCGCCAGGACCAGCAGCGGCGCTCGCTTCATGGCTGTACTCCGGTCAGCTAGAGCGCGTACGCCTCGTGGTGGATGGCCTCGTCGGGTACGCCGAGCCACCGCGCCACCTCGACGAGCTCGGTCACGAATCCCTCCGGGCCGCAGACGTACACGTCGCGGTCCTGTGAGGTCGGGGACGAGCGCGGCGCAGCGAGTGCTGGTCGATGGAGGCCTCGGCTGCGGTCTCCGGTCAGCTCGTGCAGCTGGCCGCCGCGGCGCTTGACCAGGTTGGCGATCTCGGTGCCGAGCACGAGGTCCTCGCGCCGGGCGGCCCGCAGCACGACCACCGGCCGGGCGCCGCGCGGCAGGTCTTCGAGCAGCGCCCGCACCGAGGTCGACGCCGATTCCCGGCGGCGATCAGCAGCACCCGCGGGCGCCGCTGGGAATGCCGGGTGAACACGCCGTACGGTCCCTCGATGGCGACCCGGGTGCCCGGCTTGAGCCGGGCCAGCGCCGAGGAGTGGTCGCCGACGCCCTTGACGGTCAGCCGCAGGTACGGCGGCCGCGGCAGCTCGGAGAGCGTATAGGGGTGGGCCTGCCACCACATGCCGCGGGTCAGGAAGCGCCAGAAGAAGAACTGCCCGCCCGACACGGCCAGGCGGTCCAGCTGCCGACCCTGGCAGATGCACCGACACGACGCCGGGCCCTTCCGTCCGCACCTCGGCCACCCGCAGCCGGTGCCGGAAGCTGCGCAGCACGGGCAGGCCCACGCGGTAGGCCAGCACGAGCCCGGCCGTGGCCGCCCACACCGCCGACCACACCACCCGGGTGAGCGGGTGGCCGACGAAGGACGGGCCGAGCACGATGACGTGCGCGAAGGAGATCGCCAGCGCCAGGTACATGAACAGGTGGACGGTCCACCAGACCTCCCGCCGCACCCGCCGCCGGATGGCCCGCACCGAGATCGACGCCGGCCAGGCACATCAGGGCCAGCCCGACGGTGGCGGTGAGGATGTCGGGGTAGGACCGGACAGAGCGTGTCCGCCTCGTGCCACGGCCCGGTCCTGGCCGCCTGCGCGTACCCGGCGGTGATCAGGACCGCGTGCGCGACCAGCAGGCTGATCGGCCACGGGGCGAGCCGCCGGTGCCAGCGCAGCAGGCCGTCCTGGCCCGAGGACACGCTCGATGAGCGGGATGCGGCTCACCAGCAGCACCATCATCAGGGCCAGGTAGGTCCCCACCATGCCGGTCAGGTTGCCGGCGAAGGTGGCCAGGCCGCCGGGAGCGGACAGCTGGCCGGCCGTTTCCGCCGTGATGGTCAGCGCCGTCGTCGCCCCCAAGGCCGACGCCGGCCACGACCAGGGCCGCCCCGGCGTAACCGGACCGGGGGGCGGGGGAGCCGGATCCGGCCGGCGCGCGGCCTGCCGCCCCGGGACGCGCGCCGATCTGGCGGGGGAGGCCTGCCGTGCGTTCACCCGTCAAGAATGCGGTGCCGATGGTGACGAGGTCATGAAGCCAGCGCCGCTCACCGGGCCGACATCGTGATGAAGTCGCGGGCCCACGTCGCCTCGAAGAACGTCCACGGGCCCTGCGCAGTCGAGGCCAGCAGCTTGCGCCCGTTACCCGGTGCGGCCGGGCCGCCGGCCGGGGGATCGTAGGTGACGAACACGGGCCAGTTCGGGTTGATGTCGAGCTGCATGCCGCGCACGGCGCCGGCCCGCGCCAGCAGCTCGGCCAGCTGCAGCGGGTCAAGCCCCGGCCCGGCCGCGTAGACCAGTGCCCCGTCGGCCGTGATCCCCAGCCCGGAACGCCACTGGTGCTCGATCCCGGGCACCGTGGACGCGCACGAGGTTGCGCCGCACGTCGACCCCCAGGCCCGCCAGCGCGTGCTCGCCGCCCGCGCTGTCGGCCGGCCGCCGGCCACCAGCGGCAGCAGGTTCTGCCGGACGCTCACGACCTGCGGGGTCATGGTCACGTCGCTGCCCCAGGCCCCGACGTCCACGCTCCCGTCGGCGTAGATCACCAGCGAGGCGGCGCCCGGCCGCAGCGGGTCGATGACCCGGCCCTCGGTGTAGTACCCACCGCGTGCCTCGTTCATCTTGAAGCCGCCGTTGAACGCCGCCACCAGCGTCGCGGCTGCGGCGGGCAACACCGGCGCGGTATACCGGAACGGTCCGTCGCCGGGGCTCAGCGAGCCGGAGTACAGCCGGGCCGACAGCAGGCCCGCGTCCATCCACGCGATCCCGGCCGGCTGCGTGCCGCCCGGCGGAACCAGCGTCGTCTCGTACACCACGTGGACCCCACCCACCGGACGACCCTGCGCGCTCCAGGTGCTCATGGCGCCGCCGCCCGGCCATGACGTCCCGAATGGCACCAGCGCAGCCGGCGCGGGCAGCGCCCGCCCGGGAACCGCCATCACCACCCGGACCGGGCTGGCCGTCCGGCCCGGACTGGCCGGCGCGACGGCGCGTGACGGGGCCGAGTGCGAGGCCGACGAGTCCGAGGCGCCCGCGCCGGGCGATGCCGCCGGACTCGTGCACGCCGCCGTCACGCAGGCGCAAGCGCAGGCCCCGGCCAGCACCGCCCCCAGCCGCGCCGCGCGGATCATCATGCCTCTAGGATGCCGCGTGACGATGACAGGATGATGACGGGCAGCCGTCAGTCCAGCCAGTCGCCACGGCGCGGTGGCCGAGCGCGCTGCCAGGGACCCGGGCTCACAGGCGCCCGAACGCCAGGCTCCCGCCAACCCCAGGGTCACGGCTGGCGAAGAACTGGCTGATAGCCAGGGTCAGCTCGGCGGCGTCCAGCACCCCGTTGCGGTCCTGGTCGAGCCGCCCGAAGGCCCGTTCTGCCTCGTCGGCGCCGGCCCCGTACACCGCGGCCAGCCGGGCGTACTCGCCTGGGTCGAGCACCCCGTTGCCGTCGGTGTCAGCCACCTGGAGCAGGCTCCGCGCGGCGGCGCTGACCGCGGCCTCAAAGCCCGGACCGTCCGCGGGCCGACCCCGGCCCACCCCGGCCACGAACTCCTCGCGGCTGATCTCGTCGTCCCGGTTCGCGTCCATGTGCGACAGCATCGTGTCGAACAAAGCGCGCTGGGCCGACGCCAGCGCGTGTCCCGCCGCGGAATCGGCGGCGTAGCCGAAGGTCTCGCACAACCGCCGGGTCAGCAGTTGGTAGTCCTCGCGCTGCCACACCCCGTTGCCGTCGGTGTCGATGACCGCGAACCGGCGCTCGATCATGGCCCGCCCCGCGGCGCCGAGCGGGCGCCTGCCCTCGATGGCGCCGAGGACCACCGTGACCAGCAGCACGGCCGCCACGACCAGGACCGACAGCCACGATGGGATCGTGGGCACCCGGACCCCGGAATCGTGCAGCGCCCGCAGCAGCAGCCTGACCCCGATGAAGGCGCACACGACGGCCAGGCCCCGGTTCAGGTAGGCCAGCCGGCCCAGCATCTCGGCCACCAGCGCGTAGAGCTGACGCAGCCCCATGAGCGCGAACGCGTTGCAGGCCACGACCAGGGCCGCGGTGGTGGTGATGCCGAACACGGCCGGGATCGAATCGAAGGCGAACAGCAGGTCGGCCAGCCCGATGGCCACGGCCAGCAGGAGCACCGGCGTCGCCCCCGGGGCCGCCTGCCCGGGCCGCAGCAGCCGGCGCCGCAGCCACCCGGTCAGCCGGGTGTGTCGGTCGGCCTGGCCGTCCGGAGGAGCCCCCGCGATCAGCCCGATCGCGGTCCACACCAGGACCGCGCCGAACGGGTAGAAGAGCCAGCCGAAGTGGTTCAGCGCGGTCGCTCCGGCCACGATGAGGATCGTCCGGAGGAACAGGGCCAGCCCGATGCCGAGCAGCAGGATGCGGGGCTGGCGGTCGGGCGGCACCGCGAACCAGGAGATGATCACGTAGAAGACGAACAGGTTGTCCAGGCTCAGGCTGTACTCGGTGAGATAACCGGTGTAGAACTGCCCCGCCGTGACCCAGCCGGCGGTGATCCCGACGGCCAGCCCGAACAGCACGGCCAGCGACACGTAGACCGCGACCCACCCAACCGCCCGGCGAGGCGTAAAGGCTCCGGAACGGCCGGTCAGCGCGACCTCCGCGCCGACGACCGCGATCAGCGCCGCCGCCGAGACCGCCCAGACCCAGACCGGGACCGTCATCGATCATGTCCAAAGGGTTTCGTGGTGCCGCCGACGCGGCACATGGGTGCTGGCTCTCATTATCGTAAGGACGAGCGCCTGTACCAAAGAACCTTGGAGGATGATGTCCCTGGTGAATGACGAGATATCCGAGCCGGCACATGCCGTGCGGCAGGCCGCCCTGGCGGCCGGGTGGTCGCACCGGCATCGTGACGTGTCCGGCGGCTGGCTGCGGCCGACGGTGTTCGGCGCGGTGGACGGCCTGGTGACGAACGCATCGCTGATCGCCGGGCTGGGCGGCGGCCGGGTGGCACCGCACACCGTGATCCTGACCGGCGTGGCCGCCCTGGTCGCGGGCGCGTTCTCCATGGGCACGGGGGAGTACGTGTCGGTGACCAACCAGAACGAGCTGGTGCACGCCGAGGTCGCCACCGAACGCCGGATGCACGCCCGGTTCCCAGCCGCCGAGCAAGCCGAACTCGCCGAGACCTTCCGCGGCTACGGAGCCGACTCCGAGACCGCGGCCAGGATGGCGGCCGCGGTGTCCCGGGACCCGGACACCGCGCTGCGCGTGCACACCCGGGAGGAGCTCGGCGTCGACCCGTTCGAGCTGCCCTCGGCCGTGGTGGCCGGCCTGTCATCGCTCATCGCCTTCTCCGCCGGGGCGCTCATCCCGATAATTCCCTACCTGGCGGGCCTGAACATCCTCGGTGTCGCCCTCGGCGTCACTGCGGTGGCGCTGATGGTCGGCGGAATGGTGGTGGGCCAGGCTCACCGGCCGGCCGATTATCCGGTCCGGCCTGCGCCAGCTGGCGCTGGGCGGCGTGGCCGTCGCGGTCACGTTCTTCGTCGGCAGCCTGATCGGCGGCCACATCGGTTAACCCGCTCCGGCCCAGATGAACCGAAGGCCCATTGCGGTACGTGATCACTCATGGGAGATCAACACGGTATGAGGAGAAGCTAGACATGAGGAAAATATTCAGCGTCGCCGGGCTGGCCGCGGCCGTGCTGGCCGTGGCCGCCTGCGGGAGCTCGATCAGCTCGTCGGGCTCGACGCCCGCCAGCAGCACCAGCACCCCGGCTGCGGGCTCGTCGTCGTCCAGCACATCAGGGACCACGGTGAAGACCGCCTCGATCAACGGCACTACAGTGCTGACCAACGGGGCGGGCTTCACCCTGTACACGTTTGCCATCGACACGTCGAACAAGTCCAACTGCAGCGGTTCTTGCTCGACCTACTGGCCGCCGGTGAAGGGCCCCGCCACCGCGGGTTCCGGCGTGACCGGAACGTTGAGCACGATTACCAGGTCAGACGGCACGACGCAGGTCACCTACGACGGGCACCCGCTGTACACCTACGTCGGAGACACCGCTCCCGGCCAGAACAAGGGCAACGGGCAAAATCTCTCCGGCGGGCTCTGGTACGAGGCCACGCCGTCCGGCACCGTGCCCGCGGCCGGCACCTCCGCGAGCGCCTCCGCCTCCAGCGGCGGCGGCGGCTACGGCTACTGACCCCGCCGCGCGCGGCCGCACCCCCGCCGCGCCGACGACCCCCGCCGCGCACCGCTAACGCGTCGGCGCGGCGCCGCGAGACCCTGGCCGCGGAGGCGATCATGACGTCCTCCGCGGCCAGGCCGATGT
>CAVPLC010000012.1:0-34946 GCA_963705835.1 uncultured Actinomycetes bacterium
GTCGGCATCACCTCGGTCGGCTCCGGCTCGCTGATGATCATCTTGCTGCTGTTCGCCTACCCGATGCTGTCCGCGGGCCGGCTGGTCGGGACGGACCTGACCCAGGCGGTCCCGCTCACCGCCGCGGCGGCGCTGGGCGCGCTGACGTTCGGGCACGTCGAGTTCGGCGTGACCGCCTCGATCGTGGCCGGCAGCGTGCCCGCGGTGCTGATCGGCGCCCTGCTCTCGTCCCGCGCGCCGGACCGGTACATCAGGCCGGCCATCACGTTCGTGATCTTCGCGTCCGGGCTGAAGTACGTCGGCGTCGCCACCTACCCGCTGGGCTGGACCATGGGCGGCATCCTGGTCGCGGGCGGGGCGTACGGGCTGATCCGGGCGCGGACCCGGCAGACCCGACGACCTTCGCGCCAGTAAAAGTTTCATTCCCGCGCTCACCCAGACCTCGCAGGACGTGCCGGTCAGCTGACCGCGTACTTCTCGACCAGGCCGCCCACGTTCGGGAGCGCGGCCGCGACGTGCTTGGCCGCGCCGCCGCGGACGGCGCCGTAGGCCTTCACGATCGTGGGCCGCCCGGACATCTTCGCCCTCGTGTCGGACACCGACAACAGCGCCTCGGACACCTCGTCGCCGCGCTTGACCAGGTAGTCGCCGAACCCGGAGGCACCGGAGGCGGCGAAGTCCGCCCAGTACGGCTCGAGTTCAGTCACCAGGTCGGGCAGCAGCGATTCCACCGTGGACTGCAGGTAGCCCGCGGCGAACGTGTTCGCCGTCTTGTACGCGAGCTTGACCGCGGTCCCTGAGACCCCGGACTTGCCCAGACCTCCTGCTGGATGAGCTTCAGGCAGTCGGCGACGACGGCCGGCTGGGTATCCGGCGCGAGCAGGACCTCGCTGAGCGTGGCGGCCATGGGCTTGTGTTCTCCTTTGTCACTGAGGTGTTCCCGTGCCGTTGGGAGCCCATGTGCCTGGCTGTAACCGCCCAGCTCCCCTCCGGGCCGAACCAAGCTAGCGCGCTCGTGCGCCCGCCGTGACCGGAGTTCTCCCACTGTTACCTTTAATGTCTGCGTCTGCACTCGCAGGCATGCCCCTACAGTGGTCAGCGTGACCGGAACCTGGCGGGTGGAGCCGTCCGGGCCGCTGCGCGGTGACATCTCGGTGCGCGGCTCGAAGAACGCGGTGACCAAGCACATGGTCGCGGCGATGTTGGGCGACGGGCCGAGCACGATCCGCAACGCGCCGGAGGTCGGCGACGTCGACATCACCGCCGCGATGCTGGAGGCGGTCGGGTTCCAGGTCGGCCGTTCGGGGGCCGAGGTCACGGTCACGCCGGGCCCTTCGGTCGAGCCGCGCGTGCCCGAGGCGTTCACCGGGCTGAACCGGATCCCGATCCTGATGCTCGGGCCGTTGCTACACCGGACCGGGGAGGCCTTCGTGCCGCTGGTCGGCGGCGACCCGATCGGGAGACGGCCGGTCGACTTCCACGTCGCCGCGCTGCGGGCGCTGGGCGCCGAGGTCGAGGCGGGCCCGGCCGGGATCAGCGCGCGGGCCTCGCGGCTGTACGGCGCGCGCATCGACCTGCCCTACCCCAGCGTCGGCGCGACCGAGACGGTGCTGCTCACCGCGGTGCTGGCCGAGGGGAAGACGGTGCTGCGCAACGCCGCCACCGAACCCGAGGTGGTGGAACTGGCGCTGTTCCTGCAGCGCATGGGCGCGCACATCGAGCTGAGCCCGGACCGGCGGATCGTCATCGAGGGGATGCCCCGGCTGCGCGGCGCGTCCCGCTGGCTGGCCGGCGACCGGCTCGAGGCGTTCTCCTACCTGGTCGCGGGGCTGATCACCAGGGGCGAGGTCCGGGTGCACGGCTGCCCGCAGGACCGGCTGGTCACCGCCATCACCACGCTGGCCAAGATGGGCGCGCAGATCGACATCACCGACGACTGGATCACCGCGTCCGCGCCGTCGGGACTGCGCCCGGCCGCGGTGCACACCGACACCCATCCGGGGTTCATCACCGACTGGCAGCAGCCACTCATGGTGCTGTTCACGCAGGCCGACGGGATGTCCGTGCTGCACGAGACGGTGTTCGAGAACCGGCTCGTGTACGTGCCCGCGCTGCAGAAGATGGGCGGCGAGATCGAGGTGTTCGCGGCCTGCCTGGGCGGGCCCGCGTGCCGGTTCCACGACACCAACGCGGTGCATTCGGCCGTGATCAGGGGCGTGTCCAAGCTGCGCGGCGCCGACGTCACGCTGCCCGACGTCCGGGCCGGGTTCTCGGCCGTGCTGGCCGCGGCCGTGGCCGACCGGCCTTCGGTGCTGCGCGGGATCGGTCACATCGAGCGCGGCTACCACCGGCCGTTCGAGCAGTTCGCCTCGCTCGGCCTGGTCATCAGGCGCGGCTGAGCCGGGGCCCTGATGACGACGGCGTTCGTGCTCGGCGGCGGAGGGCTGCTCGGCGCGCACGAGGTCGGCATGCTGCGCGCGCTTTCCGAGGCGGGCGTGCGGCCCGACCTGGTGGTGGGCACCTCGATCGGCGCGATCAACGGCGCGTTCGTGGCCGCCGACCCGGCGGGCGCGGCGGGGCGGCTGGCCCGGATGTGGCAGGGCGACGAACTGCGGCTGGCCTTCAGCGAGAAGCTGTGGGGCCGGGCCGCCCACCTGGTCCGGTCCGGCACGCACCTGCACTCGCTCGAGCCGCTGCGCCGGCTGCTGGCCTCCGCGCTGCCCGGGAGCGACTTCGCCGACCTGGAGCTGCCGTTCCAGTGCGTGGCGGCCAGCATCGAGACCGCGAGCGCGCGCTGGTTCAGCAGCGGGCCCGTGGTGCCCGCCGTCATGGCCTCCTGCGCGGTGCCCGGGCTGCTGCCGCCGGTCGAGGTCGACGGCGCGCACTACTTCGACGGCGGCCTGGTCGACTCGATCCCGGTGGGCCGGGCCGTCGCGCTGGGAGCCGGCACCGTGTACGTGCTGCAGGTGGGCCGGATCGAGAGCCCGCTTGAGGTGCCCACCCGGATGTGGGAGGTGGGACTGGTCGCGTTCGAGATCGCCCGGCGGCACCGGTTCCACGAGGAGATGTCCTCGCTGCCCTCGCATGTTCGCGTTCATGTCCTGCCGACCGGCGGGGACCGGCTCCCTCCGGGACTGGCGCAGTTCCGCTACCGTGACCGGGCTAGGGTGAGCCAGAGTATCGAGCGCGCCTACGCGGCGTCCGCGAGGTATCTCGCCGCGCTGACCCGGCAGTTACCCGGCCTGCTTGCTAAGGGGAGGTCTCGATATGCTCCCACCCAGGCCGGTCCGCAGGGTCGTGGTGGCCCCGATGCTGATCGCCCTCGCCGTGGGCGTCATCGTGCTGTCCCCCTTGCTGGCGCTGCTCGCGCTGCTGTCCGGGCTGGCCGGGCTGTTGCGGGCGGGCCGGATGCGCAACCTGCGGCTGGTGTCGTTCGCGGTGGTATGGCTCACCGCGGAGATCGTGGCGCTGGTCATGATGTTCGGCCTGTGGATCATCAGCGGGTTCGGCGGCCGCCTGCACACCGAGCCGTACCAGGAGCGGCACTACGCGGTCATCCGGCGGTTCCTCGACTCGCTGTACCGGGGGGCGGAGAGGACGTACGGGCTGCGGGTTTCGATCGATGAGCCTGCTGCCACGCCCGGGGAGCGGCTCGCCCGGCTGGCCCGGCCGGTCATCGTGCTCAGCAGGCACGCGGGCCCCGGCGATTCGTTCCTGCTCGTCCACCAGCTGCTGAGCGTCTACCAGCGGCGGCCGCGGGTGGTCATGAAGGCGACGCTGCAGTTCGATCCCAGCCTGGACGTGGCGGGGAACCGGCTGCCCAACGTGTTCATCAAGCCCCGTGAGACGGGCGAGAAGATCTACACCGACCAGATCGAACGGCTGGCCCGCGGGCTGGAGCGGACCGGCGCGCTGGTGATCTTCCCCGAGGGCGGCAACTGGACGCCGGCCCGCTGGCGCCGCGGCATCCGGCGGCTGGAGCACGCGGGCCGGCGCGACCTGGCCGAGCGCGCCAGGGACATGCCCAACCTGCTGCCGCCGCGGCCGGGAGGGGCGCTGGCCGCCGTCGCCGCCTGCCCGGACGCGGACGTGATCTTCGTGGCGCACGCCGGGCTGGACACCATCACCTCCATCGGCGACGTCTGGCGGCGGTTCCCGGTCGACCAGGTCATCCGCGCGAAGTGGTGGCGGGTGCCGTTCGACGAGGTGCCACGGACGGCCGACCACGAGGCGCAGCTTCAGTGGCTGTACAGCTGGTGGCAGCGCATCGACCGGTGGATCACCGAGAACCGGCCGGATGGCGCCAGGGCGCCGGCCGTGGTTCCGCCGCCGGAGAGCGGTGCCGGCGAGTTACCCGGCCCTGTCACGGGTGGGCGTCCCAGTGGCGGCGCAGCGCGGCGGTGAACTCGGCGGCCCGCTCGTCGGGGAAGAACAGGCGTGCCCCCGCGAGCTCGACGACCTCGGTGGCGCCGGGGATGGTGTCGCGCAGCCAGTAGCCCCACTTGCGGCGGAAGGCCGTGTCGCCGGTGCCCCAGACAATGAGGGTCGGGACCTGCAGGCGGGCCAGGGCGCGTTCAACGGCCAGCAGGTCGCGGGCGTGCATAGACGTCATCAGCCGCTGGAACTGGCGGGCCGATTCCGGGGTGCCGATCAGCGGTTCCAGCCAGGCGCGCGCGATGTCTTCGGGCAGGTTGGCGACGTCCTGGTAGACGCTGCCGAACAGGCGCTTGCGGGCCCGCCGGATGTCGCGGGCCAGCCGGGGTGCGATGCGGGCGAGCAGGCCCGCGCGGGCGAGCAGGACCGCGGGCAGCATCACCCTGGGCGGCACGTTGTCGTGCGCTTCGCAATTGGTCAGGGTCAAGGTGTGCAGGCGCTCGGGGTGGCCGGCGGCGAACACCTGGCTGACGGCACCGCCGGTATCATTCGCGACGAGGTCGATATCGGTCAGCTCGAGCGCGTCGCAGCAGTCGGCGAGGAACCTGGCCAGGCCCGGCAGCGAGAAGTCCTGGTCGGCGGCGGCTGGCGTCTGCCCGTGCAGCGGCAGGTCGAAGGCCACGCACCGGCGCTGGCCGTCGAGCTGGCCGATCACGTGCCGCCAGAGGTAACTGCTGCTGCCCACGCCGTGGACGAACAGCACCGGCCTCGGGCCGCCGGTGTCGATGTAGCTGGCGGGACCGGACCGGGTGCCCACCTGGGTGCGGTGCTTGTCGAGGCGTTCCATCTCGCTGGTCATGAGTTTCTCCCTCGTTCGGCCGGCCGCCGGAGTACAGTGACCGGAAAAACCGACTAGCGGTCTAACTTTTCCAAACCGACAGTCGGTCTGTCAACTCTGCCGGAGAGGCGGATGAACAAGAACGTCGAGCGGGGCCGGGCCACCCGGGCGCATCTCGTCGACGTCGCGACGCAGCTGTTCGCCGCGCGCGGCTACGACGGCGCCTCGATCGAGGCGGTGCTGGCCGAGGCGGGCGTCAGCCGCGGCTCGCTTTACCACCACTTCCGCGGCAAGGACGCGTTGTTCTGGGCGGTCCTTGAGGGTGTCGCCGCCCGGGTCGGCGAGGAGCTCGCGGAGGCGGAGCGGGACGCCCCGGACCCGGTCGCGGGGCTGCGGGCGGGCTGCCTGGCGTGGATCCGGCTGGCCGCCGACCCCGTCGTCCAGCAGATCGTGCTGATCGACGCGCCCGCGGTGCTGGGCTGGCAGCGCTGGCGGGAGCTTGACGAACAGGGCGCCCTGGGGTGGATCAGGGCCGCCCTCGGGTACGCCGCCGAGACGGGCCGCATCGAGCGCCGGCACGTGGACGTGTTCGCACACATCGTGCTGGCCGCGGAAACCGAGGTCGCCTTCACGATCGCCCGCGCGAACGACCCGGCCGCCGAAGTCGCCGTCAGGGAGAGGGCCTTCGCCGAGTTCCTTGACCGGCTGCTGGGTGAACCGGTGACACCGTAGCGAACGAGCGGCCTAGCGGGCGGTTACGCTGGAATCGTGACGCCGGAGAAACTCGCCGACCTCGCACACCTGCGCCGAGCCCGCGATCTGATGGACCGCGAGTACGCGGGCCCGCTCGACGTCGCCGCGCTCGCCCGCGCCGCGCTGATGTCGACCGCGCACTTCGCGCGGCAGTTCCGCGCGACGTACGGGGAGACGCCCTACGGCTACCTGATGACGCGGCGCATCGAGCGGGCGAAGCTGCTGCTGCGCCGTGGCGACCTGTCGGTCACCGAGGTCTGCATGGCGGTCGGGTGTACCTCGCTCGGCTCGTTCAGCGCACGTTTCACCCAGCTGGTGGGCGAGACGCCGACGGCGTACCGGGCCCGCAACCACGACGCGCTCGCGAGCGTGCCGGGCTGCATCGCCAAGGAACTCACCCGTCCCAGCCGCACGCCGAAAGCGCGCGGGGCGCTGGCCCCCTAGCATGGCGGGCATGGATCTCACTCTTTCCACGTGCTTCGTCCAAGTCAATGACCCCGACCTCGCACTGGCGTTCTACCGCGACGCGCTCGGCCTCGAACTGCGCAGCGACGTCGCCCGCGACGACTTCCGCTGGATCACCGTCGGCTCCGCCTCCCAGCCCGGCGTCGCGATCGTCATCACGAACTACCTGCACGGCAGCCCCGCCGACGGCGACGCGATCACCGCCCTCGTCGCCAAGGGGGCCATGAACGGCGTCCACTTCCGCACCGACGACCTCGACGCCACCTTCGAGAAGGTGCGCGCCTCGGGCGCCGAGGTCGTGCAGGAGCCGATCGAGCAGCCGTGGGGCACGCGGGACTTTGCCGTGCGCGACCCGTCCGGCAACCTGGTGCGTATCGACCAGCCGCCCGCCGTGTAATCGTGACGCGGCCGGGGATGTTTGCCACGGCACCAGGTTGCTGCTGACTGTGCATCGGGTCCGGGTGGCCGCTCAGCCGGGGCCCATTCCAGCAGCTCATCGCCGAGCTGGCACCCTGCGATGTCGTGCCATAGCGATCCTACGGTCCAAGCCCCGCCCGCCGAGTCGAAGGAGCTTCCCTCACCGTCCATGGCCACATTCCACACCACTACGGATCAGATCGGCACCCGCCGACCTCAAGACCAGCACAGCGCGATTCCCTAGGCCGACCCTTCGTAAACGAGAGGAGCAGGGGGGACGCCGCCCAATGAAAAGGATGCCTCAGGAGAGTGCTTACCCTTGCGGCCTACGCTCTTGTTACTCTTCGCTGTCGTGTCACTCCATGAGCTCCCGCACCGTTGTGATTGTGCGGAGCGGGTCGGGGCCGACCGGCCTTATGTTGAGGATGGTTACTCCGGCCTCGCGGTAGGCAGCCAGCCGGTCGCGGATCAGCCCGGCAGGGCCGATCATCGTGGTTCCTTCGATCAGCTCGGCTGGCACGGCACGTGCGGCCTGGTCCTTTCCGCCGGACAGGTATAGATCCTGGATCTGGCGGGCCGGGCCTTCCAGGCCGTATCGGCAGGCCAGGTCGTTGTAGAAGTTCATCTGGCGTGCGCCCATGCCGCCGATGTACAGCGCCAGCTGAGGTCGCACCGTGTCGCGCAGGTGCTCCTGGTGCTCGCCGATCGCGACCGTCGTGCTGGCGGCGACCTCAAGGCGGCTGAGCGACGGATCGCGTCCGGCTAGCCCGGCTGCAAGGGGATCGCCCCAGACTTGCGGGGCGCGTTCCGGCCAGAAGAAGATCGGGATCCACCCGTCTGCGACGCGGGCGGCGTTTTCGACGTTCTTGGGACCGGAGGCGGCCACGAAGATCGGTATGGTGTCGCGGACGGGATGGTCGATGAGCTTCAGCGGCTTGCCCAGCCCCAGTCCCTGGTCTTCAGGAAGCGGGATCTGGTAGCGGCACCCGGCATGAGCTAGCGGCTCGCGGCGCCAGATGGTCCGGCAGATCTCGATGATTTCCTCGGCTCGTCCCACGGGGCTGTCGAAGGGGATGCCGTGGAAGCCCTCGATCACCTGGGGTCCGGAGGCGCCGATGCCGAGGATGCAGCGGCCGTCTGACAGGGCGTCCACTCCTGCGGCGGTCATCGCGAGCAGTGCCGGGCTTCTGGAGTAGAAGGGCAGGATCGCCGAGCCGATCTGGGCTCGCTGGGTGGCCGCGGCCAGGAAGCCCATCAGGCTCGGGCCGTCGAAGCCATAGAGTTCGGCGACCCACAGGACGTCGATGCCAGCGCTCTCGTAGTCGGTGGCGCGCCTTGTGAGCGTGGCCGGATCTGCTCTGCCAATGCTGGCGCCGAGCCGCACGTTGCCTCCTTCGATCGTCGCGGGCAGCCGAGTGACTACCGGTCGACCGTTGCCTCAGGCGGCAGCGTGGCGTGTTTAGATAGCCGCCATTGCGCCGGCCGGCGTTGCAGGAATGCCTCAACGCCCTCGCGGGCGTCGGGCTGCTGACCGGCCCACCGGAACAAGATGCGCTCGCGCTCCAGGGCGGCCTTGCGGTCGGTTTCCTCGAGGAACTGCCGGGCTACCTGCTTGGTTATGGCCGCCGATGCGGGCGCGACGTTCTCGGCGATGTCGCGGGCCATCTCGGTGGCGATCGCGAGCACGTTTTCCTGTGGGACGGCGCGTGAGACCAGGCCGATTTCGGCGGCTTCCTTGCCGGTAAAGATGCGGCCGGTCAGCAGGAGGTCCATGGCCCGGGCGTAGCCGATCATCCGGGGCAGGCTCCACAGCAGGTCTGCGTCGGGAACGACGCCGCGCCGGTTGAACACGAACCCGATCTTGGCGTTCTCGGCGGCGATGCGGATGTCGCAGCTCACCGCCATGGTGATCCCGGCACCGACGGCGGCGCCGTTGATGGCGGCGATGACAGGGGTCATCAGTTCGGGCGCGTCGAGCGCCGGGCCTGGGTAGCGCTCGTTCCACGCGGCGGGATCGCGGGAGCCGTCGAATGTCTCTCCCTTGGGCGCGAGTGCGGCTCCGGCGCAGAAGGCCCGTCCGGCGCCGGTGAGGATGATGACGCGCACGTCGTCGCTGGCATCGAGAGTCGCGTAGGCGGTTCTGAGCTCGCGGTGCATTTGCCAGTCCCAGGCGTTGAGCTGATCTGGCCGGTTCAGCGTGATCGTGGCGACCGCATCGTCGACGGTGATTTCGATGGTGTCGTAGTCGAAGGTAGTGGAGATCATCGGGATCCTCTGCTGGTCGGGGCGTGTGCTCGCGGGCCGTCAGGTGAGCTGGCGGGTTTGCCGATGGGGTTGCCGTAGGCGGCATCGGCCGTGGTTGTGAACTGGGCGCGCAGCGGCCGGTCGGCTATGGCTCCGGCGCGCTGAAGCTCAGCTATGGTCTCGGCGCGGATCCCGAGGATGTCGCGCAGCACCGGCTCGTTGTGCTGCCCAAAGCACGGAGCGGCGGCTGAGATGCTTCCCGTGCTGCGCTCAAGCTGGTAGGAGAGGCCAGGGTAGGCGTGGCGGCCTGCCTCCGGGTGATCGAGCTGCCGGATGAAGCCGGTCTCCAGCAGTACTGTGTCGCGGGCGACATCGGCGCCGCTGTTCACGGTTGCGGCTGGCACCCCGGCAGCCTGCAGCGTGGCGGCGAGCTCGTGCTTGCTGAACTGCTTGGTCCAGCGGGTGATGATCGCGTCCAGCTCGTGACGGTGGCGGGCCCTGCCGGGCAAGGCTGAGTAACGAGGCGACAGGGCCAGGTCGGGCCGTCGCATGGCCTGGCACAGGGCGCGCCAGTGCCCGTCGGTGCCGATCGCTATTGCGATCCATTCGTCGTCGCCCCGGCATGGATAGGCGTCGTGCGGCGCCGCGTCGGCTACGGCGTTGCCGTCCGGCTGCCATGACCGGCCGGTCTCGGCCTGCAGCAAGACATACTCGCCGATCCAGTGGGCGCCGACCTCGGTTTGCGGGACCTCGACCCGGCAGCCGGTGCCGGTCTCGTCGCGGTGGCGCAGCGCGACGAGGGTGGCGCCCACGGCGCTCAGGCCGCCGATCGGGTCCAGGTAAGCGGGGCCGGTCAGCACTGGCGGCCCTTCGCCGTAGCCCATCAGGGCCGCCATGCCGCATGCCGCCTCCATCGTCTTGCCCATGCCCTGATGGTCGCTGTCGGGACCGCCTGGCCCGAACGCGGGCATCTCGACGACGACGATCCGCGGGTTCCTGGCGACGAGTGCGTCGTAGCCGATGCCGAGCCGGTCAAGAACGCCTGGGGTGAAGTTCGCTATCAGGACGTCGGAGGACTCGGCGAGCCGGAGGAGGATCTCGCGAGCCCCGGCGACCTTGAGGTCCAGGCCCAGGGACAGCTTGCCCTGGCCTTGGGTGTTGAACAGCACGCAGCGGTTCCACGGGTGCTTGCCGGGATCACCGTCCGGGTAGTGCCGGGTCGCGCCGCCTTCGGGTGCGCCGCGCCAGGAGTCGGTGTGGCTCGGCGCGTCGATCTTGATGACCTCGGCGCCGAGGTGGGCCAGGCTGCGGCCGGCGAAGGGGCCGGCCCACGCGGTGGTGAGGTCGATGACGCGCAGGCCAGACAGCGGCCCGGGCCGGGCAGATGATGGCTTTCCTGCGCTGCCGGCGGGCTGGGATGTGCGCCCGTCGCCCGCTGCCTGGCGCTGGAGCCATCGTTGCTGGATCGCGCGCGCCGCCCGCTCGGCCGCGATGCCGCGGCGGAGCACCGGACTGGGCCGCAGCGCGCAGTATCCGGTGTCGCCGACTGTGAACGGCGGGCCCAGCGCGGCCTCCGAGCGCGCAGTGCCGGCGCCACCGCCGGCGGTTCGCACCATCTGGCGGTCTCGCCACTGGGCGGAAGAGATCAGGGTGTCCAGCGGCACGGCGACTTCGGCGCTGATCCGCGCCCGCTGGAGTGCGGCGACGAGTTCGCCGGCCAGGAACTGGCGGGCGCGCGCCTGCATCTCGGCGACGACGACGTCCCAGTGCTCAAGCCGGGAGGCCTGCTGGCCGAACCGCTCGTCGTCCAGCAGGTGCTCCAGGCCGAAGACTTCGCACAGCTGCTCCCAGCGGCGGATGGCGAACAGCACCATCCAGTGGTCGCGGCACTGGAGCAGCGCGAGGAAACCGGGATACTGGCGCCGGGTCTCGTAGCTGCCGTTGTAGCTGTACTGGCTTACCAGGTTCTGCGCGATGGCGGCGTTGGATTCGAACACCGTGGCCGTCACGACCTGCCCGAGCCCGGAGCTGGCCCGCTCATGAAGCGCCGATAGCACGCTGATGAAGGCCGTGGTGCCGCAGGCGTAGTAAGCGCGGTGGCCGATCCCGTACAGCGGCTGGCGGTCGGGCCAGCCGGTCATGTACATCGCGCCTGCCAGCGCCTGGTGCACCATCTCGCTGCCGTGCCAGCCGCTGTACGGCCCGCCGCGAGGGAACTCGCCGATGACGCACTCGACCACGGTCGCGGGCAGAGTGAACGGCAGCGGCGTCGCGTCGTCGCGGATGACGACGTCCGCCAGCGCGGTCATAGCCTGCATGCGCCCGTCGCCCATCTGGTGGACCAGGCTGGACTTGCCCTGGTTGAGATGCCGGAACATGGCAGACCGGGTGGAAGATCGTCCGCTGGTCAGGTAGGGCCCCATCCGCCGGGTCGGAGTTCCTTCCGGCGGCTCGGCCAGAACGCAGTCGGCGCCGTAGCCTGCCAGCAGCTTGCCACAGTACTGACCCGCGACGCCGGTGCTGAGGTCCAAGACGCGGATGCCGCCGAGCGGGCGGCTGTGCCGCTCATGCGTCGCCGCGCGGTTCTTTCGGGAGCCCGAGGAGTCGCTCTGCGATGATGTTCCGCTGAATCTCCGCGGCGCCGTCCCAGATGGTGTCGGAGCGGGAGGCGAGGAAGGCCTGCTGCCAGCCGTTCAAGCCGTAGCCGTCAGCAACGATCAGCGATTCCGGTCCCAGCAGGTTCATGGCGTCCGCTGCCATGGGCTGCGCCACGTCGGCATGTCCCGGCGGGACGCTAGCTGAGATCCAGCGCCGGATCTGGGCGCGGAATTCGTTTGCTTCCTCGCCCAGGTCGGCCGTGCCGAGGCGGGCCACAGCCTCGGCCGCGCTCATCCGCGGGCCGCCTGCTCATGGTAGAGGGGTGAGGACTGCTTCATCTGGCGGAGCATCATCCGCATCTCGGCGACTGGCTCGGCACGGTCGTCAAGCGCGCGGCTGTCGAACCACAGGACCTCGGTCTTGGGGGTCTGGCTGACCGCCGCCACCTCGCCCGTTACCCGGTATTCGCGCTCCAGGAATACCGGTCCGGCGCGGAACCGGATCTCGATGGCGCCGAACAGGCCCACGTGCTCGCCCATGGCTTCTTTCGTATCTGCCAGCAGGCGCGTGTACAGCAGGCCGACCACGCCGGACGGCGAGGCAATCGGACCGCCCCACGGCGAGGAGCCGGTGTACCAGTCCAGGGGCTCGGTCATGGCCCCCTGGCTGATGATCGATTGCTGCCGTTCGCTATTGACGGTGACACGGAGATCGCCGAGTACGTCACCCGGCCTTAGCGCCTTGAGGATCCTGAGCTCGGCCGGGTCGGCCGGGCGCAGATCCCGCTCACGCAGTGCTGACGGGGCCTGCGGATTCCCCACTGCTGCCGTTCCCTCGGCGACAAGCGTGTCGCCGCCGGTCGTCGCCCAGGCGCGGACCTGCACGTCACGATCTCCGGTCGGCGGGCGCTCGATGAATGCCTGCACTGGCTCGCCGTCGGTGGTCGCGTGCCGGAAGTACAGGGACAGGCTGCCCGTCTCGAACCAGCGCTGCCCGAATGCCTGGATCAGTAGCGGCGGGAACTGGTCCAGGTGGACGCTGCCTGCCACCGTGCCGCCGCGGAACCCGAGCGCGGTTGCGGTCGCGTCATCGTGGATGCTGCCGGTGATGTGGGCCGCCATGTTGCGCGGTCGGCGGACCGGTCCGGTGATCACGTTGCTGTTCGCGGTCATTGATCCTCCTCGGGAGGGAGGCCTGCCGAGCTCACCGGTAGGGCGCCACTGCCGGGATCGTCATGGGCTCACAAGCGCACACGACATCCTGGTCGATCAGGTTTCGGATCGCCTGCTCGCCCAGGCCCGCTTCATGCAGGATCTGCGTGCTGTGCTCGCCGACGCCGGGCGGGACGAGCACGTCGCTGCGCTGGGTCCGGGAGAAGCCGGCCATGCGCCCGGACACATGCAGCTCCGATCTGGTCCCCGTGCTCATCTTAGGTTAGAGGCCCCAGCGTCCGCCGTTACGGCGTTGCGGCATAAGCACCATGTGCCGGTCGGAGAACCGTAAGCCCTGGACTCTCGTCTCCGATTCTGGGAGCAGGTGTGGCAGCGATGGCATCCGCGCGGCTGCGCTCAGGCGCGGCGAGCAGGAGTCATGCGGCTCGCGCATTTTGGGGCACCCATCGGACGGCAGATCTGTCGGGCTGGGCGATCCGCAGGTTGCTCGGGCGGACAATCCGACGGAACCATTCCAACCGCTCGCGCTGAGTAAGCAGCCGACCGTCAAGGCTCTGAAAAGTGTCCGTGACCCGGCCATCTGGGGCACTCCGGTGTGGCGATCTGCTGTGTCAGTTTAGGTTGACAGATCAAGGATGTCAGTCTAAACTGACACATCATGGATGTCGAAGATCTCAACCGGAATCTTCGTCGGATGACCCGGCAATTGGGCTACGCGCCTCGTTGGCGCTGCATCGCCTGGCTGAGAGGGTCGAAGCGAACCACGTCGCGTCGGCCCGGGAAAAGGGCTGGTCGTGGCAGCAGATCGGAGACGCCTTGGGCATCACCCGCCAATCCGTGCACGCCAAATACAACAAGGAGTCATCATGACCACCGAATCCGTTGTGCCAGAGGTGCTTCACGTCTGGGCCATCTATATGCGGGCCAGTGAGGAGGCTCGTCGCCGAGGTGATCGCCGAACTGGCACCGATCACATCTTGCTCGCCTTGTTGGAGGATCCCTCGATCGAAGTCGTGTTGGGCGTGAGCCTGCAGCAAGCCCGCCAGGCCCTTGAGTCGCTCGATCACGAAGCCCTGGGCGCCCTGGGCCTGGGGTCCGGCACCGACGCTCCCCCACTGCCGATGCGCGCCGTGCCGAAGAAGCCGACGATCAGAGACGTCATGAAAAAAGATCGCCTCCGCATGACGCCCGCGGCAAAGAAAGTGCTTGAGGAAGCGGTCAAGCCCAACCGCCGGAAGACCCAGGTCACAGCCCAGCAGGGTCCTGCGCCTGCGCAGGGCCGACCAGGCCGCCGAGCAGCTGCAAGCGGGCGACTCCTGGCGCGGCACCAAGGGCGGGTACGTCTTCACCACCGGCTGGGGCGAACCGGTCTACCCCGATACCGTCACATCGCTGATGGCCAAGCTCATCCATGCCCACAACGAGCCCGACCAAGGTCCTCCTCCGGAGGACCAGCTGCGACATGCCCGGCTACACGACCTCAGGCACCTGCACGCGACGACCCTGCCAGTTTGCTCTCCGGCGTCCCCATGCATGTCGTTGCGGCCCGCCTCGGACGTTCTGACCCGGCTATCACCCTGCGCGTGTACGCCCACGTCATCCGCAGCGCCGAGGCCGCTGCCGCAGACATCTTCGCCCAGGCCGTAAAGACGGCATAGCACCGGGGCTGTTAGCAGATCCGTTAGCAAAAGGCCGCTATCGAATCGAACGTAAGAACGGAAATGGCCTTTAAGCTGCGAGCCGCCTATCGGAATCGAACCGATGACCTACGCATTACGAGGGTGTCACCGTGCGTTGCTCGCGAGCTCAAAACCGGGGCTAGCTTCATGTTCGCAGGTACCTGATGGTGGCGATCGTTGGTAATTGATGGCAGTTCGGGGACATGTCGGGGACACGGGTCCGTAATGCGTAGGCCACGTTCTCGGCGGGACGGCGCTGTCGAACGACCTTCCGCTTCAGGCCGGACATATCCCCAGTTGGCGCAGATCGTGCGAATGCTATCGCTGTGGCCGGTCGCCGCTGTCAGCGGTTGGCTGCTGCTGGTGCTGTCAGCCACGGGTCGTGTTCCCCGTCTCCAAGATCATCCCGCGCATATCCCGTGAGGCCAGTGGCTGGCCTGTCCTTCATCCGGGTTCGTCTTCGTTCAGCTCCCGGGCCTCTTGCTGGCGCCTCTTGTCGCCTTCCCTGAGCGCGGCCATCCATTCGGGCTCGCCACCGAGGTCGAGCCCGCGCAGGATGAGGTCGAAGGCGCCCGCCATCATGGTGTCGGGGTGCTCATCGCCGAGGACGCGGCGGCGGCGGGCGATGATGTCGTCGTTCAGCTCCCGGGCCGCATGGTGCTCGCCCAGCCCGGTCAGCGCGCAGACGAGCTGGAAGGCGGCGGCCAGGGTGTCGGGGTGGTCCTCGCCCAGGACGCGGCGGCGGCGGGCCAGGATGTCTTCGGCCAGCTCCCGGGCCGCCTGCTCCTCGCTGACCCTGCCCAGGGTCATGACGAGGTTGTCGGCGGAGGCCAGGGTGTCGGGGTGGTCCTCGCCCAGGACGCGGCGGCGGCGGGCCAGGGTGTCTTCGCCCAGCTCCCGGGCCGCCTGCCCGCGGAACGCAAGCAGGCTGATGGCCAGGTTGTCGGCGGAGGCCAGGGTGTCGGGGTGGTCCTCGCCCAGGACGCGGCGGCGGCGGGCCAGGGTGTCTTCGTCTAGCTCCCGGGCCGCCTGGCGCTCGCCGACCGCACGCAAGCTGATGGCCAGGCCGTGGGCGGAGGCCAGAGTGTCGGGGTGGTCCTCGCCCAGGACGCGGCGGCGGCGGGCCAGGGTGTCTTCGCCCAGCTCCCGGGCCGCCTGGTACTCGCCGGGGTGACCAACGCTGGCGGCCAGGCTGCCGGCGGAGGTCAAGGTGCCGGGGTGCCCGCCGACCGCACGCAAGCTGACGGCCAGGCCGTCGGCCGAGGCCAGGGTGTCGGGGTGGTCCTCGCCCAGGACGCGGCGGCGGCGGGCCAGGGTGTCTTCGTCTAGCTCCCGGGCCGCCTGGTACTCCCCGGCCGCGCGCAGGCTGACGGCCAGGTTGCTGGCGGCGGCCAGGGTGTCGGGGTGGTCCTCGCCGAGGTCGCGGCGGCGGCGGGCCAGGGTGTCTTCGTCGAGCTGCACCTGGGCCCTGCCGTCATCACCAGCCATCCCCGCATTGTCGCCTAGGCGGCGCGTGTGTGCCAAGCTCCCGCCATCGACGAGCATCAGAGTGTGAGCGGCTTGGCTACGGTCGGGGCCGGTGGAGCAGGATCAGCGGCGTCGGCTTCGGCTCGGTGAGTGGATCGACCCGCGCCGCGGTCAGGTGCCATTGTCAGTCGTCGCGGCGGACTGGCTCAGGCCACGTAGCTCGGTCAAGCGCCGGACCCGTGAGAGCGATGAGTCGGCGTGGCGGAACTACATCTCACCGCGTTTCGGCAACTGGGCAGTGGGCTCGATTACGGCGGCGGAGGTGTCCAGCTGGGTCGGCTCCCTGGTAGCTCGCGGCCTAGCGCCGTCGACCGCGACTCGCGCGCTCGCCACGCTACGATCCATCCTCGCGTTCGCGGTGGCCGACGCCCGGGTGCAGCACAACGTGGCGGCGTCGGTTCGCAACCCGACGAGTGGCCGCGCTCGGCGTGAGGGCCAGGCGCTCACCCTTGACGAGCTGGAGACGCTGACGGAGGCATGCGAAGGCCGCTACCGCGATGCGGTACCGGTGCTGGCGCTTGCCGGTCTGCGCTGGGGTGAGCTAGCAGGCTTGCAAGTCGGTGACCGGATGTCGGTTCCCGGTCCTGGCCTGCGGCTGCGCCGCGCCATGCTGGCTGGCGGCGGAGGTGGTGCGCTGTATGTGGACACGTTGAAGAACAACCGGGCGCGCACGGTGCCGCTGGTCGTGGGCCTGGTGCCGATCGTTGACCGCTGGAGCGCGGGCAAGGCGGCGGGCGCCTGGCTGTTCGACCCGCCGGAAGGCGGCCCGCTGCGGGAGTCGAACTGGAAGCGGTCGGTGGGCTGGCGTGCCGCTACCGTGGCGGCCGGGCTCGCCGGGTTCCGGGTCCATGATCTGCGGCATACGGCGGCGTCGGTATGGCTGGGTGCTGGCGCTGACCCGAAGGTGGTACAGCGGGTGCTGGGACACGCCACCGCGTCTATGACGGTGGACCTCTACGGCCACCTCGTGGATGCCAACTTGTGGCAGGCCGCCCGGCTTGTCGGGGACATCTCGGGGACATTTGAGCCGCCTGGGCCGCCTGACGAGGAGGACGGCAAAAGCGGAGGTGGACGAAAGTGCCTGGTGAAAGCGGATTTCTGCGTGGAGCCGCCTATCGGAATCGAACCGATGACCTACGCATTACGAGTGCGTCGCTCTGACCGACTGAGCTAAGGCGGCACGCCGCCCGACCGGGCGACCCGATGAGTCTACCGGAAGCGGGGCCGGCGTCCGGACCGGCCAGCGGCACGAGGATCGTAATATCCTCAGCGTGAGGCTTCCTGAAGGCGAGGCTCGGGCCCGGTTCGCCACCGTGCCCGTCGCGCGCCTGGGAACCGCTGACGCTCAGGGACGGCCGCACGTCGTGGTGGTCACCTTCGCGGTCGAGGGTGACGCCATTTACACGGCCGTCGACCAGAAGCCGAAGTCCGGCGTCAACCTGAAGCGGCTGCGGAACGTCGGCGAGAATCCGCAGGTCACCATGCTCGCCGACCACTACTCAGACGATTGGGAAACGCTGTGGTGGGTTCGCGCCGACGGCAGGGCGGCGATACTGGCCGACCAGCGGCAGATGGCGGCGCCGCTGAGGTTGTTGGCGAACCGCTACCGGCAGTACCGCCAGGCCCCGCCGACGGGTCCGGTGCTGGCGGTAACGGTCGAGCGGTGGTCGGGCTGGGCCGCGGGACCGACCGCCTGACTCAGCCGCTCCGCAGGCACGGGCTGTTCGCCGCGCTGCTGGCGGCCGCGGCCGCGCTCCGCGCGGTGGTGTTCGTGGCTTATCACCCGGCGCTGATCTTCCCGGACAGCGTCCGGTACCTGCAGTACGCGCACGCCTTCGCCGACGGGCGCTGGAGCGTCGACGCCCTGCGGCAGAGCGGCTATTCGGTCCTGATCATCCCGGCGGTGCTCCTGCACGACATGTGGATCATCCCGCTGGTCCAGCACCTGGTCGGGCTGGCGACCGCCGTGCTCGTATACGCGGTCCTGGTGCACTTCGGCATCAGGTCGTGGATCGCGGCGCTGGCCGCCGTCCCCGTGCTGTTCGATCCGCTGCAGCTTATCGGCGAGCAGTACGTCCTCACCGACACCTGGACCGTCTTTCTCCTGGTGGCCGCCCTGGTCATCCTGGCCTGGAGGCCGGCCAGCCAGAATCCCGGCTGGCGCCCGGCGGCCTGGTGCGGACTTCTTCTCGGGCTGGCCGTGACGTTCCGGGACGAAGAGCTGATCATGATCGTGCCGGCCGCCATCTATGTCGCGGTCACCGTGCGCCCGGGAAGGCAGCTAGCGAAACGCCTGGCCGCGCTCGTCGGCTGCTTCCTGATCCCGGTGGCCGGCTATCTCGGCTGGTTCGACGCCTCGCAGGGTGAGCTGGGGTTCACCACGTTCAGCGGCGCCTTCCTGTACGGCCGCGTCGCCGACTTCGCCTCCTGCCAGGGGCTGAACCTCCCGAGCTACGAGAAGCCCCTCTGCCCCACCCAGCCTCCCGCGTCGCGCAGCGCGGACTTCTACACCTGGGCCCCGCAGTCACCGCAGTGGACGTTCCACCCGCCCGCCGGCATGTCCAGGGACGCCGTGGTGCGCGACTTCAGCCTGCGGATCCTGCGCCACCAGCCGCTCGCGTACCTGGGGGCCGTCGGCCAGGACTTCGTCTACGGCTTCTCGCCGGTACGCGGCGCTGGGCCGGAACACTATCCGCGGCCGTACCTGCAGTTCCACACCTACATCCTGCCCGACCCGCAGGCCGACGCCTCGATCGCCGCCCTCGGCTACAAGCCGCCCGCTGTGCGGCCGGGCCCGGCCGCGTTCCTGACCGACTACGGGCGCTGGTTCTACGTGCCCGGGCCTGTCTTCGCCGCTGGGCTCATCGTGGCCGTGGCGGGCCTGGCCGCCGGGGCGCGCCGCCGCACGAAGCCGAATTCGACGGCTACCCGCGACGCCTGCCTGCTGTTCACCGTCGGCGCGGTGCTGGTCCTCATCCCTCCGGCCGTGTTCGCGACCTTCGACTGGCGCTACCAGCTTCCGCAGCTGAGCCTGATCCCGGTCGCGGCCGTCCTCGGCACGGCCCTGCTCGGTAACGGGCGGCTCACGCGTGCCTCGAAGCGCCGCCTGGCGGACCGGGAAAGCCTGCCCTCCAGGTAGTCCGGCCTAGCTGTCCTCGCGCGCCGTCCGAGCGCGGCCGCCAGATCCCGACTTGCCGTGCATCGCCTCGTAGGCCTGCCGCGATCCGCACACGCTGGCCTTCGGGCACGCGCAGGCCTGCCCGTCCGCGGAGAGCTTGACCACCACCGTGTCGGACGGGACGTTGTGCCCGATCACCGTCCCGGGGCCGGCCGGCGAGGTCACCGCGGCCCCGATCGGCGGGGCGTCCTTGCGGAAGTCCTGGTACAGCGGGTGCTCGTACTTCAGGCAGCACATCAGCCGCCCGCATGCCCCCGCGATCCGCAGCGGGTTCACCGGCAGCTCCTGGTCCTTGGCCATCCGGACCGATACCGGCTCGAAGTCCTTCAGGAACGTGGCGCAGCACAGGTCGCGCCCGCAGGGCCCGATCCCGCCCTGCAGCCGTGCCTCGTCCCGCGGGCCGATCTGCCGCAGCTCCACCCGTGCCCGCAGCCGCGCGCCCAGGTCCCGCACCAGCGCCCGGAAGTCCACCCGGTGCGGGGCGCTGAAGTAGACGACGAACACGTTGTCCGACCCGATGTAGTCCACCGCGGTGACCTTCATCGGCAGCTCGTGCTCCCTGACCAGCCTGCGCGTGGCCAGCCGTCCCTCGGCCCGGCGGCGGCGGCTTTCCTCGTCCCTGGCCAGGTCATCGGCCCCGGCCAGGCCCTCGCACACCGGCAGGCCGTCGATGTCCTCGGGCACCCACTGCGGCGCCCACACGCACTCGGCCACCTCGGGTCCGGAGTCGGTGGGCACGAGCACCTTGTCGCCGATGGCCGGTGAGTACTCACCGGGATCGAGGTAGTACAGCCGCCCGTACCGCTCGAAGCTCACCGCCATCATCATGCCCACAGAGTCAGACTACGTTGCCCGGCCGTTACCGGGTCTTCCGGCCTTACCAGGCGATGACCAACGTAGCGTCATGAGGAAGATACGGCTGCGTTATCGGGAGCGGATGAAAAGCCTGCTGGCCGATCCAGCCGATCGTGAACCCGCCAGCTACGGCGTAGGAAACGAGCAGATGCTGCCCGCTGGGGTCGGCGGTGAGCCATACCTGCTGCGGCGATCCGCCGAACCCCTGGGCCCGCGAGATCCGGTAGTCGACGCTCGGCACCGATCCGTCGACTGAGACGTCCTCGACGGTGAGTTGTGGCCACGCACCGTTCTTGTTCACCTGACCGGACAGGACGGCGAGGGTGAGGTCCGAGCCATGGGGGGCGCCATACGCCTGGGCGATCAGGGGATACCGGGCCGATTGCCGCAGCAGCAGGTGGCCGCGGGTCAGCGAGCCGCCGCCGGTGGCGATGCTGAGCGACCAGACCTGGGCATCACGGTATCCGCCAGGCGCGGACGCGCCGTCGCAGGAGGCGGTGACGGGCGTCGCGTCGCACCACTGGCCGAGGAAGACCAAGGACTGCCCGTCGGCGGTCCAGGACACATCTGGGATCGAGAAGACCTTGCCCGGCCGGTGCAGTCCGCCCTGCCATTGCGTGCGCTGGCCGGTTCGCAGGTCGATCACGATGATCTTGTCCGAGTAACCCCCGCTGAACTGAGGCATCCTCGTCCTGGCTGTTGACGGTGAGCGCGAGCTTCGTGCCATCAGGGGAGACGGCCAGGTTCCCCCACGTCTGTGGCCCGCCGGGCTGATTGTTGAGCAGCCCGCCCTTGACCATCCTCAGCGGGGTGGCCGAGCCGGAACTGGTAAGGCTGAAGCTGAGGATCCACACCTGCTTGACGGTGAGGGGCACCAAGAACGCCTGGTACTCGACGTAGAAGGTTCGGTCGTCCGGCGCGGCCGCCAGGGCCTCGTAGTCGAGCACTCCGCCCGGCGGCGGCTTCGGCGGGAGCACGGTCGCGATCACCGCCCCGGTTTCGACACTCTGCACCTCGATCCGGTTGCTCGGGCCGATCCCCGCGATCCTGACGAAGTAACTGGGGGTGGCCTGCTGGTTGGTGGCCTGCTGGCTTTGCGTCGCGTGTCGCGTCACGGCCAGGACGAGGCCGATCACGAGCACGACGCTGGCCGCGGCGGCGAGCCGGGATCAGCCAGGCGCGCCCGGCCAGGCGGCGGCGGACTTTGCGTTCGGCGCCAGGGACGGGGGCCGGGGCGGGCAGCGGGCGTAGCCGGTCGTCTCGGACGCGAGCGGCCGACGCCTGCAGCGCGTCCTGGAGCCGTTCTTCGATCCTGGTCATGACTGCTCCTCCAGATCACGTGCGAGGGCGGCCAGGCCGCGGGCGGCGGTGGACTTGACGGTGCCGGGACTGATGCCCAGGACGGCCGCGATCTCCGCCTCGGACAGGCCGAGGTAGTAGCGCAGCACCAGGACCTCACGACGGCGGTGCGGCAGCCGGGCCAGCGCGGCCAGCACCTGGCGGCGGTCCTCGGACAGGATTACCTGGCTCTCGGCGCTCTTGGCCGGGGGCTCGTCCCGGCGCGCCGCCCCGACCCGCCGGGCGATGACGCGGCGGCGGAGCACCGACCGGCAGCCGTTGAGCACGGCGGCGCGAACGTAGGGCAGGATAGTATCGCGAGCCGCTATCTGGCTCCGCCTGCGAGTACATGCTGGCGTACACGTCCTGCACGACATCTTCGGCAGTCGGCAGGTCTCCGACCATGAGCACGGCCAGCCTGACCAGTTCGCCGTGGTGCTCACGGAACAACGTAGCGACGCTGCCCGCGGTGCCCGCATCCGGGTCCGCGGCGGGCCCCGACGGCGTGAGACGCCTGTTTCTCACCGCTCCCGCCCATCTGCTCGCCGGCTCTGGCACCGAAGTGTGTCCCATGTCTATTGCACGAACCAGGGTCCGTTCGGTTGCCTGGTTTTGTCAGACCTGAATGTCATTCTCTGTGCCATGCCAGTCACGGTACGAATCGACGGCCTCGGCGAGCTCCTGGACCAGCAATTCTCCGTAGTCAGCCGCGGACAGCTGCTGGTTCTCGGCATGAAAGACAACGCGATGCAGTACCGCGTCCGGGCGGGCGGGCCGTGGCAGGCGCTGCTGCCCGGCGTCTACCTGGGCCTTACCGGGGCACCCAACCTGCTGCAGAAGGAGGTGGCGGCTCTGCTCTACGCCGGGTCCGGGCAGTCTCATCACCGGGCCGGTGGCTCTGATGCACCACGGCCTGCGCAGTCCGGGGATGCTGGAGGTCGTGGACGTCCTGGTGCCGATGGAGGGCCGGCGACGTAACGATGTCGGCTTCGTCCGGCTGCACCGCACGGCTCGGATGCCCGATCGGATCGTTTCGAGCGGCCCGGTGCGGCTCGTTGAGGTGGCCCGCGCCGTGGCGGACACCGTCCGGCTGCTCCGGGACCTGCGGGACGTGCGGGCCGTGGTCGCGGACGCCGTCCAGCGCGGCCGGTGCACAGTAGGTGACCTGACCGCCGAGGTCCGCGGCGGTCCGATCCGGGGCTCGGCGATGTTCCGCTCGGTTCTGGGGGAGGTGACCGAGGGCATCAGGTCGACCGCCGAGGGCGACTTGCGCGACCTGATAAGGACGGCCCGGCTGCCGATGCCCTTGTTCAACGCATCACTGTACGTCGGCGATACCTTCCTGGCCAGGCCCGACGCCTGGTGGCCGGACGCCGGTGTCACCGCGGAAGTCGACTCTTACGAGTGGCATCTGTCGCCCGCGGACGCCGACCGGACCCGGAAGCGCCACGACCTGATGGGCGCGGCGGGCATCATCCCGTTGCACTTCTCACCGCGTCAGATCCGCCGCGAGCGCGTCGAGGTGGTCGGGCTGATCAGATCCGCCCTGAACAATGGTATCCAGCGCCCCCCACTCCCCATCCGCACCGTTCCTTGCCCCGACAGCCCCGCCGCGAGTCAATGAAAGTCACTCCCTACTTCAAAGAGTGGGTAGAGGGTGACAACCATTGGTTCTAGCGCCTGCCCATCCGGGCCTGGCAGTGAGGCCGGTGGGGCGGATGGGGCAAATGCGCGAACGGTGGCGCGGGCAGACGCCGCACAGCGCAGGCGCGGGCAGACGCCGCACAGCGCAGGCGCGGGCAGACGCCGTACAGCGCGGGCGGGCGCCGTACGGCGAGCGGAGCCCGGACCTCAGCCCTGCGGAAAAGGCCTCAGCCCTCGAGGAGGGAGAGGGTCATCTCCTCTACGGCGAGGAGCGGGGCGACGTTCAATCCAAGCCGCTCGCGGCAGTGCATGATGGCCTGGAGGCGGCGCAGGGTGGCCTCGGGGATGGACGCCGAGGCAACCTGCCGCAGGTCGGCGGAACGGTCGCCGTTGGCCAGCTCGACCTCGGCCCCGAGCTGGACCATGAGCACGTCCCGGTAGAACACCGCCAGGTCCAGCAGGGCCTGGTCGAGCGTGTCGCGCTTCACCCGGGTGGCGCGTGACTTCTGCCGGTCCTCGAGATCCTTCATGGCCCCGGCCATGCCGCGCATCGCCTTGGCCACGCCCTTGCCGGTCGACCCCTCGCCGAACGCCCGGCGCAGCGCCCCTCGTTCCGGCTCGTCGAGTTCCTCGGTGACCGCCTTGGCCTCGTCCTCGGCGGTCCGCACCAGAGAAGCAGCCGCGCTGAGCGCCGGCCCCAAAGACACAGCCTGCAGCGGCACGCGCAGCACGTCGGCCCGGCGCGAGGCGGCCGAGGCATCCAGAGCCAGGCGCCGGGCGCGGCCCACGTGTCCCTGCGCCGCGCGGGCCGCGGCCAGCGCGGCAGCGGGCTCGATGCCGTCCCGCGTCACAAGTACCTTAGCCACCGCGGACGAGGCCGGCACGACAAGCGTGACAACCCGGCACCGCGATCTGATCGTGGGCACCAGATCCTCGGCCGACGGCGCGCACAGCAGCCAGACCGTCCGCGGCGCGGGCTCCTCGATCGCCTTCAGCAGCGCGTTGGCCGCCTGCTCGGTGCACCGGTCGGCGTCCTCGAACAGCACGACCTGCCAGCGGCCCCCCGCGGGCGCGCCCGCCGCGCGAAGCACCAGGTCCCTGGTCTGCTTCACGCCGTAGGACAGGCCTTCTGGGCGGATCAGCATGAGGTCCGCGTGCGTCCCGGCCTGCACCTGGCGGCAGGACGCGCACTGCCCGCATCCACCCGACGGGCACAGCAGCGCGGCCGCGAACGCGCGCGCCGCCACCGAACGCCCCGATCCCGGCGGCCCGGTGAACAGCCACGCGTGCGTCATCGCGCCAGGCTCCGGAGCCTCCCCAGAAAGCAGCGCAGAGGCTGCCGCCGCAGCCCGCGAGAGCTGCGCCACCACCGCGTCCTGCCCGGCTAGTTCATCGAACAGGCCGGTCACCCAGGACCTCTTCCTTGATCGCCGGGAAGTCACCGGTCGACGCCTCGGACACGGAGGGCACCGGGTCGGGCAGCATGCCGCGGATCCGGTCCTGAATGGTCCGGGTGATCTCCTCCTGCGGCCGGTCCGCGTCGAGCACGAGGTACCGCGAAGGATCGGCGTGCGCCAGCGCGAGGAAGCCGGCCCGGACCCGCTGGTGGAACTCGGCGGGCTCAGCCTCCAGCCGGTCCGCCGACCGCGTGCGCCGCTGCAGGCCGGCGATGGGGTCCATGTCCAGCAGGATGGTCAGGTCGGGGACCCGCCCGCCGGTGGCCCACCAGTTGAACCTGGCGATCTCCTCGACCGGCAGCCTCCGTCCCGCACCCTGGTAGGCCAGGGAGGAGTCCACGTACCGGTCGGTGATGACGATCGCGCCCCGGTCGAGCGCGGGCGCGATGACGGACGCGACGTGCTCGGCCCGGTCGGCGGCGTACATGAGCGCCTCGGCCTGCGGCGACATGCCGGTGTGCGCGGTGTCGAGCAGCAGCGCGCGCAGCCGCATCCCGACCTTGGTCGCGCCGGGCTCGTGCGTGGTCTCCACGTCGTAGCCGAGTTCGCGCAGCCAGATCGAGATCAGCCTGGCCTGCGTGGTCTTGCCCGAGCCCTCCCCGCCCTCGAAGGCGATCAGCAGCCCGGGAGGCGGAGGCGGTGGCGTGTTCCCGTTCACGTGCACGGCGTCGACCAGCGGGGAGAGCGGCTCGCTGCGGACGGCCGCCAGCAGATCCTCGCGCAGCGGCGCCCCTTTCCGGTCGTCCATCTGCCGGTAGGCCCGTATGCCGAGCAGGAACGCCACCACGGCCGCCAGCAGGATAACCACGTTCTGCCCGGCCGAGGCGTAGGTGACGTTGCCGATCTTGACGTTACCGGTCCCGTTCAGCGACGCGATCACCCTGGTCAGGCCGGCCGAGATGGACAGCGCGAGGATGATGACGGTGAACAGGATGACCTGGATGGTGGACTGGAAGAAGGCGAAGACCCGGCCGCGGGTATCGTCGTCCACCTCGAGCCCGACGATGGTGAAGCCGGTCGAGTACGCGATCCCGGACAGCGCGCCGAGCAGCACCACGAACAGGACGACCGCGCCCAGGACCGGCACCAGGCCGATGAGCGCGAGCGGTATCGCGGCCGCCGCGATGGTGAGCCCGAACAGCCGGCGGCGGCTGAAGTTTCCGAGCACCTTGGTGCCGAGGACCATGCCGAGCGCCATGCCGACGAAGATCGCGGCGAAGACCAGCCCCCAGCCGGCGCTGCCGCCGTGCAGCGTGTAGGTGATGTAGGTGAAGCCAAGGCCGACCACCACGCCGGCCCCGGCGAACGCGCCCACCATCCCGACCACCAGGCCGCGCACCACCGGGGTCTTCCCGATGAACCGCCAGCCCTCCCAGATGGACCTGGCCGTCGAAGGCACGGAGATCTTCCCGCTGGCGTGCCGCTTGGGGATCTCCCTGATGAAGTAGACGGTCAGCGCGGAGACGAAGTACGAGGCGGCGTTGAAGTACAGGGCCAGGTCCACGTTGCTGGCGTGGAACAGCGGCGTGACCCGGCTGATCCCCTCGCTGACCAGCGCCAGCACGCTGAACAGGCCGGCCGCGAGCGGCGCGGTGCCGTACGTGGTGAGCAGGCTGAGCTGGTTGGCCCGCTCCAGCTTGTCCTTGGGCACCAGGTTCGGGATGGACGCGGAGGTGGCCGGGCTCCAGAACTGGGTGGCCACGCCGGCCAGGAACTTGGCGATGTAGATCCACGTCAGGTGCGGGAAGAGCGGGATGGACAGGAACAGCAGGCCGCGGATGACGTCGCCCACGATCATCGTCATCCGGCGGTCCAGCCGGTCCGCCACCGCCCCGGCCAGCGGCCCGAACAGCAGCGCGGGCAGCAGCGTGGCCAGCCACACGCCGCCGACGGCCGAGCCCTTGGCCGGCAGGCCGCCGGACGTGAGCGAGGGCGCCAGCGCGGTGAGGGCGACGATGCTCAGCCAGTCGCCGAGGCTGGACAGGGACAGCGCGATCCACAGCCGCCGGAACGGCTTGATGGACAGCACCCCCGGCTCGCGGGCATGGTGCCGCCGCGCGGCGCCGCGCCCGAGCTGCCCCCGGTCGGCCCCGCGCTGACTTGCCCCGGCGCGGAAGTTCACGGCGTAAAGCGTATCGGCACTGCAGGCCGCATAACTGGTTAGTCCTTGATCGTGATTTTAAGCCCCGGCCCTTAGGTGCGACTAGTTCCGGTTTGAAGGTCAAGATCTCTTTGATACTGAACGGGCAGTGGTGCTCGCCTTCTTCCGTGTCGTGCTCGCCCGGCCGGTGCTGGCCCGGCGGCGCGGCGCCGGCGCCGCGGCCCGCCGGTCGGCCAGGAGCTCGGCGGCGCGCTCGATCGTCACCGTCGCGACGTCGTCGCCCTTGCGGAGCGAGGCGTTGGTTTCCCCGTCCGTGACGTACGGGCCGAACCTGCCGTCCTTGATCACCATCGGCTTGCCGGTCGCGGGGTCGTCGCCGAGTTCGCGCAGCGGCGGGGCCGCGGCGCGGGCGCCGCGGCCGCGCGTCTTCGGCTGGGCGAACAGCTCCTTGGCCTCGGCCAGGGTCAGCGTGAACAGCTGGTCCTCGGACTCCAGCGACCGGCTGTCCGAGCCCTTCTTCGCGTAGGGCCCGTACCGGCCGTTCTGCACGGTGACGGTCTCGCCGTCGAGCTCGCCGAGGGTGCGGGGCAGGCTCAGCAGCCGCACCGCGTCATCGAGTGTGACCGAGTCCAGCGACATGGACTTCAGCAGCGACGAGGACCTGGGCTTGGCCGACGCCGGCCCAGATGAAGCTGGCAGAGCCTCGCCGAGCTGCTCGGTCACGTACGGACCGAACCGCCCGGCCTTGGCCACCAGCACGCGGCCGGTGCCGGGGTCGGTACCGAGCACGACGTCGCCGTTCGGCTGGCTGAACAGCTCTTCGGCCTTCTCGACGGTCAGTTCGTCGGGCGCGAGGTCCTCGGGGACGTTCACCCGCTGCCCGTCGCGTTCCAGGTAGGGGCCGTACCGGCCGACCCGGACCACGATGTCCGTGCCGGCCAGCGGGAACGAGCTGACGTCCCGCGCGTCGATGTCGCCGATGTCGCTGACCAGCGACTTCAGGCCCCGGTCACCGTTGGCGCCGAAGTAGAACCGGCGCAGCCACGGGACCCGCTCGGCCTCGCCGCGGGCGATCGCGTCCAGGACGTCTTCCATCCGCGCGGTGAACTCGTAGTCGACGAGCTGGCCGAAGTGCCGCTCGAGCAGCGTCACGACCGCGAAGGCCAGGAACGAGGGGACCAGCGCGGTGCCCTTCTTGAACACGTAGCCGCGGTCCAGGATGGTGCCGATGATGCTGGCGTAGGTGGACGGCCGCCCGATCTCGCGGTCCTCGAGCTCCTTGACCAGCGACGCCTCGGTGTAACGGGCCGGCGGCCGGGTGGAGTGCTCGGCCGGGGCCAGCCGGAGCACGGTGAGCGGGTCGTTCTCCGCGACCTGCGGCAGCCTGCGCTCCCGGTCGTCAAGGTCGGCGGTCGGGTCGTCGGCGCCCTCGACGTAGGCCTTGAGGAACCCGTAGAAGCTGATGACCTTCCCGGTCGCGCCGAACTCGGCTCGCTCGCCCGCGCTGGACGTGCCCGCCACCCGGACCGACACCGACTCGCCGGTGGCGTCCTTCATCTGGGAGGCGACGGTGCGCTGCCAGATCAGCTCGTACAGCCGCCGCTCGTCGGAGGACAGCCGGTCCCTGGCGACCTGGGCGGGGGTACGGAAGCTGTCCCCGGCCGGACGGATGGCCTCGTGGGCCTCCTGCGCGTTCTTGACCTTGCTGGCGTAGGTGCGCGGCGCGTCGGGCACGTAGGAGGCGCCGTAGAGCTCGGCCGCCTGCCTGCGCGCCGCGCTGATCGCGGTCTGGGACAGCGTGACCGAGTCGGTTCGCATGTAGGTGATGTAGCCGTTCTCGTACAGCCGCTGCGCGACCGACATCGTGTGCTTGGCCGAGAAGCCGAGCTTGCGGGACGCCTCCTGCTGCAGCGTCGTGGTCCGGAACGGCGCGTACGGCGAGCGCCGGTACGGCTTGCGCTCCACGCTGGCGACCGAGAAGCTCGCCCCGTCGAGCCGCTCGGCCAGAGCGGCCGCGGCCGCGGCGTCAAGGTGCAGGACATCGGTGCTGCGCAGCTCGCCGGAGGAGGTGAAATCCCGTCCCTGCGCCACCCGGCGGCCGTCCACGGTGACGAGGTTCGCGGTGAACGAGGTGGGCTCGCCGTCCTCGCGCCGACCATGCTCGGCCGTCGCGAACTCGGCCTCGAGGTCAGCGTAGCTGGCCGCGCGGAAGGCGATCCGCTCGCGCTCGCGGTCGACGACCATCCTGGTGGCGACCGACTGCACGCGCCCGGCCGACAGCTTGGGCATGACCTTCTTCCACAGCACGGGCGAGACCTCGTACCCGTACAGCCGGTCCAGCACGCGGCGCGCCTGGTAGGCGTCCACCAGGCCCTGGTCGACGTCGCGCGGGCTGGCGATGGCGCGGGCGATCGCCTCCGGCGTGATCTCGTGGAAGACCATCCGGTGGGTGGGCACCTTGGGCTTGAGCTCCTGGACCAGATGCCAGGCGATGGCCTCGCCCTCGCGGTCTTCATCGGTGGCGAGCAGCAGTTCGTCGGCGTCCTTCAGCAGGGCCTTGAGCTTGGACACCTGCGGCCGCTTGTCGCTGTGCACGACGTAGAGAGCCTCGAAGTTATCGTCGACGTTGACGCCGAGCCGGGCCCACGGCTCACCGCGGTACCTGGCCGGGATCTCGGCGGCGCGGTCGGGCATGTCGCGGATGTGGCCGACGCTGGACTCGACCACGTAGCCCCGGCCGAGGTACCCGGCGATCGTCCGGGCCTTGGACGGCGATTCGACGATAACCAGCTTCGTGCCGCGGCCGTCGCCGTTGGCGGCCTTCGCCTTCGAGCCCCCGCCGCTCCTGTTATCTGAGGCGTTTCCCGCCTTCACCCTTGCTGGCACGCTCTTCCCGTCCTCGCATCCGCGCCGTGACCGTCCTACGGTACCTGCGGTCACGCGCCGCCCTTCAGCTGTAACCGCCGGCCCGGTTCGGTGTGTTCCCTCGGGTTCACCGGGACAAGCCGGTGATTTTGCCACCGCAGGTTGAATCGCCGGTGAACTCAAGCACAATAGGACCGATGGCCGAGTACGCCTACCTCGTCGTATACCTGCCGCGCGGAACGTCCCGAGACGCTCGTGACACCGCTCGGCGAATCCTCGCCGACCACGCAGAATACGGGGACTGGGAACTGTCCAGGCTCCGGCTCAACGCCGACGGCAGCAGGAAGGCTACCCTCCGAAGGCGAATCATACGCCCAGTCCGCACAATGTGAGCTCATCCCGCGACTTGGCGGATGCGCCGCGCCCGCTTGGCCCGGATATGACTGTGTGCGGCTCCCCACCCGGGGGAGCCGCACACAGTACTTCTTGCGCCAGGACCGGCTACCGGGCCTCGCCGTTGCGGCGACGGCGGACGATCACCATGGCGCCGAGGCCGAGGCCGAGGCAGCCGAGCGCGACTACCGCCATGCCGAGGATGTCGGCGCCGGTGGTCGGCAGCGACGTCGACCCGGGCAGCGACGTGGTGGTCACGCCGGTACCGGTCGGCACCGTGCCGGTCGGCGGCGTGCCCGTGGACGGCATGGACGGAGTCGACGGCGTAGACGGAGTCGATGGCGTGGACGGCGTGGACGGCGTGGACGGCGTGGACGGCGTCGATGGCGTCGACGGCGTGGCGGGCGGGGTGGTGCACTGGCAGGTCGGCGGCGGGGTGGTCAGGCACGGCGTCGGGGTGGGCTGCGGGTTGACGGTCGACTTGGAACCGCCCTTGCAGCCCGAGTCCGCGAAGCCAGCGACGGCCAGCGAGATGCCGCACAGGTTCACCGGCGCGCTGATCGGCGCGGTCACGTTGTTACCCGCCAGCGCCGAGATCTGGCCCGCGTCGCCGTTGCCGCCCCCCGACTGCGGGTCGGCGATGATGGTGGTGCTGCTGGCGCCGCCCACGCAGCCGGCGTCGGAGAAGCCGAGGATGGCCACGGCGATGCCGCAGACGTTCACCGGGATGCTCACCGGGGCGGTGACGTTGTTGCCCGACAGGGCCGAGATCTGGCCCGCGTCGCCGTTACCGCCGCCCGAACCATCTGAGTTGATGATCGTGGTGCTCTTGGACCCGCCCTTGCAGCCCGAGTCCGCGAAACCGCCGACGGCCCCCGAGACGCCGCAGATGTTCGCCGGCACGCTCACCGGGATGGTGACCGTGTTGCCCGATCCAATCGAGGCCACGCCCGCGTCGCCATTGCCGCCCCCGGACTGCGGGTCGTTGATGACGGTGGTCGAGCTGGCCCCGCCCGCGCAGCCGGCGTCGGCCCCGCCCAGCAGGGTCACCGCCACGCCGCAGACGTTCACCGGGATGCTCACCGGGGCGGTCACGTTGTTGCCCGACAGGACAGAAAACACTCCGCTGTCGCCGTTCCCGCCCCCGTCGGCGTAAGCCGCGCCCACGCCCGGCAGCGTGAACGCCGCGGCGAGCACCGCAGTGCCTGCCGCAGCCGAAACCCATCGTGCCTTGTTCATATCGTTGCTCCAATTCCGGCTTTGCGGTCGCGTGCGCGACGGCTGGCTATCTTCAGTGCGGCTGCGCCGGCGAGCAGAGCTCCGATGGCGAGGGCCGCGAAGGAATCACTGCTCATGCCGGAGGCGTCCGCCGCACTGAGCGCACTGCCCGGCATGAGCATGCTGCCTCCCGTGGCGCCGCCGGGGGCGGGCAGGTTCGCCAGCCCGGCCGAGGACACCAGGTCGGCCAGGCCCGGCAGGGCGCCGAGGCCGACCAGCTGGGAAACAGCGGGACTATCCGTGGTACCCGCGCCCGAGCCGGGCGCGTTGAGCGTGTCACCGAAGGCTTGAGCACCGGATCCCTGCGCCGGCTGGATGCCGTCACCGGTGACACCGGACAAGGACGTCAGGCCAGACACGGGCCGCAGGCCCGCCAGCGGCCCCGCGCTGTCCCGCGAGAACCCCGGCCACGACGTCGCGCCACCGCGCGGCGCGGCGCGGCGCGAACCGCCGCCCGGACCGCAGGCGTTCGCGCCGTTGGCATTCGTCCCGGAAGAGCTCGCACCGCCAACACAGCCAGCGGCCGAGGCGCCGAGCACCGCGACCGCGTTACCGCAGACATCGACGGGAACGGTGACCGGGGCATGAACCTGGTTACCGCTCCCGACCGACACGCCCCCGCTCGCCCCGCTGCCCGTGCTGTCGCCCGCGGCAGGCAGCGTGACGATGGATGCGGCACCGCTCTGGCAGCCCGCGTTCGCGATGCCCAGCAGCGCGGCGGCGTCACCGCAGATGTCGACCGGAAGGCTCAGCGGCGCGAGCAGGCCGTTACCGCTGAGCACAGATACAGTTCCTGAGCCATTGCCGCCGTCGGTTCCGGCCAGAGCTACGCCGGACAGACCACCACTGGCGGCCGCGAGGCCGACTGCGACCACAGCCGTCCTCGCCGTCCAGTGTGCCCACGGGCGCATGGGTACTCCTTGGTTTGCTTGATGAGAGGTTCCTGCACGCGGGAAGCCGTCAGCGACGGCCGTCGAGTACAGGGAGTCACCATAGCATCACAACGAGTGCCCACCGCATGAAGATCGCGGAATTAAATGCCAAACGGTCAATGCCCCGTTTGCGATCCAGGGGCTGACCTCAGGTTAGGCGCTAACAGTAGTCCAAAAAGCGGTCCAGGACACGGGCTCCGAAGCGGAGGCCCTCGACCGGGACCCTTTCATCGATACCGTGGAACATTCCCGAAAAGTCCAGATCCGGCGGCAGCCGGAGCGGCGTGAAGCCGAAGCAGCGCAGCCCCAGGCGGCTGAACGACTTGGCGTCCGTGCCGGCGGACAGGCAGTAGGGGATCACCCGGCCATCGGGGTCTTCCTCGACAAGCGCCCTGGTCATCGCCGTGTACAGGTCACCATCAGGGGTCGTCTCCAGGGCAATGTCGGAATGGATGACCTCGCGCGTCACGCCCGGCCCGAGCACCCGGTCCAGTTCGGCGAAGAACTCCTCCTCATATCCGGGGAGGAACCGCCCGTCGATTTCCGCGGTAGCGGTCTGCGGTACGACATTGACTTTATACCCGGCCCGCAGAACTGTCGGATTTACCGTATTCTTGAGAGTTGCGCCTATGACACGCGAAACTGTCCCGATTTTGCTGAGCACGAGCCCAGGATCGTTCGGCATAAATTCGATGCCGAGGGCCTCAGATGCTCCTTCCAGGAACGCCCGGACGGACGGGATGAGGCGGGTGGGCCACTCGTGCCGCCCCAGCCTCCCGATCGCCTCGGCCAGCTCGGTCACCGCGTTGTCCGGCTGGATCATCGAGCCGTGCCCGGCCGTGCCCCGCGCGGTCAGCCGCATCCAGGCCATCCCCTTCTCCGCGGTCTGCAGCAGGTAGAGCCGTTGGCGGCCCAGCATCATGCTGAACCCGCCGACCTCGCCGACCGCCTCGGTGACGCCCTCGAACAGGTCCGGATGGTTGTCCACCAGCCAGCGGGCGCCCCAGGTTCCCCCGGCCTCCTCGTCCGCGGTGAAGGCGAGCACGACGTCGCGCGCGGGCGGCCTCCCCTCGCGCAGCCGCTGCCGGACCACCGCGAGCATCATCGCGTCCATGTCCTTCATGTCGATCGCGCCGCGTCCCCACACGCAGCCGTCCGCGATTTCGCCCGAGAACGGATCGTGCCGCCAGTCCGGCGCGTTGGCCGGCACCACGTCCAGGTGCCCGTGCACCAGCAACCCCGGCCGCGAGCCGTCCCGGCCGCCGATGCGCGCCACCACGCTGGTGCGCTTCGGATGCGACTCCAGCACCACCGGCTCGATCCCGGCCCCGGCCAGGAACCCGGCGACATATTCCGCGGCCGCGCGCTCACCGGGACCCGAGTGGTCCCCCGGGTTCGACGTGTCGATCCTGACCAGGTCGCGGCATATGTCCACGACCTCGTCCTGCGCGGTCACCTGGTTCGCTGTCACCGGACTATCGTCGCACCCTGGGTTCTGGCGGTCCGGACGTACCCCGAGGCGTCCAGATTCGCCCTCTTGCGCACTTCGCTTGACGCCCCTCGGTTTGCTAAGGTAAGCCAGCCGACGCGTAGCACGCGTCGCGGGTCCGGGTGGCGGAATAGGCAGACGCGCTAGCTTGAGGTGCTAGTGCCCGTAAAGGGCATGGGGGTTCAAGTCCCCCCTCGGACACGACATTTCCCCAGGTCAGAGGCTTGTAATTCGGCCAGCTGGCGGGCCGTGACACTCCATGACACTTCGTCATGCTCCGCGCGCCTCCCTGATCAGCCGGGCGAACGTGTCGGCGGCGTCGCGCTGGTTGCCGGGCAGCACGTGCGCGTAGATGGTCATGCGTGACCATCGGCGCTGGCGTGGCCGAGCCGCTGGCGAGACGACGTGCACCGGCTCGCGCGGCGAGCAGCAGGATCGTGGCGTGCGTGTGCCGCAGATCATGAAGCCGGATCACCGGCACGGCGTCGTTGCCGAGCGCGGCCGGCACCGCTCGGTGTCGCGGTCGAACTGGCGCGAGACGTGCTCGCGGGTTGCGGTGCTCACCCTCGATCGTCGCCGAACACGAGCGCGCCGGCTTCGCCAGCTGCAGCGCCATGCCGCCGCGCTCGGCCTTCAGCGCCCGCAGCACGGCCACGGCGTCCGCGTCGAGGTCGACCACCCGCGGCTTGCCGCTCTTGGTGTCGCCCTCGACGATCTCGGCGCCCTCGCCGGCGTACGCGGACCATGCCCGCCGACCGGCGGACGCCGACCGTGCCCGCTCGAGGTCGACGTCGCGCCAGCGCAGCGCCAGGGCCTCGCCGCGGCGCATCCCGGTCATGGCCAGCAGGTGCCAGAGCGGCGTAGTTCTGCGGCGTGCGCCTCGGCCCATCCCAGGAACGCGGCGAGCTGCGCCGGCGTCCACGGGTGCATCTCCGGCGCCTTCGCCTCCCTGCGCGCTCGGCGGCGTCGCCGCGTCGGCCGGGTTGCGCAGCAGCAGCCCGTCCCTCACGGCCTGGCCGAGCACGCCGTGAATGATCGTGTGCAGGTAGCGGACCGTCCGCGCCGACAGGCCCTCGCCCGCCCGGTGGTCCTTCCGGCCGGACTTCTCGAGCATGCCGGTAATGCGCGGTGAGGCGCTGCGCCGGTGAGCTGCGCGAGCGGCAGCTGCGCGATCGGGTACGGCTCGACGTGGTTGCGCCAGTTCTTGACGTACGACGCCCTGGTCTGCGGCCCGATGCCGCAGGCCGTCGACGACCTCGCCGCCGTAGGCGCCGAGCCGCTGCCTGCTCGGCTCGAGGTACTCGCCCTTGCGGCCGGAGGACTGCGCGTCGGCCAGCCACGCGAGCGGC
>CAVPLC010000013.1:0-50970 GCA_963705835.1 uncultured Actinomycetes bacterium
CCGCGGCATTCTTACACTCAGGCCTTGATCGCGGCGGTTCCGCGCCTTGGCTCGATGAAGGGGGAGCCCTCGCCAAGGCCATTTCCCGAGCCGGAGATCGGGGCCGAGGGCGCTTCACCCAATTCGTGATTCAAACTGCTGGGGAGGCCATGCGGTCCGTTCTGACCAACGCCCCCTTCTTGAAGTCGCCAATCTCGTCACCCGTTTTCCCGTCCGCTCGGGAATCTTCGGCAGAGCCTCGGCGCCGCCTGCATGCGGTCGAGAACGTCTCCTTCTCGCTCCACGCCGGCGAGACGCTGGCGCTGGTGGGCAAGTCGGGCTGTGGCAAGTCGACGACAGGCCGCTCGATCCTGCGGCTCATCGAGCCGAGCGAAGGGCGTGTACTCTTTGAAGGACAGGATGTCCGCGCGCTCGATTCCGAAATCCTTGCGCAAGCTCCGCCGGGGCATGCAGATGGTGTTTCAGGATCCTTTCGCCAGCCTCAATCCACGCAAGAGCGTTGGCCAAGCCATCGCCGAGCCGATCATCGTGCATGGTCTTGCTCGACCGCGCCAGGCGCGCGACCGGGTGGCCGATCTCTTGCACAGGGTCGGGCTGACGCCGGACATGGCGAGGCGTTTGCCGCATGAATTCTCGGGCGGCCAGCGACAACGCATCGCCATAGCGAGGGCGCTCGCGCTCTCGCCCAGGCTGATCGTCGCGGATGAAGCGGTATCGGCGCTTGACGTTTCGGTGAAGGCACGCGTCATCAATTTGCTGATGCGGTTGCAAGCCGAACTGGACCTCGCCTTCCTGTTCATCTCGCACGACATCGCGGTGGTCGAAAGAGTCAACCATCGGATCGCCGTCATGTATCTCGGCGAGATTGTGGAGATTGGTCCGCGCGCTGCGATCATCGAGAACCCACATCACCCCTACACCAGGAAGCTGATGGCGGCCGCCCCGTCGCCTGACCCTATGCGCCGATCTCTCGAGACGTGACACCTCGACGGAGGAGGCCCTAAGTTCGGTGCGCCCGCTTGATTACGTCCCGCCGCGGCGTCTCTACCTAGAAGTTTCGCCCGGGCATTTGGTGCAGGACTTCGCGGCTTGAGCGTTGGGCGCTGTCATTCGGCGTCGGGTTTCGACGCAGGCCCGGCGAGAGCTACAGCGAAGGCTGGTCGAGATCGAGGCAGGGCGGCCGGTAGGTTGGTAATAAGGGGGGCAGCCGCATCTTCTCGGCAAATCGCCGAGCCCAGGAGGCCTGCCTCTCGGCGCCGTCGGCTACAGGTCGGCCAAGGCCAGCCTGTACGCTGAGGTAATGCCGCGCAGAGATCATACGGGAGGAAAACAATGACCACCTACATCGCGCTCTTCAACCTGACCGACGCTGGCATCAAGGCAGCCAAGGAGTTCCGCCGTGCCGGCCGACGCCGCCAAGAAGCGACCGGCCGACATGGGCGGCGAGATGAAGCAGTTTTACCTGGTGATGGGCGAGTTCGACTTTGTCGGAATCTGCGAGGCGCCGGACGACGCCGTCATGGCCCGTTACGTCCTGCAGCTCGGGGGCCTCGGCTTCGTGCGCACGAAAACGCTGAAGGCGTTTCCGGAGACCGCTTACCGCGAAATCATCCGCTCGCTCGGCTGAGCCGCGTCGGTACAATGCCCCAACAGACGTCTGAAGCTCGAGCTGCGCCTATCCCATGAAGTTCTGGCGCGACTCCTACAGGATCGACGCGCCAGCGCGTGAATCAGGTTCTGCAACATCGTTTTCCGCGAGAATTTCGGCCACCACTACGGGAACATTGTCTTGCTGGATCTAACCAAGCTGAAGGCAATCACGGTCGGGTGACGGGCAGTCAGTTCCTTGCGCCATCGAACGCGGAACTTCCGCTGGGCGCAAATAGCGGTCACTCCCCCGACGGTGTGGATCCGCGCTGTCGGCCCGGTTTTCACCAGCGGCGCTCTGACACATTTGGTGCACGCCCCGCATTTGGTGGGATGGCGCTTGGCGCTCGGGCGCGAGCGGCTATATGAACTGGCGGCGAGTGGCGTAAGTAGGGCCAGCGCCTGCGCTGGATTTTGGACACAAGCGGGATTCCGGTATTATCTATTGAAACGACGGTCGCGAATGGACTTCCAGTCAATGGAGCGTTGGCGGTCGCGTGACGGGAGGATGACCATGCGTAAACCGATGATGCTCGCGGCAGCCGCGTCTGCGATCCTCATGGTCATTTCGACGGCAAGTCTCGCGGGAGATGTTACCTTCGACCTGAAATATGGCGTGCTCGCGGGCCTGACCGGTGACCCCGCGCCCGACGGACAAGCGTGGAACGAGGCGGCGCGGCTCGCCATCGAACGGATTCAGAAGTCGCTCGACCGTCTCAAACTCTCGGGCATAAAAGTCGAGCTTTCCGACTCTCAGGACAGCCAAGGCAGCCCGCAGCCGGGAGTCGAAGGCGCCGAGAAACTCGTCAACGTCGACCATGTGCAAGTCATCATCGGCGACTTCTATTCATCGGTGACGAGCGCGGTCGCGACATCGGTGACGATTCCGAACAACGTTCTGATCTTCACTGGCGGCACCAATCCGGCGCTGAGCAAGCTCAACGCAGGAAGGCCGGTCGCGCTCGTCTGGGAGCCTGTTGCGGCAGACGATATTCAGGGCAAGGTTCTCGCCCACATCCTGGCGCAGGAACTCGGCCCCAAGGCCAAGGTCAACGTTGCGGCGCGCAACGATGGCTATGGAGCGGCCCTCTCGGCCATCTTCAAGGACGCCTGGACCGCCGACGGTGGAACGATCCCGAAGTTCGTCGTCTACAATCAGGATCAGCCGACGCTCGATACCGAAGCGCAACAGGTCGCCGACGGCAATCCCGACGGTTGGTTGTTTATCGATTTCTGCCAAACCTTCGAGAAGCTGACACAGCCGCTCATCCGCACGGGCAAATGGAATCCGGCAAAGAGCTTCGGGTCAGACACGCTCAATCGACTGCGCCGCCCACGGCAGCCACAACTATCCCGGCATGCGGGCGACACAGGCGAACGCGTCGTCAGGCGCATCGTTTCCCGCGTTCAAAGCCTTATTCGAGAAGGAAGCGAAGGCCGGGGTGAACTTCCAGTCCTTCGTCGCCGAGGCCTTCGACAGCCCATTCATCGCCTTCCTCGCCGCGCTTGAGGCCAAGTCGGCGGACCCGATAGAGATCGCCAAGCACGTCGTCTCGATCACCAACGATCCGGGCGAGCAAGTATAACTTTGAGCAGCTCGACGACGCGATCAAGGCGGTGATGGCGGGAAAAAGATCCATTTCGTCGGCGCGACTGGCGATCTGAACTTCTCCGCCGACGGTCGCGTCAACGCGCTCGCGTATGACATCTGGCAGCATCAGGCGGATGGCACGTCGAAGGTCGTCAACACCATCATCTACAAGCCTTAATCAGACCCAGTCTTGCGGGAGGCGGCCTCGTCCTGTCTTCCCTGCGTTGCTGAAGAGGATCGGCCGGGCACGTGCTGCAGCATCTCGCCCAGCTCACGGTCAACGGGATCATCACGGGCACGATCCTGGCGCTCACGGGGGTCGGCGTCACGCTGGTATTCGGCATCCAGCGGATCGCCAATTTCGCGTACGGCGAATATCTGACGTTTGGCGCCTATGTCGCGCTGCTCGTCAATACTGGGCTCGGGCTCAACCTCTTCATTGCGGCGATAGCGGCGGTTCTGGCGACAGCGGCGCTCGCGGTCGTGCTTCACTTCGTGGTGCTTAAGCCGCTCGCGGGCCGCGGGCTGGTCGCCACCTCGCTGATCACGGTCGGCCTCGCGCTGATGGTGCGTGACGTCGTGTTTCTCGTCGCGGGTCCCCGCATCCGCAAGCTGGCGATCGATCAGACCGCGGTATTCGATCTCGGCCTCGTGCGCATCTCGCCCGGCCAGGCGGTCGCGGTCGCGATCACCCTGATCGCCGGTGCCGGCGGTCGCCTATTTTCTGGCGCGAACCACCGCCGGGTAAGGCGATGCGGGCGGTCGCTGACAATCGCGATCTCGCGGCGGTCTCCGGCATCGACGTCGAACGAATGGGAACCCTCGTCTGGAGCCTCGCCGGCGCGCTCGCCGGAATCGGCGGGATCATGTTGCGCCGTGACAAGGCACAGTCGATCCTAACATTGGCGCGCAGGTGCTGTTCATGATCTTCACCACCGCTGTGCTGGGCGGTATCGGCAGCGCCTACGGCGCTCTTGCCGGCGGCTACGTGCTCGGGCTCGTCATGGAGCTTTCAACGTGGGAGGGATTGTTCGGCGGGCTCGAGGCGCGGTTCAAACCGGTGCTCGCATTCGTCGCGCTCATCCTCCTCCTTCTTTATCGTCCCCAGGGCCTCTTCGGGAAGGCGCGGGTGCTCTGACATGGATTTCCTCAATCCATCGTTCTGGCTGTTCGTTGCCGTCATCGCCGGGATCTATGGCATTATGGCGCTTGGACTCTATGTCCAGTACTCGCTCGCCGGTCTGCCGAACTTCGGGCACGTCGCCTTCATGGCGGTTGCCGCGTACGGCATGGCGATCTCTGGTGGTGCGCTTCGAGGCGCCGCTTCTCTTGGCGGCGGTCGGCGGCCTTCTCGCGGCGGTCTTTCTCGCGATTGTCATGGGGGCGCCGGCGCTGCGACTGCGCGCCGACTACCTCGCTATCGCCACTGTCGCCGGCGGCGAGATCATCCGCTATCTCGCGCTGAACCTCTCGGACATCACCGGCGGTCCGATCGGTTCGATCGGGATGCTCGGGCCGGGTCAGATAGCGATATTCAACGGCGGCTGGCAAGCATTTCTCGACTGGATCAGCGGCTCGGTGTCTACGCTAGTTGGGCGGTCGCCGAGCCGCGACGCCGTGATGGCGACAATCGTGTGGGCCAGCCTCCTTCTCCTGATCGCCCTATTCCGCTTCCTTGAACGATCGCCCTGGGGTCGGGTCTTGAAGGGCATTCGGGAGGATGAGATCGCGGTCGTCGCCGCCGGCAAGAACGTCGTCGCCTTCAAGATGCAGGCGCTCATCCTCGGCGCCATCCTCGGCGGACTCTCCGGGTTGCTGCTCGCGTGGGAGATCGGGGTGTTCAGCCCGATGGACTTCCTGCCGACGCTGACGTTCTACGCCTATCTGATCCTGATCCTCGGGGGGGTAAATCGCATCTGGGCGATACCGCTCGGCGCCTTCCTCTTCAGCCTCCTCTACTCGGGCACGCGTTTTCTCAACTTCTTCCCGCTGTCGCTCTTCGACTCCGGGTCGCGCGCCTTCCTACGCCTCTTTCTCGTCGGGCTGCTGCTTGTGCTTTTCATGGCGTTCCGGCCGCAGGGGATTCTCGGCGATCGTCGCCAGCTTCTCCTGGAGAAGTGAGGTGCAATGCTTCTCGAGGCAAGCGAGCTCAGGAAATCTTTCGGCGGTGTCGTAGCGGTCGATGGCGCGAGCTTTGAGGTGGCGGAAGGATCGATCACCGGGTTGATCGGACCCAACGGCGCGGGCAAGACGACGGCGTTCAATCTGATTTCCGGATTTATGCGCGCCGATGCTGGCGCGGTCCGCTTCGCCGGATCGCGAATCGAACGGTGGCGGGGCGATCGGATCGCGCGAGCTGGCCTTGTCCGCGTCTTCCAGACGCCGCGCGTGCTGACGAAAATGACGGTGCTGGAAAACCTGATGCTCGCCGCCAAGAACCAATTGGGAGAGGGGCTTTTCATGGCGCTCGCCGCCCACGGCCGGGTGGTGAAGCGCGAGCGCGAGGTGCGCGAGCGGGCGCTTGCTACAATCGAAACCCTGCGGCTTTCCCACCTCGTCGACGCTTTCACCGGCACGCTTTCGGGTGGGCAGCGCAAGCTGGTCGAATTCGGTAGGGCGCTGATGGCTGAGCCGCGCATGATTCTGCTTGACGAGCCGATGGCCGGAGTGGCGCCGGTTCTCGCCGAGCAGCTTCTCGACCACATCCGAAAGCTTCGCGTCGAACACGGCGTCACAATGCTCGTCATCGAGCACGATATGGACGTCGTCATGACTATCAGCGATCGTATCATCGTCATGGATGAGGGCCGCGTCATCGCTGACGGATCGCCCGACGAGATTCAGCGGAACGAGCGGGTGATCGAGGCGTACCTCGGCCGGTTGGATTCGAGGGCGGGGGAGGCATGAACGGCAGCGTTCTCACTGTCTCGGGACTTCACGCTGGCTACGGGGACGAGGACATCCTGCATGACGTCGCCATCGACGTGCCGCGTGGCGCTATCGTCGCGGTCATCGGGCCGAATGGCTCGGGCAAGTCAACGCTGCTGAAAACGATCTACGGGCTCGTCCGGGCGCGCAAGGGAGCAATCGTGCTTCACGCGACGGATGGCTCCACGAGCGATCTCGTCAATATGCGGCCAAGCGCCATCACGACGCTCGGTCTCAACATGGTGCCGCAGATCTCCAACGTCTTTCCTGATTTGTCGGTGCGCGAAAACCTCGAGATCGGCGCGACTCCGATCCGCAATCGGTTCGACGCGCAGTTTGCGAAGGTGTCGGCGGCGCTACCGCTTCTGAGCGGGATGCTCAACAAGCGGGCGGCGACGCTTTCGGGCGGACAACGACAGATGCTCGCGGTCGGACGGGCTTTGATGTCCGACCCGCGCCTCCTAATCCTCGACGAACCGTCTGCGGGCCTGGCGCCGAAAGTGCAGGACACGGTGTTCGAGATGGTGAAAGACGTGAACGCCCTCGGTGTCTCCGTCCTGATGGTCGAGCAAAGGGCGCGGCAGTGTCTCGCGGTCGCCGAATACGGTTACGTTCTTGAACAGGGTCGCAACCAACTCGAGGGGCGGGCGGGTGATCTCCTCGTCAATCCCGAGGTCATCCGGCTCTATCTCGGCCGTGGTTTCGCGCGCGGCGGCAGCTCCACGAGAGTGACAGAATGATGCAACTCGCGACGGCGGCGGGAGAGATCGTCGTGAAGGGCGCGCCGATCCTGTTAGCCGTCGAGGTCTGCGCGAAGGGCGTGATGCGGTTACGCTTCGGCGGCTCCGCCGCAGCCGCAGCCGCGCCGTCCTACCTACCGAAGGCGGCGTGGGCCGGGGCGAGAGCGGTCGCAGAAGCGCGCGCGACGGATGTCGTCGCGGGGGGCGGCCTGTCCCTCCGGCTTTTGGCCGAGAGCGGGAGGCTCGAGCTGCGTGATCTCGGCGATGAGCCGCGACTCGTTCTCGATCTCGCCGCGATCGAGATGCGCGGGAGACTACGGTTTGGGTTCGAGATCGTCGGCGACCAGCATTTCTATGGCCTCGGCCACGGCGGCCAGCCCTCGGATCGACTTGGAGCGACGCGCCGTCTTTGGAATAGCCACGTCAACCATGGACCGGGCGGCGACATCGCCATTCCGCTGCTTCTTTCGCACCTTGGATACGGACTCTTCTTCGACAATCCAGCGCCCGCCTCGATCGATGCCGGCAAGTCGGGCGACCGCGTGTGCTTCGACTATGAGACCGAAGCACGGACGTTCGACCTCTATTTCCTCGGGGGGGCAAATCTGCGCGAGGCCGTTTCTCTCTCGGCCGATCTTCTCGGTCACGCGCCGATGCCGCCGCGATGGGCGCTCGGCTACTTGCAGTCGACCCGGCATTTTGACGGATCGGACGAGGTGCCGGCGCTCGCGATAAGGTTCCGCGACAAGAAGCTTCCCTGTGACGCGCTGATCCTTCTTTCGACCTACGGCGACGGCAAGGGCTGGAACCGCGCGGTGGGGAGCCTCGACTACGAGCCCAGCGTCTTCCCAGAGCCGCGGGCAGCGATCGCCGCGTTTAAGGAAATGGGATTTCGCGTTGTCACCCACGAGTATCCTGTTGTCCACGAAGGCTCGCCGCTCTACGCGGGCGCGGTCGAACAGGGCTTCCTGCTCGACGATGGTTACGAGCAGGTGACCCCAGCGACCCGGCCGTCGACCAACTACCATGAGGGCCAGCGCCTCATCGACTTCGAGAACCCAGCGGCCGGCCGCTGGTGGTGGGACGCCCATCGCGGACTGAACGCGGAAGGCGTCGAGGGTTGGTGGCTCGACGGCGGCGAGGGACCGACCGCTCCTGACGTTCTTGAGAGGCCTGGCGGTCTGGCGCTGCACAACCGCTTCGATCTTTTCCGCCAACAGGCTTTCGCCGACGGAGAGGCGCGCGACAATCCTGATCGGCGACCGTTCCTTCTTTGCCGCTCGGGCGGCGCGGGGATGCAGCGTTTCGGCGCCGCCTGCTGGTCAGGCGACATCAACAACACCTGGACGACACTCGAGGCGCAAGCAAGCCTCGGCCTCAACACAGGGCTCTCCGGCGTGCCCCTCTGGGGAACGGACATCGGCGGCTTCTACCCGGTCGCGCCGCGGAGCGGTGAGCTCTTCGCACGCTGGTTCCAGTTCGGCGCGTTCAATCCGGTGTTTCGCTGCCATGGTCAACGGTGGCGCATGCACGTTCCATGGGCCTACGGATCGGAGATCGAGGCGATCTGCCGGCGCTATCTCGACCTCCGCTACAGGTTGATGCCTTACACCTACACGCTGGTCCGCGAGGCGCACGAGACCGGCATGCCGCTCATGCGCATGCTGGCCCTGAACTATCCGGACGATCCTGAAGCGCTCGACCGGTCGAACGAGTTCCTGTGGGGCGACGATCTCCTCGTCGCGCCAGTGACGCGCGACGGCGCGCGGCACTGGCCGGTCTATCTGCCACGTGGCGCTTGGTGCGATTTCTGGACGGGCGTGCGTTACGAGGGGCCGGCCGCGGTCAGCGTCGAAGCGCCCATCGATCGTTTGCCGCTTTTCGTCCGCTGCGGGGCGATCGTCCCCCTCGGGCCGATGGCGCAACATCTCTCCTCGTACGCGCCGGACGAGATCACGCTGCTCACTTATCCCGAAGGATCGACGCGTTCCTCCCTCTACGATGACGATGGCGAGACCAATGCTTATCGCGGCGGCGGCTTTGCGTGGACGACTTTTTCGGTCGAACAACTTTCCGGAGGATTGGCCCTTCGGATCGCTGTTGCTGAAGGCGACGTGGATGTGATCGCGCCGGGGCGGACCTACTCGTTCCGGATTCTCGCGTCCGAGACGCCAAGGTCGGTCAGGACGGCGGACGGCGCGCCGGTCCCGTGGCGCCGCGACGGGTCGTTCCTCATTGTCCCGTGCGGTCGTGGACCGACCGATATCAAACTCGAGTGGTGACCCGATATGGCGAAGGCGTTCGGCAGCGAATTGACTCCGGGTGTGACGCCCAGAGGGAAGACGGTCCTGAACGCGTTCGACTATCAGGATGTCCGGCTGCTCCCCGGCATGCATCTGACCCAGGTCGAACAGGCGCGCGGACTCTATTCTTCACTGTCCAACGACAACATACTCAAGGGCTTTCGTCGCGAAGCGGGACGACCGGCGCCGGGGGAGGGAATGAAGGGATGGTGCCAGTCGACGAGCGCGGTGATTTTCGGCCAACTTATCAGCGGCATGGTGCGACTCGGCCGGGCGACTGGCGATGGCGCGCCCATCGAGAAGGCGGACGCGCTTTTCGAAGGTTGGCTCGAAACGCTTCCCCCCGACGGCAATGCGCGCATGCGCGTCTATGACTGGGACAAGCTTGTCTGTGGGCTCGTCGACCTCGGCCGGTACGGTCGAAGCAAGAGAGCAGTAGCTGCTCTCTGGAGGACTGTCGAATGGGCGTCGCGAACGTTTGATCGCACTCGCCAGCCCGCAGACGGTCATGACTTTTGGGGCGCAGGCCCTGGCGATACCCCGGAGTGGTACACCCTCTCGGAAAACCTCTACCGCGCTTACCTCTTCTTCGGCGATCCGCTCTTCAAGGAGTTCGCCGACACGTGGCTCTACCACGACTATTGGCGGCCTTTCGCCGAAACGGCCGCCCCACACCAGGTTCTCCCGGTGCATGCCTACAGTCACGTCAATTCCTTTTCGAGCGCCGCGGCCGCTTACCTCGTCACCGGCGACGAGCGCTACCGCCAGATCTGCATCAACGGCTACGACTTCATGCTGAAGACGCAGTGCTACGCCACCGGCGGCTACGGGCCCGACGAGCGGCTAATGCCGCCCGACGGAAGTCTCGGGCGTTCGCTCGACGTTTTCGGCTACCACGCTGAGATTCCGTGCGGTTCGTGGGCGGCCTTCAAGCTTTCCATGTACCTCATGCGCTTCACCGGAGAGGCGCGCTTCGGAGACTGGATCGAGACGATTCTTCTATAACGCCATGGGCGCGACCCTGCCGCCGGAGCAAGACGGCAAGTGCTTCTACTACGGCGACTACCGGCCCTCCGGCGGGATGAAAACAGCAGTGCGCGCAGCAACTGCTCCGGCGGAAATAAGCGACGACGACCCACTTGGGAATACATCTTGTTGAACTCAGGCGAGAGTTCCTTGAGTACCTTGTCTACCATCGCGCGGATCGGCCGCAACGGATGATCTTTGCGTACCCGCTGCGCCGGAGAGATGTAGCTAAAAACATGTCCCTGCTGCTGATCGGTTCCTCGCATGCTCAATGAGACGCACCGCGCGCCGCCTCGTTACTAAAATTTCTGACTTTTTCAGCAGCCTGCTAGGTCCTTCGTGGGGGTCGTAGGTTAGATAGGCGGCGAAAAGCGTCAGCTGCTGGAGATCGCCTGGGCGCAAGGCCGGGCGATGGAGTTTCTCGACTGGGCCCGCGGGTGCGGGTTCCCCTGCGTCGAGGTGTCGGCCGGCACCGTGACCATGGATCAGGCCGCCAAGCGGGAGCTGATCGCCGAGGCCGCCCGGCACTTCATCGTCCTGGCCGAGGTGGGTCCCAAGGATCCGGGAGTGCTGCTGACGCCCGCGCAGTGGGCCCAGGCGCTGTCGGCTGACCTCGAGGCGGGCGCGACGTGGGTGCTGGCCGAGGGCCGCGCCAGCGGGACCGTCGGCATCTACGACGCCTCCGGCGCGGTGCGCGAGGACGTGATCACCGCGCTGGTCTCGGTGGGCGGCCCCGACTTTCTCGTGTTCGAGGCCCCGCGGGAGCAGCAGCAGGCCTGGTTCGTGCGCCGGTTCGGCCCCGACGTCAACCTGGCCAACGTGCACCCGGCCGATGCGCTCGGGCTGGAGACCCTTCGGCTCGGCCTGCGGGCCGACACCTACGGGGCATGGTCACCGGGTTCGCTGCCCGCGCATCGGACCTGACGGTGAACCTGGTTCCCTCCCAGTACCGCAACGTCAGCGTGGCGGATGTGCCGGTGGCCCTCGACGAGGAGAGCCTGCGCGGCTACCTGCTTGGCCGGCCGGTCTACCGCCGGACCCGGTACCTGGTGGCCCGTCACGGCCAGGCCAGCGCGGTGGTGGAGGTCAGCAAGGAGTCCGAACTCCCGCTGTTCTCCCCCGTCACCACGATGTCGGTGATCGCGCGGCCGGACGAGACCGCGTCCGTCGACGCGCCCGATGTGGATACCGCCGTGCCCACCCAGATGGGCCGGGTGGCGGCCCGGCTTGCGCCGGGCGCCCGGTGCGTGATCGTGCGCGGCCGTTACGGTCACGTGAGCTTCATCCTCGACCCGGCCCCGATCCGGATCCGGGTGGTGGAGGTCGTGCCGCCCTGGCCGGCGAAGCTGGCCGACCAGCTGAACCGGGTGCTCGAGGTGGCCGAGGACCTGCCGCCCGTCGAGCTCGTCCCGCACCTGGTGGACCTGGATGAGCTGGCGGCCACGCGGCCCGCGGGGCACTACCTGTTCCCGTGCCGGGCCGGGGGCGGCTCCGGCCGGTCCCCAGCGGCGGTTCCCGTCTCCTACCTGGACGAGATCCCCGAGCGGGCGCCGTGGACGCTGGTGGGGTGCGCGCGGTCCAGGTCCATCCACGACTGGTTCTACGGCGGCGACGTGCCGATGGTGGACATGTGCCCGCGCAAGCTGGCCGAGAGCGCTGACCCGGACGGCTGCGCGCCGGACGGCACCGCGGCGGTGATCACCAAGTGCTGCCTGCTTGAGGACCGCGTCGGCGGCGAGGCGGGCCTGGTGGTGGTGCCCTGGGGCGCGAGCCTGGCCCAGATCCATGAGGGACTCCGGATGGCGCTGACCGCCTTGGACCCCTTGGCCCCGCGATGAGCACCAGGATCACCGACTCGCTCATCTACCAGCACCTATGGGGGACGGCCGAAGCCAGGGAGGTGCTCGGCGACGAGGGCCGGCTGCGCGGATGGCTGGACGTGATCGTGGCGCTGGCCCGCGCCCAGGCCGCGACGGGCATCATCCCGGCCGGCGCCGCCCAGCTCATCGCGGAGCACGCGCGGCCCGGCCGGCTCGACCTGGAGTACGCGGCGGAACAGACCCGGCAGACCTCCCACTCCATGCTCGGGCTGATCCGGGCGCTGCACGAGGTGCTCCCGGAAGAGGCACGCCAGTACGTGTACGTCGGAGCCACCGTGCAGGACATCACCGACACCGGGACCGCCCTGGCGCTGCGGCGGATCGGCGGCCTCGTGTGGCGCGACCTGCGGCAGATCGAGGGCCGGCTGCTGGAGCTGGCCGTGACGCACCGGTCCACCGTGATGGCGGGCCGCACGCATGGCCAGCCGGGCAGCCCGGTGACGTTCGGCTGGAAGGCGGCGTCATGGGCGGACGAGGTTCGCCGGCACCTGGACCGGCTCCGTGACGGCGCTCCCCGCTGGCTGGTCGGGCAGCTCGGCGGCGGGGTGGGCAGCCTGGTCTTCTACGGGGACCAAGGCCTGACCGTGCGGGCCAGGTTCTGCGCCGAGCTCGGGCTGGCCGACCCCGGCATCTCGTGGCTGTCGGCCCGCGACCGCGGCGCTGAATTCGCCCAGCTTCTCGCGCTGATCTGCGGCACCCTGGCCAGGATCGGCGGCGAGGTGTACGAGCTGCAGCGGCCGGAGATCGGCGAGCTCGCCGAGGCGAGTGCGGCAGGCACGGTGGGCAGCATCACGATGCCGCACAAGCGCAACCCGGAGGCGAGCGAGCATCTCGACACCCTGGCCCGGCTGGTCCGGGCGAACGCGGCCGTGATGACCGAGGCGATGGTCCAGCAGCACGAGCGGGACGGTCGCGGCTGGAAGGCGGAATGGGTGGCGTGGCCCGAGGCCTGCCTGCTGGCCACCGCCGCGCTGCGGACCGCGGTCGGCCTGCTGGCGGGCCTGACCGTCGACGCCGGGGCGATGCGCCGCAACCTGTCGCGCCACCCGGTCAGCGAGCGGGCCCTGGCCCTGCTGGCGCCGCGGATGGGCGCGCGCCGGGCGCAGGAGCGGCTGCAGGAGGTGTTCGGTGCTGACGGCGCCTACGGCATCAGCGCGGAGCAGGCGCTGGTGAACGCGGGGCTGCTCGGCCCGGCCGAGGCGGCGGAGCTGACCGCGCAGCCGGACGCCGGCTCGTGCCCGGGCATGGTTGACCTGGTGGTCGAGCGGGCCCGTGCGGCCCGGGCGGCCGAGCCCGAGGAATGGCCGTGACGACCGGGGCCGACCGGGCCTCCGGTCGGGCCATCGGCCGGGCCTCCTGTTGGGCCTCCGGTCGGGCCGCCGGCCGCCGAGCTGATCGAGGCCGGGTTCGAACTGGAGAACGCCGATGCCCCGATCCTGCATCACGGGATGAACCTGGCCGACCTCGCTCACGTGCTCGACCTGGCCTCGGCCGGGGTCATCCCGCCGGACGCGGCCCGCCGCCTGCTCGCCCTGCTGCTCGAGGTCATCGAGATCCCGGCCAGCGAGTTTCCCTACGACCCGGCCAACGGCGAGCCGTACAACTCGCGCGAGCGGTACTTCGTCGGCCGGGTCGGGGACGTGGCAGGCTGGCTGCACGCCGGGCGGCCCCGGCGGGAGGCGGTGCGGGTCGCCTTCCGGCTGCGCCTGCGCGACGACCTGGCGGACCTCATCGAGGCGGCCGCCGCGCTGGCCGCCGAGCTCGCGGGCCGCGCCCGTGAGCACGCGTCCACGCTGATGGCCGACCAGACGTACCTGCAGCACGCGCAGCCGTCGACGTTCGGCCATTACGTCCTGTCGTTCGCGTTCCCGGTGCTGCGTGAGGGCCGCCGGCTGAGCGAGGCGATGGCGTGGACCGACGCCAGCCCCGGCGGCGCCGGGTGCGTGAACGGCACCCGGCTGCGCACCGATCGCAGGCACGTCGCGGCGCTGCTGGGCTTCCGCACCGTCGCCGAGCACACCCGCGACGCGATGTGGCAGGTCGACGGCCTGTTCGCGATGGTCGGCGCGGCGGCGGGGCTGGTCCTGGCCCAGTCCAAGCTCGCCGAGGACCTGGAGATCTGGGCCAGCCAGGAGTTCGACTACGTGACCCTGGCCGACGGCTACAGCCGGGCCAGCGTGCTCATGCCGCAAAAACGGAACCCGTACGCGCTGTCCATCATCCGCGGGGCGGCCGGAACCCTGATCGGCAGGCTGACCGGGCTGATGGCGGTGGCCAAGACCCCCTCGGCCCGCAGCGACAACCTCATCTTCGCCTACGGCGAGGTCCCTCGGGCGCTCGACCTCGCGCTGCGGACCACCCGGCTGACCGCCGGCGTGGTGCGCACCCTGCAGGTGAACGAGGCTAGGATGCGGGCCGCGCTCGATTCGGGTTTCTCCCAGGCCACCGACCTGGCCGAGTACATCATGCAGGCCTGCGGGATCGACTACCGCAGCGCCTACCGGGTGGTCGGCCACGCGGTCCGCCGGGCCAGCGCCGAGGGCCGCAGCGGCGGCGGCATCGACGGCGCGCTGCTGGACGCTTCGGCCCTGGAGATCACCGGCCGGCCGCTGGGCCTGACCGGCCATGACCTGTCCGCGGTCCTGGACCCGTGGCAGATCGTGGCCAGCCGGACCACGCTCGGCGGGGCCGCCCCGGACGAGGTGGCCAGGATGGCCGGCCAGGTCGCGGCGGAGGCACGCGGGCTGGCCGGCGAGGCACGGCGCTGGCGGGACGCGTACCGGGACGCCGAGGACGCGCTGATCGCCGCCGCCCGCCGCAGCGCCGCGGGATCGGAGCCGCAGGCCGCCGAAGACCCCGAGGACGCCAGGGAACGGAGCACGCCATGACGGAGCAGACTCGCGCGCCCCTGTCCCTGCCGGATCGTGTCGGCGTGGTCAACGTGGGCCTGCCGCTGTTTGGCGACGCGATCCGGGAGCAGGGCGCGCCGGTGGTATCGGTTGACTGGCGGGTACCGGCCGGCGGCCAGCCCGCGGCGGTCGCCGCGCTGGGACGGCTCTACGGGATCCACGCCGAGCGCATCGAGGCGGCCAACGCCGAGGTCCTGCACAGGCTCGACCGGGGCATCCCGCTGCTGACCGGCATCACCACGGTGGGCCAGGCCGTGCCGGGCCTGCCGGACGCGACCCTGCTGCACTGCGGGCCGGCCATCGGCTACGCGGACGCCCCCGATCCGCTACGCAGGTCGATGCGGGCCGCGGCGGTGGCCGAAGGGCTGGCGGCCGGCCCGGAGCAGGCCGACGGCCGGCTGCGCCGGGAGGAGATCGGGCTCAGCCCGGCCAACGCCCACCGGGTGGTGGTGCCGATGGCGACCGCGCTCGGCGCGGGCGCGCCGCTGTACGTGCTGGCCAACCAGGCCGGGGGGACGACCGCGTACGCGCCGGTCTCGCAGGGGCCGGGCGAGGTGGCCTGGTTCGGGTGCGACAGCGAGGCGGCGGTGGCCCGGCTGGTCTTCCTGCGCGAGGTGGCCGCCCCGGTGATCGGCCGGATCCTGGCCCGCACCGGCCCGCTCGACGTCCTGGCGCTGGCCGCGCAGGCCCTGGCCATGGGCGACGACGTGCACGTCCGCACCCAGGCCGCGACGAACCTGCTGATCCGGGAGTGGCTGCCGTACCTGGCCGAGACCGGCGGCGCGGACGGCGCCGCCTTCGCCCGCTTCCTGGCCTCTAACCACCTGTTCTTCCTGACCATGGCCATGGGCGCGGCCCGGTCGCTGACCGAGTGGGCGGCGCAGGTGCCGGACGCCTCGATCGTGACCGCCATGTCGCGGAACGGGACCACGTTCGGCATCAGGCTGGCCGGGTCGGACCGGTGGTTCCTGGCCGAGGCGCCGGAGGTCGGCCATGCGCTGTACTACCCCGGCCAGGGGCCGCAGACCAGCGCCCGGGACATCGGCGACAGCGCGGTGCTCGAGCTGTGCGGGCTCGGCGCGGCGGCCGCGGCCGGCTCGCCGGCCGTGGCCCAGCTCCTGGGCGGCCAGATGCGCGCGGCGGCCGAGCTCACCGAGCGGCTGGCCGCGGTGTGCGCGGGGCGGTCGAGCCGGTTCAAGATCCCGGTGCTGGACAACGCGGGGACGCCGCTCGGGGTGGACGTCCGCAAGGTGGTGGAGCTGGGCAGCACCCCGGCGGTGACCACCGGGATCCTGCACCGCAGCGACGGGTCCGGCCAGGTGGGCGCGGGCGTGGCCGAAGCGCCGCTGGCCTGCTTCGCCGACGCGCTGACCGACCTCGACCGTCGCCTGACCGGGGCTCGACCATGATCATGGTTGCCCCGGGCGCGAGTCCGGGCTAGGGCTGGTGGCCACGGTGACTTCGACTGGGGGGGAGGTGGCGAGGGTGTTGGAGACGTAGCAGGCGCGCAGGGCGGGCTCGACGAGGCGTTCGACCACGTCGCGCGGCGTCTCGGAGTCGACGCTGAGCTGGAGCCGGACGAACCGCGGGCCGTCGTAGGTACCGGTGGCGGTGACGGCCAGGCCGGGCAGGGTGATCCCCCGTTTCCCGGCCGCCCAGGCCAGCGCGAGGGCGTAACACGAGGCCATCGCGGCCAGCAGGTATTCGGTCGGCATCGGGCCGGTGCCGGTGCCGCCGGAACTCTCCCGCTCGTCAACGATCAGGTCGAATCCGCCGGCCGCGACGCGGCACCGCCAGCCGCCCTCCCACCGGGCGACGACCGAGTTCGTGTGCGGGCGGGTGTCCTGCTCACTCATGCCGGTGGTCGTGGCGGTGATCATGACCGGCCGGCCGCGCCGCCAGCAGGGCCAGCCGCGCCCGCAGGTCGCCGGCGGCGATGAGGTCGTGGCCGGTCAGCAGGTGCTCCAGGGACCGCAGCCAGCACTCGTAGTAGCTCCAGCCCTCGCCGGACGGGTGGGCGGCCTCCCACTCGCCGATCTCGCGGATCAGCGCCTGGCGGAAGTCCTCCCAGTCGATGCGCCCGGCGTCGTGCAGCGCGAGCGCGACCCCGAACGCCCGGCTTTCCCACGGCGCGGCGAACACCAGCTCGCCGTTGTCGCGGGGCGGGGCGGCCGGGCCCGCGTTGTCCAGGAGATACGCCGGATCGGCGTGCCCGCTCACGGCCCGGTCACCTTGGCCACCCCGACCATGGCGTCCCGGGTGACCAGCGCGGCGAGCTCCTCCTCCGAGGCGCCCTCGGTGCCGGCCGGGCGCTCGGGCAGCACCATGTACCTGACCTCGGAGCTGGAGTCGTGGACCCGGATCTCGACGCCGTCGTCGAGGTCGAGCCCGAACTCGCGGAGCACCCGCCGCGGCTCGCGCACCACCCGGGCCCGGTACGCCGGATCCTTGTACCAGGACGGCGGCAGGCCGAGCACCGGCCAGGGGTAGCACGAGCACAGCGTGCAGACCACCACGTGGTGCAGGGTAGGGGTGTTCTCAAGCACCACGATGTGCTCGCCCTGCGGGCCCTTGAAGCCGAGTTCGGCGATCGCGGCGGTCCCGTCGGCCAGCAGCCGGGCCCGGTACTCGGGATCGGTCCACGCCCTGGCCACCACCTTGGCGCCGTTCATCGGGCCGACGGACTGCTCGTAGGTCTTGACGAAGGTCTCGATGGTGGCCTCGTCGAGCAGCCCGCGCTCGATCAGCAGCGAGGCCAGCGCCTCCACCCGCAGCGCGGGGTCGAGATGTTCGGATGCGGACGTCATGGGGTTCACGGGACTGGCTCCAGGTACGGCTCGAACAGGTCAATGGACAGGCGGAACGGCTCCGCGCTTGGGCCCCACAGCTCCCGTGAGTCGAAGTCCACCGTGTAGCAGTGCTGCGGGTTCTCGCCGACGAAGTGCGCGGCGGTGTCGGGGAAGACCTGGCACGGCTGCAGGGCGGTGATCGTCCCGGTCCGCCGCCTGACGTACCTGGGCAGCCTGGTATGACCCGCGTGATCCCGGTCGGCGACCCGGACCCGGTCGCCCACGGCGAAGACGGGCGGGGTTTCCCGCTCCCGGAGGTTCCCGGCGCCGCCGGAGGGCATCTGCGGCTTGTTCGGGGTGGGCGCCGGCGGCTCGGGTACGTCCTGCCCGCTCAGCCGCGCGGCCCGGGCCCGCACCTCCTCGTCGGTGACGATGCCGCTGTCCTGCATCATGATCTGGGCCCCGATCGTCCACCGGTTCCAGTACCCGGCCAGGTACTCCGATGGCGGCACCCGCTCGATGGCGTGGCGCATCGCATGCAAGTTCCCGCCGGCGATCCGGGCCGAGAGCGCGCCGATGACGAAGGCCTTCCCCTCCCACGGCTCGGCGAACGGCCCGGCGGCCGTCAGCTCCGGCACCTGGCCGAATCCGTGCATGCCGCCCACGTCGTGGATTCCGTCCACGCGTCACCTTCCCCTAGGGGTCTCCCGGGGGCGCCGAGCTATGACGGCACCCCGGGAGATGAGCCTCAGACGGTCCAGGTGTTGAGCTGGAAGGCGCCGGCCCGCCACGCGGTGAGGGCGGAGTCGAGCACGTCGAGCGGGTTGAACGCCTTCACCCCGTCGATGAGGTCCTCCTCGCGGAAGCCGTACAGGGCGCCCATCGCGAACCGGCAGGCGTAGACCGTCGCGCCCTCCTTGAGCAGGGTCTCGATCTGCCGGTTCCCGGCCAGGTTGCCGGGGAAGCCCTCGGTGCCGATGGTCGGGTAGCCGCGGTGCCGTGAGGCCAGCAGCACGCCCGGGCCGTACAGGACGATCGACACGTCGAAGCCCTTGCGCACCAGGCGGGTGGAGGTGAGCAGGTTGACCAGGGAGACCGACCCCTCGAAGGGGACGGAGTGGATGAACACGAACGCCTTCTCGCCCGGCTCGGCCCGGATGTCCTCGAAGACCTTCTCCTGGGTGTCGTACAGCGAGTCGACGCCGGCCTCGCCGCGCGGCGACTGAATGGTGATCGGCATGGAACCTCCTGGGATTGTGAGTACTCAGCGCGGATGTTGCGTTCTCGTCCAGGTCATGCGGTGGCTGCCGGGCAGGCGCCGCATCACGAAGGACCGGACCGGCCACGGCACGGCCCGGTAGGCCGGGACGTAGACGCGCAGCCAGAAGATCTCCCGCCCGCGAGGCCGCCGCGGCGGCGGCACCCCGTACTTGGCGGCGATCTTCTCCTGCGCCGCGATCATCAGGTAGTGCTCTGACGTGGCTCGCAGCCAGCGGGAGAACGACACCTCAGGACCCCAGTCCCGACAGCAGGTTCTGGGCGGCCAGCGCGATCGGCTCGTTCAGCGCGCCGATCGGGGGCGAGTAGACGTTCTCCATCGTGGCCAGCTCGCCGATGGTGATGCCGGTCCGGACCGCCATGGCCAGGAAGTCGGCGCGCTCCTTGATCCCCTCGCGGCCCACCATCTGCGCGCCGATGAGGTTGAGCGTCTTCGGCTCGGCCAGCAGCTTGACCCTGATCTTCTCGACTCCCGGGTAGTAGCGGGCGCGGGATATCCCCTCGGCGACGCCGACCACGTGGGGGATGCCGAGCGCGGTGGCGATCGTCTCGCTGAACGAGACGCCGCCGATCATCCAGTCCCCGGCCACCATGCCCCACGGCACGCTCACCGGCTGGTAGCGGCGCTGGCCGCCCGCCGCGTTCGTGCCCGCGACCTTGCCCTGCGCGTAGGCGTGGCTGCCGGACAGGCCCTGGACCGGGATCTCGGTCACGCTGTGCGGCACCTCGATGCAGTCGCCGGCCGCCCACACGTCCGGCGCCGAGGTGTGCATCCGCTCGTCGACGATGATCCCGTCCGCCGATCCGGTCCGCACCCCCGCGGCCCGGGCCAGGCCGGTGCTGGCCTGCTTCTTGGTGCACACGACCGCGAGATCGCACGGAATCTCCCCGGCCGACGTCGCGACCGCGCGGATCGAGCCGTCGCCGAGGAAGGCGGTCAGGGTGGTGTTGAAGTGGAGCTCGGCGCCCTTCTCCCGCCAGGAATCCTGCACCGGGGCGACGATGTCGGGATCGGTGGCCACCGACAGGGCCCACGCGCCCGGGTCGATCAGGTGCGTCTGGATGCCGCGGTGGCACAGCGCGGTGACCATCTCCAGGCCCAGCGGCGACGCCTCGACCACGACCGCCGAGCGCACGCCGTCGAGAACCTTGTCCCATTCCATGGCCCGCCGGATGTTCTTCACGTAGTACAGCCCGCCGAGGTCGGCGCCGGGCACGCCGGGGCTCGCGTAGTCGAACCCGGTGGCCACGACCAGCTTGTCGTAGCTGACCTCGCCCTCGCCCGCCACCGACACGGTCTTCGGCTCGGTGCTGAACCCGGTGACCCGTGTCTCATAGTGGATGTCGATGCCCTGGCCCGCGTAGGCTTCCTTTGTCGCCAGAAAAAGCCGCTCGAAGTCGGGAATCTCCTTGCCGTGGACATAAGGAATGCCGCACGGGCTGTACCCGACGTCCTCGAACTCGGTGTAGACGCGGACGTCCGCGGAGGCGTCCACGGCCTTGGCCGCCCCGGCCGCGCCGATGCCCGCGGCGCCGCCGCCGATCACCACGATCCGCTGGGCCATGAGCACCCTCTTCCCGAAGCGGGGACGGGACGTTTAGTATCCGCTATGACTCGTACACTATCCTGGCGGTGGCCATGCTGAACGTCAAGACACCATCACCGTTCCAGGGTGCGGGTACGCCATGAACCGGGTGCCGCGGACCGAGGGACCGCCCTGCCTGGACGTGCAGCCGAAGACCCGCGCGGACGGGGCGGCCGGGGAACTGGAGCGCATCGTCGGCTCCATCGGGCTCAAGGTGTTCAGCCTGCGCAAGCGGATGGGGTTGTCCCTGCAGCAGCTGGGCGAGCGCTCCGACGTGTCGGCGGCCGCGATCCACAAGATCGAGCAGGGCGGCATGGTGCCGACCATCACCACCCTGCTCAAGATCGCGGGCGCGCTCGGCCGGCCGGTCTCCTACTTCGTGGAGGAGGACGTCGGCCACGACGACGTCGCGGTGCTCACCCCGCCGGACGAGGACCGGCCGGTGTACACCTCGCACAAGGGCATCACGCTGAACAGCATCTCCGGCCCGTACGGCCGGTTCCTGCTGGCCGGGGCGCGGGCCACGGTGGCGCCCGGCGCGACCAGCGGGCGCAAGCCCATGCAGCACCCGGGTGAGGAACTGGTGCACGTCACCGCCGGCCTGCTCGAGTTCACCGTCACCGGGCAGCTGTACCAGGTGGACGTCGGGAGCACGCTGCACTTCCGCGGCGACCAGCCGCACACCTGGCGCAACCCCGGCACGGCCGAGGTGCACGCGGTCTGGATGGCGCTGAGGCCGCAGTAGGGCGCCCGCGTGATCGCCGAGATCCTGCCCCCGTCGGCAGCAGCCGCAGAAACCATCGGACCCGAGCCGGAGGCTGAGCCGATCCGGAAGCTGTTTCCCGCCGAGGAGGCGATGGTCCGCACCGCCGGGCCGCGGCGGCAGGCCGAGTTCACCGAGGGCCGGCGGTGCGCTCACCAGGCGCTGACCAGGCTCGGGTGGCCAGCGGCACCGGTCCTGGCCGGGCGGGCGGGCCAGCCGCTGTGGCCGGCCGGGGTGACCGGCAGCATCACCCACTGCCCCGGTTACCTGGCGTGCGCGGTGGCGCGGGCGGCGGACGTGGCCGGCATCGGCATCGACGCCGAACCGGACGCCGGGCTTCCGGCCGGGCTGATCGAGTCGCTGGCCTCCGCCGCGGAGCGGGCGCGGATCGGCCGGCTCGGGGCGGAGGCGCCCATGGTCGCATGGGACCGGCTGCTGTTCAGCGCCAAGGAGGCGGTAGCCAAGCTGTGGTACCCGCTGACCGGGCAGTGGCTCGGCTTCCGCGGCGCGGCGGTCTTCCCGGCTGCCGCCGGCACGTTCGAGGCACACGTGGCCGGGATCCGCCTGACCGGCCGGTGGCTGGCCCGCGGCGGGCTGATCGTCACCGCCGTCACCTGCGCCCCTGCGGAGAAACTGCCAGAAGCATAGAGCGTCATGCAGGTCACAGCCCCTGTTACGCGTTACATTGGCGAGTGTGATCGATACCCGGAACTGCGAGCAGTGCGGCACCTCGTTCGTGCCGCGCCGTGAGCACGCCCGGTTCTGCTCGGCCCGCTGCCGGGTGGCGTGGAACCGCCAGCACGCCAGCGACCCGCCGGCCGCGGGCGGGCCGCTCGGCTGGACCATCACGGCCACCCGGGACGCGATCGACCGGCTGCTGCGGGCCAGGGGCCTGGACCACCCGCACGCGTTCACGGCCATCAGCGAGGCGGTGTGGTGGGTCACCCTGGTCGACGCGACCCTGGTGCGCTACCACCCAGAGGCCTACGACGCCGTGCTGGCAAGGCACGGCGCCGCGCAGCGCCGGGTCATCGAGGGAACGTTCGGCGGGCTGCGCTTCGTGCGGAACTGGATGGGCTACCACGCGGACCACGCCGATTTCATCGAGCCGCAGCCCAACCCCGACAGCCCCGGCGCCGGGCCCATCGCGTGCTGGACCTGGCGGCCGCTACCCGAACCCGTGCTGGCCAGCCTGCCGACCCGCGGGCAGGAATGGGAGATGACCAGGTACCGGGAGTACCAGGCCCGGCTCGCCGGCGTACCCATCGGCGATACGTTCCGGTGCGCGGCGGCCTTCCTGAACCTGGCCTCCGAGGACGGCCTGCTCAGGTCTCAATCCGGATGACTTGGATGCGGGACCCGCGGCCCCGCAGTAGATTCCCGCCGTGCCAGCCTTCCGTCGGCCGTGCCCGTCCCCGCGGTCGGCCTTTACGGGCCGCGCGCGCCCAAGTAGCGTCGAGAGGCAGGCGAGCTCCGGAGGGCGCGAGATGACCGAGACGGCGTGGCAGGCGGCCGAGTCGGCGGCGGCGGTGCTGGGACCGGAGGCGGACGTGCTCGCCTCGGTGGACTCCGCGGGCCTGGGCCAGGCGACCATGTCGGTGCTGCGGCGCGCGGCCCGGCAGCCCGCGGCCACGGCCGCCGCGACGCTGCGCTTCTGGACCAGCGTGACGATGGCCGGGCCGGTGGCCACGGCCCGCTGGCTGGGCCTGGAGGCCGAGCCGCCGGTGCCGGTTCCGGAGGGCGACAAGCGGTTCGCGGACCCGGCGTGGAGCCAGAACCCGGCCTTCTTCGCCGTGCGGCAGGGTTACCTGGCCGCATCCCAGCTGATGAGCGACCTGCTCGCGGCCGGGGCGGGCGACGCCGTCGACGACGCCAAGGCCCGGGTCGCGACCGGCTTCCTGCTGGACGCGCTCGCGCCGACCAACTTCCTGTTCACCAATCCGGCCGCGCTCAAGCGGGTGCTGGACACCGGCGGCGCCAGCCTGGCCAGCGGGGCCCGGAACTTCGCCGACGACCTGGTCAACAACGGCGGCCGCCCCCGCCAGGTCGATACCCGGCCGTTCACCGTCGGGCAGAACCTGGCCGCCACGCCCGGCAAGATCGTGTTCAAGAACGACCTGATGGAGCTCATCCAGTACGCGCCGCAGACCGAGCAGGTCCGCGCGGTCCCGGTGCTGGCCAGCCCGCCGTGGATCAACAAGTACTACGTCATGGACCTGGCGCCGGGCCGCAGCTTCCTGGAGTGGGCGGTCCAGCACGAGCGCACCGTGTTCGCGATCTCCTACCGCAACCCCGACCCCTCCATGCGCGGCGTGACCCTGGACGACTACCTGATCCACGGCCCCCGCGAAGCCATGGACGTGATCAGCGAGATCACCGGCTCGCCGAAGATCGACATCATCGGGCTGTGCCTGGGCGGCGCGCTGACCGCCATGCTGGCCGCCTACCTGACCGAGAAGGGCGACGACCGGGTCGGCTCGATCACGCTGCTCAACACCCTGCTGGACTACAGCGAGCCCGGCGTGCTCGGCGCGTTCACCGACGAGAAGACGGTCGCCCGGCTGGAGCGGCAGATGGCGGCCAAGGGGGTGCTGGACGGCAGCCAGATGGCGGGCACCTTCGACATCCTGCGCTCCAACGACCTGATCTTCAGCTACGTGGTGTCGAACTGGCTGATGGGCCAGGACCCGCCCGCGTTCGACATCCTGGCCTGGAACGGCGACAGCACCCGGATGCCCGCCGCGATGCACTCGTTCTACCTGCGCTCGCTGTACATGCGCAACGAGCTGGCCCGGGGCGAGCTCGAGCTGGCCGGGCAGCGGCTGTCGCTGGCCGACGTGACCAGCGACACCTACGTGGTCGGCGCGATCAACGACCACATCGTGCCCTGGCACGGGTCCTACAAGACCGGCGGGCTGATGGGCGGCAAGGTCCGTTACGTGCTGTCCAGCGGCGGGCACATCGCCGGCATCGTCAACCCGCCCGGCCCCAAGGCCTGGTACGAGGCGGCCGAGTCCGCCGGGCCCGCCCCGAGAACCCCGAGGCCTGGCGGGCTTCGGCCAGCAAGCACCGCGGCTCGTGGTGGGAGGACTGGACGGAATGGGCCGACGCCCGGGCGGGAGCGCGCATAAAGCCGCCCGGCATGGGCAGCAGACGGCACCGGGCGCTCGCCGACGCCCCCGGGGAGTACGTGTTCGGCTGACCCCATCGGAGGTAACCATGGCTGACATGAACGGGCAGGTCGCGCTCGTCACCGGCGGGATCCGCGGCATCGGGCTGGCCATCTGCGAGCGGCTGATGAACCGCGGCGTCACCGTCGCCGCGGGCTACTCGGCCGACGTGGAGGCGGCGCGGCAGTTCGCCGACAAGTACGCCGACCGCGGCGTCACCGTCCACCAGGGCAACATCGGGCGCAACGAGGACTGCGTGCGGGTCATCGGCGAGGTCCTGGACCGGCACGGGCAGCTGGACATCCTGGTCAACAACGCCGGCATCACCGTGGACAAGACGGTACGCAAGATGGCGCCCGAGGAGTGGGACCACGTCATCCACGTCAACCTGTCCGGCGCGTTCTACCTGTCCCGGGGCGTGCTGCAGCACATGCTGGACCGCGGCTACGGCCGGATCGTCAACATCTCCTCGGTGATCGGCTCGGCCGGCGGGTTCGGGCAGGCCAACTACGCGGCGGCCAAGTCGGGGATGTTCGGGCTGACCATGAGCCTGGCCCTGGAGACGGCCAGCAAGGGCATCACGGTCAACACGGTCACGCCCGGGTTCATCACCACCGACATGACCGCGGCGGTGCCGCCCGCGGCGATGGAGAAGATCGTGGCCCGGATCCCGGTCGGCCGGCTCGGCGAGCCGAACGAGGTGGCCCGGGTGGTGGAGTTCCTCGCCGATCCGGAGTCGGGATACATCACCGGGCAGGTCTACCCGGTCAACGGCGGCTTGTACATGTGAGGACCGCGGGGATCGCTGGACCGTTCGGATAAAAAAAGTAACGGCGGGAGAGCCGGACGGACGTGATCCGGTCCGGCTCTCCTGTTCGTGCGTTACGGGTTGACGACGAGCTTGAACGTGCCGCCGAACGCCGTGATGCCGTTGCCGTTGCCGACCGGCGTCGCGCCGCCGTTCGCGGTGGGCATGAGCTGCTCGTTGCTGAAGATGTAGAGCGGATGGCCGTACCAGCTGACCTGCAGGCCGCTGAACGTGCCGAATTCGCCGATGGCGTTGCCGGGGACGCCGGACCAGCCGGGGGCACCGTCGGTGCGGACCGGCGGCCAGGCGCGGGCGCAGCCGGAGTTGGCCCAGCACGAGCCGCCGTAGGACTCGTCGCCGCTGAACGTGTAGACCGGGAACTTGACCCAGCCGACGCCGGTCAGGAACGGCTCAGCCAGCACCTTCTTGCCGTTGATCTTGGTCGTGGTGAGGGTGCCGGCCCACGGCACGGGGTTGCCGCCCGAGGACATCAGCCACCAGATGCCGTGCCACGGCGGCAGGCCCGGCTCGTTCCAGCCCTCGCCGGTGACCTGGCCCGGGCCCTGGTCGAACAGGTACAGCGGGTGGCCTGCGTAGGTGACCTGCCAGCCGACGCCCTTGCGGTAGACGCGGCCGAGCAGGGCCTGGCTCACGCCGGGGCCCGCGATCGGCCTGCCGTTGGTGGTGATGGCGGGCCATTCGGCGTTCTTGTCGTTGGATGGTCCCGTGCAGGTGATCGGGCCGACCGGCGTGCTGGTCGCGCCGGTGGTGCAGCCGTAGCTGTGGCCGTGGTCGGAGCTGATGAAGTAGAGCGTGAAGTTCTTGAACGGCCCGGACCCCACGGCCAGCGACCAGCCGAACGCCGTATCGGCCAGGACGATCTCGGTGCCTTTCGGTGCGGTGTGTTTAGCGGTCTTGGCGGTCGAGGCCATGGCGGGCGTCGACAGCGCCAGGATTGCGGCTGGCGCGGCGAGCAGCGCCAGCCATCGTCGGATGGACATGGTTTCTCCTTTTCCCTCCCATTGCCCTTGCCTGGCCGTTTCCGGCCCCTGCGGCCGGTGCGGCCCCCCAGGCAAGGCTGAGACAACCGTAGGAGGGGAGCGTTCCGGAAACGTTACGGAATGTGGGCTGACTTGCCGGTTCTAGCGGATCTGGAAATCAGGGAGTCCCTCCGGGGTTTCCTGGTGGATCCCGATGTCGTCGACCAGGGCCAGGCGGGGGCCGTGGCGGGACCAGTCGACCAGGCGGGCGACGTTCTCCGCGGGCCCCTCGAAGACCGCCTCGACGCGGCCGTCGGGGAGGTTGCGGACCCAGCCGGATACGCCGTTCTCCCGGGCGAGGCGGCGGCAGGTGTCGCGGAAGAACACGCCCTGGACCCGGCCGGAGACCAGGACCCGGTAGCGGACCAGGCCCGCGCCGCCAGGCGCCCAAGCTGACTCAGCCACGCCCGACCAGCCGGGCGGTGTCGCGGGCGATCATCAGTTCCTCGTCGGTCGGCACGACCAGGGCCAGGACCGGGCCGTCCGGGCTGATGCGGCCGTTGGTCGCGTGGCCGTGCGCCGCGTTGGCCTCGGGGTCCTCGGCCAGGCCGAGGAAGCCCAGGCGGGCCAGGACCCGGCCGCGGATCAGCGCGCTGCGCTCGCCGATGCCGCCGGTGAACACCAGCGCGTCGAGGCGCTCCAGGCCGACCACCATGGCGGCGATGGCCTTAGCGAGCCGGTGCACGAAGACGTCCAGGGCGAGCCGGGCTCGTTCGTTCCCGGCCGCGGCCGCGGCCTGGACCGTGCGCATGTCGTTGCTCACGCCGGACAGGCCGGCCAGGCCGCTGGCCGTGTTCAAGATCTTGGTGACCTCGGTCTCGTTCAGGCCGGCGCGGTCGGCCAGGTACCCGAACACCGCGGGATCGATGTCGCCGGAGCGGGTCCCCATGACCAGCCCCTCCAGCGGGGTGAGGCCCATCGTGGTGTCCACGGACACGCCGTCGCGCACCGCGGCGGCGCTGCAGCCGTTGCCGAGGTGGGCGGTGACCAGGCGGAGTTCGGTGAGGGGGCGGCCCAGCAGGGCGGCGGCGCGTTCGGTGACGAAGCGGTAGCTGGTGCCGTGGAACCCGTACCGGCGCACCTGGTAGCGGGCGTACCACTCCTCGGGCACCGCGTAGCGGTACGCGGCCGGCGGCATGGTCTGGTGGAACGCGGTGTCGAACACCGCCACCTGCGGCAGGTCGGGCAGGACGGCACGGACCGCCTCGATGCCGGCCAGGTCCTGCGGGTTCTGCAGCGGCGCCAGCGGGCTGAACGAGCGGATCGCGTCGATCACCTCGTCGTCGACCAGGACCGAGGCGGTGAACCGGTCGCCGCCGTGCACCACGCGGTGGCCGGCGGCGGCCGGGTGCGGCAGGCCGGCGTCGGTCAGGTGGTGCAGGATGCGGGAGATGACGTCGTGGTAGGTGCCGTCGGCCAGCCGCTCGGTCGCGGGGTCGTGCCCGTCCCGCTGGATCGTGAGGGTGGCCTCTGGCGTGCCGACCTTCTCGGCCTCGCCGGTCAGCGCGCGCTCGCCGGAGTCTGGGGCGAGCACGGCGAACTTTACCGAGGAACTGCCCGAGTTGAGGACCAGGATCACGCCCGGATGCTACTAAGGCCCCGCGGCGCGCCGGGCGGCCGGGGGCGGGAACCACGGACCGTTCGGTACAAAAATGGTTTGACGGAGGTTCGTAGCCTAGGGCCATGGTGCCAGCCAGCCATGCGCTGCCCGAGTTCACCACGACCGCGCCCGGGCACCTGCCGGTTCCGGCGCAGATGATCATCCTCGGCGCGCTGTTCCCGGCCATCGCGCTGGTCCTGGACAGCGCGTGGGCGGCCGCGGCGGGGACGGCCCGGCAGTGGTTCGTGGCGTCGCGGCGGCGGCTGGCGCTGATCGGCGGGACGGGCGGGCTGGTGATGATCAGGCTCGGCGTCAGCCTGGCGGCCACCGGCCGTAAGGACTGAGCGCGCGGCCCGTTTCGGGCGGGTTGTTCTGGGCAGCCCGTTTTGGGCGGCTCGGCGCGGAAGTTACCGAAAATTATTTTTCGGTGACCCATCCGCGGCCGGGGTTGCGGCGAAGCAAACGCGTGACAGGCGATCCGGCGGCCAATGACGGCCACGTGAGATCCGAGCTGACTTGGGCACCGGCTCGCGCGCGGGCCGGCTGCCGGATCGCCCCCTGCCCATCCCTCCTCTCCTCTGGCGTGCTCTTCGTGTGCGGCGACGTGCCTGCCAACCACACACCGAAAGGATCGTCATGCCCAGTCACGATGCAAGGCGCGTTTCGCGGCGTTCTGTGCTCCAGGGCGCCGCGACGGCCGGAGCCGCCGGCCTGGCCGCCACGGCCCTGGGAGCGGCGGTAAGCCCGGCAGCAGCCGCGAGCGAGTCAGCACCGCGCGGCACCGGTGCCGCGAAGCCGGCGTCCGGACCCCTCGTGGTGCACGTGCGCGACGCCAAGTCCGGGGACATCGAGGTGTTCTCCGGGACCAGCCAGATTCGGCTGCGCGACAAGGACCTGGCCGCCCGCATCAGCCGGACCTTCGGGTAACGCCGGTAACCGCCACTAAGAGCCAAAGAGGTAATTGAATGTCATCGCACCGCGAGGCGCCGGAGATCTCCAAGGACCCGGTCGCCGACAGTACCGACGTGTACGCGTTCGTCAGCCCGGACAAGCCCAACACCGTCACCCTGATCGCCAACTACATCCCGCTGCAACTGCCGTCGGGCGGGCCGAACTTCTTTGAGTTCGGCGACGACGTGCTCTACCAGATCCACATCGACAACGACGGGGACGGCCGGGCCGACATCTCCTACCAGTTCCGGTTCCACACCACGGTTCGCGACCCGGACACCTTCCTCTACAACACGGGTCAGATCACGTCGCTGAGCAGCCCGAACTGGAACCGCGTCCAGACCTACGACGTGTCGGTGGTCTCCGGCGGCTCGTTCGCCACGCTGGGCAGCGGCCTGCCCTGCCCGCCGTGCAACATCGGGCCGCGGTCGACGCCGAACTACGCGGCCCTGGCCGGCGCGGCCATAAACAGCCTGGGCGGCGGGATCACGGTGTTCGCCGGGCAGCGGGCCGAGGAGTTCTTCGTCGACCTGGGCTCGATCTTCGACCTGGGCGACCTGCGGCCGTTCCAGGAGGCGCACGTGATCTCCACGCCGGCGGCGCCGGGCGTGAACGCCACCAACGGCCTGAACGTGCACTCGATCGCGATCCAGGTGCCGATCTCCGCGGTGACCAGGCCCGGCAAGCCGGTCATCGGGGTGTGGACCTCGGCGAGCCGGCAGCGGGTCACGCTGTGGGACGCGGACAGCGGCGAGAACGTGAACGCGGGACCGTTCCGGCAGGTGTCGCGGCTGGGTAACCCGCTGTTCAACGAGGTGATCGTCCCGATGGGCAAGAAGGACCTGTGGAACTCGCTGCCGCCGTCGGACGACAAGCAGTTCGCCGGTTTCGTCACCCAGCCGGAACTGGCCGCGCTGCTGCCGGTCCTGTACCCCGGCGCGTTCAAGAACCTGGCCGCGGCGGTGGCGGCCAAGACGCCGCGCGCCGACCTGGAGGCGATCCTGCTCACCGGCATCCCGGCGGGCATCGTCAGCAAGACATTCACGACCTTCACCGGGTCGGTCCTCGCCGACATGCTGAGGCTGAACACCTCGATCCCGCCGGCCAAGTCGCCGAACATCCTCGGGGTGCTCGGCGGCGACCTGGCCGGCTTCCCGAACGGGCGCCGAGTCATCGACGACGTGGTGACGATCGAGATCCGGGCCATCGCCGGGGTCACGTTGCCGCTGGTCGACAAGTCCTTCACCCCCGACAAGGTGGCGACCGAGGTCACCGACTTCACCACCGACCCGCCCGCGATCGGCGACCCGCCGCTGGGCACGTTCCCGTATCTGGGGACGCCTTACGACGGCTACGACCACCCGCACTGATCCCCTTTCCAGGACGCGCCGCGGGTCCGTCCGCACCGGGCCCGCGGCGCCAGCCGTTTGCGTTGTCTGCGCTGTTGGCGTTGTCTGCGCTGTTGGCGCTGTTGGCGCTGTTTGCGCTGTTTGCGTGACTCGAGGAGCTGGTGATGACAGAGAAGGCTATGGGGCCGTCGGGCCCGGGCACCGTCGTGATGGATCTCGGCGGCGAGATCGGCGCCCTGATCTTGTACACGCCGGACGACCTGGACGGGCGTGAGATCGAGATCAGCCGGGACGACGAGCCGGGCGGGCACCGCACGCACTCGCAGGTCCGCGCGCGTCACATGCCGGGCGCGACCAGGTACGCGGCGGTTTATCCCGGCCTGCGCGGCGGGGCGTACACGATCTGGGGTGATGAGGTAAACCCCTTGGGCACCGTGGTGATCAACGGGGGCCAGGTGACGAGCTGGAGGTGGCCGTCCTAGACGGGCAGCGGAAGCGCCGGGCGTCTCAGACGGGCAGCGGAAGGGCCAGGATCGGGACCGTGGTGGGCTGCTTGCTGCCGGGGGCGGGCTCTACGGTCAGGCCGAGCTTGTCGCCCTTGACGATGCCGGTCGCGATCACCGGCGTGGTCACCCCGGCATTGGCCGTGGGCAGCAGCCCGGCGGACACGATCTTGACCGGGCCGATCAGCCATAGCTGGTAGACCTTGCCCGCGGGCAGCGCGGGCAGCCCGGACGTCGCCACGACCAGCTTGCGCGTGGCCGCGTCGAGCACGACGACGGCCACGCCGCCCTTGCTCGTGGACTGCGAGAGCAGCGTGACGTGCGGCGCGCCGAGGATCAGGGCGAGGGCCTGGTCGTGGGCGCGGGCCTGGCTGAGTTCGGCGGTGATCTGGGCTTGCTCGGAGGCCAGCGCCTGGTTCTGGGTCCGGGCCTGGTTGAGCTCGCCCTGCGTGTGGGACTGGGCGAAGCCGAACAGCACCGCGACCACGATCGAGGCCGTGGCCACCACCCCGGACAGCCACGGCACCCAGGTCCGGGCGCGGCGCGGGCGGGCGTGGGTCCTGATCTCGGGCGGCAGCTGGCGGGTGCGGGCCACCGCGGCCATCACCCGGTCGCGCATCTCGGCCGGGGCCTCCATCGAGGCGGCGAAGGCCATCGAGGTCGCGACCTCGCGGAACCCGCGGACCTCGGCGGCGCACGACGAGCAGGTGTTCAGGTGGCGGTTGAACCGGTTGAGTTCCTTGCCCCGGTCCATCGCGTCCAGGGCGTAGGCCCCGGTGAGGGTGTGCGCGTCCTGGCCGATGAGCCTCACGAGTTCACCCCCAGGCAGTCGCGCATCCGGATCAGCCCGTCGCGGATCCTGGTCTTGATCGCCCCCAGGGTGACGTTCAGCAGCTCCGCTACCTGGCGGTAGCTGTTCCCGCCGTAGTAGGCCAGGGTGATCGACTCACGCTGGATGTCGGTCAGGCTGTCCAGGCAGCGCCGGACCCGCTCGCGGTCCAGACTCGCTTCCACTGCCTCGGCGACCTCATCGTGTGGGGGGCGGACGTCTGCTGTTTTGTGTTCGCGCTCGGCCGCGGCCGTGGTCGACCGGATACGGTCGATGGCGCGGCGGTGGGCGATGGTCGTCACCCACGTCGCCGCGCCACCCATGGCCGGGTCGAACCGCGCGGCGGTCCGCCACACCTCGAGGAGGACCTCTTGGGCGACCTCCTCGGACTGGGACGGATCCCGTAGAACCCGGCGAATAACGCCGTATACCGGGCCGACCATCCGGTCGTACAGCGCCTCGAACGCTTCCTGGTCGCCACGGGCTACGTGGATAAGCAGGACGTCCAGATCGCCCCGCTCTCCCCTCCTATCCGCAGACACCGATCTGAACCGGGAAGCGTCCGAATCGCTCGGGTTCATTAGGCACCTTCGGGGCCGAAGCCGGATCGGATGGGTGGGGGACGGAAAATTTTTTAAGAAATCTGGTTCCCTACTTGGTTCTACGGGTTCGCGCCTCCATTATGCCCAATCTGAACCTGGTCAGACGGGCCATGGTTGCCGCGGGTCAGGAGCGTGCGGACGGCCGCGCGCATCGCCTTGAGGCCGGCGCCGCGGGGGACCTTCAGGGATACGTAGGCGGCGGCGCCCGCCGGGATGGGCAGCCAGAAGTTGACCAGCCGCCAGCCCAGCACGCCGAGGGTGGCCACGCTGCGGGTGACGCCGAAGCTGACCAGCAGCAACGGGGCCAGCGAGTCGATGACGCCCAGCCCGGCGGGGGTGATCGGGAGCACGCCCGCCACGTTGGCGATCCCGTAGGCGGCGAACAGCTCGACCGGGTTGACGAAACGCCCGAAGGCGGCCACGAAGCACCACAGCGAGGCGGCGTCGAGCAGCCAGTTGAGCGAGGCCCAGAGCAGTGACCTGGCCAGGACGCGCCGGTCTCGGCCCAGCGCGGACACCGACGCCGCGGTGTCCCTGAGGATCTTTTCCAGGCCGTCGCCGGTCAGGCCGGGGATCCGGTCGCCGATGGCGTGCAGGATGCGCGAGGCGCGTTCGGCGCCACGGGTGATGCCGAGGGTGAGCAGCGCGACCGCGAGCAGCAACACGGCGCCGACGACGGCCACGGTCACGTAGATCGGATGAAAGCCGGCCAGCGGGATGGAGACGACCAGGGACAGCCACAGCAGGACGTTGAGCACCACGGTCGAGCCCAGGCCCTTGGTCGCCATCATCACGGCGGCGTCGTTGCCCTTGATCCCCTCCGCGGTGAACAGGCGGTAGCCGATCCCCGCGCTGCCCACCGTCCCGGCCGGGATGACGTGCGCGACCGCCGCGGCGGCCAGGTCGATGCGGAACAACCGGGACAGGCCCGGGTTGTGCGAGCCCGGCGGGAGCACGGCCCGGGTCAGCAGGCCGTAGCAGAACAGGCTCGCGGCCTCCAGCACCAGACCCGCCACCAGCCAGAGGGGGTTCACCTGGCCGAGCAGGTACAGGTCCTTGCTCGCGCCGACCAGTTCGGGCACCACCAGGTACTCGACGATCAGCACCAGGGCGAAGATGACGATGCCGCGGCGCAGCGGCCGGACCAGGAACGGCAGCCAGCTCCGCCACGGTGGCCAGTTGGTCCGCCGTGGCGGCCGGTTGGTCGGCGGCGGCGGCCGGTTGGTCGGCGGCGGCGGCCGGTTGGTCCGCATATGGGACCCAGTACCCCGGCTCTAGGCTAGGAACGCGGCCCCGCGGAACCCAGAAGAGGGGCCCAAGGGGTCCAACGGGATCCATGGGGATCCAAGGGGAGGCGGTCGTGGCTGACGCGGCGCATACGGCTCGGGTGATGTGGACGTTGTTCGAGCCCATCCACGCGGTGACCTACTTCGCGCCCGAGGGCCGTTCGGCATTCGAGCAGGCGGGCCTGCGCGGGTTCTGGCGAGGGTACTTCGCGGGCCGGGCCGCGCCGCTCGCGCCGCTCGGGCCGACGGGCGCGGCGGTGGTCGGCGCGTCGTTCTTCAACTTCGCGCCCGCGTTCGTCGGCCGGGCCATCCCGGGGATCTGGGAGCTGATCTCGCCGCAGGAGGCGCTGCGGATCCGGGTCGCGGGCGCCGCCGAGGCGCTCGGCAGGCTGCTCGCGGGGCGGGAAGCGGAGGTGGCAGCGGCGGCCGACCTGCTGTGGCGGGCGGTCGGCGAGCTGGACTGCGCGGGCCGGGTGCTGGCCGCGGCGAACGTGGCGCTGGGTGTTCCCGGCGAGGAGCTAGGTGTACCCGAGGGGTCTTCGGCCGCGGCCCGGCTGTGGCAGGCGGCCACCATTTTCCGCGAGCATCGCGGCGACGGGCACTGGGCCGCGCTGGCCGCGGCGGACGTCGACGGCTGCGAGGCGGTCGTGCTGCGCTGCGGCCTGGACCTGCCGCGCTCGGTCATGCAGCCGATCCGCGGCTGGACCGACGAGCAGTGGGAGGCCGCTCGCGCCCGGCTGGCCGACCGCGGCTGGCTCAAGGCAGACGGCTCGGCGGGCAGCGCGGCGGACGGCTCGGCGGGCAGCGCGGCGGACGTCGGCGCGGGCGGCGCGGCGGACGTCGGCCCGGGCGGCGAGCTCACACGCGCGGGCCGGGAGGCGCACGACGCCGTGGAAGCGGCCACCGACCGGGCCGCTTCCCGGCCCTGGGCCCGCGTCGGCGCGGAGGCCGCCGGCGAGCTCGCGGCGCTGCTCACCCCGCTCGCGCGGGCGTGCGGCGAGATAGTGCCCTACCCCAGCCCCGTCGGGGTGCCCGCTCCGGGAACGGTGGCCTGAGCTCAGGCTGAGCGCTGGAAGCTAAGCAACCGCTCGCCCCAGGTGATCAGCGCCAACGCATCGGCCGGGGTGGGCAGCAGGCGCTGCCGGTCGCGCAGGGCCAGCACGAGGTACAGCGCGGTCCGCTCGTCGGCCTCGTCCTTCCGTGCGCCGCGCAGCAGGAGGTCGCACGCCGCGTCGAGGTCGTCCGGGTCCGGCGGCTCGGCGCCGGGCCACGGGTCGCGGAAGCGGTCGTAGCTGAGGCGCCCGACCGTCAGCGCCACCTCCGGCCAGGCCTGATCGCCGTCCGGCAGCCAGTACAGCAGGGCGGCCGACACCGCGATGGCTTCGTCGCGGTCGGCGCGGGCGGCGCTCACCGCGACGGCATCGCCGTCATCCAGCCGGGCCGCGGCCAGCTCGATCCGGTGATCGAGCAGGGTGGCCAGCAGGGCGCGCGCCTCGGCGATCAGCGGGGATCCCTCGTCGCCGTGGGCCACCTGCAGCAGCGCGGCCAGCGCCGCGCGCGCGTGCCTGATGGCCGCGTCGAGGGCCTCCCCGCCCAGTACCGCGCGCTCGGCGACCTCGCTCATGCCGGACCCCCGGCGCAGGTTTGCCAGGTGACGGCCGGCTCCGTCAGCGTCATGCTCGGCCGTCACCTGGGTCCTGAACGTCACGGGCGCCATGGCCGTGACACGCAAGCGGAATGGCTGTATACAGCCGGCGAATTCATTTGCGCCCCCCACGGGCTTAAAGATCGGATTGGCGAATACGCGGCATTGAAATGCGGCGCCATCAAATTGATCTTGCTCGCGCGTGATGGGTACCTGACTGGCGCAGGGACCGTCGCGCGTATGCAGGCGATGCGCTCACGCAGCGCGCGATGCTAAGTCGTATCCATCCAGCATGACCCTCCCGCCGGACGGGGCGTCACCGCGCGGCGCGCGCGGCTTTCGCCTCGACCTCGGCGGTTCCTCCCCTCATCCGCCCCACACGGCTCCCCCCGGGCTCCTCCCGCCCGGATCCCATGACTACCACCAGAGAGTTTAATGTAGCTAGATAAACAATGTCTATCTATACAGGATTTACTTTGATAAATATCGTGGCGGGTAAGGGCGGGACGTCTCGGCTGCTAAGGCCGGACATCTCGATAGCTAAGAAGGCGCTCCCCCGCCCGCTGAGGAGTTCGGCTGCGGCGGCGGTGAACGCGGCGGCGGGCGGGTAGGCGGCGCACGCGGCGCGCCAGCGTGCGCGCAGCGCGCCGATGATCTCTGCGGGAAGCGTCCGCGCTGGGGGGCCGCCGGCCAGGACATGGAGCGGTCCCAGGACATAGACCTCGGCCAGCGTGGGCAGGTCGGTGAACTCGGGCGCGGGATCGGAGCCGCCCGGCAGGCGGGTGGCCCGCTCGACCAGGCCCGCGCCGAGCTGCCACACCGCCGCGCCCTCCCCGGCCAGGAGGCACTCGACGGCGGCGAGGATCTCCACGGCCATCGCGTACGACTCGGCGGCCAGCAGCCCGTCGCCGAACTCCGCCGGGCTGGGCGCCCCTCCACCGGAGCGGGCCAGGACGCTCAGGTGATCGAGGTGCGCGCCTTCGTGGATGCCGCGCCAGATCTGCTGGGCGAGCGGGGTGGCGGTCGAGGGGACCTCGGCGACGGCGGCGACGGCGGCGCGCGGGCCGGGGCCGCAGGGGCTGCCGTTGCCGGGCGGTCCCGGCAGGCACATCCAGGTCCGGCGGGCCAGCCACCGGTCGACCGGCAGGGCCACGGTGAGGTGCGCACCGCTGGGCGACGAGCGGTAGCGGGCACCCCAGGCGAGTTGCCGGTCGCTGCGCAGGGGACACGGCGCGTGCCACGGCAGCCTGGTCGCGGTCATCATGAGCCGCTCGCCCAGGCCCGCGAGATGATCGGCGGCCAGCCAGGCGGCCGGCCGGACGCCGCGGATCGGGCCGTCCACCGGACGGGCGTCCGGATAGCACGGCGGCACCGGCCCGGCGAACCGCCGCAGCCGGCGCAGCCGGGCGGCGTGCTGCCCGCCGGAGGCGACCGGCACGGACCGGATCACCTCATCGAGCCCCGCGAAGGCGCCGGGCGCTCCGGAGTCGGCTGGGGACTCGACTGGGGACTCGACTGGGGACTCGGCTGGGCCGTCCAGGGCCAGGCAGCCGACCGCAACGTCGGCCCAGCCCCGCACGGTCCACGCGGCCGCCTCGGCGCCCGAGGCGGGCACCCCGACGGCCGCGGTCGCCGCGGCGATCGCCCAGGCCCGCGCGGCCGCCGCCGCGACATACGTCGGCCCGGGAGCGGCAGCCCCCGGGCCGAGCACCTCACTACCCATCCGGCATGGACTTGGCTCCGAATGACCTAAATCAACACCAAGGAATCATAGGGGCTTTACCTATGTAAACACGGTCGTCTCATGTTCATCATGACGGCCTATCATGTTGATCTTGGTGGAGGGTGAACGGGGTGATGAGCGCGGTGACCACGCAGGACGAGCGGCTCGCGGCCGTCGCCGCGGCGGCCGCCGCCGTCCTGCGCCACACGCCCTACCACGCGGTCCGCGCCGACAACGTGGCCGCCGCGGTGCGGCTGCCCGGGGAAACCGGGCGGTCGGCGGTGTGGCTGTACAACGAGGTGCGTAACCGCCGGGTGCTCGTCGCGCTGGCCGCCGCGCACGCCTGGCGTGACTTCCCCGGACGGACGGCCTGGTCGCCGCCGGGGCACATCGGCTCGGTCACCGCGGCCCGGTCGGCCGCGGCCGCGGCGCTCGCCGTCGTCGTCGCGTTCCACCGCGCCGAGCAGATGCTGATGACCCAGGTCGGCTACGGGATCGGCGACATCTCCACCGCCGAGAAGCGGCAGCTCGCCGCGGGCACCGACCTAGTCGCCCCCAGCTGGCCGGACAGCGAGTGGGGGCGGGTCGCGGCCGCCGCGTGGGCCGGCCGGTGCGACGTTTTCACCGGATTCCTGCGCCCGGTGCTACGGGACTGCGCGGAGTCGGTCACCCACGTCACCGAGCCCGACGCGGCCGACAGCGCCGCGCGGCTTTCTGACATCGCGTTCCGGGCCTGCCTGGCCGATCCCGCCGGACCGGTCGAGCTGTTGGCGCGCGGGCTGGCGGCGCTGTGGTTCGAACGCGACCTGACCCGGCTCGCCGGCGCGCTGGCGCGTGAGCTGGAAAGCGGCGAGACGGCGCTGAGCGCGGTGGCCCGCCGCGGGACCGACCCGCGGGCCGAGGCGAACGCCAGCGCCGTCGTGGTCCGGGTCCTGCTCGAGGCCGGGACGCTGCACGAGCGGTGCATCAGGGAGGCCCGGCGGACGGTCTCGCTCTGGCAGGACCTCGTGGCGGCCGGGGCCGATATCGCGGGGCACGACCGGCAGCGGCTCAGCGACACCGCGAGCCACCTCGGGCTGGCCGCGGCCCGGTACGGGGACCGCCGGTCGGCCGCCGACGCCTGGCGGCTGTCCCGCCGGGTGGCCGAGGACGACCTGGATCACGACGTGTCCCGGATCGCCCGGGCGGACACCAACCTCGCCGCGCTGGCCGCCGAGACCGGGCACGGGCAGCAGGCCAGCACGGCCATATCCGGCGCCTACCGGACCCGGCTGGCGCTGGCCGAACGCCAGCCGGAGAGCGCGGCCGCCTGGCGGCGGCTGACCGTGACCGCCCGCACCCGGGCCGACATCGCCCGGGTCGGCGGGCACGTGGTCGAGGGCGTGCTGCTGGCGGCCCAACTGCTCGCCGACCGCCAGGCCCGGCTGCGCGACCCGGCCCACGCCGACGTCGCCGAGGCCCGGCTGGTGCTGGGCCAGGCGCTGCTGGCGGCCGGGCACCCGGTGGCCGCGCGCCGTTACCTCGAGGAAGCCGCCGACATCCGCCGCGGCCGGTTCCTTGCCGCCTCCTACCGGGTGCAGGAGGACCTGCTCTGGCTGGTCAGGGCCGCGCTCGTGCTCGAGCACCCGCGGGCCGTGCTCGACCTGCTGGCCGACCAGGCCGCGGCCACCGACTGGTTCCGCGACCGGGTCTCGTTCCGGCTCGGTTACACCGCCCGGCGGCTGCTCGCGCTGGCCACCGGCGAGCTGGGCCGGACCGATCAGGCCACGGCGGCGCTGCTGGCCGACCGCGAGCAACTGGCCGACCGGCCGCTCGATGACGTCCTGGATCCGCTGGCCGCCGACTTCGACCGGTCCCTGGGCGAGGTCGCGCTGCTGCGCGGCGACTTCGCCGGGGCGCTGGCCACGCTGGGCCGGCTGGCCGACGCCGAGGCCACGGCGGACCAGCCGCTGCCCGCGCGGGGCTGGACGCTGGTCCTGCTCGGCCGCGCCGCGGACCGGGCCGGCGAGGGGCGGCGCGCGGAGGAATGCTTCCGTTCGGTGACCGAGCTGGCGGGCGCCGGGATCGACGCGTGCCACCCGGTCATCCTCACCGCCCGGTACGACGAGGCGCTGCGCCGCGCCGCGCGGGGCGAGACCGGGGACGCGGCGCGCCTGCTCGAGCCGGTGCTCGACCGGACCCTGCTGGCCCACGGCCACCCCGCGCTGGGCGAGGCCCACCCGCTGCTGATCCGGGCCCGCGCCCTGGCCGAACGCCTCGGCATCACCGTGCCGGACACGGTGGCGGCCGTTGGCGAGGCGTCGCTGGACATCGACGTATGAGCCCGGCGACGTCGCAGGCCGGCGCTCCGGGCTAGCAGCCGAGGCTGACCGTCTGGTTGGCGGGCGGCAGGACGCGCTTCGGCCCGGCGATGTAACCCGAGGTATTCAGGTTGGCGGGCACGCCCGGCCACGGATTGCCGTCGGGGAACACGTACCGGAGCGAGGAGTACGCGCGCTTCGGGCCCGCGCAGCTGACGATCTTCGAGGCGATCAGCCTGATCGGGACGTTACTGTAGGCACCGGTGTGACAGTCGGAGTAGGCGCACACGTCGACCGTGGCCGTGCCGGTCGCGGTCGCCGTAGGCGTCCCCCACGCCGTCCACGTCAGGTCCCGGGCGGTGACGTCGTTGGTGTCGCACACCACCAGCACCACGCCGGGCCTGACCTGGGGGTTGACGCCGCAGTAGGACATCGTGACGGCCGGCGGGACGGGTGCGGCGGCGCGGCTGCACGCGGCCAGGAGCAGCACCGGGAGCAGCGCGGCCATCACGGCGATCGCGGTCACCACGGCAGCGCGTGGCGTCCTGGCCAGCACGCCATCCCCTGTTAGGCTGCCGTCGTTACCGCTCATTACTATTCAACGGTAACGTTTGGGGCCTCATGGCGTCGAGAAAAGTTACCGTATAGGTATGACTTTGGGTAACGCGGTGCTGGCGACTGCGGGCCGTGACCCCGGGTCCAGGGCACCCGCTCCCGGCTCGCTGCGGCTGGTGCAGGCGCTGGTCAACACGCTGAACATGGAGTTCGGGCCGGACCTGCTGGGCACGGCGGCGGACGCCGCGGGGTGGCTGCAGGCCGCGGGCCTGCTGGCCGCGGGCTCGCTGCTGTCCGGCGCGGAGCACCGCGGGCTGACCGAACTGCGCGAGGCGATCAGGCAGGTGCTCGCGGCGCACACCGGCCGGCGGGAAGACGCGGAGGCGTCGGGGCGGCTGCGCGTGGCGCTGGGCTCGGCCCGGCTGGTCACGACCGTCGATCCGGCGGGCCGGGTCGGCCTGGTGAGCGCCGACGGTGATCCCTTCGCCCGGGTGGTCGGCGCGGTCGCGGTCGCGATCGCCGAGGCGGGCGTGGCCGGGACGTGGCCGCGCCTGAAGAGCTGCCCCGGGCATCTATGCGGCTGGGCGTTCTACGACCGGTCCGCGTCCGGCCGGTCCCGGTGGTGCTCCATGCAGGTCTGCGGGGCCCGGTCGAAGATGCGCGCCTACCGGGGCCGGCAGGCGGGATGAGGACCTAGACCCGCCGGCGCGGCAGGGCGATGAGGTAGGCGGCGACCGCGGCGGTCAGGCCGGCGAGGGAGAGCCAGGCGGCGTTCGGCTGGTGGAGGGCGAGCGCGGCCAGGACCGCGCCGCTGGCGATGAGCCCGGCCACGCCCAGGCGAACCTGGTGCCTGAGCCACGTTGCCGGCCGGCTCAGGCCCGGCGGGGCTTCGGCGGTGATCAGGTAGGCGAGGATGAACACGCCCTCGGCGGCTAGGACCGCGGTCCCGGCGCGGGAGAACGCGGCGGCGGCGATCGCGGCCGCCACGGCCAGCGCGGCGCCTTGCCGCCAGCCGGTGAAGGCCGCGGCGAGAGCGGCGGCGGCGCCCGCGATGGCGACCGGGTAAGCCCATGCGGGCGCCCACGCCAGCGGCCACGCCACCGTCAGCAGCCCCAGCGCCAAGCTCGCGCCGCGCAACGCGTCTTTCCATGATCGCGAAGGGTTTACTACTCTCTGGGGTAGCAAAGGCTTCGTGATCATGACGGGGGCGGGGCGCTGGGTCATGAAAGGCCTCCGGCGCGTGAGGCGCCCGCGGGGCGGCGCGCGCCGGGGGGCGGGGTGCGCAGGGGGGCGAGCACGCTGTCGAGCTCGGCAGCGCTGTCCCAGCGCAGCACGGGGATACCGAGAGCTCGTAGCGCAGCGCGGGTCGCACTGCGCTCCAGGCGCCACAGGCGGAGCGCGAGGCGGGCGTCGGGGCGGGTTCCGGCCGGGGGCTCGTCGCGCAGGGTGTCGACCACGATCAGGGGGAAGCCGCGCTGGCGCAGGTCGGTCAGGGCGCCGAAGCCCCGGGGATCGAGCAGCGGCGAGAACACCACGACGAGCGTGCCGGGGGGCAGCGCGGTGCGCGGGATGCGGCCGACGTCGGGGGTGACGAAGCTGTCGTAGCGGGCCGCGAGCATCATCTCGGCGACGCGGTAGAACTGCCGGTCGCCTGCGGCGGGCCCGAGCCAGCGCAGCATGCCGCCCAGCACCACGAGCCCGGCCCGGTCGCTGACCCGCAGGTACGCGGTGACCAGGGCGGCCGCGCCGTGCACGGCCACGTCCAGGCTGCCCTGCGACACCGGACCGGAATCGCCGAACGCGTCGATCATCACCACCAGGTCCGCGGCCCGCGGGGCGGCCCGCTGGTTCACGTGCAGCTGGCCGCGCCGGATGCTGACCGCCCGGTTGACGTCCCGTAGCTGGTCGCCGGGCACGTAGGGCCGCAGGCCCGCGAACTCCACGCCGTCGCCCACGGCCCGGCCGGTGTGCTCGCCGATCCGGCGCAGCAGCTCGGCGGGCACCAGCCGGGGGCGCATCCGGGCCGGGCGGGGGAACACCTCCAGCGGGTCCAGGCCGGCCTGCGCCGCGGCCTCGAACGCGCCGGCCCGGCCGGTCACCCGGACCGTGCCGGGTGAGTACCGGCCCCAGTGGTCGGCGCGGATCACCCACTGCGCCGCGACAGGCCCGGCGTGCAGGAAGGTCTGGGTGCGCGTGGCTGCGGGAGCCAGGCTGACCTGGGGCGCGGTGTCCAGCTCGAGGATGAGCTCGTCCAGCGGCTCGGCGCGGACGGTGGCGGTGATCGTCACGTCCTCGCCTTCGAAGCAGCGGGAGCCGGACAGCGCGACGTCGACGGCCAGCTCGGCTGGGTCCGCGGCCCGGCGGCGCCGCGGGAGCAGCGCGAGCGCGCCTAGCGCGGGGGCGGCGAGCAGCACCAGGGCGGCGTGGCCGGTCAGCACCGCGGCGACCAGGGCCAGCAGGGCCGCGGTGGCCAGGCTCCGGGTCCGGACGTTCGGGTACCAGCGCACGGGGCTAGCTTGGGCGCCGGGCGGCGCGGGGCCAGCTTGGGCGCCTGGCGGCGCGGGGGCAGCTTGGGCGCCGGGCGGCGCGGGGCCTGGCGGGATCGGGGAAGGCCGTACCGTTCGGAATATAAATGATCTTCTCAAGGGGTGCCTCTCGGGACGGGCACCTGGGCCAGGACCTCGGCCGCGACGTCCTGGCCTGTCACCTGGCGGACCCACATCTCCGGGCGCAGGACCAGGCGGTGCGCGAGCGCGGGCACGGCGACGGCCTTGATGTCCTCGGGGGTCACGTAGTCGCGGCCGTCGAGCACCGCGTGCCCGCGGGCCAGCTGGATGACGGCCAGCGTGCCGCGCGGCGACGCGCCGACGGTGACCTGGGGGTGGGTGCGGGTGGCGCCGACCAGGGACACCACGTAGGCGAGCAGGTCGGGGTGGAGCTGGACGGCCTCCAGGGACTCGCGCATGGCCAGCAGCCGGGCGGCGTCGGTGACCTGCGGGGGGTTCGGCGGGGTGGAGCCGCGGGCCAGCCGGCGGCGGACCATCTCGGCCTCGCCTTCGGCATCGAGGTAGCCGAGGCTGACCCGGGCGATGAACCGGTCGAGCTGCGCCTCGGGCAGCGGGTAGGTGCCCTCGTACTCGATCGGGTTGTCGGTGGCCAGCACCACGAACGGGTTCGGCAGTCGGTGCGTGATCCCGTCCACGCTGACCTGGCCCTCGGCCATCGCCTCGAGCAGCGCGGCCTGCGTCTTGGGCGGGGTGCGGTTGATCTCGTCGGCCAGCACCAGGCCGGTGAACACCGGGCCGCGCCGGAACACCGCCTCGCCGGTGGCCAGGTCGAGCACCATCGCGCCGGTCAGGTCGGCGGGCAGCATGTCCGGGGTGAACTGGACCCGGGTGAACTCCAGCCCGAGCACCGTGGCGAACGTGCGGGCCAGCAGCGTCTTGCCCAGGCCGGGCAGGTCCTCGATCAGGATGTGGCCGGAGGCGAGCACGCCGAGCAGGACCATTTGCACGGTGTCGTGCTTGCCGACGATGACGTGGTCGACCTCGGTGAGGACCCGCTCGCACAGCCGCGCGGTGTCCGCGACCGGGCCCGTCGCTACCTTGGTCACGGCTCCCCCGCTTCCAGCTCGGAGACGATCCGCTCCAGCGTGGCCCGGTTCACGCCGGGCCCGTCGGTGTCCCCGGCGGGCGGGCCGGTGAGGTCCACGTGCGGCCGGTTCAGCGTGGCGGCAAGGCGGGCGAGCGCGGGGCGCAGCAGGTGCTCGTAGTGCCGCTGGGACATCTGCGCCCACTCCAGGTCCGAGGCGATCTTGGCGAACGCGGGGAAGTCCGCCGTACGGACCGTTACCGGCTGTTGCCGGGGATTTTTTCCCCGAACGATCCGGGGTTTCTCCCCCCGCAGCGTCCCCCGCGCCACGATCAGGATGCTGAGGGCGGTGACGGCGGCCACGTCGATCAGGCCCGTGAGCCCGGCGGCGGCGTAACCGGCGACGAGAACGCCGGCGATCCCGGTCAGGGCGGCGGCAGCGGCCAGGCGCGGGCGTTTCATGACGGCACGGCCGCGGGGTCGGTCAGGTCGGCGCGCATCTGGTCCAGGGCGGCCGCGGCGGCGTCGGAATCGGCGCTGGTGATCGGCTGGCGGCTGTACCTGGCCCGGCGGAACAGGCCGGTCAGCAGCGCGGCGGATCCGGACCTGACGATCCCGGCGTCGGTGGCGCGGGTCAGCACCTCGGCCGGGGTGTCGGCGGCGGCCGGCGCCGAACCGGCGGCCGCGAAGCCGCGCTCCATCGCCACGTAGCACGCGATGATCGCCTCCCGGGGCTCGCCGCCCGCGGTCAGCGCGTCGCGGCCCGCGGCCAGGCTGTCGAGCAGGTCCTGGCGCGCCCGGCGGGTGCGGTCCCGCGGCGCGGCGGCCGGGCGCCTGCGGCGGGACAGCACGGTCAGCGCGAGCACGACCGCGATGGCGATGGCCATGCCGACGATCACCGGCCAGATCGAGCCGGCGCCCGGGGCTGGCGCGGTGAGGTGGCGCAGCCCGGTACCCGGGGCGCCGGCCAGCGGCCGGGCGGGGGTCTTGCGGGCCTTCCGGGTGAGCAGCACGGCGAACGGGGTGACCAGCGCGGCCACGGCCAGCAGCACGCCGAGGGTCTTCACCCACCAGGGCAGGGGCGGCCGCGGGGGTTCCTCCTCGTCGACCTTGGGCTTGCGCTGCGGGCGCGCCGAGACGAGCACGATGACGAAGGCGACGAGCGCGAGGCCTTCGGCGGCCGAGAGCACGATGGCCGCCGCGGCGCCGCTGGCCCCGGCCGCGGCGGAGTTCGGGGCGTGGGAGAAGGTGCCGTGGGCGCGCAGCCCGGCGGCGGCGAGCGCGAGCAGGATGGCGACCGCGGCGACCCGCCAGGCTTCGGTGGTCGGGCGGGCTTTGGCGGCCCAGTGGGCGCGGGCGCTGGCCAGTCTCGGGGGGTCCGTCAGGGAATCCGCAGGTCGTGATGTTCCTTGGCGAACTGCCGTTCGCCTTCGGTCAGGTCGGCGTCGCGCACCGGGACGACGAGGCTCCAGTGCTTGCCGACCGGGCAGCGCTGCACCCTGGCCACCACCAGGTCCAGCGACTTGAGCTTCACGCCGGGAATCCACAGGGTGGTGAAGACGTGACCCTGGCGGCACCGCACCACGACGTTGCCGCCCAGCTTGTAGCCGAGAAGCCGCGCGACAGCGGTCCCGCCTGCGATAACTCCGATGGTGATGACAACCGGGGTGACGACACGACGCCGTGACATGCCGTCATTATGGCACCATGCGGGCCCCGTGGTCGCCTGCCGCTAGCCGTGCTGGCGCAGCTCGGCGCGCAGTTCCTCGGGGCTGCTCGACGTGGCCGGGCTGGAGGTGGAGGCGCTGTACGGGGGCTTCAGCCGAGAGCCGTTCGGTGAGGAGAGCCGGGAGTACGTGTTCGTGGCGCGGTTGCCGGGGTCGGCGTGATGGTTCGGGGCCACGAGATCGGGGCCGCGGGGCGGTTAGTCGAACCAGTAGTCGAGGTGGACCTGGGCGCCTTCGCCCAGGTTCGCGCGGAAGCCGCCCTCACCGCGCAGTCCGGCCAGCTGGCCGGTGCCCGATCCGGGGATCACGAACCAGTCGCCGCTGACGATGCTGCCCTGGACCGTGCCCGCGTCCTGGAGCAGGAACGTGCCGGACCGGCCGCCCACGGTTCCGGTGATCCGCTCGATCCCGACGAAGCTGGCCGCCCCGAACCAGGAAGACCTCGATCTGCGCTGTGTCCATGCTCCTGAGCCAGGGTCGTTCGTCGATGAGATGCATTGTGGCATGGCGGCGATACTGGCGGTGTGGGTGAACTTCACCGCGGCGCGGACGAGCCTGGCCGTGATGACAGGCCCGATCCGCATGTCCTGCGGGCTGGCGGTGACGCGGGTGCGATCCGGCTGCGGGTCGAGCCGCGCAGCCGGGAGGAGTACGCGGCGGATCTGGAGGCCGAGAGCTCGTTCCGGGCGGCCGGCGGTGAGGTGCTGCGGCGGTTCGAGCCGGGGCGGGCCGGGTTGCCGGAGCGCGTGGGCGGGGACGCTTCGGCGTACATCGAGGCGCATCGGGCGGAGCGGCCGTGGCTGACCGCGGCGGCCGGGTGCCCGGCGGAGGTGCAGCGGGTGTTCGCGGCGCTGGACCGGGGTGGCGGGCACGCGCATATCCGGCATGAGGGCTGGGTTACCGAGGAGATGAACCGGCGGCGGGTGGCCTACCTGGAAGACCCCGCCCAGCTCGACCCGGCTAAACGAGCCGCCGGCATAGACGGCCTGGCGTCACCGGAAAGACCTCACCGCTGCCGGGATTCCTCCTCGCGGATCACAGACCCGGAGGCGTTCGCGATGGCCTTTGCGCGAGGCATCGAGCATCCGCTCGTGAGAGCGGCGCTGGACACCGGGTTCACCGCCGGGCGGGTTCCGCGTCCGGTGACGCTGGACGTGAATAGCCTGCTTGGACCCGACGGACAGCGGTACTGCACGGGCTGGCGCCTGCAGCCGGTCGAGGGCAGCATGGATGTGGCCCGCGAGCGCCGGGCGGCGTGGGTGAGTGCCCGCTTCCGCGACGGCCATACGGACACGTCGGGACCGGACGTCAGGCCAGCAGGGACTTTCGACGGCGGAGTGGTGGTGTTCGCGTTCGGGCCAAACCGTGCACGAGATGGGTACGAGGTGGTAACCATGTACCCACGCCCGCCCAAGGACGACCAGCAGGGAGATTCGCGGTGAGCGCGTTCTACTGGGAACGGCATCCTGATGGGCCGTTCGCGACGCTCATCGCCGTCGCCGCCACTTACTGCAGTCCCGACGCGTACGACGGGGCATATGGCGACCTGGTCCGGAGGGCTCGCTCGCCAGAACCAGACGATGACGAGATCCGCGTTTTCAAGGACGAGCTTCGGCGGGGATTGGCCAGCCCTGCCGAACTGCCGCATGACGAGCTTTCCGACGCGGTCGAATACGACGACGGCAGCGACGAGAGGTTCCTGAGGCGTCTGTGGCGGGATCTGTATGGGGACGAGGCGGTCTAGTCGCACGGCCAGGAACTTAAGCAAGCCTTCACGCCGCGCTGTTTCATGATCATGGGCAGAAACGGGCAAATATTGCCCAAAACTACCCATGATCATGGTCCATGCCCAGGCGGGCACCGACGTGACCGTCAAGTACATCAGCCGCCTGTTCCCGCGGACCGCCGGGCGGCTGGCCAGGCCGGACGATCTAGGACCCGGTGAATCCGGGCCAGCATGAGCGCGCTGGCCGTCACGCCGGTGACGCCGAGGGTGATCAGGCGCGGATCGGATTTGTACAGCCCGAAGATCATCCAGCAGGTCAGCTCGCCGAGGATGAGCAGCCAGGTGCCGGATGAGACGCCGGTGGGGCGGGCCGTCCGGTAGGCGGTCCAGATGGACGGCGTGACCTGCACGGCGAACGCGGCGGTGAGGAGGGCCCCCAGGCCGGCGCGCCCCGCGACGAGGTACGCCGTGACCAGCAGCGCCGCCCACGTGCCGATCAGGAGCGAGGGCCGCAGGCTCGCCCGGCCCCGGACGGTGAGGAGCAGGGTGAGCGTGCCGGCGAGGAACGTCGCCGACGACGACGGGATCAGCGCGGTCCAGTAGTGCTCGAGGGTGAAGTAGGCGATCCAGGCCGCGTTGTTGACGCTGGTGAGGGCCGCCCACGACCAGGACACGCCGGCGGTGTCGCGGGTGGCCCGGAGCTTGCGGATCTGCGGGAGGAACTGCGGCACGGCGAACACGGTGGCGGCGATCGGGATGTCGTTGAGGACGTCGATCATGACGGGTCGCGGGCCTCCAGCAGGAAATGTGTCTCTGCTGATAAATTACGCCAGTTTTGCCGACATTTTCTTCTATATTTTTGCTCTGGTGGCCGATACTCTGCAATAATCTTTGCGATGGATGCGGTTGACCGGAAGATACTTGCCGAGCTTCAGGCGGACGGGCGCCTGACCGTCACCGAGCTCGCCCAGCGGGTCTCGCTCAGCGTGGCGCCGTGCCACCGGCGGCTGCGCGAGCTGGAGCGTACCAAGGCCATCCGCGGCTACCGGGCCGTCATCGATCCGGCCGCGATCGGCTTCGGCTTCGAGGTGCTCGTCCAGGTCACCATGGACCGCGAAGACGCGGCGACGATCGCGGCCTTCGAGAGCGGACTGGCCGACGTGCCGGAGGTCCGCCACGCGGAACGGCTGTTCGGCGACCCGGACTACCTGATCCGGGTCGCCACCGCCAACCTGGTCTCATACCAGGTAATGCGCGACGAGAAGCTCGCCACCCTGCCCGGCGTGCACCGGATCAGCTCCACGATCGTGATGAAGCGCATCGTCGACGACCGGCCCTTCCCGGTATCGCCACCGCGGTGACCGGCCGCCGGGCCGCCCGCCGTCCCGGCCTGCAGGGTTGGCGGGGACGGCGGGCGGCGAGTCAGGGGTGGCAGAGAGGGCGTCTACGAACTGCTTGTCCGGGAGGAGGGCTGGCCTTCACGCGGGCAGGGAGCCGTCGGGCTCTTCGCTGTCTCCGGGACTGGGGAACGGGGCCCGGGGCACGCAGTACCGTCCGTTCGGAAAAATGAATTTCTCAACCTGCTACGGACATGTTATCGAACTTACGGTCGAATAGCAAGCTGATGTTTCCTGGTTGCGGTAACGTATGCCGCGTGGCGGATGCATTTCCTGGCCTGGCGTCGCCTCTGGGCGCGACGATGCGCGACGGGGGAACCAATTTCGCGGTGGCTTCGGGCATTGCCGAGGGCGTCGAGGTGTGCCTGCTCGACGACGGGGGCGGGGAAACCCGGGTCCGGCTGCCCGCCTACGACAACGGGGTCTGGCACGGGTTCGTGCCGGGGATCGGGGCCGGGCAGGCCTACGGGTTCCGGGTGCACGGGCCGTGGGAGCCCGCGCGGGGATTGCGCTGCAACCCGGCCAAGTTGCTGCTCGATCCTTACGCCCGGGCGACGCGCGGGGAGGTGAGCTTCGGGCCCGAGGTGCTCGGCCACGACGCGCATAACCCGGAGGCGGCGAGCTCGCTGGACTCGGCCGGGCACGTGCCGGTCAGCCTGGTCACGGACCAGATGTTCCGGTGGGGCGCCGACGCGCCGCCGCGGTGCGGCTACTCGGACACGATCATCTACGAGGTGCACGTCAAGGGCCTCACCATGCGGCACCCGGACGTACCCGAGGCGCTGCGCGGCACCTACGCGGGGCTCGGGCACCAGGCCGTGGTCGACTACCTCACCGGGCTGGGCGTGACCGCGGTGGAGCTGCTGCCGGTCCATCAGTACGTGCCCGAGGCGTTCCTGCGGGACCGGGGGCTGACGGCGACTACTGGGGTTACAACACCATCGGGTACTTCGCGCCGCATCATTCCTACTCCGCCGCGGTGCGGGCGGGGCATGACGGCGGGCAGGTCGGCGAGTTCAAGGCGATGGTGCGGGCGCTGCATCACGCGGGGCTGGAGGTCATCCTCGACGTGGTGTTCAACCCACACCGCCGAGGGCGGCGCGGGCGGCCCCACGCTGTGCTTCCGCGGGCTGGACAACCCGGCCTACTACCGGCTGGACCCGGGTGACCCGAGCCGGTACTACCGGACGCTTCACCGGGACCGGCAACTCGCTGAACGCGGGGCAGAGCGTCACGCTGCGGCTGATCATGGACTCGCTGCGGTACTGGCTGACCGAGATGCACGTGGACGGGTTCAGGTTCGACCTCGCGGCCACCCTGGCGCGGCAGGAGGGCGGGTTCAGCCCCATGTCCGCGTTCTTCAACCTGGTCGCGCAGGATCCGTGGTGTCGCAGGCCAAGCTCATCGCCGAGCCCTGGGACGTCGGGCAGATGGACAGCTACGACCTAGGCCGGTTCCCGGTGCTGTGGCACGAGTGGAACGGCAAGTACCGGGACAGCATGCGGGACTTCTGGCGCAGCCAGAAGACCGGCGGCATCGGGGAGTTCGCGACCAGGTTCTCCGGGTCGTCCGACCTGTTACGGGCCCCCGGCCGCCGGAGCCCGGCCGCCTCGATCAACCTGATCACCGTGCACGACGGCTTCACTTTGCGGGACCTGGTGTCCTACGACGGCAAGCACAACGAGGCGAACGGGGAGTCCAACCGGGACGGGACGGACGACAACCGCTCCTGGAACTGCGGCGCCGAGGGCCGACGCGACCCGGAGGTGCTGGCGCTGCGGGCGCGGCAGTCGCGGGCGATGCTGGCCACCGTGCTGCTGTCGCTGGGCGTGCCGATGCTGCTCGGCGGGGACGAGCTGGCCGAGACCCAGCAGGAACAACAACGCGTACTGCCAGGACAACGACGTGTCCTGGTTCGACTGGTCCGCCGTGGACGGCGACCTGCTGGCCTTCAAGAACCTGGTGGCGTTCCGGCGGTCGCACCCGGTGTTCCGCAGGCGGCGCTTCCTCACCGGCGCCGAGGCCTCCGACCTCGGCTGGTTCACCCCGGCCGGGACCGCGATGACCCAGGCCGACTGGGACGACCGCAACGCGCTCGCGATCGGCATCTACCTGGACGGCTCGGACGCCCCCGATCAGGCGCCGGACGGCAGCCTGCTGCTGGACGACGACTTCCTGGTGCTGGTCAACGCGTGGTGGGAACCGCTTGACTTCGCCATCCCGGCCATCCCGCAGACCCGGGCGGGGCGGGCGTGGCAGACGGACATCGACACCTACCACGGCCGGACGCCCGGGGCGGACGAGGCTGCGGCGGGGGCGGCGGGGGCGGCGGGGGCGGGTGCCGGGGCGGGCGATCGGGTTACCGTGGGGCCGCGGTCGGTGTCGGTGCTGCGGGGGCCGCGGGAGGGGGGCACACAGGGCGCTCAGGGCGCACGGGGCGCTCCCGTAAGAGGGTCGCTAGGGCCTGGGCGCGCGGTCGGCGGGGACCCAGTGCTGGGGAGTGGCCGAGACCCAGGAGGTCAGCTGGTCGCGGGTCACGTGCGAGGTCACGGTGTCGTGACGCGGCGCCTGGTGGGCCTGGGGGGCGGCGAGGACCATCATCACGATGGCCACAGCCAGCACCAGCAGACCCGCCGTGCCGGTCAGCCACATCGATTTCGCGCGCCGCGACTCGCTTCCACCGCCGCCATCGTCTTCGCCCCGTTTCCCTGTTCCAACCCCGTATGTT
>CAVPLC010000014.1:0-19602 GCA_963705835.1 uncultured Actinomycetes bacterium
CCCGCGCTACCAAGGCCGTGCCATCCGCTGACGGCTCCCTGTGCCGACAATGCCGACAACCTGGCGCGATCGGCGATCCAAGTGGCGACTAGATGACGCGATCGACGCGGCGGATCCAGATTGTCGACTCTCCGATCTCATAGAGCACGCGGTACGGGCCGACATGCAGCCGACTCACCACCGGGCCCCAGGACACGGAACCGGCCGGACGGGGATCGTCGGCGAGGGCATCGATCGCATCCAAGACCTGGGCCAGTCCCGCCGCGTCGTCCAGGTACTTGCCGAGCGAGAGCGAGACCGGTTCGTCGATGACGATCCGGCGTAGCGTCACCGCGGCAGACCCAGGCGCCGCCGCACCTCATCGATGGTCAGGTATTCCTCATCACCGCGCCGGTCAGGGACGCCAAGGATCCTCCGGGCCTGCTCGTCTGTCAGCTCGCCGGTCCGCCCGGTCGCCTCGAGTGCGTCCAGTTCCTCCATCCGGGCCACTTCCTCGGCCTCAGCCAGTTCCTGAGGTGAGGCGATCCTCGCCAGAGCCCGCAGCCTCCTCAGTTCATGCGCGGGCACCTGCACGGGCGCCTCGTCCGGTTCTGCGGGTTGGGCGGTCACGGCAAGGCCTCCTTGGCCACGCTACCGCTGACCAGCGCTTTCGCGCCGGTGTAGCAGTTGGAGTTGCCGACACGGTTCCCTGCCATGCCGGCACTATATAACGCTCAGGCGGAGGCGCCGCGGAGGCGGGCCAGGGCTTCGGCGAGGATGGCTTCGCCGTCGGAGTCGCTGCGGCGCTCCTTCACGTACGCGAGGTGTGTCTTGTAGGGCTCGACCCGCGGCGGGGCGGGAGGGTTCTCCTCGCTCTGGCCGGCCGGGTTGCCGCACCGGGGGCACTCCCAGGTGTCGGGGATCGAGGCGTCGGTCGCGAAGCTCGGCCGCGTCTCGTGCTTGTTGGCGCACCAGAACGACACCCAGATCCGGGGCGCGGACTCGCCGCGCTCGGCCTCTCCCATCGGTCCCGCGCCGACCCTGCTGCCGCGAATGGCGTTGCCACTACTCACAGATCACCCCTTGAAGGCCATAGAGCTATTAACCCAGAACTTCGGTGCGGGAAGACGTACGTGTTAGCGATTGATCAGCAAGCCGAGAGCGATGATGCAGACGAACCAGAGGACGCCGAAGAAGATGGTGATCCGGTCCAGATTCCGCTCGACGACGGAGGAGGAGCCAAGGGTTGACGTCACCCCGCCGCCGAACAGGTCGGACAGCCCGCCGCCCTTACCCTTGTGCAGCAGGACGAGCATGACCATCACGACGCTGGTGATGATCAGGATAACGGAAAGCGCGATGATCATCTCTGTTATCCATCTCCTGCTGATGAATGCCTATGCTGCCAGTTCACGATACCGGCAGATCTGAGCGAACTGCCCGGCGTCGAGGCTCGCGCCGCCGACGAGGGCGCCGTCGACGTCCGGCTGCGCCATGATCGGCGCGATGTTGCCGGGCTTAACGGACCCGCCATACAGGATACGCACACTCGTCGCCGTCTCGGCGTCATGAACCTCCGAAATCCGCGACCTAATTGCCGAGGTCATCTCCTGCGCGTCCTGCGGGGTAGCCACTTCGCCGGTCCCGATGGCCCACACCGGCTCGTAGGCGATGACCATGGCGGCCACCGCCTCGGCCGGGATCCCCTTCAGCGACCCGTCGAGCTGGCCGACGCAGCATTCGACCTGGTCGCCGGCCTGGCGGACCTCGAACGGCTCCCCCACGCACAGGACCGGCGTTATCCCGGACCGCAGCGCCGCCTGCATCTTGGCGTTGACGAGCTCGTCGGTCTCCGCGTGGTACCGGCGCCGTTCGGAGTGCCCGGCGAGCACGTAATGGCAGCCCAGCTTGGCCAGCATCGGCCCGCTGATGTCGCCGGTGTAGGCGCCGGAGTCGTACGGGGACAGGTCCTGTGCGCCGTACATGAGCCGCAGCTTGTCGCCTTCGATCAGGGTCTGCACGCTGCGCAGCGCGGTGAACGGCGGCAGCACGGCCACGTCCACGAGGTCGTAGTCCTTTGCTGTCAGCGTGAACGCGAGCTTCTGGACGAGCGCGATCGCCTCGAGGTGGTTCTCGTTCATCTTCCAGTTGCCCGCCATCAGCGGCAGCCGCTTGCCGGCGGCGCCGCGGCCACGGGGCCGGTCGGTCACGGATCAGTCCTCCAGCGCCATAAGCCCGGGCAGCGTCTTGCCCTCCAGGTACTCCAGGCTCGCGCCGCCGCCGGTCGAGATGTGGCCGAACGCGCTCTCGTCCATGCCGAGCGCCCGGATCGCCGCGGCCGAGTCGCCGCCGCCCACCACGGTCAGCCCGTTCACGCGGCTCACCGCCTCGGCCACCGCCCGGGTCCCCGCGGAGAACGCCGGGAACTCGAACACCCCGGCCGGCCCGTTCCAGAACACCGTCTTGGCGTCGGCCAGCTTCTCCGCGAACAGGGCGCGGGTCTGCGGGCCCGCGTCCATGCCTTCCCGGTCGGCCGGGAAGTCGGTCACCGGCACCACTGAGTGCTCGGCGTCGGGCGCGAAGTGGGTGGCCGCGACCAGATCGACAGGGAGCACGAGCTCGACGCCGCGCCGCTGCGCCTCCTCCATCACGACCTTGACCGCGGGGATCTGGTCGGCCTCGAGCACCGAGTTGCCGACCTCGTATCCCTGCGCGGCGAGGAACGTATATGCCATCCCGCCGCAGACCAGGATGCGGTCGGCCAGGCCGAGCAGGTTGCCGATCACCGCGAGCTTGTCCGACGGCTTCTTGCCGCCGAGCACCACCACGAACGGGCGCGCCGGATCGGTGGTCAGCTGGCGCAGCACCATCACCTCGTCGCGCACCAGGTCGCCGGCGGCGTGCGGGAGCAACGCGGGCAGCTCGTAAACCGACGCGTGCTTGCGGTGGACCGCCCCGAACGCGTCGTCCACGTACAGCTCGCCGAAGCGGGCCAGCCGCTGCGCGAAGGCGGCCCGCTCGGCGTCGTCCTTGCTGGTCTCGGCGGGCTCGAAGCGCACGTTCTCCAGCACCGCGACGTCCTCGTCGCCCAGGGTGAACGCGGTCTCCTCGGCCGAAGGGCCGGCCACGTCGGCAGCGAACGCGACGGGCCGCCCGAGCAGTTCGCCCAGCCGTCCGGCGACCGGCCGCAGCGACGGGCCGCCGGCGGCGCGCTCGGCGAACGTAGCACCCGCAGGCCGGCCGAGGTGGGCCAGGACGATCACCCGCGCACCCCGGTCGGACAGCTTGCTGATCACCGGCAGGCTGGCCCGGATCCGGCCGTCGTCGGTGATCTCCCCGGTGCCGGTAAGGTCGAGCGGGACGTTCAGGTCCGACCGCAGCAGCACGCGGCGGCCGAGGACCTCCAGGTCGTCGATTGATCGCATTACCGCAGCCGGGAGGCGACGAGCGCGGTCAGGTCGACGAGCCGGCTCGAGTAGCCCCACTCGTTGTCGTACCAGCCGAAGACCTTCACCTGGTTGCCGTGCGCCATCGTGATCGACGCGTCGAATGTGCAGGACGCCGGCGAGCCGACGATGTCGGACGAGACGATCGGGTCCTCGGTGTAGTAGACGATGCCCTTGAGTGATCCCTCGGCGGCGGCCTTGAACGCGGCGTTGACCTCGTCCTTGGTGACATCGCGGCCCAGCTCCACGACCAGGTCCGTGATCGAGCCGTCCGCGACAGGGACGCGCAGCGAGTAGCCGTCGAGCTTGCCCTTGAGCTCAGGGATCACCAGGCTCGTCGCCTTCGCGGCGCCGGTGGAGGTCGGCACGATGTTGAGCGCGGCGGCCCGGGCGCGGCGCAGGTCCTTGTGCGGGCCGTCCTGGAGGTTCTGGTCCTGGGTGTAGGCGTGCACCGTCGTCATCAGGCCCTTGACGATGCCGAAGTTGTCGAGCAGCACCTTGGCCATCGGCGCCACGCAGTTCGTGGTGCAGGAGGCGTTGGAGATGATCGTGTGGGCGTCGGGGTCGTACTTCTCGTCGTTGACCCCCATCACGATCGTGATGTCTTCCTCCTTGGCCGGCGCGGAGATGATGACCTTCTTCGCGCCGCCCTCGATGTGCGCCCGCGCCGCGGGGCCCGTGGTGAACAGGCCGGTGGACTCGATCACGACGTCCACCCCGAGGTCGCGCCAGGGTAGCTTGGCCGGCTCGCGCTCGGCCAGGATCTTGATCGACTTGTCGCCGGCCCGGATGACGTCTCCCGACACGGACACGTCGACGGGCAGGGTGCCGAGCACGGTGTCGTACTTGAGCAGGTGCGCCATGGTGGCGATGTCGCCGAGGTCGTTCGCCGCGACGATCTCGAACCCGCGGTCGCCGTCCGCGGCGTTGACGGCCCGCCAGAAGTTACGGCCGATGCGGCCGAAACCGTTGATTCCCACGCGAATTGTCACAGTACTAAATCTCCTCGTCGATCCCCGTGATCGCCAGCGCTCCGAGACTATCGGACGCCGCCCCCGGGATTCGCCGTGAGGCGGCCCCACCCACCTCCCCAGCCCCCCTCACCTGCGCGTACTAGAGCCTGTCTGGGCCCCTGTACCGGGCAGGCACGCAGACTCCTGAGGTCTAGACCTTATCAAACCCACGATCATTCTTCCGAACGGTCGGTGGTATCAGCGCCGGACCGGGGAGGAGCTCGCGTGCCCGGCCGAACGATCCCTGGTATCAGCTCTCCCCTAGCATGTCGATTCCGGGCCCGGGCGTTCGTACAGGAGGTGAGAGGCTGGCCCGGTGCGGATCGCGTCACCGCCTAGGAGGAAACAGCATGAAGCAGTACCTGCTCAGCGTGTACCACGCCGAAGACGACCTTCCGGCGCCCGAGGCCGTGGAGGCCATCGTGCGCGACGTGGACGCCCTGAACGCCGAGCTTCAGGCCACGGGCGCGTGGGTCTTCGCCGGGGGCCTGTTCCCGTCGAGCACGGCCACGGTGCTTCAGGTCCAGGGCGGCGACGTGCTGGTTACCGACGGCCCGTTCATCGAGGGCAAGGAGCACATCGGCGGCTTCTGGGTGGTCAAGGCCGCGGATCTGGACGCCGCGCTGGACTGGGGCAAGAAGGCCACCCGGGCGTGCGCCGCCGCGGTCGAGGTGCGGCCGCTACAGGAAGAGGTCGAGGACTGAGCACGCCGCCACCGGCGCTGGCCGGTATCGAGCGGATTTTCCGCGAGGAGTACGGCCGCGCGGTAGCCGTCTTGACCCGCGTGTTCGGCGACATCGACACCGCCGAGGACGCGGTCCAGGACGCGTTCGCGGAGGCCGCCCGGCGGTGGCCCGAGGCCGGGCTGCCGCCCAGCCCGGCCGGCTGGATCATCACCACCGCCCGCAACCGGGCCATCGACCGGCTGCGGCGCGAGGCGGCCCGCACGGACAAGCACGCCCAGGCCGCGCTGCTGCACGCCCAGGACGAGCCGGTAGACCAGGAGGGGCCCGTGCGCGATGACCGGCTGCGGCTCATGTTCACCTGCTGCCACCCGGCGCTGGGCACCGGCGCCCAGGTCGCGCTGACGCTCCGGCTGCTGGGCGGGCTCACCACGGCGGAGATCGCGAGGGCGTTCCTGGTGCCGGAACCCACCATGGCCCAGCGCCTGGTCCGGGCCAAGGGCAAGATCCGCGACGCGGGAATCCCGTACCGCATCCCGGCCGAGGCCGACCTGCCCGGGCGGCTGGCGGCGGTGCTCGCCGTGGTCTACCTGATCTTCAACGAAGGACACACGGCGAGTTCGGGAGAGCGGCTGTCGCGCGGTGACCTGTGCGCCGAGGCGATCAGGCTGGGACGGCTGCTGACCGAGCTCATGCCGGACGAGCCCGAGGCGATGGGCCTGCTCGCGCTGATGCTGCTCACCGAGTCACGCCGGGCCGCGCGGACCGGTGCGGGCGGAGCCCTGGTGCTGCTCGCCGACCAGGACCGGGCGCGCTGGGACCCCGCGCTGATCGCCGAGGGGCAGGACCTGGTCCGGCGCTGCCTGCGCCGTGGTCAGCCCGGCCCGTACCAGATCCAGGCGGCGATCAACGCCGTGCACAGCGACGCGGCCACCGCGGACGCCACCGACTGGGCCCAGATCCTGACCCTGTATGACCAGCTCATGGTGGTCGCGCCGACCCCGGTGGTCGCGCTCAACCGCGCCGTCGCGGTGGCCGAGGTCAACGGCCCGGCCGCCGCGCTGGCCATCGTGGACGGCCTGGACCTGGGCCGGTACTACCTGTTCCACGCCATCCGGGCCGACCTGCTGCGGCGCCTGGGGCGGGCCGATGATGCCGTGCGGGCGTACCAGGCGGCGCTGGCCCTCACGCAGAACGCGGCCGAGCACGCCTACATGACCGCTCGGCTCGCCGACACCCGGCCCCAATTACTGGGACCCGATGATCAGCGGGTCGTCGAGCACCGGCTGCCAGGCCAGCTCGGCGGCACCGATGAGGCTCCCGTTGTCGAGGGCGCAGCCGAGCACGGGGACACTGCTGCCCCGGCCCCACGGGCTCCGTGCGGCCACGGCGGCGCGCAGCCGCCCTGGGTCGGCCGCGAGCAGGTCCTGGTGCAGGCCGCCGAGGAGTATGCGGTCAGGATTGAGCACGTTGATCAAGTCGGCCAGCCCGAGGCCCAGCCGCTCGATCACGGCGCGGGCGGCGGCGCGTACGGCGGCATCGGCCGGGTACCGGCGCAGCAGGGCGGTGGCCTGCTCGATGACGGGAACTCCGGCACGCGGCGCCCGGCCCGCGGCGTCCATGAAGCTCAGCGCGTCGGTCTCCACGTCGAGGCAGCCGCGGCTGCCGCACCGGCACGGCCGGCCCTGCGGGTCGACGCTGACGTGCCCGACCTCCATGCCGAGACCGCCGCTGCCCGTGTACAGCGTGCCATCGAGCACCAGCGCGCCGCCTACGCCGCGGTGACCGGTGGCCACGACCAGCAGGTGCCTGGCGTCGCGGCCGGCTCCGTGCCGGTGCTCGGCCAGCGCGGCGAGGTTGATGTCGTTCGCGGTCGAGCAGGCGCACCGCTGCCCGCGGGGACCGGAGATCCCGGCCCGCTCGACCTGGTCGGCGAACACGTCCCTGATCGGGGTCCCGGTCGGCCAGCCGACGTACAGCGCGCTGACCGCCAAGCCTCCCGGCTCGGCCACCGCCGAGGGGACGGCCAGCCCGGCCCCGACGCAATCCCGCCCGGCCAGCCGGAGCAGCCGCGCGCCTGCCTCCGCGACCAGGGCCAGGGCCCGCGCCGGATCCTCGGCCGTGGTCAACGTCGCCTCGGCGGCCGCGACGACCCGCCCGCCCAGTCCGACCAGCGCGACCTGATAGCCGTCGGGGTGGATCTGGGCCGCGAGCGCTACCGGCCCGTCCGGGTCGATGGTGAGCCGGTGCGAGGGACGCCCGAGGGTTCCGCCGCCCGGTGCGGTGTCCACCCGGATCAGCCGCCGCGCCTGCAGTTCGGCGGCCACCGCGCCCGCGGTGGCGCGGGTGACGCCGAGCCCGGCGCCCAGGGCCGCGCGGGTGGGCGCGCGCCCGCCGTGGATCAGCGCCAGCGCCGGGCCGAGCTGGGTGCGGCCTCGCGGGCTCGCTGGCGACCTTGCCGCGATCTCCGTCATGCGCATAATCTTATTTTGTGCCGCTGGTAAACAAAGTCCAGCATGCTGGACGGATGCCGCGCCGGAAATCGGAGGAACCCGCTGGGCCGGGGCGGGATCGCGCGAGGCCGCGGACGGATCGCGCGAGGCCCGGGCCGGATCGCGCGAGGTCGGGGACGGATACCGCCCGGCTGGGGGCGGCCCGGGTCGCGCTGTGCGCGGTCTTCGCGGTTCACGGGTTCATCTTCGCCAGCTGGGCGGTCCGGGTCCCCGCCGTCAAGCAGCAGACCGGAGCCTCATCCGCCGCCCTCGGGCTCGCGCTGCTCGGCCTGTCGGCCGGGGCGGTGGCCACGATGGTGATCGCGGGCGCGCTGTGCCGCCGGTTCGGCAGCGGCCGGGTCACGGTGATCTCCTGCGTCCTGCTGTCGGTGACCCTGGTCCTTCCCGCGCTTGCCCGTTCGGCCGCCACGCTCGGCCTCATGCTGGTGATCTTCGGCGCCGCCTACGGCTGCCTGAACGTCGCCATGAACAGCGTCGCCGTCGACCTGGTGGCCGCGCTGCGCCGGCCGGTGATGCCTACCTTCCACGCCGCCTGGAGCTTCGGCGGCCTGGCCGGCGCGGGGCTCGGCGGGCTGCTCGCGCCGCACCTGTCCCCGCTCCGGCACCTGCTGCTGATCGCGCTGGCCGACCTGCTCGTCACCGTGGTCACCGCGCGCACGCTGCTCGCCTTCCGGCCCCCCGGCACCGCGCCGGATGGGCACGGCGGGCGCCGGCCGGCCTGGCGCCGTGCGCTACATACCGGCCGCGCCGTCGGCCTGTTCGGGCTGATCGCGCTCTGCGCCGCCTACGACGAGGGCGCCATCGGCGACTGGGGCGCGCTGCACCTGCGACAGGACCTCGGAGCGGGCGCGGGCCTGGCCGCCGCGGGCTACGCCGCCTTCGCGCTCGCCGAGGCGACCGGGCGGCTGTCGGGCACCTGGATGCTCGAGTACCTGGGCCGCACGCGCGTGCTGGTCCTGGGCGGCCTGACCGCGTGCGCCGGGATGCTCGTTGCCTCCCTGGCCCCGGACGTGTGGCTGGCCCTGGCCGGATTCGCGGTCACCGGCCTCGGCCTGGCCAACCTGTTCCCCGCGGCCATGACCCGGGCTGGCCTGCTGGCCGGATCGGGCGGTGTCGCCCTGGCCTCTACCCTCGGCTACAGCGGGTTCCTGCTCGGGCCGCCGGCGATCGGCTTCCTCGCTGCCGAGTTCGGCCTGCGCACGGGCCTGACCACCCTGTCCTTCCTGGCCCTAGCCGCCGCCGCCATCGCCTACCTGTCCCGGGATGCGGATTAGATTGCGGGGCTAGGGGAGCATGTCGGCGGTCAGGCAGGCTTCGGTGCTGGGGATGCCCTGCTCGCCGGCGCGGCGGTCGGCCATGGCCAGCAGGCGGCGGATACGGCCCGCGATGGCGTCCTTGGTCAGCGGCGGGTCCGCCAGCTGGCCCAGTTCCTCCAGGCTGGCCTGCCGATGGGCCATCCGCAGCCTGCCCGCCATGGTCAGGTGCTGCGGCGCGTCCGGGCCGAGGATCTCCAGGGCGCGCTCGACCCGGGCTCCGGCCGCCACCGCGGCCCGTGCGCTGCGGCGCAGGTTCGCGTCGTCGAAGTTGGCCAGCCGGTTGGCCGTGGCCCGCACCTCGCGGCGCATCCGCCGTTCCTCCCAGGCCAGCACGGCCTGGTGCGCGCCGAGCCGGGTCAGCATGGCCGCGATCGCCTCGCCGTCCCTGATCACCACCCGGTCGACGCCGCGGACGTCGCGCGCCTTGGCGTGGACCTTCAGCCGGCGGGCCGCGCCGACCAGGGCGAGCGCCGCTTCCGACCCGGGGCAGGTGATCTCCAGGGCCATCGAGCGGCCCGGCTCGGTCAGCGACCCGTGGGCGAGGAACGCGCCGCGCCAGGCGGCCTCACAGTCGCACGCGGCACCGGACACCACCTGCCGGGGCAGGCCGCGCACCGGGCGCCCGTAGTTGTCGATCAGTCCGGCCTGGCGGGCCAGGCTCTCGCCGGCCTGGCCCTTGTCCACCCGCACCAGGTACCGGTTGCCCTTGCGCAGGCCGCTCGGCGACAGCACCAGGAACTCGGCCGGATGCCCGAACACCTCGGAGATCGCGGCCCGCAGCCGGCGCGCGGCCGCGCCGGTGTCGAGCTCGGCCTCGATCACCACCCGGCCCTCGATCAGGTGCAGGCCGCCGGCGAATCTGAGCAGCGTGGAGACCTCGGCCTTGCGGCAGCAGGGCTTGATCACCTGGACCCGGCTGAGCTCGTCCTTTACCACGCCGGTCATCGCCATGCGGCGTCCCCCCCTTGGAATATGTACGCATACGCACTGGCCAGGAGCTTGGGGTCATGGCACGGGGAACCGTCGGCGGCGGCGACGTCGGCCATGACCAGCCGGGCTCCGAGCATGCTCGCCGCCTTCTCCAGATCGGCCAGGTTACCGGTACCCGCGGCCTTGGTGTCCGCGAGAACCACATCCACAGTAAGCGCCGGTGCGTGGCCGGCGAGGACTTCCAGGTGCTTATGCGGCGAGAAGCCGTCCGTCTCCCCCGGCTGCGGCGCCAGGTTGAGGACCACGAGCCGCCGGGCCGTGGTGGCGTGCAGCGCGTCCGCGAGTTCGGGCACCAGCAGGTGCGGCAGCACGCTGGTGAACCACGAGCCGGGACCGAAGACCACCCAGTCAGCGTCACGCACGGCCTGCACCGCCTCCGGCACCGCGGGCGGGTCGGCCGGCATCAGCGTGATGGACCGCACCCGGCCCGGCGTGAGAGCGCACTCCGCCTGCCCCCGGACCGCGGTGACCTCGTCGGGCCGGGCCGGGTCGGCGCCCACCACCTCGGCCACGATGTCCAGGGGCACCGCGGCCATCGGCAGCACGCGGCCGCCGGTGCCCAGCAGCCTGCCCACCCAGTCCAGCCCGGCGACGGTGTCGCCGAGCAGATCCCAAAGGGCCACGATGAGCAGGTTGCCGACGGCGTGACCGGCCAGTTCCCGGTCGCCGCTGAACCGGTGCTGGACCACCTTGCTCCAGGTAGTGCCCCATTCGTCGTCGCCGCACAGCGCGGCCAGCGCCATCCGCAGGTCGCCGGGGGGCAGCACGCCGTAGTCGCGGCGCAGCCGGCCGCTGGACCCGCCGTCGTCGGCTACCGTCACGATCGCGGTGAGCTCATCGGTCACCCGGCGCAGCGCGCCCAGTGACGCCGCGAGCCCGTGCCCTCCCCCGAGCGCCACGGTCCGCACGCCAGTCGAGGTCACTCCCGCCCCAGGTCCCTGTGGACCACTTGCACGTCTGCTCCCGCGTCCGCGATGCGCGCGGCCAGCTCATCGGCTATCGCCACGCTGCGGTGCTTGCCCCCGGTGCAGCCCACCGCCAGGGTGACGAAGCGCTTACCCTCGCGTTCGTATCCGGGCAGCACCACCCGAAGCAATTCCGCGTAGTAGTGCAGGAACTCCTTGGCGCCCGGCTGGGAGAGAATGTAGTCGCGGGCCGGCTCGTCCTTCCCGGTCAGCGGGGCGAGCTCGGCGATCCAGTGCGGGTTCGGCAGGAACCGGCAGTCCGCCACCAGGTCGGCGTCCACCGGCAGGCCGTACTTGTAGCCGAACGAGACGATGCTCAGCCGCAGCCCGGTGGCCGTGCCGCCGCCGAAGAAGTCCCGCATCCTGGCCCGCAGTTCGTGCACGTTGAGCCGGGAGGTGTCGAGCACCAGGTCGGCGTCGCCGCGGACCTCGCGTAGCAGCTCGCGCTCGGCCGCGATGCCGTCGGTGACCCGGCCGGTGCCCTGCAGCGGGTGCGGGCGCCGCTCGCTGTCGAACCTGCGCACCAGCGTGTCGTCGGCGGCCTCCAGGTACACCACGCGCGCGGCGGCCCGGCGCGCGCCCAGGTCGCTGATGGCCGACTTCAGGTCGGTGCTGAACGCGCGGCTTCGCACGTCGACCACCGCGGCCATCTTGGTGACCGCGCCGTTGGACCTGGCCGCCAGGTCCACCATCGTGGGCAGCAGGCCGGGGGGCAGGTTGTCGACCACGAACCAGCCCAGGTCCTCCAGCGACTTGGCCGCGGTGGACCGCCCCGCCCCGGACAGCCCGGTGATGATAACGATGTCGGCCGGGTCGTCATCCGGTCTCATGGTTTTCCCCCGCTTCATTGGGAGCTATGGCCTCGCGGGGGTCTGGGGGTCGTCCCCCGGGCCATGCCCCCGCGGGGGGGTCTGGGGGGTCGTCCCCCCGGGCCAGCAGAGCCGCGATCGTGGCGGCGAGCCGCGGGCCGATTCCGGGCACCGCCGCGATCTCCTCCACGCTCGCTGCGCAGAGCTTACGCACCGAGCCGAAGTGCTTGAGCAGCGCGGTGCGCCGGGCCGGGCCGAGTCCCGGCACGTCGTCGAGCACGCTCGCGGTGGCCGCCTTGCTCCGCTTCTGCCGGTGGTAGGCGATGGCGAACCGGTGCGCCTCGTCCCGCACCCGCTGCAGCAGGTACAGGCCCTCGCTGCTGCGCGGCAGGATCACCGGGTACTCCTCGCCCGGCAGCCACACTTCCTCCAGCCGTTTGGCCAGGCCGCACACTGCCACGTCGTCGATGCCGAGCTCGGCCAGGGCGCGCGCGGCCGCCGCGGCCTGAAGCGGCCCGCCGTCGACGACGACCAGGTTGGGCGGGTAGGCGAATTTCTTCTGCGCGCCCACCACGGACCGTTCGGACAAAAGATCTTGATCTTGGTCTTCGGAGGCCTCGGGGTCGCCGAGGGTGTCCAGTTCGCCGGTCTTCTCGCGTTCGGCCAGGTACCGGCGGAAGCGGCGGAGGATCACCTCGTGGATCGCGGAGATGTCGTCGGTGCCGTCCAGACCCTTGACCGCGAACCGGCGGTACTCGCTCTTGCGGGCCAGGCCGTCCTCGAACACGACCATCGACGCCACGACGTGGGTGCCCTGCAGGTTGGACACGTCGTAGCACTCGATACGCAGCGGGGCGTCGTCCAGGCCGAGCCCGTCCTGGATCTCGTTCAGCGCCTTGCTCCGCGTGGTCAGGTCGCTGGCCCGGCGGGTCTTGTGCAGGGCGAGCGTCTCGCCGGCGTTGCGGGCCACGGTCTCGAGCAGGGCCTTCTTGTCGCCGCGCCGCGGTACCCGCAGGCTGACCGGGCCGCCGCGGCGTGCGGCCAGCCACTGGGTCATGGTGTCCGGGTCCGGCGGCAGCTCGGGCACCAGGATCTCGCGGGGCATGCCGGCGTTGATCGCCTCGGCGTCGGCCGGCACGTCGCCGTAGACCTGGCCGAGGAAGTTCTCCACCAGTCCGGCCGTGGTCACGTCCTCGATCTTGTCCAGCACCCAGCCGCGCTGGCCGCGGACCCGGCCGCCGCGCACGTAGAACACCTGGACGGCCGCCTCGAGCTGGTCTTCGGCCAGCGCGATCACGTCGCAGTCGGTGCCGTCGCCGAGCACCACCGCCTGCTTCTCGATGGCGCGCTCCAGGGCCCTCAGGTCGTCGCGCAGCCGGGCCGCCCGCTCGTACTCCTCCTCCCGCGCGGCCTGCTTCATCTCGGCCTCGAGGCGGGTGGCGAACCGGGCCGTCTGGCCGGCCATGAAGTCGCAGAAGTCCTGGGCCAGCGCGCGGTGGTCCTCCGCGCTGATCCGCTTGACGCACGGCGCGGAGCACTTGCCGATGTAACCAAGCAGGCAGGGGCGGCCGATCTGGCCCGACCGCTTGAACACCCCGGCCGAGCAGGTGCGCACCGGGAACACCCGCAGCAGCGTGTCCACGGTGTCGCGGATGGCCCAGGCGTGACTGTACGGGCCGAAGTACTTGGTGCCCTTCCGCTTGGCCCCGCGCATCACCATGACCCGCGGGTACTCCTCGCCCATGGTGACGGCGAGGTAGGGATAGCTCTTGTCGTCCCGGTACCTGATGTTGAACCTGGGATCGAACTCCTTGATCCAGGAGTACTCCAGCTGGAACGCCTCGACCTCGGTGCCGACCACGGTCCAGTCCACGCCCGCCGCCGTGGTCAGCATGGCCTGGGTCCGCGGGTGCAGGCTGGCGAAGTCGGCGAAGTAGGAGTTCAGCCGCTGGCGCAGGGATTTCGCCTTGCCGACGTAGATCACCCGGCCGCGCTGGTCGCGGAACCGGTAGACGCCCGGTGAGTCGGGAATCGCGCCCGGCGCCGGGCGGAACGCTCCGGGCCCGTGCGGATCTGCCACGAAGCAACTTTACGCTCCCGGCGGTCTAACATATTCCGCCCCGCGCCGGCGACGATGAGCTTCGTGGGCTCATTCTTCGCGGTGGCCGGACGGCTGGCCGTCCGCTTCCGCTGGGCGATCGTGCTGGCCTGGGTAGCCGGGACGATCGCGGCCATGGCGGCGCTGCCGTCGCTGTCCAGCGTGACGCAGAGCGACAACACCTCGTTCCTGCCCGCCAGCGCGCCCAGCGAGCAGGCGGCCCAGCTGGCCTCGCCGCTGCAGGGAGCCTCGCTGACCGCGGTCACCGTGGTGGTCGCCCGGTCCGGCGGGACGCTGACCGCGGCCGACCAGGCGGCGATCGCGCGGCTGTCCGGCGCGATGTCGCGGGCGGCGACCACGGTGACCTCGGTGCGGGACGCGGGGCAGTCGGCCGACGGCCGGGCCGAGCAGCTCACGGTGCTCGCAGCGCTGGCCCAGTCCGGCGGGCTGGCCACCTCCCAGCAGGCCAGCCTGGTCGCCAGCCTGCGGGACGTCATCCGGGCCGCGGCGCTGCCGGCCGGACTGGCGGCGCACACGGCCGGCCCGGTCGCGACCCGGGTGGACAACAACGCGACCTCCACCAAGACCGGCGGCCAGGTCCAGTGGTTCTCGATCATCTTCGTGATCGCCCTGCTCGATGGCGGTGTTCCGGTCGGCGCTGGCGCCGCTGATCGCGGTGCTGCCCGCCCTCGTGGTGGTGCTGGTCGCCGAGCGGCTCACCGCCGAGGCGGCAGTGCACGGCCTGGGCGTGTCGCAGATCGCCTCGCTGCTGCTGATCGTGCTCGTGCTCGGCGCGGGCACCGACTACGCGCTGTTCTTGATGTTCCGGGTGCGGGAGGAGATGCGGGCGGGGCTGGCCTGCTACGAGGCGATCGTGCTCTCGGTGGCACGGGTCGGCGAGACCATCACGTTCTCCGCGGGCATCCTCATCGCCGCGCTGCTGTCGCTGGCCACCGCGTCGTTCAGCCTCTACTCGGGGCTGGCCGCCCCGCTGGCCATCGCGATCGGGCTGATGCTCATCGCCGGGCTCACCCTGCTGCCCGCGCTCCTGGCCATCTTCGGCCCGGTCGCGTTCTGGCCGTCCTCGGTCCGGCCCGGCGCGGGGCGGGCCGGATGGTGGGGGCCGGCGTGCGCCCGGATCGTGCGCCGGCCGATGGCCACCCTGGTCGCCGGGCTCGTCGTGTTCGGCGCGCTCGCGGTGGCCTCGGCCGGCTACCTGGCCTCGGGGTTCGGCGGGGCGGTGACCGCGCCGGCCGGGAGCGATTCCGCGCTGGGCGACGCGCTGCTGACCGAGCACTTCCCGCAGGCGGCGGCCAACCCGACCGTCATCGTGCTCCGCCTGCGCCAGCCGGTGTGGGCGATCCCGGACCGGGTGGCCGCGGCGGGCCGGCAGCTGGCCGCCGACCCGGAGTTCACCGGGGTGTCCGGCCCGCTGGACGCCAACGGCACGGCGCTGACCGCGGCGCAGTACGCTGCGCTGGAAGCCGCCTACGGGCCGCCGCGCGCGCTGACCGCCGCGACCGCCGCGCAGGTCCCGAAGGCGCAGCTGGCCGCGTATGAGTCCTACCGGGCCAGCGGCTCGTACGTGAGCCAGGACGGGTACACGATCTCGTTCGCGACCTCGCTGGCGGCGGGGAGCCCCAGCACGACGGCGGCGGAGGAGGCGGTGCCGGCCATCCGCGCCGACACCGCCCGCGCGGCGCGGGCGGCCGGGGCCTCGGCGTACGGGGTCACCGGGCAGGCGGCGTTCACCTACGACGTGGCGCAGCTGTCCGACAACGACCTGCGCACCGTGATCCCGATCGCCATCGCGGTCATCGCGGTGCTGCTCGCGCTCGTGATGCGCAGCCTGGTCGCGCCGCTGTACCTGATCGTCTCGGTGGTGCTGTCGTACTTCTCGGCGCTCGGGCTGACCGTGCTGGTGTTCGTCAAGGCGGCCGGCCAGCCGGGGCTGACGTTCATCCTGCCGTTCTTGCTGTTCATGTTCCTGCTGGCGCTCGGCGAGGACTACAACGTCTTGGTCATGACGCGGATCAGGGAGGAGGCGCACCGGCTGCCGCTGGCCGAGGCGGTGAGCCGCGCGCTCAACGTCACCGGCACCACGGTCACCTCGGCCGGGCTGGTGCTGGCCGGGACGTTCGGCGTGCTGGCCATCGTGGGCTCGGGCAGCGCCGGCCAGCAGAACGTCAGGACGATCGTCGACGTCGGCGTCGGCCTGGCGCTCGGCGTGCTGATGGACACCTTCCTGGTCAGGACGCTCCTGGTGCCGTCGGTCGCGGTGCTGATCGGGCGGTGGAACTGGTGGCCGTCGCGGCTCTGCCGGCTCCAGCCCGCCGCCGTCCGGGCCGCTGCGCCTGCCGCTCCGCCTGCTCCGCCGGATCACCCGGCGGCCCGGACAACTCCTTTACAATGTATAAGTTATTACTTAACATGGAGCCCTGGGGGATCTCGCCGGATCTGACTAGGGGCAGCCATGACGCAGGCGAACATCGTCGTCGAGCACCTCGGCGCCGAGTATTTCCAGGACCCTTACTCCGTGCACGCGCGGCTGCGGGCGCAGCGCCCGGTCGCGCGGGTGATCATGCCGGGCGGGTTGCCCGCGTGGCTGGTCACCGGGTACGCCGAGGCGCGTGCCGCGCTGACCGATCCGCGGCTGCACAAGCTGCCGAGGGGCTGGCGCCCCGAACCGCACTCCATGCTGGCCGCCATCGAACTGCACATGCTCAACAGCGACCCGCCGGATCACGAACGGCTGCGCAAGCTGGTGAACAAGGCCTTCACCGCGCGCCGGGTCGAGCAGCTCCGGCCGCGGATCAGCGCCATCACGACGGAGCTGCTGGACGATATGTCGACTCGCCAGGAGGTCGACCTGCTGGCCTCGTTGGCCTTCCCGCTGCCGATCACGGTGATCTGCGAGCTGCTCGGCGTGCCGGTGGCCGACCGGGACGAGTTCCGGGCGTGGTCGGCGACCATCGTCTCGAGTACGGTGTCACCGGACGTCTTCCAGGCTCACGGCACCGCGATGACCGGCTACTTCCGGAAGATGCTGGCCGCCAGGCGGCGCGAGCCCGCCGACGACCTGCTGTCCGCGCTGGTCGCGGCGCGGGACGAGGAGGACAGGCTGACCGAGGACGAGCTGCTGTCGATGGCGTTCCTGCTGCTGGTGGCCGGGCACGAGACCACGGTCAACCTGATCGGCAGCGGCATGCTCGCGCTGCTGCTCAACCCCGGGGAGATGGCCCGGCTGCGCGCCGACCGGTCGCTGCTGGGCGGCGCGGTGGAGGAACTGCTCCGGTACGTGAACCCGGTGAACAACGCGACGCTCCGGTTCGCGGGCGAGCCGCTGGAGATCGGCGGCCAGCAGGTCAGCCCGGACGAGGTCGTGCTGGTGTCGCTGAGCGGCGGCGAACCGCGACCCGTCCCGCTACGCCGACCCCGACCGGCTGGACCTGGGCCGGGACAGCGCCGGGCACCTGGCGTTCGGCCACGGCATCCACTACTGCCTGGGCGCGCCGCTGGCCCGGCTGGAGGCCGAGATCGCGTTCGGCGGGCTGCTGGAGCGCTTCGGCTCGATGACGCTGGCCGTTCCCGCCGACTCGCTGCGCTGGCGCCCCAGCACCCTCATCCACGGCCTGGAGACTCTGCCTGTCCGCCTGCACCCGGCCGGCTGAGCGCGCGTCGGTCAGGCGGCGGGGCGGGCGGGGCGGGTGCTGGCGATCATCCGGGCGGTGAAGGCGGCGGTGTAGTCGCGCCACCAAGAGGGGTGGAGCCGGGGTACGGTCACGGGGACGGGCGTGGCCACGATCTGCTCGAAAATGGCGGCCGCCTCGGAGTCGACCGACAGGTTCCGGGCCACGGTGAAGATCCACGCCCGCTGCCCGTCCTCGGGCATGTCGGCCAGCTGGTCCAGGTGCTGCCAGACCCGCAGGAACACGTCCTGCATCAGGTCGGCCGCCGCGTCCCGGTCGCCGGTCCGGCCGGTGAAGTAGGCGTGCACCGCGACGCGATGCGCCTGGTAGAGGCCGCGGAACTCAGCTGGTCAGCGTCCAGCGCCTGGCCGGGAAGTCGAAGAGCCAGTCGGCCTGACGGATGGTCGGGTAGCCCAGGATAAGGTCCATCGGTTCGTCCAGGGTGCGGTTGACCGCCGACAGGTCCACCGCGACGGCCTTGTGCCGGGTGAACGAGCGGTGGCCGATGACCGACTGGGCCATCAGCAGGAGCGGCGTCTCGGACCGCACGCCCTGGCCGTCGGTGCCCGGGGACACGCCGACCTGCTCGAACAGCTCCGGATGGGTCATCCAGAACTCATGGTTCACGACCGTGGCGCCCGCGCCGGTGTCCCAGCACGCACGCCCGCTGGCGCCGGGCCAGCGCACGTCGACGTAGACGTGCCCGCGGCGGTCCGTCTCGAGGTCGTTCCCGGCCCGGATGCTCGGCGGAGTCCCCAAGTCCTCCAGGTCCAGGTATCCGGCGTCGAGCCGGAAGTGGCAGCAGTACCTTCCCAGCACGTCCATCCCCAGCAGGCTGCCCACCTCGCGTTCGCTCCGCACCACGTCGAGCGCGGCCACATGCAGGGGCCCGGCCGCCAGGTCGGTGACGGTCACCAGCGATTCGGTCACCCGGCCGCCGAACGCGGCGGACGAGGCGTCCTGGCCGACCGGGCTCAGGCCGCGGGTGTAGTCGTCGGGGTCGAGGGTGGTGCGCGCCGCGCCGGTGTCGAGGATGAGACGGTAGGGGCGCCCGGCGATGGTGGCGTCCACCAGGATGTTGGCGAAGTCCGGATCATCCGGATCCGGTTCGATGATCAACGGCACCGCGGGCATGGCCTGTAGCGTACTCATGTGGCACGGCTGACCGAGATCGCGTCGGGAGTGCTGGTCGCGACCAGCTCCTTCGCGCTGACCACCACGACCGTGATCGCCGTGATTCCCCGCACAGACTAAGGCTACATACAGGCAACAGCCTCACTGGGTTCGCACGAGGCTGCGACTATCTTTGGGGCTATAATCTTACCTACAGGTTTTGTTACGTGTAATTTTGACAATGTTAACAAATTTTAGTCCTGACAAGGATGTCAACCATGGGAGCCGTATTGTCTCCTGGACGAACCACCTTATAACGTTGCATGGATCCGCCGCGCGCCATTAGCAGACCAGTGAGCCTGTTGAAGTCGAGCGGCTTCACGAGATGCGCATCAAAGCCGGCCTGCTCAGCTCTTTTTCGATCCTCCGGCAAGCCATAACCCGTTACCGCGATCAGCATCATTCCTGCCGCCTGCGGAGCTGAACGAATCCGGCGGACGACTTCGTAGCCGTCGATGCCGGGCAGACCAATGTCGATCAGCGCAACGTCAGGTTGGTTCGTAAGCGCCGACGTCACTCCGCTTACTCCGGAGTCGGCCTCGAAGACCTTATGTCCTGCCAGTCCAAGCGCCTCGCGCAGCGCCTCTCGGGCGTCGCGGTTGTCCTCAACGATTAGAATCCTCCGGCTGGTCTCAACGCCGGCAGGCTCGTTCCGGCGCGTCGCGTCTTTCTCGATCGCAGTCATCCACTGCGCTTCGCCAGCGTTGAGTGTGCCGCCTTCATCGCGGTCAAAAATCGCGCCGTCGAGAATGAGCGTCACGGTTTCAAAACCTGCATGCGGGTGAGGAGCACCGACTGGCCGGTCACCGATATCAAGATGATCGTCCATCAATAAGATGAAGGGATCGTTCATCTCGAAGTTCTCCGGGTACACCACAGGTGCTGCTAGATGCCCCGGACCGACGAATCCAGGTGCCGCTGGAGGAAC
>CAVPLC010000015.1:0-19606 GCA_963705835.1 uncultured Actinomycetes bacterium
CGTGATGCACGGCACGGGGAAGCGCCTGGCCGCTGAACGTCGCCAGCGCGGTAGCCAGGGCCGCGGCCACCACTGTGGTGAGTGCCGCCGCGACGATGACCAGCCGGTGAGCACTCATCCGCGGCAGCGTCAGCGAACCCCGTGTCAAGCCCATCAGAATTTGAGCGTAAGGCCCGAAATGGCTGATAAAAAGGGTGCGTGCGCGACCTGGTATCGGCTCGTGACCGGGCTGGGATGCCGGCGCATCACGGTGGGTGTCCAGCTAGACGATTAGGGGGGCTGACGGGTGCCGGTCATCGTCGTCACCGGGGCCGCGGGCCTCGTCGGATCCATGCTGCGGCCGAGGCTGGCCAGGCCGGGCCGGACGCTGCGGCTGCTCGATATCGCCCCACTGACCGCCGGGCCCGGCGAGGAGGCGATCCAGGCCTCGGTGACCGACCTGGACGCCATGACGGCCGCCTGCCAGGGCGCGGACGCCGTCATCCACCTGGCCGGGATCCCCGGCGAGGCGTCCTGGCCGCGCATCCTGGAGACGAACATCAACGGCGGCTACGCGGCGTTCGAGGCGGCCCGCCGGGCCTGGCACGCCCCGGGTCATCTTCGCCTCGTCCAACCACGCGGTCGGCTTCACGCCGCGTGAAGCCTTCCCCGTGCCCGACTACGCCTTCCCCGCGCCCGACACGTACTACGGAATCTCCAAGGCGGCCACCGAGGCCCTGGCCGCCATGTACCACCACCGGTACGGCCTGGACGCGATCTGCATACGCATCTTGTCCTGCTTCCCCCGGCCGACGAACGTGCGGATGCTGTCGACCTGGCTGTCCCCTGACGACACGGGCCGGCTGTTCGAGGCCTGCCTGACCGCGGAACGGCCCGGGTTCCGGGTCATCTTCGGGGTGTCGGCCAACACGCGCGGCGGCTGGGTGTCACTGGCCGAGGCCAGGGCCCTGGGCTACCAGCCGCGGGACGACGCGGAGGCGTACGCCGCCGAGATCATCGCGGAACACGGCGAACCGCGGCCCGACACCGACCCTGTGCTGCGCTACCTGGGCGGGGAGTTCACCCTCCCGGACGCGCAGGTGCCCCAGGGTTAGCGCATCCCCCATAGTTTGCGGGGGGTTCGGGGGGTCGTCCCCCCGGAGCCAGCAGAGCTACCGGGAACCCTCGGCCTGCGCGGCCCGGTATTCGTCCCAGCGCTTGAGGACCTCGGGCATCTCCCGGGAGACGAACTCGAAGAACGTGGCGTGCTCGGCCAGCCGCGCGGCGGCCCGGGTGTCCGCGCCGAGCAGCTCGATGCCCTCCCAGATCAGCGCCGCCCAGCGCTGCATGACCTGGTTGCGCAGCCGGAACATGTCGCTCCAGACGTGTTCGGGCATCCGGTAGTAGTCCCGGCGGGAGCCCGGCACCCGCTCCTTGTGCACCAGGTTGAGCTGGGTCAGGTAACGCACCGCTCCCGATACCGCGGCGGGGCTGACCCGCAGGACCTCGGCGAGTTCGGCGGCGGTGAGCCGTCCCGAGTCCGTGATCAGCAGCGCGACGAAGACCCGGGCCGGCATGGGCGGGAAGCCGGCCGCGACCAGGACGGAGGCGAACCGCTCCATGTAGCCGAACACGGCCTCGTCCTGCGCTTTTGAACCGTCCGGCATGCGGGTGTCACCTCCTCCCTCAGAATACCGTATTCCTAATTTTCAGAAATCCGTGAAACTTATGTAGGCTGGGGCCATGGCAAACGCGATCGAGATCCGGGCCCTGCGCAAGTCGTTCGGCCGGACCGTGGCCCTGGACGGCCTCGATCTCACCGTCCGCGCCGGCGAGGTGCACGCCTTCCTCGGGCCGAACGGCGCGGGCAAGACCACCACCATCCGCATCCTGCTCGGCCTGCTCGCCAAGGACGACGGCGAGGCCCGGCTGCTCGGCGGGGACCCCTGGCGGGACGCGACGGCGCTACACCGGCGGCTGGCCTACGTGCCGGGTGACGTGACGCTGTGGCCGGGCCTGACCGGCGGCGAGATCATCGACCTGCTCGGCCGCCTTCGCGGCGGCCAGGACGCCAAGCGCAGGCAGGCCCTCACCGAGCGGTTCGAACTCGACCCGGCCAAGAAGGCACGCGCCTACTCCAAGGGCAACCGGCAGAAGGTCGCGCTGATCGCGGCGCTGGCCAGCGACGCGGAACTGCTGCTGCTCGACGAGCCGACCGCGGGCCTGGACCCGCTGATGGAGGCGGCGTTCCGCGAGTGCGTCAACGAGGAGCGGCACGAGGGCCGCACCATCCTGCTGTCCAGCCACATCCTGGCCGAGGCCGAGGCGCTGTCGGACCGGGTGACGATCATCCGCGACGGCCGGGCCGTGGAGACCGGCACGCTGGCCGAGATGCGCCACCTGACCAGGAACCTCGTCGACGCCGAGCTCGCGGGGCCGGTCAGCCTGGGCGGCCTGCCCGGCGTGCACGACCTGGTGACCGACGGCCCGCGGCTGCGCTGCGAGGTGGATCAGGCCGCCCTGAACGACGTGCTCGCCCGCCTGACCTCAGCCGGCGTCCGGTCCCTGACCTGCCGGCCGCCGACCCTCGAGGAACTGTTCCTCAGGCACTACTCTTCTTCTTCTTCTTCTTCCGAACGGAGCTCGGCGGGAGCGTCGGGATGACCGTCATCGCCCGCGAGCGGCACAACGGCACCGGCTTGACCGGCACCGGCCAGCTCGCCAGGCTCGCCTTCCGCAGGGACCGGATCGCGCTCCCGGCCAGCGTCTACGTGATCGTCGCGCTGGTGGCTGGCACCGCGTACACGTTCAAGAAGCTGTACCCGACCGCGGCCGGGCGGGCCGCGCTGGCGGCGTCCGGTGAGGCAAACCCCGCCCTGCGGTTCCTGTACGGCCGGCTGGACGGTGACTCGCTCGGTTCGCTCACCACCTGGCGCTACGGGATCTGGGCCGGCATCTTCGCCGCCTTGATGGCGATCTTCGTGGTGATCAGGCACACCAGGACCGACGAGGAGGCGGGGCGCCTGGAACTGGTGGGCTCAGCGGTGGTCGGGCGGGGCGCGGCCCTGGCCGCGGCCCTGACCACCGCGGCCGTGGCAAATGTCGTGATCGCCCTGCTGCTGTGCGCGGTGCTGCCCCTGACCGGGCTGTCGGCCGCCGGCTCGGGCGCACTCGGGCTGGGTATCGGCTGCTGCGGGCTGGCCTTCACCGGGATCACCGCCGTGGCGGCCCAGCTGGCCTCCAGGGCCCGCGCCGCACGGGGGATCGCACTCGGCGTGCTCGGCGTGGCGTTCATGCTGCGCGGCGCGGGCGATGCGGCCGGCGCCAGCGGTCCGTCCTGGCTGTCGTGGGTGTCGCCGCTCGGCTGGATCCAGCTGGCCCGGCCGTTCGCCGCCGAACGCTGGTGGGTGCTGGCACTGCCCCTGGCCACCTTCGCGCTGGGCGTCGGCCTGGCCGTCGGGCTCGCGGCGCACCGCGACCTTGGCGCCGGCCTGCTGCCCGACCGGCCCGGACGACCGACCGCCTCGGTTTTCCTGCAGAACCCGTTCGGCCTGGCCTGGCGGCTGCAGTGGGGAACGCTGGCGGGCTGGGTGACCGGGTACGCCTTCATCTTCGCGGCCAGCGGCGCCGCGGCGAAGGGCATCGGCCAGCTGTTCGGGACCAGCAGCGCGCTCCAGCGCGAGTTCACCCGGCTGGGCGGGCAGGCGGCCATCACCAACGCCTACCTGGCCGCTCTCATGCTGCTGGCCGGCCTGGTCGCCGCGGCCTACGCGACATCCGCGATCCTGCGGCTGCGCGACGAGGAAACCGACGGCCGGGCCGAGGAGGTGCTAGCCACGGCCACCGGCCGGATCCGCTGGGCGCTCAGCCACATCGGCGTCGCCGTGGCCGGGACCGCGCTGCTGCTGGCCGTGGCCGGGGTGGCGACGGGCCTGGGCTACGGGCTGCGGGTGGGCTCGGCGGGCCACCAGGTGGCACGGCTGCTCGGCGCGGCTTTCGCCCAGCTGCCGTCCGCGCTGGTGCTGGCCGCGGTGGCCGTCCTGCTGTTCGGGCTGGCGCCGCGGGCCGCCGTCGCGGGGGCGTGGACCGCGGTGGGCCTGGTGGTGGCGATCGCGCTGTTCGGCCAGGTGCTGCAGCTGTCGCACTGGGTGATGGACATCTCCCCGTTCACGCACGCGCCGCGGCTGCCCGGCGGCACGGTCTCGGCCGCCCCGCTGGTGTGGCTTTGCCTGGCCGCGCTCGCGTTGGCCGCGGCCGGGCTGGCCGGCCTGCGCCGCCGCGACATCGGTTGAGCCTTTCTGGCCACGCGGTCCGGGCGTTGGGGTAGGCTGCTGGTCTTCCCGATACAGGTTGAGGAGCAGCGCAGTGCGGTTTTTCCGGTCAGCCAGCCCGCGCGCGGTCGTGATCGCCGTCTCGTCCGCGGCGATCCTCGCGGCCGTCACCGGCTGCGGGGGTTCCGGCTCGTCGGCCGACCCGCTCGCCGGGATGACGGCCCAGCAGATCTACGCCCAGTCCCTCGACAACCTCAAGGCCGCCTCCTCGGTCCACCTCACCGGGTCGATCGTTACCTTCGGCGGGGCGCTGACGATGAACCTGACCGAGGGCCCCGGCGGCTGCACCGGCACGCTCGGCGCTCAAGGGGCAGGCTCGGTCGGGGTCGTGGGGATCGGCGGCAAGCTATGGATCAAGCCGGACCGGCAGTACCTGAAGTCCAGCGGCGTCAGCGCCGCCTTGACGAACCTCCTGACCGGAAAGTACCTGTCCACGACCGGCAAGAGCGCCAACCTGGCCACGCTCTGCGGCCTCAGCCGCGTCACCAGCCAGCTCGGCTCGGGGAGCACGTTCACCAAGGGCACGGCGACCACGATCTCCGGGCAGCGCGTGCTCCAGATCAAGGCCACCGGCCAGCAGGGCAGCGAATACGTCACGAACTCGGCCAGTCCCCAGGTCGTGCGCCTCGACACCGGCAGCGGCATCATGGACTTCTCCGACTACAACGCGCCGCTGACGCTCACCCCGCCGCCCGCCAACCTGACGGTCGACGGCTCCAAGTACGGCTTCTGACCATCCCGGCCCGCGGCGAGCCGGGACATCCCCGGATCCGGGGATCGCACTTTGCATACTGTCGCCGATAAACTCTTCCTGTTCGCGGGTGCGGGAGGGTAGGGCGAGATGGTGCAGGGTGTGACGATGTCGGCGGGGGTGATCCGCCCCCTGCAACGGCCGGTGCCGCTGCGCCAGTCGGTGTATGACGCGCTGATCGACCTGATCGTGGGCGGCGAGCTGCCGCCTGGCCAGCACATGGTGGAGACCGACCTGGCCCGCCACCTCGGGGTCAGCAGGCAGCCGATCCGCGAGGCGCTGCACCGCATGGAGGCCGAAGGCTGGGTGGACCTGCGGCCCAGCCAGGGCGCCTTCGTGCACGTGCCCACCGATTCCGAAGTGGACGAGCTGCTCGACGTGCGCGCGCTGCTCGAGGCCGAGACGGCCAGGCTCGCGGCCGGGGCCGCGAGCCCCGCGCAGGTGGCCAGGCTCAGGGAGATCTGCGCCGAGGGGCAGGCGGCCGCCGAGGAGGACGATTTCGGCCGCGCGGTGGCGGCGAACGACGCGTTCCACGCCGAGATCGCGGCGATCGCGGGCAACTCCGTGCTCGCCGAGCTCGCCGACATCGTCGGCCGCCGGGTGCAGTGGTACTACCGGATGGTCGCCCCGGCGCGCGGGCCCGGCTCATGGGCCGAGCACAAGGACATGATCGACGCCATCGAGGCCAGCGACCCCGCGCGGGCGCAGCTGCTGGCCCGCAAGCACACCGAGCGGACCAGGAACGCCTACCACCGCCCCAGGAGCCCTAGGGAAGCCTGACGACGCTCACCGGGTCCGGCGCGTACGGATCGTTCGCGTTGTCGATGAGCTCGATCTCGCCCCGGTCGGACATGATGTGGTACGACCCGTCGGCCCGGTACTCGCGGATGACCGTGTGCGTGCCGTCCGCGTGCCGGTACCGCTCCTCGGTGTAGGAGTCGGTCGCGTTCTTCTCCGCGTCGACCGCGGCCTCGTCCCGCCAGACGAACCGGTACGGCGCGAGCGGCAGCTTGAGCTGGTACGGATACATAGACCTCCGGAACCTGTAGATACCCTGTCCATGATCGTGGTGGATGCATATCCGTTGCGACCGGGGTCATCCACCACGATCCTGGGGTAGGGCAGTCTACGCAGGGACCGCCGCCTTCGGCCGTTTCGCCGCCTTTGCCTGGGCGGCCGCTTCCGTGCGTTCCACGGCTCGCTGCATCTGCTCAACTGAAGGCGGCTTGCACTTGAAGGTCACGATGAGCACGGCGATCGCGCCGAGTGCGGCGCCGGAGAAGAATCCCCGAGGCCAGGCGTACTGCGCCGTGCCGTACAGGGTGCCGGTCATGATGAGCGCGGCGCCGCCGCCGGCGAAGCTGCCGCCGAGCGCCTTCCACGCGTAGATCGAGCCGTAGTTGACGGCGTTGTTGGTCTCGCCGTAGTAGTCGGCCACCATGGCCGCCGTCATCGGGAAGTTGGCACCGGACAGGCCGCCGGAGATGAGGGCGCAGATGGCGAACAGCACCGGCTGGTGCGCTTCACCCGCCCACAGCGCGAGCAGCTGGAAGACCACGTTGCCCGAGTACGCGTACATCATCGTCTTCCGGCGGCTGATGTACTCCGACAGCCAGCCGTAGAACGGCCGGAACCCCCCATCTGCCAGAGCGAAGAGCGCCGCGCCGCCCACGGCAGCCCACTTCCCGAGGTTCATCGCCGTCCCGAACCCGTAGTAGTAGGCCACGCCGAACAGGGAGCAGCCGACGTAGCAGGCGTACTGGATGCCTATCCACTTGGCCTGCGGGGTGCGCCACATCTGCGGCAAGGTGTAGTGGCGCAGCGCCGGCGGGTTGTGCAGCAGGTCGATCGTGCTGCGCTTCTTCCAGTTGAGCGGGTCGATTTCCTTCGGCCACCAGTTCTTCGGCGGGTCCTTCAGGAAGTACCCGGCGATGACGATGCCGACGGTCATGATGATGCCCTGGACGATGATGAAGTTCTTCACCTGCTGCGGGGTCAGGCTGGCGGATGCGCCGCCACCTGTGAGGAACCCGCCGATGGCGATGATGAACGGAACCGAGCCGTACGCCCACCCGCCATTGACGAACCCGGTGCGCCAGCCCTTCTTTTCCGGGTACCACTTGGCCACGATGTTGATGCAGCTCGAGTAGACCATGCCGGAGCCGACTCCGCCGAGGAAGGCGTAACTGGCGTAGGCCGTCCAGATCGAGCCAGAGTACGCGAGCCACATGTAGGCGATGAGGCCGCAGACGATGCCGCCGATGATCGTCGCCCACCGGACGTTGAGGATGCCCCGGTTCCGAAGATATCCGGTGCCGATCTGTACGAACGACTCGAAGATGACGTAGAAGGAGAACAGCCAGAACGTCGGGGCGGTTCCCCAATGATGGGCCTGCTGGAGCGAGCCGGACAGGGCCGCCCAGGTGTACTCCAGCAGCCCGGCCAGGCACATGCAGAACCAGGCTGCCATGATGACGACCGTGCGAGAGTAGCCGAGAATCTGTTTCGGCTCCTCGCCGACCCGGAATACCCGCCCGGTGTCGTTGGTAATGAGTTGATAGTTGGGATTGAGCGCTTCTGCTGTAGCCATCGGTTGCCACCGATACCTCTCGGACGAGACATTGTTGGCTCGTGTCCGCGCCCGCGGCTGGAACGCGGACCTGTGCTCACGAGGAGCGGGTATCGAGTAAGAATCGCCCCGTGCCGGGGCCCGGCGGCGGACCCCGACTGGCGGATTCCGGGCCGCGACCTATCCGCTGACGGCGGTATCGTCGTCGATCCGTCATGCCGGTCACTCCGTTAGGTCGGCATCAGCCCCAGGGTTCGCAGCAACGCGTCTTGCCCGGGGCCGGGTCTGGCGGCTCCGGCTAGTTCGTCGAGGCCCCAGCCGGCCTCGTCGAGCAGGTCCATGGCCGCCTCGAACAGCGGAACCCGCCGCGAGGGCGGGACCGATCGCTCGACCAGGTGCCCGACCACCTGGATCACCGCCGCGCGCAGCATCGCCCGCCGGTCCTCGGTGCCCCGGGAGATCCCGGGCATTAGCGGGATGAATCTTGTCCCAAGGGGGGTCCGGGGGGCCAGGGGGGACGGGGGACGGGGAGTCCCCCCGTGCGGAGAGAGAGTCCCCCGGGAAGAAAGGGGCTCAGGGGCCATCAAGGTTCAGCTCCTCGCGCAGCCGCTCGGTCTCCCCAGGTCGGCTGAGGTCGATGACGTCGACCAGGGCGAACTGCTTGCCGCCGTCCGAGCCGTCGGCCAGCCGGAGCGGGGCGGATTCGTACACCTCGAACCGCGGGCTGGCCGCGCGCGACCCGACGGCGAGCACGTACCGCAGCACGGCGGCGCGGTCCGGCAGGTACCGCTGCTGGTGTCCGCCGTCGAATCGCACCTGCCATTGCGCGGGGGGTCTGGGGGGATGCCTCCCCCCAGTAGAGGGAGTCATGGGTCAGGCTCCGACTCCGCGGTTCAGGGGCATCGAGTACTCCTCGTCCTTCAGGCGCTGGTGGCGCTCGGGGTCCTCCAGGTCGCGCAGGTTCTTCGGCACGTCCATGCCGATCAGCTCCCAGTTGCGGTTGGCGCCCACCTGCATGGTCGCCACGTGCTCGGGGAGCATGTGGCCGAACCGGCCCTGCATGGCCAGGTAGTCGGTCACCGGCCGCTGGACCGGCGGGTGGAAGTAGTGGTACTGCCGCGCGGCGGGGTCGTACTCCCAGACCGGAAAGAGCCCGGATTCGACCACCCGGCGGCCCAGTTCCACGGTCATCGAGGTCTGGTACACCCAGCCCTTCTGGCAGGGGGTGTAGCAGTGCAGGAACGCGGCGCCCACGTGGTTGAGGCCCTTGCGGGTCTTGTTCATCAGGTCGACCGGGTAGCCCACGGTGGTCGTGGCCACGTAGCAGTGCGGGTGCCCCTCGGCCATCATCTTGGCCAGGTTCTTCGGCGGCAGCTTGTTGCCCTCCGGTATCGCCTTGCCGAACGGCGTGAACGTGGTCATCCCGGCGTACGGCGTGGTCGGCGAGACCTGGATGCCGGTGTTGGCGTAGCACTCGTTGTCGTAGCAGACGAACAGCGCGTCGTGGTTCCGGTACAGCGCGCCGGAGATCGACCCGATGCCGATGTCGGAGGCGGAGCCGTCGCCCGCCATCACGATGATGTTCGGGTACGGTCCGGGGTAGCGGCCCTTCCTGATCAGCGCCTCGTACCCGGCCGCCATGCCGGAGGTGAACGAGCCGCCGCTCGCGATCGGGGTGTGCGCCCAGGGCACCGTGTACGGGGTGCACAGGTAGGTCGAGTTGGCCACGTACATGCACCCGGTGGGCCCGGCCACGGCGGTGTCCTGGCCGGCCGCCTTGAGCACCCACCGGTACTGGATGGCCGGCCCGCAGCCCGCGCAGGTCCGGTGGCCGGCGGCGTACGGGTCCTCCTCGGGCAGGTCCGGCAGGTAGTGCAGGTCACGGCCGTGCTCGTCGTCGGTGGCGCCGCCGCGCCCGTCCTCGTCGAAGAGCGGAAGCTGCTGGCGGATCACTTCAAAAGACATCTGGCTATCTCTTTCAGTCCTCGAATCCGACCCAGTGGGCGGCCTTTTCCACGTGGCCGCGGGCGATGGCCTGGCCGAGCTTGCCGGCCATCCAGTCGAATTCGGCCATCGGCACGGTCTCGCCGCCGAGGCCGGCCATGAACGACGTGACGAGCGGGCGCTCGCCGGTCATGTGGTACAGCGCGGTGGTCACGTCCAGGGACAAGATGCCGCCGTAGCTGGCCCCGCCCAGGCCGAGGTTGGTTTCGACCACGCCGACGGCCTTGACGCCGCGCAGCGCCTCCCGCAGGTCATCGCTCGGGAACGGCCGGACCCACAGCAGGCGGACCATGCCGATCTTGATGCCCTGCGCGCGCAGCCGGTTGACGGCGGCCCGGCAGGTGACGGCGTGGCCGCCGGAGATGACGAGCGCGATCTCGGCGTCATCCAGCAGGTAGGACTCGAGGAAGGCCGGGTAGTTCCGGCCGAAGACGCGGCCGAACTCGGCGGTCTTCTCCCGGATGACGGGTATCGCGTCCTCCATCGCCCTGGCCCGTTCGAGCTGAAGCGGCGGGCCCTGCTCGGGGTGGATCTGCGGGCCGTGCGACAGCGGCCGCCGCGGGTCCAGCGGGAACGGCAGCTGGTACGGCGGCAGGAACGCCTCGACCTGCTCGATCGAGGGCATCTCCACCTCGCCCGCGATGTGCGACACGAAGTACCCGTCCTGCGCCACCATCTGCGGCAGCAGCACCCGGGGGTCCTCGCCGATCGCGTAGGCGATCAGCGACTTGTCGAAGACCTCCTGCGGGGTGGCCGCCCAGCCGAGCAGCCAGCCCATGTCCCTGGTGCACAGCGCGTCGGTGTGCTCGGAGCCGAAGTCGCCCGGCGGGTCCAGGGTCCGGTCGGCGATCGCCATCTGGATCGGGATCCGGGCCCCGGAGATGATCGAGTACATCTCGTACCCGTAGGTGATGCCCACGCCGGACGACCCGGTGTAGGCCCGGGCGCCGCACGATCCGGCCCCGAACGCGGCGGAGAACTGCGAGTGCTCGCCGTCGGCGTGGATGTACTCGGCGTCGAGGATGCCGTCGGCGACGAACTGCGCGAGGTTCATCATGATCGCGGTGTACGGCCGGATCGGGTACGCCGCGATCACGTCCACGTTCGCGTACAGCGCCGCGTACGCGGCGGCCGCGCACCCGTTCTGGCGCACCCGCGTCCCGGCCAGGCCGCGCAGGAACTTCTCTCCGTCGGGCGTGCGGATGCCCGGCTTGAGCTCTGCTCTCCCGCTCGCCTCCGGGCGCCCTACTATCCCGCTCGCCTCCGGGCGCCCTTTAAGGCGCTCCCTTCCCTCGTCGCTCGTTCCTCGCTCCTCAGTCCAGGCAGCGCCGGCGCCCTTTGGCTCGCGGGCAGTCTGCTCGCTCATGGCCTCACACCGTGCCCGTTCGCGATTACGCAGCCCGCACGCACGTTTGTCATGGCGTGACACCCCCGTCCGTTCGGATGACGCAGCTCGCTTGCACGCTTGTCATGGCGTGACACCCTGTCCGTTCGGATTACGCGGCTCGCTTCCACGCTTGTCATGGCGTGACACCCTGTCCGTTCGGATGAATGGAATTTGATTTTGATCTTGATGCGTCGTATTCCGCGATCGCGTCCTCGATCAGCTGGCGGGTGAACGGCGCCTGCTCGGCGTGCGCGCCGTCGTACGGCGCGAAGGCGGTCTCCATCCGGACCACCGCGTCCGGCTCGTCGAAGTCCATCTCCGGGACCTTCTCCAGGCAGCCGGTGGGGCATTCCTGCACGCAGACCAGGCAGCCCTTGCAGTAGTGGGTGCGGATCGAGTAGTGGCCGTTCTCCCGCGTGTCGCGCATCACGCTGATGTCCGGGCACACGACGTAGCAGTTGTCGCAGCCGTTACAGACACCGCAGCTCATGCACCGGTCCGCCTCGGCGAGCGCCTGCTCGCGGCTGTAGGCCAGGGTGACCTCGGTGACCTGGCTGCGGCGGCGGCTCCCGGCGGGAGCCAGCGGAGCCTCGGTGCGCGGAGCGTGCCGGAAGTAGGCCGTGTTGAGCTTCTCGTACGGCATGACCTCGACCGGATCCTCGGGCGCGAGCGGTTCGGCGCGCAGCACCCGGTCGATGTCGCGGGCCGCGCGCTTGCCGTCCCCGAGCGCGTCCACCACCATGGCCGGACCGCGCATCACGTCGCCGCCGGCGAAGATCCGCCCGCTGTCGTGCGGGATGCGGCCGTAATCGTCGGCCCGGATCAGCCCGCGCTCGGCGGCCCCGGCGGGCAGCCAGTCCAGCACCTGCACCTGGCCGATGGCGACCAGGATCGTGTCGCAGGGAACCTCGACCGCGGAGCCCTCGGCGAGTTCCGGCGTGACGGTGCCGTCAGCGTCCCTGCTCAACCGGGCCTGGGCGAGGACCGCCCCGGTCACCTGGCCGTCCTCGGTGAGGACCCGGACCAGGGCGGTGTTCGCCCGGAACCGGACGCCCTCGTCACGGGCCTGCTCGAGGTCCTCGGCCACGATCAGCAGTTCGTCCTCGGCCTCGAGGGAGACGATCGTCGCCTCGCCGCCGCCGAGCCTGATCGCGGACCTGGCCGCGTCCGATGCCGTGTTGCCGCCCCCGATGACCAGCACGTTCCGGCCGATGGTCACCGGCCGGCCGAGCCCGGTCTCGCGCAGGAACTCCAGCGCGCCGATCACGCCGCGGGCCCGAGCGCCCGGCACGGCCAGGCGGCGGCCGACGTCCTGGCCCAGGGCCAGGAAGACCGCGTCGTACCGTTGGGCGAGGTCCTCGAGGGTCAGCTCGCCGTCCGGCGCGCCGATCCGGACGCCGCAGCGGATGTCGATGCCGCCCAGGTCGAGGAGTTTGGCGATTTCCGCGTCGAGAACCGCCTCGGGCAGGTGCCAGGCGGGGATGCCGGCCCGCAGCATGCCGCCGGGCTTGTCGAGGGCGTCGAAGATCACGCTCGCGTAGCCCCTGCGGCGCAGGTGGTAGGCGCAGCCGAGGCCGCCGGGCCGGCGCCGACGATGGCCACGGTCTTGCCGTTCAGCGGCGGGAGATCCTTCTTGACCGGGTTGTCCGGCAGGTTCAGGCCGAAGTCGCCGAGGAAGCGTTCCACGCCGCGGATGCCGATGGGCTCGTCGTGCGCGGCGCGGTTGCAGGCCGTCTCGCACGGGTGATAGCAGACCCGGCCGGTGACGGCCGGCATCGGGTTGTCCTCGCAGATGGTGAGGTAACCGTCCAGGTAGCGGTCGTGCTTGACGTAGTCCAGGTACTTCTGGATCTGCTCGCCGGTGGGGCAGGCGTGGTTGCACGGCGGCGTCTTGTCCTTGTAGACGGGGCGGAAGAACCGGAAGTTGCCGGTCGGAAACAGCCGCTGGCCTTCCTTTTCTGTCGGCGGCGGCGTGACACCCGCGATGGGGAGCCTCAGGTGTTCGGGGACGTGGGTCCCGCGCACGGACATGGGGCCTCCTGTCAAACAGCGGCGTACTGGATGACCGTGTGCTGCCCGGCGCCGCGGAGCATGGCCTCGCGATCGGCCACCACCTCGGCCACCGTGTCGAGGTCGAGCTCGCCGGTCGCGGCGACCAGGGCGCCGATGAGCGGCGCGGCGATGCCCAGCCCGATGGCCAGCCGCTCGACCGCGCCCTCGGTGGACATCCGGTCGAAGGCCAGCTCGGACAGGTCGCGGACGAACATCCACGGGCTGGTGCCGCGCTGCTCGGCGAGCCCGGTCGCGTCGACCACGACGAGCTTGCCCAGCTTGGCCAGCATGTGCTCGGGCAGGAACTTCAGCAGGTACGCGGGATCACGCGCGGAGTTGATCACGAGCACGCCCTGGCCGTCGAGCGTGCCGCGGAAGAAGTTGACCGCCTTGATGATGGTTTCCTCGACCAGCACCACCCAGTCCGGATGCGGGTTCTCGTAGACGAAGCGATCCAGGATGGGCTGGTCGGCGAACCGCGCGTACCTGCGGACCAGGCAGTTCGTCCGGTCCGGGTCGTCCACGTAGTCGCTGACGTTCTCCGCGTGGTAGCCCAGCTTGCGGGCGGCGGTCGCGATGCAGGTGGAGACGTCGCGCGCCTCCTTGTCCATGATGATCCCGCGGGACCAGACAGTGAGCTCGTGATGCACGGAGAGACTCGCTTCCTAGAGCTCGTGATACAGCGGGCGGCTTGCTTCCCAGGGCTCGTGATGCACCGGGCGGCTTGCTTCCCAGGGCTCGTGATGCACCGGGCGGCTCGCTTCCTGGATTGTATACCGTCGGCAGGATACGGTTATCGTACGCCCACGACACGCCGCGTCAAGGCCCTGAAATGGCCGTTCGGCATAAAGGTGAGTCGTTGCGGAGCGTGACCGTGTACTCTCCGTTAGTGAAAACGCGCGGACGCGACTTGCCGGAAAGGCCGGAATGCACCATAAGAACGGCTGGCGGGCAGTAGCGTGAGACTTCGTATCGAGGGCCTCTGCCTCTGATTTACCCGAGTAGGTCGCAGAGTGTCTGGTTTGTCGCGATGATGCTTATGAGTGTTAGCCAGGACCGCTGGTGCCGGAGTTACGGCGAAGGCCTCGTGAGGGTCTGGCTACCGCGAACGTTTAAAGCAGCACTGTGATCATTTGACCTGCTGTATGACAGACAGGGGAGTGACCCGGTATATGAGAAGCGGTTCGCCGGCTCCAGATGGCAGTGGATGGCCATCGGCGCAGCATCCCAGTTGGGGGGATGAGGCCACGAGCGGTCCAGGCCCGTACGGGGCCGGGCGACGCGGCGACCCGCACGAGGGCCCCGGCGGACGGCGCGAGATGCCGTTCGGTCCCGAGATCTCCTGGCCCAACGGCTTCAGGCAGATCGACTCCGACTCCCGGCGCCTGCTGGAATCCGGCTACGGCCCGGCCAGCCACGGCGCGGATAACTACGGCTCCGGGGGCTACGGCTCCGGGGGCTACGCGGTGCCCGGCTCCGAGCGCCCCGGCTCCGAGCGTGGGGCGTACGATCGCGTCGACCCCGGCTACGGCGGCACCCCGGGATACGGCCACGGACCCGGCTACCGGCAGCCGGCCATGGACGACTACGGCTACGGGGATCCGGGCTATTCCGATCCTTCCTACGAAGGCCCGCGAAGCGGGCACGGCGGCTCCATGCTGCCGGGCGGCAGCCGGGGAAGCAGGGCCCCGGGTGCCGCGACGCCCGACGATGGCTCGGGTTACGGCCGCCGGCCCGCGTACCGCGTCCCGGAGTCCTCGCATCGCGACTTCGGCTACCCGGCGCCGCCGAGCGGCGCGGCGGACATCTACCCGATCACCGGCGCCCAGGAGGCGCTGCCCGCCACCGGCCCGCAGCCCGTCGCGGATCGCTGGGCCGTCGCGGACCCCGGCTACGGGCGTAACGGCAGCCCCGCCTACCCCGAGCAGTGGTACGACCACCCGCGCCTGGACGATCAGCGTCGATCGGACCTTCCGGCGGTCTCGGACCCGCGCCTGGAAGGCATGCGCTACGACGAGCTCCGCTATGAAGAGCCGGCGTTGGGCGGCTCCCGGTTCGACGAGCCGCTGGACGATGACTCGTGGGTTGAGGAGCTTCGCCGCAGCGCGCCCGTTTACCCTCAGCGTCCCGGCGGCCCTTCCGGCTCCGACCAGCGTTCCGCCGATCCGCTGCGTCGCGCCGACCCGCGCGTTTCCGGCTACGGCCAGCAGCCGGGCTATCCGCAGGCGCCAGCGCCCGACCAGGCGTTCGGCTACGGCCAGGGCCGGGATGACCGCGGCGGCCAGGGACCCCAGAACCCCAGGATGAGCGCCGGGCGCGACGCCCGCCCGTCGGGTCCCGCGGTGCCCTCCGACCTCCCGTCCCCCGATGCCGGCTACCTCGGTGCGCCGGCGTCGCGGGTCGTCGTGCTTACCCCGCCCGCTACCCGGCGGCTCGAGGCCCCCGCGGAAGACCGGCCGCTGCCGCCCGCCGGGCAGCTGATCGCCCCGGCCGTCCGGCCGGGGCACGGCCTGGACGGACCGGAGATCACCTCGTCCTGGCCCGCCCAGCCCCAGACTGACGACGTGGAGGCCTTCGAGGACTTCTGGCGGGAAGACGACGATGACGACGCCTACCCCGGGCTGTTTCCGGACGAGGCCCACGCGGGCGGCGCGCGCACCGGTGCCCGCGCCGTCAGCCGCGGTATCGGCCGCCGCCGCGGCCGCAGCCGGGATCACCGTCTGTGGCTGGCGCTCATCGGCGTGGTCGTCGTGACCGCGGGAGCGATCTTCGGCATCCTCAAGTTCGAGTTCCCGTCGCACGGCGGCCCCGCGCACACCATGGCCATCCCTAACAAGATCGGGAACTACGTGCGCACGGTGGACCTGGAGAAGGAGACCAACCTGGGCAAGCTGCGCAGCGAGGTCATCCAGATGAGCGCCGGGCAGGCCAGCGGCGTGGTGTCGGCCTTGTACGAGGCCGGCGATTCGGCGGCCGGGAGCACCACGCAGATCATCATGGTCATCGAGGGCCACCTTGCCAACGCCTCGCCCGCCACCTCGATCGGCGCCTTCATCGCGAAGAACCCCGGTGCCTCGGTCGTACCCGCCGGCCCCCTGGGCGGCCAGGCGGCGTGCGTCGAGAACGGAGCCAGGACCTCCGACCCCGTGTCGTTGTGCGTCTGGTTCGACAACGACAGCTTCGGGGAGATCCTCTCGCCCACGATGAACGCCGCGCAGCTGGCCACCGCCATGCAGACGGTCCGCCCGGCCGTTGAGCTTGTGGCCAAGAAGTAGCGCAGGCGAGCGCGGTCAGCGGGCCGGGGCGTTCCGGCTCGCTAGCCTGCTCCGCGCTAGCTGCCTGCTCGGCGTGAGCCGGAGCGCTTGCGCAGGGACAGACGCGTCACCGTCAGCATGATCGCCAGGCCCAGCGCGATCAGGCCCACCACCTGAGCGGTGAACACCGGCGCCCCGAACGAGACCGTGGAGGCGCCGGAGAGCGGCGCGGCATCCTGCCGCCCGGACTGCGGACGAACCACCTGGCCCGGGCTGGCTATGGGAGACGGCGTGATCGCCGGGAACAGCCCGGCCGCGTTGCCCGCGCCGATGAGCAGGCTTGCCTCGACGTTCAAGTTCGGGATGGGCCCGAGCGGCAGCGTCGTCAGGTGCGTCGCGCCCGGCGAAGCCTTAGCCGACGAGGCCCCGGTGACCGATGTGGTTCCGGTCGCGGAGGGCGGCGTCCACTTGGCCGTGGTGGCGACGCTGGCCGTCGCGGTCAGCTTCAGCGAGCTGACCGAGGTCGCGTTCGACGCGACCGCGATCTGCGCCTTCAGGGCCGCGGGCGCCGTCGCGGTGACCGAGCTGACGGTGCAGGAGGCCGTCCCGTCGCCCTTGGTGCAGCCGCTGGTGAACTCGGGCTTCTGTGTTGACGGCTGGGCGGCCAGCGCGACCGACACGTTCGAGGCCGGGCCGCCCTTGGTCGAGACCTGCACGGTGTAGGTGGCCGTCTGCCCGCGCTTGATGCTGGACTGCGAACTCTGCACGCTCACGCACAGCTGGGTCGGCGCGGCCGAGCTGGTGCTGGCGCTCGCGCTTGAGCTGGTGCTGCCACTGGCACCGGTGCTGGTGCCTCCGCTCGGGCTCGCGGCGACGAAGGCGTCCAGGGTGGTGGAGGCCGTGCCGCCCGACGTGGAGGCCGAGGTGGCCGACGTGGAGGCCGTGCCGAGGTGGCCGACGTGGAGGCCGAGGTGGCCGACGATGAGGCCGAGGTGGCCGACGGCGAACCGGTCTGCCCGGACTGCGCGGGCGAGGTCGATGCGGACTGATTCGGGCCGGCCGTCACGCCGGTCGCGTTCGTCGCAGGGGCGGCCGCGGTCGAGGAGCTACTCGAAGAAGAAGAGGTGGAGGGCGACGGGGTGGGCGATGGCGACGGCGAGGGAGACGGCGACGGCTTGGGTGACGGCGAGGGCGAGGGCGAGGGCTTGGGCGACGCCGACGACGGCAGCGCCTGGCATACCGTCTTCGTGGCCGTCGCCTGCGGCGCCGCGTACGCGGTGTCCAGTAGGCCGAGGGTCAGGAAACCCCCGCTCAGCAAGGTGACCGCCGCCACTCGTACGTGCCCGAAACGCATAAGCATCGCCTGTCTACGCTGATCGTCAGTGTTACGGTGTGCTGTTCGTCATTCGTAGGCGGGGGAGGGGCCGGATGGGTATCTGTACTCATATCCGCTAACAGGTTACATATGCATCACTGGTCCTTCAGATCGCGCCCGGGCGCCCTATGATACGAGCCTCTCTCGCCGGCGCGGCCCCGGTACCGCCGATCTGACGGTCCGCGGACCGCGATCGGTTCCATGATGTACGTCCCGGTTTGCTCCCGCGCGCTGCTCCCGCGTGGGCCGGGCCGCTGCGGACCGTAGTACATGGGATGCAACCGATGATTTCGGTTGATAGGCCCCGGGCCCATGTGCTCTGCTGTTCGCTATCCCAGACAGGCCCCGGCGACGGGAAGCAGCATGGACCAGAACGGCCACCGCGGCCGGCCACCCGGCCGTACCGTGCCGGCCGAGCGCGGGTCGGCGAAGCGGAAGGCTGCGGTCGCGGGCCGGCAGGATGACTGGTGGGATCCGGCCTGGGATGCCTCCTGGTGGGATCCGGTCTGGGAGCCAGAAGGCACCCGACCCGTGGTGGCCACCAGCACGCCGATGCCCGCGATCATCCCCGATGACGCGGGAGCGCCGGCGTCCGCCGTCCAGGAGGGTCCGGCCATCGTCCAGGAGGGCCCGGCGGCCGTCCCCCTGACCTCGCCCGCAGCGTCGGCGGAGCCATCGTGGGGACAGGTCCTGGCCACGACGATCAGGCTCTGGGTGTCGCGTCGTCGGCCGCGGGCCGGCGCTCGGCCCCGGCCGCAAGACGGCGCTCGGCGGCCCTGGCCGCAGACGGGGAGACGGCGCTCAATCGCCAGACAGCAACCGGAAGCCTCGCCACCCGTCCATCCCGCGGCCGCGGGTGCCAGCGCGCCTGCTGGCGGCCTCGATGCTGGGCGCCGGGTTGCTGGCCGCCGGGGCCGGCACGGCCGGGCTGCTGGTGGCCAGCAGCTCGCCGGTCGCTCCGGTTCGGTGGGCCGCCAAGCCGTCGCCCGTCCCGGTGCCGTCCAGCCGGACGGCAGCGCCGCCCGTCTGGCTGGCGACCGTCCAGCACACCGCCAGGCCGGTCTGGCTGACCGTGCCGGCCATCGGCGTTCGGACCCGGCTGGTGGATCTCGGCCTCAACAAGAACGGCACTCTCCAGGTGCCGGACAGCACCGCGGTGGCGGGCTGGTTTACCGGCAGCCCTCGGCCCGGCGCCATCGGCTCCGCGGTCATCGCCGGTCACGTCGATTCGCGCACCGGGCCGGCCGTGTTCTTCTGGCTGCGGACCATGCGTCCCGGCGAGCGCATCTACGTGGGGCGCGCCGACGGAACGCTGGCTGTGTTCACGGTCACGAGCGTCCGGATGTACCCGAAGGACGAGTTCCCCACGGCCGCGGTGTACGGCCCGGTCCCCGACGCGGAACTGCGCCTGATCACCTGCGGCGGCATCTTCGACCAATCCCTCGGCAGTTACCTCAGCAACGTGGTGGTCTTCGCCCGGCTGACCGGGTGATACCCGGCGGTCGGGCGGGTCGTCGCGCTCCCTGGCGCGGTGCGCCCGTACGCCGGGGCGCGGGGCCTCGCCGCTGCGCGCAGTAGTGCATGGCATCGAACTGACGATTCCGGTTGATAGGGCTGAGCCGTTGTGCTCTGCTGGTCCAGACACCACGGCGACGGGGACGGTATGGGCGACACCGACGGCCGTGGGACCCGCCCGTGAGCAGTCTCCCGGGCGATGCAGCACCGACGGAACCATCAGGCGTGGCCATGCGCCAGTTCACAGGTTGGTGGAGGCGGGCGTGGGGAGCGGTGAGGGCCGTCGGCGCACGGTAGCCGAGCCAGCCACGCCCGTGCGCGTCCCCCAGCCGCCCACAGCCCCGGTGGCTCCTGTGGCTCAGGTGCCTCCTGTGGCTCAGGTGCCTCCC
>CAVPLC010000016.1:0-9900 GCA_963705835.1 uncultured Actinomycetes bacterium
AGTACGCAATCAAGCGTTCGACAATCTCGCGCAGAGAGCAGGTATTCCGAGCCTGCGCGGCATCGTTGCCGCACTCGACCAATCGATCAGGTTCGGTACCCCACTTGCCGGTTCGCTGCGAGCCGTGGCGGCCGAGATGCGAACCGAACGTCTAGTGCGCTTCGAAGAGCGCGCGGCGCGCCTTTGAGCGTCCAGGGCGGCCCGCCGCACGCCACGAAGCAGAGCAGCAGCACTACGGCCCCGGCAACCCCGACCGACGGCCGCGACATCGACAACTTCACCGCGTTTCAGCTCCGGTCAGTTTTTGCCAGTCGATAGGGTCACCCAGCTTCGACGGAGGTCCGCCTCGGCCATCGGATATTTTGAGCCCGCTCGCACAGTTGAACAGGACCACCCGCTCGTCGGGGCCGACCCGACCGTCCGCCAGCGCCCTTTTGTAGGCGGCATAGGTCGCAGCTCCTTCGGGGCACAACAGGAGGCCCTCCTAAAGGCGACCTCCCGCCATGCCTCGGCGATCGCGTCATCATTCAATTGTGTCGGAAAGCGATCGCCGCGCACCGCACGCAGGATCAGGAAATCGCCGACCGCCTGCGGCACCACCGCCGGCGGCGAGCCGACCGTGGCCGACTCACCTACCCCCTTGGCGCCGATCGGATGGTGCGGCGAGGGCGTGACGGTCTCGCCGAGCTCCCAGGCCGGGCACTCCAGCGACGTGGGCAGCAGGTAGTCCATGAACGAGCCGCCGAGGCAGTTGCCTTCGGAGTCGAACGCGATGACCTCCATCAGCGCCATCCCGATGCCGTCCGCGAGCCCGCCGTGCACCTGGCCCTCGACGATCATCGGATTGATCCGCACCCCGCAGTCGTCCACCGCGATGAACCGCCGGACGCGGACCTCGCCGGTGCCCGGATCGACGTCGACCACGCAGATGTACGCGCCGAACGGATAGGTCAGGTTGGGCGGGTTGTAGACGCAGGTCGCGTCCAGCTGCCCCTCGACGCCCTCGGGCAGCTCCAGGCTGGAGTGCGCGGCCAGCGCGATCTCGGCCATGCTGCGGCCCTGATCCGGGTCGCCGCGGACGTACCACCGGCCCCGCTCCCACTCCAGGTCCGCGGCATCCACCTCGAGCATGGCCGAGGCGACCAGGCGCGCCCGCTCCCTCACCTTTCTGGCCACGATCGCGGTGGCCGCGCCGGACACCGGGGTGGACCGGGACCCGTAGGTCCCCAGGCCGAACGGCGTCTGGTCGGTGTCCCCGTGCACGACCTCCACGTCGTCGGGGGAAAGGCCGAGTTCGGAGGCGACGATCTGGGCGAAGGTCGTCTCGTGGCCCTGGCCCTGGGTCTGCACCGAGATCCGCAGCACCGCGGTGCCGGTCGGGTGGATCCGCAGTTCCACGCCGTCCGCCATGCCCAGGCCGAGGATGTCCATGTGCTTGCGCGGGCCCGCGCCGACCGCCTCGGTGAAGAAGCTCATGCCGATGCCCATCAGCTGACCGCTGGCCCGTTTGGCCTTCTGCTCCGCGCGCAGCGACTCGTAGCCGGCCAGATCCATGGCGAGCCGAAGAGTCCTGGGGTAGTCCCCCGAGTCGTACACCCAGCCGGTCTGGCTGGTGTACGGGAACTGCTCGGGGCGCAGCAGGTTGCGCATCCGCAGCTCGGCCGGGTCCAGGTCCAGCTCGAGGGCCAGCATGTCGACCAGCCGCTCCACCAGGTACACCGCCTCGGTGACGCGGAAGGAACACGAGTACGCCACCCCGCCCGGCGCCTTGTTCGTGTACACGCCGGTCACCCGGCAGTGCGCGGCCTCCAGGTCGTACGAGCCGGTGAACACGCCGAAGAACCCGGCCGGGTACTTGCTCGGCTGCGCCGTGCCGTTGAACGCGCCGTGATCGGCCAGGACGGTGACCCGCACCGCCCGGATGGTGCCGTCCCTGGCGGCCGCCAGCTCGCCGCGCATGTGGAAGTCCCTGGCGAAGCACGTGGACATCAGGTTCTCCGACCGGTCCTCCATCCACTTGACCGGGCAGCCGGTGATGATCGAGCCGACCACCGCGCATACGTAGCCGGGATAGATCGGCACCTTGTTGCCGAACCCGCCGCCGATGTCCGGCGAGATCACCCGGATCTTGTGCTCGGGCAGGCCCGCCACCATGGCGTACAGGGTCCGGTGCGCGTGCGGGGCCTGGGTCGTCTCCCAGATCGTCAGCTTGCCGCTTACCTTGTCGTACTGGGCCACCGCGCCGCAGGTCTCCAGCGGCGCCGGGTGGACCCGCGGGTAGAGCATGTCCTGGGTGATCGTGACCTCGGCGTCGGCGAACACGGCCTCGGTGCGGCCGGCGTCACCGGTCTCCCAGTCGAAGATGTGGTTGTCGCCGCGGCCCGTCTGGTCGTCGCGGATGACCGGAGCCCCCGGGTCGAGCGCGCGGCGGGCGTCGACCACGGCGGGCAGCGGCTCGTACTCGACGTCGATCAGCTCCAGGGCGTCCCGCGCCGAGTAGCGGTCCTCGGCCACCACGAACGCCACCTCCTGGCCCTGGAACCGCACCTTGTCGGTGGCCAGCACGGCCTGCCGGTCGCCGGACAGGGTCGGCATCCAGGCCAGGTTCCTTTTCGCCAGGGTCTCGCCGGTGATGACGGCTCGCACCTTGGGATGGGCCTCCGCCGCGAGGGTGTCGATGGCCAGGATGCGCGCGTGCGGGTGCGGGCTCCTCAGCACCGCCCCGTGCAGCATGCCGGGCAGTCGCACGTCGTCGACGTAGTAGCCCTGGCCGCGGACGAACCGCTGGTCCTCCTTGCGCAGCCGCCGCCCGAAGCCCTCGGTCACCGGTTCTCCCTCGGATGCTCGGCGGCCCAGCGGATGGACCGGACGATGTTCTCATAACCGGTGCACCGGCAGATCTGGCCGGAAATCGCCTCGCGGATCTGCGCCTCGTCCGGGTCGGGATGGTGATCGAGCAGCCACCGGGCGGTCATCATCATGCCCGGCGTGCAGAAGCCGCACTGCAGCCCGTGGCACTCGATGAAGCCCTGCTGCACCGGGTCCAGCCGGCCGTCCTGCTCCAGCCCTTCCACGGTCCGCAGCGTGCGCCCGTCGGCCATGGCCGCGAGCAGGGTGCACGACTTGACCGGCTTGGCGTCCAGCCACACCACGCAGCTGCCGCAGTTCGACGTGTCGCAGCCCCAGTGGCTGCCGGTCAGGCCGAGCTCGTCGCGGATGAAGTGGATGAGCAGCAGCCTCGGCTCGACGTCGCGCGCGTATTCGGTGCCGTTGACGGTCACCGCGACCCTGATCGTCACCGGTTGCCTTCCGAACTCGCGCGGGCGGCGGCGCGGCGCAGCGCGCGGACGGTGAGCTCGCCGACCAGGTGCCTCTTGAAGTCCTCGGGCCCGCGCTGGTCGGCGGAAGGATGGCAGTGCCCGGCGGCGATCGCCCCGGCGGCCGCGAAGCTGTCCTCGTCGGCCGCGCGGCCGCGCAGGAAGTCCTCGGCCTCGGCCGCGACGAAATGCTCGGCGCCCACCGCGGTCAGCCCGATGCCCGCGGACTCGATGACCGGCCGCGCCGGATCCCCGCTCAGGCACAGGACCGCTCCCGCGGCGGCCACCGACCAGTCGCCTACGCGCCGCGCCACCTTCTCGTACGCGCTGCCGGTGCCCGGCCGCACCGGCACCCGGATCTCGGCGAGCAGTTCTCCGGAGCCGATGACCGTCTCGTACGGGCCGAGGTGGAAGTCCCTGACCGGGACCGTCCGCTCGCCGTCCTTGCCGCGGATGACCGCGGTGGCCCGCACCGCGGCGAACACCGCGGACAGGTCCTCGGACGGATCGGCCTGGCACAGCGACCCGCCGATGGTGCCCCACAGCCTGACGATCGGGTCCGCGACCACGCGTTCGGCGTCGTGGAAGATCGGGAAGCACTGCCCCGCGACCGACGAGGAGAGCAGGTCCGCGTGCCGGGCCAGGGCGCCGATGCGCAGCCGGTCACCGTCCAGAGCGATGAACGCGAGCTCGGCCAGCCCGTTGATGTCGACCAGCACCTCGGGCTGGGCCAGCCGCAGCTTCATCATCGGGATCAGGCTGTGACCGCCCGCGAGGACGCGGGTCTCCGGCCTGCTCAGCAGCGACAGCGCGTGCTCGACGCTGGTCGCCCGCTCGTATTCGACGTGGGAGGGCACCTGCATGTATGCATCATTCGGCTTTGCCTAGGGGGTTGCGCAACCGCCCGATTAAGTCATCCCTAATACCTGCAGGCCAACGGCCCAGAGGTTCTCGGCGTCCGCGCCCTGCGGCGGTCGTCGCGGACCAATGGTTGTCACTCCCTACCCGAAAGAGCCGTTAGAAAGTGACAACCATTGGTTGGACCCGCCCTCCGCGTGTGATGTGAGGGGCTGACGGGAGTAGAGGGGTCATCGGCCGCCGATGTCCTCGCTCCAGACCTGCGGGTAGCGCTGCTGGAACTCGCGCATCGCGGCCACGCAGGCCTCGTCGCCGAGCAGCACGATCTCCACGCCGCGGCCGGCCAGGAAGCCGAGGTCGCCTTCGTACGTCTCGGCCTCGCCTACCACGACCCGGGGGATCTGGAACAACAGGATGGCGCCGCTGCACATCTGGCACGGGGACAGCGTGGTGTACAGGGTCGTGTCGGCGTAGGACGGGCGCCGGCCGGCGTTGCGCAGGCAGGAGATCTCGCCATGCGCCACCGGGTCGCCCTGCTGGACCCGCTCGTTGTGCCCGGCCGCGATCACCTGCCGCCCTTGGCTAGCACTGCCCGCGGCCAGCACCGCCCCCACCGGGACACCGCCCGATTCCAGGCTAGCCCGCGCCTGGCCAAGGGCCAGCGCCATCATCTCGCGATCGGCCTGATCGGCTTGCCCGTATCCCATGCCGGCCTACGCTACCTGGCCCACCTGGGGTTGGCGCCTTGACAGCTTAAGCTAATGATAGTAGCTTTTCAGCTATTGAAATAAGCTCAATGAGGAATGGGCGGAGCGTGTCATGGGAACCGAGTACCTGGAGCTGCCCGGCGGGCGGGTGGCCTACGAGATGGCGGTCCTGACGTTCCCGGCCGGGGCCTGAATGCCCCGGGCCTGCCTTCTCCGGACGCGGTTGTCGACGCGGCGATCGGCCTGCTCGACTCGGCCGGTCCGGACGGGGTCACGCTGGCCGCGGTGGCCGCCGCCACCGGCGTGGCCACTCCCTCGCTCTACAAGCACATCGACAGCCTGGACTCGCTGCGCCGCCTCATCGCGGTCCGGTCGATGAACGACCTGGCGGACCGGCTCACCGCAGCCGTCCTCGGCCGCAGCCACGACGACGCCCTGCGGGCCCTGATGACCGCCTACCGGGCCTACGCGCTCACCCACCCCAACCGCTACGCCGCGCTGCCCCAGCACCCGGTCCCCGATCCCGACCTGTCCGCGGCCGGCGCCCGTGTCGTCGAGGTGATCCTCGCCGTCCTCCGCGGCTACGGCCTCGAGGGCCCCGACGCGATCCACGCCGCCCGCTCCGTCCGGGCCGCCGCGCACGGCTTCGCCTCGCTGCAGACCGCCGGCGCGTTCCAGCTCGCCGAAGACCTGGACACCAGCTACGACCGCCTGATCCGCATGCTCACCGCCGGCCTAAGCGCCCCGGGAGGCGGACCTGCCTGACCAGGGTCACCTGGCTCGGTGACCTCCTCCGGCCGTTCGGTCATGCGGGTCGGCGCCCCCTTCTGTTCTTATATGGCCTAACGATCCTCGGCTTGCGCGCACGGGCCCTGCGTGCCGCGAGCGGCGTCCGCGGCCATTCGTAGCTGAGTTCCTCGCCGACCCTGAGCCTGGCCCAGCGGGCCGCCTCGACCTGCAGGGCCTGCGCGGCCGCGGCGACCGCGACCGGGTTGACGTCGGCGTCGGCATCGGGAAGGACGGTCAGCCTGGTGGCCGCCAGGCTCAGGATCTGGAGGTCAGACGGATGATCGAGGGCGGCGACGCACTCGACGAAGTTCGCCAGCAGCTCGGCTCGCAGCCCCTGCTGCCGGAAAGTCGCCAGCAGTTCCTTCGACCGCTCCCGCGCGTGCGGCGGGCGGCGGCCGCTGACGTGCTCCATGCTGTCGAAGATGATGCCCGCCGCGATGCCGCCCCAGATGCCGTCGGAGATGCCCAGCTCGCGTTCCACCACGAAGTGCATGATGTCGTGCGGGAGGCGGGGCCCGGCCTTGCCGCCGTTCAGCCGGTACACGGCCCCGTCATCCCGCTCCACCAGCGCGTAGGCACGCTGATGGTCCGGGAGCCGGGGAAACGTCACGCGCATATCCCCACTATGCGGAGCAAGCGAATGGGGCGCCTAATGGTTTTCGCCGCCGGCCCCGCCATGGAACACGGTGCTCAGCTGGCGGGCGCCCGCCGGCCGCTCAGCTGGCCTGGTCGCCGCCGTCCGGGAGCAGCCCGGCGAACAGCTCGGCGTAGTCGTAGGCGGCATCGGGCTTGGCGCGGACCGCCTCGTCGATCATCTTGGCGTCCTCGCCGATCAGGATCCGCCAGGTCACCACCGCGAGCTTCCCCGTGAACGAATCCATAGCCATGATGCTTACCGGCGGTGCCACTGCGGGTCAACGCTCCAGGGCGCCTGGACCTCGACGAGCCTGCGGCTCGCGTAGTTCATCTCCGCAACGGTCCGGCGGATCCGGTGAAACGCTCCCCGGATTCGCCGGTGTCCGGCCGGAGCGGTCGGCTCGGTCGTCTCGACCGGAATTTCCTCGAGGCTGAGTTGTGCGGTCATCTCTGTGTCCTATCTACTCCGAACGGCCGTGGTATCGGTCATTCCATCTATCAAAGTGATATCACTTTGATAGATGGTAGTCAAGAGCTTTCGCAAGGCGCCGGCCGGGCGGTCGCTACCGGGACGCTGCCTCGTGGCGTAGGGTGACCGGTCGTGCCGGGGGTGGTCCCGGTCCCCGCCAACCTGGTCCGGGCCGCGGACGCGACCGTGGCCAGCATCGGCTCGGCGCCGCGCCCCTAAGATGAGCTCATGACGGACGGCCCGGGCAGGCGGCAGGCACGCCTCGGCACGCCGGCGCGGGCCGAGGAGCTGGACGCGGCCGAGCGGATGTCCGTCGACGAGCTCGGGGCGCTGCAGCTGGAACGGCTGCGCTGGACGCTGCGGCACGCCTACGCGAACGTCCCGTTCTACCGCAAGAAGCTCGACGCGGCGGGAGTGAGCCCGGAGGACTGCCGCTCGCTGGAGGACCTGGCCTCCTTCCCCGTCACGACCAAGAACGACCTGCGCGACAACTACCCGTCCGGCCTGTTCGCCGTCCCGCAGGCCGAGATCAGGCGGATCCACGCGTCCAGCGGGACCACCGGGCAGCCCACCGTGGTCGGCTACACCGAGGCGGACCTCGGCACCTGGGCCGGCCTGATGGCGAGGTCCATCAGGGCCGCGGGCGGGCGGCCCGGCGACGTGGTGCACGTCGCGTACGGGTACGGCCTGTTCACCGGCGGCCTGGGCGCGCACTACGGCGCCGAGCGGCTGGGCTGCACCGTGATCCCGGCTTCCGGCGGCGTGACCGGCCGCCAGGTCAGGCTCATCTGCGATCTGCGGCCGCGCGTCATCATGGTCACGCCGACCTACATGCTGACCATCCTCGACGAGTTCGACCGGGCCGGGCTCGACGCCAGGCAGAGCTCGCTGGAGATCGGCATCTTCGGCGCCGAGCCGTGGACCGAGGAGATGCGCGCCGAGCTCGAGGAGCGGGCCGGCCTGCACGCGGTGGACATCTACGGGCTGTCCGAGGTCATGGGGCCCGGCGTCGCCGTGGAATGCATCGAGACCAAGGACGGCCTGACCGTCTGGGAGGACCACTTCTACCCGGAGGTGATCGATCCGGTCTCCGGCGCGCCGCTCGGCCCGGACCAGCGGGGCGAGATCTTGTTCACCTCGCTGACCAAGCAGGCCATGCCCCTGATCCGGTACCGCACCAGGGACCTGACCCGGCTGCGGCCCGGCACGGCCAGGCCCGCCCACCGCCGCATGGAACGGGTCACCGGCCGGTCGGACGACATGATCGTGCTGCGCGGGGTCAACGTGTTCCCGACCCAGATCGAGGAACTCCTGCTGCGGGTGCCGGGGCTGTCGCCGCACTTCCAGCTCGTGCTCGCCTCGCGCGACCGCCTCGACGAGCTGACCGTGCACGTCGAGGCGAGAGCCGGGCTCACCGCTGACCAGCGCTCCGTCGCGGCGCAGGCGCTCACCGCACACGTGCGGGACAACATAGGCGTGCGCGTCGACGTCTCGGTCGCCGATCCGGACACGATCGAGCGCTCGGCCGGCAAGATGCGCCGGGTCATCGACCAGCGGGACGCCTAGGCGCGAGTGGGACGCCTAAGCGCTAATGGGGCGCCTAGGGCGCGATCTGCACTGGGCCGCCACCGCTGGTGACGGTGATCGAGCGGCGGGCGGAAGGGTCGGTCGCGATGCCCACCGATTGCGGGCCGCCGCTGCTGTCGGCGGTCAGCGCGTACGGGCCGCCGGGCACGGTCAGCGCGGCCAGGCCGCCGTCCGTGCTGACCGTCACCTGCTGCGGCGCGGCGGAGAAGGCGATCCGCGCGTCGCCGCCGTCCGTGCTGACCGTGGCCGCCGCCGCGCCGACATCCAGGGCGGTCAAGCTCCCGCCGCCGGTGTCGGCGTGCAGCGCGCCGGATAGGCCGTCCACCAGCAGCGAGCCGGTCTCGGTGCTGACGGTGAGCGATCCGCCGATCCGCGTGGCACTCACCGGGGCGCCGCCGGAATCCAGGTTGGCGGCACCCGTCCCGGAGACGGTCAGCGGACCGCCGTCGGTCATCGCGGTGACCGTGACACCCGGCGGCACCGTCACCGCGAAGCCGACGACGCAAGGGAAGACCTGCAAGCACGCCGGGTCGGCCAGGATGAGATGTCCCCTGGACAGCGACTCCGTCACCGCGGGCGGCCCGCCGGCCGGCGCGCCGTACTCATACGTGACCGTCTCGCTGATCTGGACGCGGCCGGCCGATCCGCTCGTTACCTGGACCGGCCCGCCGTAGCTTTGCACGGTGAGGCTGGTGACCGGCTGGACCAGGGTCACCGTCCGGGTCAGGGTCTCCTGCGGCGGCGGCGGGCGGTGAGACTCGGCCGCGGCAAGAAAGAGCCCGGAGACCGCGAGGGCCAGCACGGTGACCAGCCCAGACAGGCCCCAGACCCAGCGGCCCGGGCCGGCTACCGCGCGCACGGCAGGTCCACGGTGATCAGGGTCGGTCCGCCGGGCGGGCTGGCGATCTCGAAGGTGCCGTCGACCGCTGCGGCCCGCTTGGCCAGCCCGGCCAGGCCCGTGCCGCGGGCCGGGTCGGCGCCGCCCACGCCGTCGTCGCTGACGATGATGTGCAGCCGGTCGCCGACGCGCTGCACGAACACCTCGGCCTGGCTGGCCTGGGCGTGCTTGGTGATGTTGGTCAGGCTCTCCGAGACCACGAAGTAGGCCACCGCCTCGATCGTGGGCGATGGCCGGCGCTGCACGTCCACGGTCAGCCGGACCGGGATCGGCAACCGCGCCGTCACGCCGGACAGCGCCGCGTCCAGGCCGCGGTCCTCGAGCACGGCCGGGTGCAGGCCGCGGATCAGGTTCCGCAGGTCGACGAGCGCGGCCTTGGCCTCCTCGTGGGCCTCCGCGATGACCTGGCGGGCCTGTGCCTCGTCACCGGGTTCGGCCCGGGCCATGCCCAGCCGCATGGCCAGGGAGACCAGCCGCTGCTGGGTGCCGTCGTGCAGGTCCCGCTCCAGCCGGCGCCGCTCGGCGTCGGCGGCGTCGACCACGCCGGTACGGGTCTGGGTAAGGTGCTCCACCCGGTGCTCCAGTTCCTCGGCGCGGCTGGGGCCCAGCAGGGCCCCAGCCGCCCTGGCGTCGAGCGCC
>CAVPLC010000017.1:0-6603 GCA_963705835.1 uncultured Actinomycetes bacterium
CGGAGACAGGCCAGATTCTCGCATCTCGTGTCGGTGCCATGGCCAGCCAGCGGATTCCCTTACGATGACCTTATGACCGAGCTCCCCGCGGACGATCCCCATGAGGTCATCCACCTAGGCGATCAGGCGGCGGTGGTCGTTCCGCTGGGCGAATACCGGCAGTTGCGTCACGACGCACTCCGTGTCGAGCTCATCGAGCAAGCCGACGCGGAAGAGGCTGCGGCCCTTGCTGACTACCGTTCGCAGCAGGCGGCAGGCACGGTTGTCACCGTTCCGCAAACTGAAGTACGGCGCCGCTTTGGGCTGGCAGCTCGGTGAGTTATTCAGTCACGTGGAGCGAGTTTGCTATCTCTGCAGGGGCCAGACGTACCGGCACAGTCCATCACGGTCCTGAACGTGGGTCGCGTCGCGTAGCGACCGGCGGCATTTTATAGCCCAAGCGTCAGCGGTTACGGGGGTGGACCGGGTACTGCGGTGGCGGGGAGGCGGCACGGACGATCAGGCCGATGATGGCGCCGGCTATGAAGCCGAAGACGTGCGCCATGTAGGCCACGGCACCCGCGCCCGAAGCGGCGTAGCCCGCGGAATACAGCCACTGCAGGACGAACCAGCTGCCGAGCACCACCCAGGCGGGAAGCCGTACCGGGATGAAGAACAGGAACGGGACCAGCGACCATACCTTCGCCCGCGGGTAGATCACCAGGTAGGCGCCGAGCACCCCGGCGATGGCCCCGGATGCCCCGATGAGCGGCTCCACCGAGGACTGGTTGGCGAACGCGAACCCGTACGCGGCGACATACCCGCAGAACACGTAGAACAGCAGGTACGGGATCTTGCGGAACCGGTCCTCGATGTTGTTGCCGAAGATGACGAGGAACAGCATGTTGCCGAGCAGGTGCAGCCAGCCCGCGTGCAGGAACATGGAGAACAGCACGGACAGGAAGGGCAGCTTGTGGTACGCCGGCCTGCTCACGTAGCAGGTGTTCGGGCTGGGCCCCGGCTGCCCGGTCGCGACCTGGGTCAGCTGGTGGTCGGTGATCAGCTCGTGCGGGATCGCCGCGTAGTGGTCGTAGAAGGCCTGCTGGCTGCACAGCTGCGCCTGGGTGGACGTGCCGGTGATGGATGTCTGCGACGCCGGGGTGAGCAGCAGCACGATGACGTTGGCCGCGACCAGGCCGTACGTGACCCACGGGGTGCGGCGCACCGGATTGATGTCATGAACCGGCAGGACCACACCTCAAACCGTACCGGCCCGGCCCGGCAACGGGGTGAAACCGGGATTTCACCGCCCTCTAGCCAGGTGAAACCCCAGTTCCACCTGCCTAGTGATCCACGCGGATGGGGCCGCGGCGACCGAGGAGGCCGTCGCGGCGCTGGCCGAGGTCATCCACGCCGTCGGTCGGCCGGGACAGGCGGATCCGGTCAGCCGCTGAGCTGCAGCGAGCTGACCAGGGCAGAGACGTCGGACGCGCCCAGGTTGGCGGGCACCGAGGCGTAGAACACCGCGGGCGCCTGGCCCGCGCCCCGGTCCACGACCACCACGGCGCCGGACTCGCTGCTCCAGGCCAGGCCCTGGCGGGCGGCGTCAGGGTAGGTGATCAGGAACGTCACCTCCCAGGCCTGATGACCGCTGACCTGCATCGCGGAACTGCCCTCGACCGTGCGGTAGTGCTGGAGCCCGGAGTAGTAGGCCGGGTCTACCGCGCCCGCCAGGCCCATCGCGGTCGGTTCGAGATCGGCGGGCCCCGCGTACTGGAACTGCTGCTGGAGCAGGCCGGAGCAGGCGTTGCCGTACCAGTCGGTGCCGTACACCGTCCCGGCCACCGCGTGCTCGCCCGCGCTCCAGCTGAACGTCGGCGTGTTCAGCGTCTCCGGGCAGCCCCGCCGCCAGGGGGAGGACAGCAGCCGGTAGGACAGTCCCGACCCGGCGTCGGCTACCACCCGCTTCCTTCTCGAGCTCTTCCTGGAGGCCGACGGCGACGGCTTCGGCCGGGGCGACGCGGCATGCGTCGGGTGCGTGGTCGGCCGCACGGTCGCGGACAGCGCGGCAGGCCTGGCCGCCGTCGGGGTCTTGGAGAGATCCCTGATCATCAGGGCGATGACCGCCAGCGCCAGCATCGTGACGCCGGTCATTACCCCCATCATCCACCGCTGCCGGCGGCGGCGCCTTCGGCGCCGGACCGCGGGGTCCCAGCGTGGAGCACCGGCTCTCGGCATCTCCATAACCGGCATATACCCGACAAAGGAACAGCTAGTGGTGCTGCCCTTAACTTCCTCGGGCGGATTCGGCGGCCAGCTGCGTCGGGCCGCGCTCTGGTCAGGCCTACGCGGTCGCGACCGCCGGGATCGGCCCGGCCTCCTCGGCCCGGACCGCCGAGCGGCTGAAGGCCAGCGTCACGACGAAACCGATGGCCAGCGCGGCCAGCACGCCGAGGTTGGCGCCGGCCCAGGCGCCGGTCTTGCCGCCCAGATGGAAGGGGCCGAGCAGGTAGCCCTGCCAGGTCAGCCAGCGAGCCGAGCTGTTGGTCACCAGGCCCCAGCCCAGGCCCGTGGCCACGATGACCACCAGCACGGGCAGCCACCTGATGTCGCCGTACCGGCCGCGCGTGGTGAACAGCTCGGGCTCGGCGTAATCCCGCCGGCGGAGCGCGATGTCGGCCAGCATGACCCCGGCCCAGGCCGCGATCGGCACGCCCAGCGTGATCAGGAAGCCCTGGAACTGGCCGATGAAGTTGTGCGCGACGAACACCACGTAGATCGTGCCCAGGGTCATCACCGTGCCGTCGATCAGGGCGGCCGCGTACCTGGGAATCGGGACGCCGAGGGTCAGCATGGCTAGCCCGGAGGAGTAGATGTCGAGCACCGAGCCGCCGATCAGCCCGAGCACCGCCACGATCGCGAACGGCACCAGGAACCAGGTAGGCAGCAGCGTGGTCAGCGCCCCGATCGGGTCGGCGCTGATCGCCGAGCTCAAGGTGGTGGACGAGCCTGCCAGCAGCAGGCCGAACAGCAGCAGGAAGATGGGCGCGATCGAGGAGGCGAAGGTCGTCCAGCCGATCACGCCCGTGCCGGAGGACCGGCGCGGCAGGTAACGCGAGTAGTCCGCGGCGACGTTGACCCAGCCGAGCCCGAAGCCGGTCATGGTGAACACCAGCGCGCCGATGACACCCTGGGCCGTGCCGCTGTGAATGGCGGACACCGTGTGCCAGTGGATCTTGTCCGCGACCAGAGCGATGAACACCACCGTGAACACCCCGGTCACGATGGTGATCCAGGTCTGCAGCCGCATGATCAGGTCGAAGCCCATGACGCCGCCGAAGATGGTCAGCGCCACCACCAGGATCAGCGCGATCACCTTCGTCCCGTTGCCGCCGCCCACGCCCAGGCGGTGGAACACGGTCGCGGTGGCCAGCGTGGCCAAGATGACGAGGACCGTCTCCCAGCCCACGGTCAGCAGCCAGGAGATCACCGTCGGAAGCTTGTTGCCGTTGACCCCGAATGCGGCCCGGCTCAGCACCATCGTCGGCGCCGAGCCCCGCTTGCCCGCGACCGCGATGAACCCGCAGGCCAGGAAGGACAGCACGATCCCCACCACGCCGACGATCAGCGCCTGCCAGAACGAGATGCCAAAGCTCAGCTCGAAGGCGCCGTAGGACAGGCCGAGCACCGAGATGTTCGCGGCGAACCAGGGCCAGAACAGGTCGCGCGGGCGGCCCTTGCGCTCGTTCTCGGCGATGACGTTGATGCCGTTCATCTCGACCTGAAGCGGCCGCAGCTCGGCGGCGCCGGTGGCGTCGGTCAAGGCCAGCCTCCCTTAGTAGTCCATGATGGCTTTGCGCTGTGCCCCGTCGATCGGTATGTGCGCCCCGTTGATGAAGCTGGCCCGCGGCGAGGCGAGGAACGTCACCAGGGCCGCGACCTCTTCGGGTTCGCAGATGCGGCCGAAGGGGATGGACCGCTCGGCCAGCTCGTGGGCCCGGTCCTGGCTGACGCCCTTGTCGCGGGCGAAGGCCTTCTCCAGGGTGTCCCAGCGGTCGGTGTTCACCGGGCCGGGGTTGACGGTGTTGATGCGCACCCCGTACCGGCCGTACTGCTCGGCGACCGAGGAAGCGAAGTTGATGTCCGCGGCGTTCGCCACGCCCGCGGTCATCTCCCAGTAGCTCGGCTTGAGGCCGTCGTTGCCCACCACGAGCACGATCGCGCCCTCGCCGCGCTGCCGCATGTGACCGATGACCGCGCGGACCGACCGCACGTAGCCCATGAACTTCAGGTTCAGGCTCGACATCCACTGCTCTTCGGTCAGGTCCTCGAGCAGGCCGCCGGGCGAGCTGCCCGCGCAGGTGACCAGGATGTCGATCTTGCCGAACCGCTCCAGGGTGGCATCGACGCAGCGCTGCACGTCGGCGGTCACGCTCATGTCGCCGGCCAGCGGCAGCACCGCCTGGCCGGTCTCGGCGGCGATCTTCTCCGCGGCGGCCTCCAGCGGACCCGCGGTCCGGGCCGTGATGACCACGTCGCTGCCCTCGCGGGCCAGGGACTCGGCCACGCAGCGCCCGATGCCCTTGCTGGCGCCGGTGACGAAAGCTACCTTCCCGTCCAGCCGCAGATCCACCGCAACCCCTTCCGTCTCGCTACAGCGTTGTGCCCCAGCCGGCGTGTTCCCGCGCGTGCCGTGCTCATCTGACGCAGTGCCTGGTATATCAAATATCAACACGACGAAAGGGCGGCGGGCCGCGCGAAAGCCGCATATCGCCCGTTCCCGTGCCCACTATGATCGCCGCATGCCTGCGCTTCCCGGGGGTGCGGATCGTCGCGGCGATCACCTCATCGTCTGCGGCGACGGGCCTCTGGCCTACCGCATCACCGAGGAGCTGACGTTCAGGTACGGCGAGCGGGTGACCGTCGTGCTGCCGTCCCGGCAGCGGAACTACGGGCCGCAGATCAGCGCCCTGCCTCAGGTGCGCGTGCTGGAGCATCCGGAGCTCAGCATCCAGGCCTTCGCCGACGCGGGCGTCCAGTCCGCCCGCGCCCTGGCCGTGGTCTGGCAGGACGACGTCGGCAACTTCCACGCGGGCCTGCGGGCCCAGGAGCTCAATCCCGCCCTGCGCCTGGTCCTGGCCATCTTCAACCGGCGCCTCGGCGACCACATCCGGCTGCTCTTCCCCGACTGCACGGTCCTGTCCGGCACGGCGATGTCGGCGCCGTCGTTCGTCGCCGCCGCGCTCGGCGAGCCGGCGCCCAGCCACGTCCGGGTCCAGCGGCGCACGCTCTACGTGGCCAGGCGCGCCGACGTGGCGCCCAGCCACGTGATCTGCGGGCTGGCCGAGCCGACCGACGACCCGGCGGCCCCGCGGCTGCTCCCGCCCGGGACGCAAGACGTGGAGCTGGTGCTCGCCGTGGCGGACGGCACGCCGCGCAACCCGCTCACCCGGCGCCGGGACCCGGTGCAGGCCGCGGCCGGCGCGCTTCGCCGGCTGGTCAGGCACAAGTTCGGGCTGGTCTTCGTGGCCCTGATCGCCGTGATCGTGGTCGGCCTGGTGCTGCTCACGGTGGCTCCCTACTCGTTCAGTAACGCCGTGTACCTCACCCTGATGGACCTGACCGGGTCGGCGCTCACCAACACCAAGGCCAGCGGGGCCGAGAAGGTATCGCAGATCCTGCTCACCTTCGACGGCCTGGCGTTCATCCCGGTGGTGACCGCGATCATCGTCGGCGCCCGGCTGACCGGCTCGGTGCGGCGCGCGCCCCGGCCCGTCGGCGGTCATGTCATCGTCGTCGGGCTCGGCAACGTCGGCACCGCCGTGACCGGCCAGCTGCACGACCTCGGCTTCGACGTGGCGTGCATCGACAACAACCCGAACGCCCTGGGCATCCCCATGGCCCGCCAGCTCGGGCTGCCGGTGGTGATCGGCGACGCGTTCCGCGAGGAGACGCTGCGCGCCGCCGGCCTCGACACCTGCATCGCGCTCGTCTCGGTGACCAGCCAGGACATCGTGAACCTGGAGACCGCGCTGAACGCGCGGACGCTCCGCGATGACGTCCGCGTCGTGCTGCGCATGACCGACGACGACCTGGCCGGAAGGCTGCAGAAGACGATCAGCAACACGGTCTCCCGCAGCGTCCCGTACCTGAGGGGCCGTAATGCTGATCGCCCACATCATCGATACCCACATCACATCGCCGGGGACGCTCTTGATGGGGATCGTCGATACCGCATCTGCTCTGGAAAGGGCGGTAGCAGCCCTCAACCGGCTCGATCCTTCGCCCGATGCCACGGTCCTCACCGGCGATCTCGTCGAAAGCGGCGCTCCGGAGGAATATGCCCATTTGCGCGCTCTCATGGCGCCGCTGCGCATGCCGATTTTCGCGATCCCCGGCAATCATGATGCGCGCGAGCCGATGCGGGAGGCGTTTTTCGGAGACGGGTACCTGCCCCGGCAGGGGTTCCTCGACTACGCGATCGAGGACTACCCGTTGCGCATCATCGGGCTCGATACGTTGGTGCCGGGCGAGGGCGGCGGGGCTCTGTGTTCTGATCGGCTGCGCTGGGTCGATCACATCCTCTCGCGAACACAGAGCGGCCCACTTTGGTGCTGATGTATT
>CAVPLC010000018.1:0-12107 GCA_963705835.1 uncultured Actinomycetes bacterium
CACCGCGCGCATCGGCCTGGGCATCGCGGTCATGAATCCCTACTCCGTCCACGTCAGCGAGCTGGCCATGCTCGCGGCGACCCTGCAGGAGGTCAGCGGCGGCCGCTTCCTGCTCGGCCTGGGGCCAGCAGGAGCAGTTCCTCGGCTGGGCCGGGATCACGAGGGCCCGGCCGCTGGCCACGACCAGGACCGCGCTGGTCAGCCTGCGGGCCCTGCTCGGCCACGAGGACGTGGACCGGACCCTGCTGCCGGAATGGTTCGGCACCGACAGCGTGCTCGGTTCCCGCTGCTGGCACGACCCGTCCCGGTCTACGTCGGCGCCATGGGCCCGCAGATGCTCGATGGACGGGCCGGCGCGCAGACGGCGTGCTGCCGCTGCTGTACCCGCCGGAACGCTACGTCAGCGCGCGCCAGCACGTGCTCGCCGGGGCGGCAAACGGGGGGCGCGACATCGACCTCCCGGCGTGCTTCTGGGTTTCGCTGTCCGACGACGCGGGGACGGCCCGGGCGGCGCTGGCCGAGAAGCTGGCCTACTACGGCCCGTCCATCTCCGCGCCGATGCTGGCCGCGGTCGGCCTGCGACCCAGGACTTCGCGCGGGCCGCCCGGCTGGCGCACGGCGGGCACGGGGCGGCGCAGCTCATCGACGACCGGATGCTGGCCCTCGGCATGGCCGGCAGCGCCGCGGACGTGCTGGCCCGCTGCCGGGCGCTGTACCGGCTAGGGGCCCGCCACCTGTCGTTCGGCCCGCCACTTGGGCCGGACCCGGTGACGGCCATCCGGCTGCTCAGCGAGCAGTTCCCGCCCTTGACGAATGCGGCGGAGGCACGGTGAGCGAACGGGCTGACATGGAGCTTTACGACCTGCGGGTCACCGTCGAGTCGATCGAGGGCCGCTCGGTGTGCGGCCTGTCCGTGGGCGACTACTTCGAGCTGACCGAAAGCTCGCGGCTGCGGCTGCCGCCCGGCCGGCACTTCTGCGTCTACGCGCTGGCCGCCGTGCTCCCGCTGCTGCCCGCCAAGCAGCGCCAGCTGCCGGCGGCGGACTGGCTGGAGCGCGACTCGCTGGTCGCCTGCCCCGACCCGGAGGAGCGGCTGATCATGCGGATCAGCCGTACCGCCCGCTGGCCGATGCGCTCCTCCGACCTGACCTGACCGTGGCCGAGATCGGCATCGCGTTCCAGACCGACAAGCCGGCCGGACGTTACGGCGAGCTGGCCGCCGCGGCCGAGGCGCACGGCTTCGACGTGGTCAGCGTGTTCGCCGACCTGCTGTACCAGCCGCCGCAGCCGGCGCTGCTCAAGATGGCCCGGGCGACCTCCCGGGTCCGGCTGGGAGCGGCCTGCCTCAACCCGTACACCCAGCACCCCTACGAGATCGCCGGGTGGCTCGCCGCGCTCGACCGGGCCTGCGGCGGGCGCGCCTACCTGGGCCTGGCCGCGGGGCCGGGTGGCTCGAGGCGATAGGCATCGATCAGCACCGCCGCCTGCAGACCACCTGCCGTGACACCGCGGCGATCGTGCGCGCGCTGTTGTCCGGGGACGACCGCGGCTGCACCAGGGCGCGGCGTACCGGCTGGCCCCGGGATCCGGCTGCGGTATCCCTGCCGGGCCGGCTGGCCCCGCTGCTGCTCGGCACCTGGGGACCGCGCGGGGCCGCGCTGGTCGGCGAGATCGCCAACGAGGTCAAGGTGGGCGGCAGCGCGAACCGCGCGGTCGTGCCGCTGATCCGGGACCGGGTGGCGGTCGGCTGCCGGGCCGCGCGGCGCCCCCCGGGCCAGGTCAAGGTGGTGCTCGGCGCGGTCACCGTGGTGGACAGGGACGGCGCCGCCGCGCGGCACCGGGCCCGGACCGAGATCGCCAGGTACCTGGCGGTCGTGACGAGGCCCTGGACCCCACGAGCGAGCTGCCCGTTACCTTCATCGGGCCACTCCGCGATCTGGTCGCGGCGGGCCGCGACTGGCAAGCCGGCGCGCTGATCCCGGACCCGGTGCTCGACCGGTTCGCGTTCTCCGGCACGCCGGGAGCACGTCGCCGCGCTGGCCCAGCGGGTCCTTGACGCCGGCGCGGACCCGGGTCGACTTCGGGACGCCGCACGGCCTGACCGACCGCGGGGGCGTCGACCTGCTCGGCACCGCGGTCCTGCCGCTGCTGCGGCGCTGAGGCGGCAGCAGCTAGCCTGGGCGGTTATGGCGACGCAGGCGCCTTCGCGTACGTCAGGAGCGGTAACCGGGCGGGGCCACGCGGCCCGGCGGGTCGCGGTGACCGTGCTAGCCGTCGCCGTCCTGTTCGTCTTGTACTGGCGCCAGTCGCGGCTGGCGCCGGTGATGATGTCCGACGGCGCATCGATCGCGCTGCAGGCCCGGGACATGCTGCACGGGAACCTGCTGCTGCACGGCTGGCGGCTGTCGGACGTGTCGTTCTACGCCACCGAACTGCCGCAGTACATGGCGATCGAGGCGGTGCTCGGGCTGGGCCCGTGGGTGGTGAACGTGGCCGCGGCGATGACCTACACGTTGCTGGTGCTGCTGGCCGGATTCCTCGCGATGGGGCGCGGCCGTGGACGCGAGGGCCTGACCCGCGCGCTGCTGGCCAGCGGCATCATCCTGGCCCCGCAGCTCGGCGCGACCTCCACGCTGCTGACGAGCCCCGATCACACCGGCACCGCGGTGCCTGTGCTGCTGGCCTGGCTGATGATCGACCGCCGGCAGCCGCAGGCGGGCCAGTACGGCCGGCGGGCGGCGCTGGTGGGTGGTACCCGCCGCGGTGTGCGCCGTGCTGACGCTGGCGACGCTCGGCGATCCGCTGGTGCTGGTGTTCGGGATCGCGCCGCTCGCGGCCGCGTGCGTCCTGCGCCTGGCGCGGAACGTGGCGGCGCCGAGATGGTACGAGGCGTGGCTGGCGGGGGCGGCGGTGGCGGCCGGCGGGCTGGGGGCGGCGGCGCCGCGGGTGATCGCGCTGCTGGGCGGCTACCAGGCGGCGCAGTATGACACCCGGATGGCAGGCCTTGGTCACCTGGACCACGCGGCCTGGGTGACGGTCCAGCAGGTGCTCGAGCTGTTCGGCGCTAACGTCATCACCGCCAGGCCCGGCATCGACTTCGCGTTCACCGTGCTGCGCCTGACCGGAGTGATCCTGGTGGTCGCGGCCTTCATGCTGGCGGCCGCGCGGCTGCTCGGGCCCGGCGACCTCCTGGTCCCCGTGCTCGTGCTGGGCATCGCGTTCAGCCTGGCCGTCTACCTGGTCAGCGCGTACGGGCAGAGCCTGGGCACGATACGGGAGATCGCGGCGGTCATGCCGCTCGGCGCGGCCCTCGCCGGACGGGTGCTGGCCGGCCCGCTGCTGAGCCTGCGGGGGCGGCTGCTGCGGCCCGTGCTCGCGGTCGCCGGGGCCGGATACGCGCTGGCCCTGATCTACGGGGCCACGCAGAGTCCGGCGTCCCCCGCCAACGAGCCGCTGGCCACGTGGCTGTCAGGGCACGGGCTGCGCGACGGGCTCGCCGCGTACTGGCAGGCCAATAGCACCACGCTGGACAGCAGCGGCCAGGTCCTGGTCAGCTTCGCCGGAATGAACGGCGGCAGGCTGGCGGCGGCCTCGTGGGAGACCCGCCAGCAGGACTACGATCCCCGGCGGCACGACGCGACCTTCGTCGTGGCGGGCGGCCCGAAGGGCATGCCCGGGATACAGGCGGCCGCGGAAGCGACGTTCGGCCCGCCGCTGCGGGTCTACCACGCCGACGGCTACACCATCCTGGTCTGGGGCACCAACCTCCTGCGGCGCCTCGGCCCGGTGAGAATCCTAGGCCTGGCTAGCGGCGTGCTCCTCCCAGCCTGGGGGCGGGCCGATGGTCGAGGCGTCGGGTCCGAGCCGGTCCACGTAGGCCGCGTTCAGCTCGCGCCAGCGGTGGCCCCACCCGGGCAGAGCTGCGCCGTCGAGGTCGGTGACCAGGCGGTCGAGGCACTCGTGCCAGCCCGCCGCGTCCCTCGCGGCCTTGCCGAGGTCATCGAAGGTATCGGTGAGGGTGAGCAGGGTTCCCGCGCCGGCGGCCTGCAGCTCGATCCGCAGCAGGTCGGCGCCCCAGGTGAACTCCATGACCGAGGGCGGATCGAAGACCAGCATCTGGCCGTCGAACCTCTCCCCGCCGAGCTCACGAACCGCAGCGACGCGCCCGGCCGTCGCGGTCACCGACGATTTCCTGGGGGTACCAGACCGCCAGGTGCTCCGGTTCGGTCACGGCCCGCCAGACCTTCTCACGGGAGTGGGCCAGCCTGCGCCTGAACGTGAGAGTCCAGCGGTCACCCTGGCGGGTCAGTGTCCCGAGGCCAGCGTCATCCATGTGCGATCCTCCTCAGTCGTCCATGTGGTCCAGGTGAGCTTCGAGCACGTCGAGGCGGTTGCTCCACGCGGCGCGGTAGGGAGCCAGCCACTCGTCGATCTCCCGGAGCGGCTCGGTGCGGAGCCGGTACAGGCGGCGCTGGCCATCGGGCCGCACCTGGACCAGCCCAGCCTGGCGCAGCACCCGCAGGTGCTTGGACACGCCCGGCTGGCTGAGGCCCAGTCCGGCCACCAGATCCCCCACCGTCTGCTCCCCGTCGCGCAGCAGGTCGAGGATACGGCGCCGATGCGGCTCCACCAGAACCTCGAACATGCAGCGACTATAACCAGCAAGAAATATAACTGTCAAGACATATAAGTGATGACCGACCGGTCGCGGCCGTGGCGGGATCCGACGCGGCTATGAAGACCGGCTCTGCGCTGTTGGCCGTCGCCGACCGGGGCTGGCCGTCCGCTCGCCGCGTGCGGCCGATGGCCTGGTCGGGCCGGCGGCTGGTTCCGGGTGGTCGGCGCCGACCTGCTGCCAGTGGGCGGCGACCTTCGCGAGCAGGTCGACCAGGTGCTGGCTCTCGGCCTCGTCCAGCGGGGCGAGGAGGGTCTGGGCGGCGCCGGCCAGGGCGGCTGCCGCCTGCTCCCGGACGTCCTGGCCGGCCGGGGTCAGGTGGATCAGGAACGCCCGGCGGTCCTGCGGATGGCGCACGCGTTCCACCAGGCCCGCCGCCTCGAGCTCGTCGATCAGGTAGACCATCGCGGTGCGGTCGATGGACGTCGTGGCGGCCAGGTCGATCTGGGTCAGCGGGCCGGATTCGGTCAGGGTGCTCAGCACTCCCCAGGCCCGCGGCGACAGGCCCAGCGGCTCCAGCCGCTTGATGGCCAGGGCCTGGGCGGCCTGCTGCACCACGAACAGCAGCTGGCCCACTCGCCCGGTCTGCTTCCCCGGTGCCGCAGGTTTGCGCATAGCCTGTCTTTCACCTAGATTATCTTATATACAGATTATCTTAACTCCTGACAATCTGCAGGAGCAACCGAAGGGAGCGTACGGCATGCAACCGCGCAACGCCATCGTCACCGGAGCCTCGCACGGCATCGGCGCCTATATCGCCCGGGCCCTGGCCGGCCGGGGCATGAACCTGCTACTGGTCGCACGGTCCGAAGACGAACTCTTCCGGCTGGCCAAGGAACTGCGGACCCGCGACGTCACCGTGGCCGTCGCAGCGATCGACCTGGCCGGACGCCAGGCGGCCGGCCAGGTCGCGGACGCCGCGACCGCCGAACTGGGCCAGGTCGACGTGCTCGTCAACAACGCGGCCATCGAGCCGCAGACCCGCTTTCACGTCCTCACCCCGGCCGAGATCGAGCAGGTCCTGCAGGTCGACCTGATCAGCCCGCTGCTGCTCAGCCGGCTGCTGCTGCCCGGCATGCTGGAGCGCGGGTACGGGCGGATCATCAACGTTTCCTCCCTGGCCGGCCACACCAGCTTTCCCTACACCCAGGCCTACGCGGCCGCCAAGGACGGCCTCACGGCGTTCAGCCGCGTGCTGACCAGCGACTACCGAGGCACCGGTGTGTCGGCCACCAGCCTGATCCTCGGCCCGGTCAAGGACACCGGGGTCACCGTCCGCACCCTGGCCGAAACCGGCCTGACCGCCAGCACGGCGTTCTCGGTCAGGCCCGAGAAGGTCGCCGCCGCCACCCTGCGCGCCATCGGCAGGCCCCGGGCCGAGATCGTGGTCGGCGTGGGACCGGTCCGGTTCCTCAAGGCCCTGATGGACTACTTCCCCGGCCTGGGTCCGGCGATCAACCGCCTCAGCGGGGCCAGCAAGCTGATGGCCTCCGTGGCCGACTACCGAGAAGCGCAGCGCACCGTTCCTACTGAGCGAGCAGGGGGTGGTCCTGTGTCGCCGGCGACCCCGAACGGTCCTGGGTCGCCTGGTCGGGCGGGCGGGTCCGGTCGGCTGTCGCGGTCTTCCGCCACCGACGGGTGGCTGCCGCGGGGCCTGGCGGGGCCTGCCGTTCCTGATCGCGTGCCTGGCCACGGGCGCTCGGGGGGTAGCTCTCCGGCGGCTGGTCCGCTGGCCGTCGCCGGTCACACCTGCCCTTCGCCGCGCCCGGTGGCCGAGCGCACGTCTGCCGATCACCACGGCGGCCGCGTGGTGGCCGCTGGCGGGGACCGGGTAAGAATGGTCTTGCAACGGGGCGAGCCAGTGCTCGCGGCCCCAGCGGGAGGTGTAGGCGGGGTCGACGACGATCACCGCCAGCCCGGCGTTGGCGGTCATCTGGACCAGGCGGTCCCGGAACTTTCCGGCGGGGATGCCGGAGACCAGCCGCCGGAAGGCCCGGCCGCGCCGGCCGCGTGAGGGCCGGCTGCCTGCCCGCTCCCGGCCCTGCTCGCGGGCATCAGCGAAGTCCAGGTCCTCGATCACGACCGCCCGGCAGCCGAGCTGGCGGGCGAGCCCGGTCAGGGAGCTGATGGCGGCGCGGAGCCGCCCGTCGCGGGTGGCGGACGGCAGCCCGGCCAGGTCGACCGGGATCGTCACGGGCGGCCCGGCCGGGTTCCCGTCCGGGGTGATCGCCCACGCGGCGAGGTGGCCGTGGTTCAGGTCGACCGCCAGCACCGGGTGCTGCCGCAGCCGGTCCAGCGGCGCCGGGGGCGCGGGCGCGGCCGTCCACGACGCGTCGATGTACCACCGGCCGCGTGCCGGGTCGTGGCTGATGTCGTAGCGGACCGCGCCGCTGCCCGCCTGGGCGGCGACCTCATCACCCCGGTAGGAGAACCCGACCGGGGCCGACAGCCGGTACCGGCCGTGCGGCCGGTTCGCCAGATGCGCCAGCGGGACCGGCAGCTTGACCTCCAGCCAGCCCTGGTCAGGGTGCCAGCGGATCGTCTCGTTGCCCCACGCCTTGTCTTTCTCCCCGTCGGCGGTCAAGAACAGCCGGGCCGACTCCCACTCCCGCCGCCACGCCCGGGTCACGTCGGATTCGGTGAGGCTGCCGCGCTTGCCCAGCAGCGCCTTGCCGCCCCGCACCACCGACACCGTTCCCGCCTCCAGCCGCCGGTCCACCCTGGCGAGCCTGGCCCGCAGCACCTGCAGGCGGACCGACTTGGCGTGCCGCTCGGCCGCGGTGGCGTACCCGCGCACCCGGCCCGCCTGCCCGCCGGCCGGGACCGCCAGCCGCGCCTGGATCCGCCGGATGCGGGCCTGCAGGCTGCTCCTCTCGGCGCGCAGGTTCCGCCCGGCCAGCCGCACCTGGTCCTCGCTGGTGCGGGTGATCGCCCCGGCCCACCGCGACGATGACTGCGCCGTCAGCGCCCTCTTCCGCCGGGCCCGCGATCCGGCCCGGCCCCGCGCGTCCAGCCGCCCCTCCGCGCACCGGGCAGCCAGATCCCGCCCGGCCAGCGACCCCAGGTGCTGCCTACCGCCCACAGCACCGCCTCATCCCACGCAGACACACGCAGCCGGGTACGCACCCGCGCCCCGGCGGGAGCGGCCGCCACGAACGGGCCGGCGATCCGGCGCAGCCCGCTCACCCGGCACCCCCGCACCAGGCGCTCCCCGCCCTCAGCACGGCCCGCGAGCCGGTGCCCCGCCAGGCGCACCCAGCGGCCCTCAGCGCCCGGTTGGGGCGCCGGCCGGCGCCCCAACCGGGCGCACAACCATGTCAGCAACTCGACCACGGGCTGTCCTAGGCCGCCGGTCACTCCGCCCTCGCCCAGCACGACCAGGCAGCGGCCACGGGCGGCCCCGGCCAGGCCGGCAGTCATCCTTTCCGGCCGGTCGCGGTGCCCCACCGCGACCACGCCGCCGCCGGACCGGCCAGCAGCCGCCGCGCCCCGGCCCGGACGCCGTTCATCGGTGACCCGACCTCGGCCGCCACCCAGGCCACAGGCAGACCGGCCCGCACCGCCCCACGCCGGCAGCCGGGCGACCTGCCGGTACAGGCCCGCCCTCTGGTCATGACAGGACACCCGCACATACAGGCCTGTCCGGTGCTGCCGGGACGTGGCGGCGGTCGTCTGGGGGGACACCAGGATCAGCCGGCTGGCCGTCCGCGCCGGAACGGGCCGCGTGCCCTCCTGACACCAGCGGCACGCGGCCGTGCTATTGATGTCCCGAGCGTGCTCCCACTCCGTCAGGTTCACACTACAATCCTACTATATAGAACGTGTGTTCGCTATCAGGACACACCGAACAGGTCGACCTTAATAACCCCGACGCCACCCCGGAACGCCCAGCCAGGCTGAGCTTGCTCCTTGACGCGGGAAACAGGCAGAGAGACAATGTGCGAACGAGTATTCGATCATTAATCATCCTGCAGCACGAGGAGTACCCGGTGCCGCCACGCACCCCGAACGTGATCTCCTTGCACCCGCTGAGAAGATTGTCCGAAGACTTGCCCGTGCCCGTGGAACGCCTCGGCGTTGCCGTTCAGGAACTCGACGACCTCCGGGTTTGCATCGAGCGGATGGTTCGCGAACCGCACTGGTCGGCATCGGGGTGGAGGGCCGCGTGCGCACCGCTCACGCTCCGAATTCCCGGAGCACGGCAGTCGCTGGCGGACCTGGCCGAGATTCAAGTCGGCCGATGGCCCGATACCGTGTGGGCGGTCCGGCTCCGGGCGGCCCGGGACGAGGTCGAACGGCGCCTACTGGACATCACCATGTCAGTGAGTTCGCTCATGCAAGGCGAGCCGAGCATGGACATGGTGGTCCGCTTCCATACCGACGGCACCAAACTGGCAGAAGCGCTGGACCGACTCTGTGGCCTGATCGTCAGACGGTACCCAGAGGCGGTCGGCGAGATCTGAGGCCGGCGTTGTCTACGGAAGGGCAAGCAGAGCCGTCAAGGTCGAGGCCACCGCCGGGATCCTCGAAGCCGAAGCGGCAGCGCACGCCCCGTAATGACCTGTTCAGGCAGCTCGCCGCGCTGCACCTCACCCTGAAGACGTTTCTCGGTGTGATCGATGAGGACGCGCAGCTGCTGGATTCGAGTTCTAGAGACGGGCACGAGATGGTAGAGAGCATCCGGACCCTGGCCAACCAGCGGGTGTTTTGTACTGCTGGCCCGCTCGATTCCTCCGTTTACCAGGAGAACCACAAGGCCTTTGAGGGCGCCCGCGCTGCGGAGAACGATGGTTATGAGGTGTATGCCGATGCCCTGGAGAGCTACCAGGGGCGGCGGGGAAGAGGCCTCGGTGTCGCCGATTCGACCTCGGACAAGTCTGCCCTGGTGGACCAGCGCCGGAAGTACATCTCCACCTTGTCTGCCTTCGAGGCCCAGGTCTCGGCCATCCTTGACTACCTGCGCGAGCGATCTTCCTCGTCCTGAGCAGGCACGCTCTTGTGAATGAGATCTCGGACCGTCCGGACCGACGTCACGAGCCGGCCCAGTTCGGTGTCGCCGTTGCCGCGTCGAGCAAGGATGCCCTGAAGCTCGACGATCTGATCGGCGGCCTTGTCCCTCGGTTTGCGAAACCTGAAGACGAACTCCTTGTCCGGGCAGGCCGCCAGCTCGGCGTTGGTGAGCGCGTCCAGCTCCGTCTTTAGATCCGTGAGCCGGGCCTGCAGCAGCCACCGGCCGTTCGGCCCCGCACGCGCGCCAGCCGCATAGTGCCCGATGAAACGGTCGCATTCTCGAGCGGCTTGGCGTAGCTGCGAGGCGGCAGTCGACTTATGGCCTGGTGCCGAAGGCGCTGGATGGGCGGGCGTCCCGGAGACGGAAGGCGCCCGGGCACGCGGGCCGCCTGCTCTCGAAGGCCGCCTCGGGATCCTTGGGGAGCCCTGCGCCGGGGACTTCGCCGCTGATCCGGCCGACACCCAGGCCCTGGCGAGCAGGCGTTCGAAAAGGTCGTGGGCATCAATCCCGACGAAGAGGTTGAATCGCCCGCGGGATCGCCATTGGTCGAAGCGATCCACCAGCGCGGCGTGGTGGTCGATGAGTTCACCGGGGTCGTCCTCGTGTAGAGCCCACGCGATGTCGGGGGTAGCACCAGTGTCGTCCAGCAGTGATGAAATCGCGTTCATGAAAGCGTCCTCCCAGCCCCCGTAGCCCACCACGACAACAAGGCGGCGATCCAGCATGCGGGCGAGAGAGGCATTGAGCTCCGGCCGGGAAGCAGTAAGTTCGGTATCTGTGTGGTGAGTGTCAGAGCCTCGCCAGTAACCGTGAAGATAGACGATCTGCTGCTCTTCCGGATTGGTCTCGGCCTCCGAGAGCAGCCTGCCGTCCCCGTCGAGGACCACCCGGCGAGGATGGCCGTCCGCCAGCTTCACCGCGATCTCGAGAAGGGGGTCGAAGTTAGTCGTCAGGGTCGGCCCTGGATACCGCCTGGGAAATTGAGCCAGCAGTTCCCCGAGGGCACGCGTGCCGCGCGAAAGCGCCCACCCGTCAAGGTCCTGCTCGAGCAGTGCGGAGTCGGTCGGCGAACGAGAGCGCCGCTTGCGCGCATTGAGTACGGCACCGCGGATGACGTCGTTGACGGCTTCCTGGCCGCGTCGTTGTCGTAGGAAGACGAAGGCGGCGTCATAGGCAGAGGCACCGTCTCCTTGCGCGCGGTCGAGTCCACGCTGGAATTCTCTTTCGTCCAGCCCTTCTCGACGGATACGTTCGCGAATCAGTTCGACCATGGCCTGGACGCCCGGGACTCCGCGACCCCGTTTTCCCTCGGCCAAGGACAACGGGGTCGCGGAGTCCCCGGGCGTCCAGGCCATGGTCGAACTGATTCGCGAACGTATCCGTCAAGAAGGGCTGGACGAAAGAGAATTCCAGCGTGGACTCGACCACGCGCAAGGAGACGGTGCCTCTGCCTATGACGCCACTTTCGTCTTCCTACGACAACGAGCGGCCAGGAAGCCGTCAACGACGTCATCCGCGGTGCCGTACTCAATGCGCACAAGCGGCGCTCTCGTTCGCCGACCGACTCCGCACTCCTCGAGCAGGACCTGACGGGTGGGCGCTTTCGCGCGGCACGCGTGGCCTGGGGAACTGTTGGCTCATTTCCCAGGCGGTATCCAGGGGCCAACCCTGGACGACTAACTTCGACCCCTTCGAGATCGCGGTGAAGCTGGCGGACGGCCATCCTCGCCGGGTGGTCCTCGACGGGGACGGCAGGCTGCTCTCGGAGGCCGAGACCAATCCGGAAGAGCAGCAGATACGTTTATCTTCACGGTTATTGGCGAGGCTCCTGACACTCACCACACAGATACCGAACTTACTGCTTCCCGGCCGGAGCTCAATGCCTCTCTCGCCCACATGCTGGATCGCCGCCTTGTTGTCGTGGTGGGCTACGGGGGCTGGGAGGACGCTTTCATGAACGCGATTTTCGTCACTACTGGAGCAACTTACTGGTGCTGCCCGACATGGCGTGGGCTCTACACGAGGACGACCCCGGTGAACTCATCGACCACCACGCCGCGCTGGTGGATCGCTTCGACCAATGGCGATCCCGCGGGCGATTCAACCTCTTCGTCGGGATTGATGCCCACGACCTTTTCGAACGCCTGCTCGCCAGGGCCTGGGTGTCGGCCGGATCAGCGGCGAAGTCCCCGGCGCAGGGCGCCCCCAAGGATCCCGAGGCGGCCTTCGAGAGCAGGCGGCCCGCGTGCCCGGGCGCCTTCCGTCTCCGGGACGCCCCGCCCCATGACCGCCTTCGGCACCAGGCCATAAGTCGACTGCCGCCTCGCAGCTACGCCAAGCCATCGAGAATGCGACCCGTTTCATCGGCACTATGCGGCTGGCGCGCGTGCGGGGCCGAACGGCCGGTGGCTGCTGCAGGCC
>CAVPLC010000019.1:0-25557 GCA_963705835.1 uncultured Actinomycetes bacterium
CGGCCATGTGGTAGCCGGAGATGGAGATGGTGTTCCACTTGGGCAGTTCCTCGCGGCAGTAGGCGAACGTGTCGGCCACCAGGCGCAGCGACGGGCGCGGCGGGTAGATGTAGGTGCCCCGCGCGATGTACTCCTTGAGCACGTCGTTCTGGATCGTGCCGGTCAGCTGGCTCGGTTGTGCGCCCTGCTCCTCGCCGACGGTCTGGTACATGAGCAGCAGCACCGCGGCGGGCGCGTTGATCGTCATCGACGTGGAAACGTCCTTTAGCGGAATCTCGTCGAACAGGGTCCGCATGTCGTCGGTGCAGTCGATGGCCACGCCGACCTTGCCCACCTCGCCGTGCGCGACCGGGGAGTCGGAGTCGTATCCCATCTGCGTGGGCAGGTCGAACGCGACCGAGAGCCCGGTGGTGCCCGCCTCGATCAGCTCGTGATAGCGGCGGTTGGATTCCTTCGCGGTGGCGAAGCCGGCGTACTGGCGCATGGTCCAGGGCCGGTCCACGTACATGCGCGGATACACTCCGCGAGTAAATGGATACTCTCCTGGCTGGCCCAGCTTTTCCGCGGGCCGGAAGTCCGTAAGCTTGCTGTCGTCGTAGACGGCATCGATGGGAAGTCCGGACTCCGACGTTCGTTGCATACGCCCAGGTTACTTCTGGTCGGCCGGATAACCCCAGGACGGAGCTTGGAGGCTCATGCTGGAGCGGGTTAACCTGCGGACGTCGCTGGCTTATGCGGTCGCGGCGGCTTTTGCGGTCGCGGCGCTGGGTTTTGGGAGCGCGCCGGCCTTTGCGGGCGGGGCGGCGGGGCCGGCGCCGGAGGCCGTCGGCGGACCCGCGCTGGCTGGCCGCGGGGTGATCGTGAGCTACCCGTCACGTTCGGCGCCCCGGCTGCCCGGCATCCAGGCCTCGGCGTTCGTGGTGGCCGACGCCGACACCGGCCAGGTGCTCGCGGCCAAGGATGCGCACGGGTGGTACCGCCCGGCCAGCACGCTCAAGGTGCTGACCGCGGTCTCCCTGATCCCGGTGCTCAACCCCAACGCCACGACGGTGGCCAGCAAGCAGGCCACCTCGACCGTGCCGAACGTGGCCAGCCTGGTGGCCGGGCGCGCGTACAAGATCTCCGACCTGTTCACCGCGCTGCTGACGATCTCCGCGAACGACGCCGCGATCGCCCTGACGCAGGCGGCGGGGTCGTTCGGCGAGGGCATGGCGCTGATCAACGCCGAGGCCAGGCACCTGCAGGCCGACGACACCGTGGCCGTCGACCCGAACGGCCTGGACGCGCCTGGCCAGCACACTTCGGCCTATGACCTGGCCCTGATCGCCCGGCAGGCGCTCGGGATGCCCGCGTTCATGAAGTACGACGAGACGATCAGCCAGCGTTTCGTGGTGGCCAGGCACAAGGCCGAGACCCTGTTCAACCAGAACGCGCTGCTCACCACCTATCCCGGGGGCATCGGCGGCAAGATCGGCTGGACCAGCGCGGCGGGCGCCACCTACGTCGGGATGGCCAGGCGGCACGGCGTCACGCTCATCGTGACACTGCTGCACTGCCCCGCGCTGACCGAGATCAGCTCCGCGGAGAAGCTGCTCAACTGGGGCTTTTCCGCGGACGGCAAGGTGACCCCGGTCGGCACGCTGGTCGGCCCGCTGCAGCCGCGCTCCGCGTCGTCCGCCGCGTCCTCTTCGGGCCGTGCGTCGGCGGGCACGCGGGCGGCGCAGCCGCCGGCCCGCTCGCAGTCGGTGGCCAGCCTGTCGGTGATGGCCGCCATAGGCTTCAGCTGCCTCGCGGTGATCGCGGCGGGCGTCGGCTTCGCCTACAGCCGCCGCCACCGCGGCCGAACCCGGCTCTAGGGGGCGGGCCGGAGGAGGCCTATGCGGTCGCGGACGGCGGTCATGGTCTGGGCGGCGACCCGGCGGGCGCGGGCGGCGCCGTAGGCGAGGAGGCGGTCCAGGCCTGGCTCGTCGGCCAGGATGGCCTGCGTCTTCTCGCGGATCGGGGCGAAGGTGGCGACGACCAGCTCGGCCAGGTCCTTCTTGAACCCGCCGTAGCCGGTGCCCTGGTACTTGGCCTCGAGGGTGGCCACCGGCTCGCCGGACAGGGCCGAGTAGATCCGCAGCAGGTTGGTCACGCCGGGCTTGGCGTCGGGGTCGGCGCGCACCTCAGAGCCCGGGTCGGTGACCGCGCGGGCGATCTTCCTGCGGATCACGTCCGGTTCGTCGAGCACGTCGACGATGCCCTGCGGCGACGAGGACGACTTGCTCATCTTGGCCGTCGGGTCCTGCAGGTCGTAGATCTTGGCCACGTCGGCCAGGATGTAGGGCTGCGGCGAGACGAACGTCTGGCCGAACCTGTGGTTGAACCGCTGCGCGAGGGTCCGGCTCAGCTCCAGGTGCTGGCGCTGGTCCTCGCCCACAGGAACCTGGTCGGCCTGGTACAGCAGGATGTCGGCGGCCTGCAGGATCGGGTAGGTGAACAGGCCGACGGACGCCTGGTCCTGGCCCTGGGTGGACGACTTGTCCTTGAACTGGATCATCCGGCTCGCCTCGCCGAACCCGGTGATGCAGCCCAGCACCCAGGCCAGTTCGGTGTGCTCGGCCACGTGGCTCTGCACGAACAGGGTGCACCGGTCCGGGTCCAGCCCGGCGCCGAGCAGCTGCGCGGCGGCGACCCGGGTCCGGCCGGGCAGCAGCGCCGGGTCCTGCGGCACCGTGATCGCGTGCAGGTCCACCACGCAGTAGAAGGCGTCGTGGGTGTCCTGCAGCGCCACCCACTGGCGCACGGCGCCGAGGTAGTTGCCCAGGTGGAACGAGTCGGCGGTGGGCTGGATGCCGGAGAGCACGCGAAGCCGGGACATGCGGTCGATCCTAGCGGCGGGCGGCTCTACCGGCGGCCGGGCTCTACCGGCGGCCGGGCGGGGGGCCGGGCTCTACCGGCGGGCGGGCGGGGGGCCGGAATCGGCGACGACCACCTCGACCCGCTGGAATTCCTTCAGGTCGGAGTAGCCGGCCGTGGCCATGGTGCGGCGCAGCGCGCCCATCAGGTTCATCGAGCCGTCCGGGACGGTCGACGGGCCGAGCAGGATCTGCTCCAGGGTGCCGATCGTGCCGACCCGGACGCGAGCGCCGCGAGGTAGTTCGGTGTGATTGGCCTCGTTGCCCCAGTGGTAGCCGCGGCCGGGCGCCTGGCTGGCCCGGGCCAGCGGCGAGCCGACCATCACCGCGTCGGCGCCGATGGCCAGGGCCTTGGCGATGTCGCCGCTGCTGGTCATCGAGCCGTCCGCGATCACGTGCACGTAGCGGCCGCCGGACTCGTCCAGGTAGTCGCGGCGCGCCGCGGCCACGTCGGCGATCGCGGTGGCCATCGGCACCGCCACGCCGAGCACGGTCACGGTGGTGTGGCCGGACCCGCCGCCGAACCCGACCAGCACCCCGGCGGCGCCGGTGCGCATCAGGTGCAGCGCGGCGGCGTAGGTCGCGCAGCCGCCGACCACCACGGGGACGTCGAGCTCGTAGATGAACTGCTTGAGGTTGAGGGGTTCGGCCCGCCCGGAGACGTGCTCGGCCGACACCGTGGTGCCGCGGATCACGAAGATGTCGACGCCCGCGTCCACGGCCGCCTTCCAGTACCTCCCGGTACGCTGCGGCGAGAGGCTGGCCGCGGTGCTCACCCCGGCCCGCGCGATCTCCTCGATCCGGCGCCCGATGAGCTCCTCGGAGATCGGCTCGGCGTACATGGCCTGCAGCCGGCGCGTGGCGGCCTGCTCGTCCAGTTCGGTCACCTCGGCGAGCAGCGGCTCGGGATCGGCGTACCGGGTCCACAGGCCTTCCAGGTCGAGCACGGCCAGCCCGCCGAGGCGGCCGATCTCGATCGCGGTGGCCGGGGACACCACGCTGTCCATCGGGGACGCCATCAGCGGCATCTTGAACCGGTAGGCGTCGATCTGCCAGCTGATCGACACCTCTTCCGGGTCCCGGGTCCGGCGGGCCGGCACGATCCCGATCTCGCTGAGCGAGTACGCCCGCCGACCCGACTTGCCCCGGCCGATTTCCACGTCCGTCACCGGCTCTCCGTCCCGTCCCGGCCCGGACGGCCCGCGTAGTTCGGCGCCTCGACGGTCATCTGCACGTCGTGCGGATGGCTCTCGGTCAGGCCGGCCGCGGTGATCTGGATGAACCGCGCGTCCTGCAGGTCGGCGATGGTCCGCGCGCCGCAGTAGCCCATGGCCGCGCGCAGCCCGCCGACCAATTGGCCGGCCACGGCGGCCAGCGGGCCGCGATAGGGCACCTGGCCCTCGATGCCCTCGGGGACGAGCTTGTCCTCGCGCAGCACGTCGTCCTGGAAGTAGCGGTCCTTGGAGTACGAGCGCCCCCGCTCCCGGTTGCGCATGGCGCCGAGCGAGCCCATCCCCCGGTACAGCTTGTACTGCTTGCCGTTGATGAAGACCATCTCGCCCGGGCTCTCCTCGCAGCCCGCCAGCAGGCTGCCGAGCATCACGGCGTCCGCGCCCGCGGCGATGGCCTTGGCGATGTCGCCGGAATACTGCAGCCCGCCGTCGCCGATTACCGGCACCCCGGCCGCGTGCGCCGTCCGGGCCGCCTCATAGATCGCGGTCACCTGCGGAACGCCTACCCCCGCCACCACGCGGGTGGTGCAGATCGAGCCGGGCCCGACGCCGACCTTGATGCCGTCCGCGCCCGCGTCCACCAGCGCCTGCGCGCCGGCCCGGGTGGCGACGTTGCCGCCGATCACCTCGGTGTCCGAATTCGCCTTGACCTGCGTGACCATGTCCAGCACGGCCTGCGCGTGCCCGTGCGCGGTGTCCACGACGAGGAAGTCCGCGCCCGCCTCGGTCAGTGCCTGCGCCCGGCGCTTGGCGTCCTCGCCGACCCCGACCGCGGCACCGACCACCAGCCGTCCGGCCGTGTCCTTGGTCGCGAGCGGGAACTTCTCGCTCTTGGTGAAGTCCTTGACCGTGATCAGGCCTTTGAGGCGGCCGGCGCCGTCGACCAGCGGCAGCTTCTCCACCTTGTGCTGGCGCAGCAGCCGCAGCGCCTCCTCGGGCGCCACCCCCACCGGGGCGGTGATCAGCGGCATACGGGTCATCACCTCGGCCACCGGGCGGCCGTGGTCGGTCTCGAAGCGGATGTCCCGGTTGGTGACGATACCGAGCAGAACCCCGTCGGGGCCGGTCACCGGCACGCCGGAGATCCGGTACCGGCCGCATAGCCGGTCGACGTCGGCGATCGTGGCGTCTGGCCCGCAGGTCACCGGGTCGGTGATCATCCCGGCCTCGGATCGCTTGACCATGTCGACCTGCTGGGCCTGCTCCTCGACGGACAGGTTGCGGTGCAGCACGCCCACGCCGCCCTGGCGGGCCATGGCTACCGCCATCCGGGCCTCGGTGACGGTGTCCATGGACGCCGAGACCAGCGGGATGCGCAGCCGGTACCGGCGGGTGATCCGGGTCGAGGTGTCCGCCTCGCTGGGCAGCACGCCGGAGTGGGCCGGCAGCAGGAGCACGTCGTCAAAGGTCAGCCCGACGGGCGCGAACTTGTCCTCGTCCGGGCGCATGTGATCAGTCATGGAGCCTTCACCGGGAGTGGCTGCGGGGATGGGTCCATCTTAGTGAGGCGGCACGCGGCGTGCCCCGGTGCCGCCCCTAACGAGGTGAAACCCGGGTTTCACCACCTTCCAGTGAGGTGAAACCCGGGTTTCACTACCCATTTCTGGGCCTTACGGGGCCGCTGGGGCCTTCGGGGCCGTCGCGGCTCGGCCGCTTGGGGCCTTGGGGCCGGGGCGGCGAGCCGCGGCTCGGCCGCGGCTTAGTGCGAGTGGCTGTGCCCGTGGCCGGCGGCCTCGGGCTCCTTCTCCTCCGGCTTCTCGACCACCAGGGTCTCGGTGGTCAGCAGCATGCCGGCGATGGAGGCCGCGTTCTGCACCGCGGACCTGGTCACCTTGACCGGGTCGATGATGCCCTGGGCCATCAGGTCGCCGTACTCGCCGGTGGCCGCGTTGAAGCCGTGGCCGGCGGGCAGGGTGGCGATCTTGGCCACCACGACCGAGCCCTCTTGGCCCGCGTTCAGCGCGATCCAGCGGGCGGGCTCGGACAGGGCGCGCACGACCACGCGCACGCCGGTCGCCTCGTCGCCGGTGCGGCCGAGGTCACCGAGTTCGCCGGCCACGTGCACCAGGGCGCTGCCGCCGCCGGCGATGATGCCCTCTTCGATGGCCGCCCTGGTCGCGGAGATGGCGTCCTCGAGGCGGTGCTTCTTCTCCTTCAGCTCCACCTCGGTCGCGGCGCCGACCCGCAGCACGCTGACGCCGCCCGACAGCTTGGCCAGCCGCTCCTGCAGCTTCTCGCGGTCCCAGTCGGAGTCGGTGTTCTCGATCTCGGTGCGGATCTGCCTGATCCGGTCCTCGATCGCGTCCTTGTCGCCCGCGCCGTCCACGATCGTGGTGTCGTCCTTGGTGACGACGATCCGGCGGGCGCGGCCCAGGGTCTCCAGGCCGACCGACTCCAGCTTGATGCCGAGTTCCTCGCTGACCACGGTGCCGCCGGTCAGGATGGCCATGTCGGCGAGCATCGCCTTGCGGCGGTCACCGAAGCCGGGCGCCTTCACGGCCACCACGGCCAGCAGGCCGCGGATCTTGTTCACCACCAGGGTGGCCAGCGCCTCGCCCTCGACGTCCTCGGCCACGACCAGCAGCGGCCGCTTCACCTGCGCGATCTTCTCGAGCAGCGGCAGGAAGTCCTGCATCGAGGAGATCTTGGCCTGGTGGATCAGGACGTACGCGTCCTCCAGGACCGCCTCGAGGCGCTCGGGGTCGGTGATGAAGTACGGCGAGATGTAGCCCTTGTCGAACTGCAGGCCCTCGGTGAACTCCAGCTCCAGGCCCATGGTCGGCGACTCCTCGACGGTGATGACACCGTCCTTGCCGACCTTGCTGAACGCCTCGGCGATCAGCTCGCCGATCTTCTCGTCCTGCGCGGAGATCGTGGCGACGTGGGCGATGTCGGTCTGCTCCTCGACATCGCGCGCGGACTTGAGCAGCCGATCGGAAACCTCGGCGGCCGCGGCGTCGACGCCGCGCTTGAGGTCCATCGGGTTCGCCCCGGCGGCCACCGAGCGCAGCCCGTGGTGCACCATCGCCTGGGCCAGGACCGTCGCCGTCGTGGTGCCGTCGCCGGCAATGTCATTGGTCTTGGTGGCGACCTCCTTGGCGAGCTGGGCCCCGAGGTTCTCGTACGGGTTCTCCAGCTCCACCTCCTTGGCGACGGTCACGCCGTCGTTGGTGACGGTGGGGGCGCCCCATTTCTTGTCGAGTACGACGTTGCGGCCGCGCGGGCCTAGCGTCACCTTCACGACGTCGGCGAGCTTGTTGACGCCGCGCTCGAGCGAGCGGCGGGCGTCCTCGTCGAACTCCAGAATCTTGGGCATTGACTTTTCCTCAACAACCTACGGTTGGTTCGAGTTTTAACGCAGCCGGTGGGGCAGGACCTGGGTCCTGCCCCACGAACCGCAGATCCTACTTGTCGATGACGGCGAGCACGTCGCGGGCGGAGAGTACCAGGTACTCCTCGCCCGAATACTTCACCTCGGTGCCGCCGTACTTGCTGTACAGCACAATGTCGCCGACCTTGACGTCGATCGGCACGCGCTTGGTTCCCGCGTCGTCAAAGCGTCCCGGGCCCACCGCAAGGACCTCGCCCTCCTGGGGCTTCTCCTTGGCGGTGTCCGGGATCACCAGTCCGGACGCCGTGGTCTGCTCGGCTTCGAGCGGTTTGACCACAATCCGGTCTTCGAGCGGCTTGATTACTACCTTGGTGGCGGTCGACACGTCTGACCTCCCCCTCCGGAAAGGGTAATGGTGAGTTGCTAGAGAGGGCGAACATGGCGGCCTGCCGTCGCGGTGTCAGACTGCCTCGTCGCATTAGCACTCTACACTAGTGAGTGCTAAACCCGAACAGTAGTGGCCCCGAGCGGACTCGTCAACACGAGCCGACCGCGTGGCCTACAGTCACTTTCGCTCTCCGTACACAACTGATTACATGGAGCTACTACAGTTGTCGGGTCCGGATGCCCGTGCGGGCCGGTCCGGGCTCGTAAGCGCCGGTCCGGGCCCGAAGGGCTCGTACGGGTCGGTCCGGGCCTGAACGGGCTTGTACGGGTCGGCATCGGGGCAGGGCAACCCCTTCTGGAGGAGCACCATGGATCAGCCGGGTAACCACATCCTGCTGCGCGGAAGCCAGGGCGGCGCCGCCGACCGCATGCGCGAGCTCCTCGCGCGGACCGTCCAGGACCACGTCGCGGACCAGCGGTCCAACGCGAGCGCGCTCGAGGACATCCTGCAGCGGATGGAAGGCCTGGAGTGGCTGGTCAAGGAGGTCCGCGAGCGGGAGATCCCCGGCTTGGGGTCCCGGCTCGACGGCCTGGCCGGTCATCTCGACCAGGCCGCGGCCAAGCCGCCGGGCTGGGCCGAGTCGCTGGCCGAGCACATCGAGCTGCTCCGCACGCAGGTCACGCCGCTGGCCGAGCTGCACTCGCGGTGGCCGGAAATGGGCACGGCCGTGGGCGCGGTCGCGGAGAACGTCGAGCAGGCCATGCCGCGGCTGCAGGCCGTGTGCGACACCATCGGCCAGGCCATGGAGGCCCTGCGGGCGCAGGACGAGCGGATGACCCGGCTGCAGCAGAGCGTGGGCAAGCTGCAGCAGAGCATGGAAGCGGCGGCCGGCCGGTTCAACCGGCTTGACAAGGCCATGGCCGAGCTCACCCAGCGCACGGGCCAGCTCGACAAGGAGATGTCGGCGGTCAAGGGGCGGGCCGAGGTGGGCTTCACCGCGGTCACGGCCAGGCTCGACCAGGGCGCGGAGGCCACGTCCGCCTGCCTGGCCCAGGCCGTCGAGACGATGACGGCCGCGACCCGCGGCCTGGCCGAGGACATGACCGGCATGGGCGGGCAGCTCGACCTGATCGGCGGGCAGGTTCAGGTGGTGCACGGCCGGATCGAGCGGCTCGACGAGCGGCTGGCCGACACCGACGACAAGCTGGGCTCGCTGGATGCCAAGCTGGGCTCGGCCGACGGCAAGCTCGGCTCGCTGGACGCCAAGCTAGGCTCGGTGGAGGGCAAGATCGGGTCGACCGACGGCCGGGTCATGGCGCTGGACACCAAGCTGGAACGGCTGGACGAGCGCCTGGACGACCAGTACAACCGGGTCAGCGTCATCGAGAAGGGGCTGAGCTCGGTCGACGGCAAGCTCGGCGCCCTGCACGGCAAGCTCGGCCCGGTGGACAGCAAGCTCAGCGCGGTCGACAGCCGGCTCGGCGCCGTCGACGGCAAGCTGGGCACGATGGACGGCAAGGTCGGCGCCCTGGGCGGCCGGCTCGACTCGGTGGACGGCCGCTTCGACGCGGTCGACGGCCGCCTCGGCACCATGGACGGCCGGCTTGACATGGTGGACGGGCGCCTCGACACGGTGAGCGGCAGGCTGGACGCGGTGAGCGGCGGGCTGGACTCCGTGGGCGGGCGGCTGGATTCGGTGGACGAGCGGATGGCCGGGCATCTCGAGGGGCTCGCCGACGAGCTGCGGTCGCGCCCGGGCGACGCCGAGCTCACCGAGGCCATGACCAAGATCGTCGACGCCGCGCAGGGCGAGGTGACCGCTCGGCTCGGCTCGCTGGAGGAGACCGTGCTCACCCTGGCCGAGGCGCTGCTCCGCCCGCAGGGGCGGCCGTCGTCCCCGGCGCGCGAAGGGACCCGGATCTAGGCCTGACCTGCTCGCGAGGCGGATTGGGGGGCCAAGGCGGGTTAGGGTGAGCGGTATGTCCCAGGTATCGCTGGACCGGGCGCATGCCGAGGAACTGGACGCGGCGGATCCGCTGGGCGGGTACCGCCGGCAGTTTCTGTTCGACGACCCGTCGCTGATCTACCTGAACGGCAACTCGCTGGGCGCGCTGCCGCTGCCCACGTTGCAGCGGATGCAGACCATGCTCCGCGAGGAATGGGGCACCGCCCTGGCCCGCTCGTGGGACCACTGGGTGGACCTGCCGGCCCAGGCCGGCGACGTGGTCGGCGAGCTCGTCGGCGCCGCGCCCGGGCAGGTCATCGTCACCGACAACACCACGGTGAACCTGTACAAGCTGGTCACCGCGGCGCTGGACGCGCGGCCCGGGCGGCACGTGATCATCACCGACCACGACAACTTCCCCAGCGACCGCTACGTGGCGGAGGGCATCGCGGGCCAGCGCGGCGCCGAGCTGCGGATGCTGCCCACCGACATCAACGAAGGCCTGGACCCGGAGCTGGTCCGCGCCGCGGTGGACGAGGACACCGCCGTGGTGAGCCTGTCCCACGTGGCCTACCGCAGCGGCGCGCTGGCCGACATGGCGGCCATCACCTCGATCGTGCACCAGGCCGGGGCGCTGATGCTCTGGGATCTGTGCCACTCCGTCGGCGCGGTACCCGTCGATCTGGACGGCTGCGACGTGGACCTCGCCGTCGGCTGCACCTACAAGTACCTCAACGCGGGACCGGGCGCGCCCGCGTTCCTGTACGTCTCGGCCCGGCTGCGGGACGTGCTGGGCCAGCCGATCTGGGGCTGGTTCTCCCAGCGCGACCAGTTCGCCATGGGACCCAGGTACGACCCGGCCCCGGGCATGGCCAAGTTCATGACCGGCACCCCGCCGATCCTGGCCACCGCCGCGGTGCAGGAGGGCGCCCGGCTGCTGCTGGCGGCGGGTCCGGAGGCTCTGCGGGCCAAGAGCCTGCGCCTGACCTCCTACCTCATCGAGCTGGCCGACGCCTGGCTGGTCCCGCTCGGCTGCGCGATCGCCACGCCGCGGGAGGCGGGCCGGCGCGGCGGGCACGTGACGTTCTGCCACCCGGAGGCCGAACGGATCGTGGAGCGGCTGGCCGCCGACGGGATCATCAGCGACTACCGGACGCCCGAACGATTCAGGTTCGGGCTGTCCCCGCTCACCACCCGGTTCACCGACGTGTGGGACGCCACCGAGGCGGCCCGGGACGTCATCACGCAGAAGCGGTACTCCGACCATGGCTGAGCCCGTGACCTACGCCGGTTACCTGCGGCTGGACCAGTTGCTCTCGGCCCAGCAGCCGCGATCGAACGAGCACGACGAGATGCTCTTCATCGTCATCCACCAGATCTACGAGCTGTGGTTCAAGCAGCTGCTGCACGAGCTGGCCAAGCTGCAGTCCCAGCTGGAGTCCGGCAGCACCACCCACGCCATGCGCACGCTGCGCCGGACGCTGGCCATCCTGAAGATCGTGGTCGCACAGCTCGACGTGCTGGAGACCATGACGCCCACCCAGTTCACCCGGTTCCGTGACTGGCTCGGCACCTCGAGCGGGTTCGAGTCGGCGCAGTTCCGCGAGCTGGAGGCGGTACTGGGCCGGCGCGACCGGATGATGACCGCGCAGTACGCCGAGGGCAGCCCGGAGCGGGAGCGGATCGCGTCCGCGATGTCCCGGCCGTGCCTGTTCGACTCCTTCCTGCGCTACCTGGCCGGCCAGGGCTACGACGTGCCGGAGGGCATGCTCCACCGTGACGTCGGCGCGCCCATCGAGGCCTCGGCCGAGCTGCAGCAGGTGCTGAAGAAGGTCTACGACGACGACACCGACGCGACCGCGGTGTGCGAGCTGCTCGTCGACCTCGACGAGGGCATGCAGGAATGGCGCTACCACCACATCAAGATGGTCGAGCGGACCATCGGCGCCCGACCCGGCACCGGCGGCTCGGCCGGGGCCACCTACCTGCGGACCACGCTCGGAAATCCGACATTTCCGGATTTGTGGGCCATGCGGAGCCTGGGCTGAGGCTGGCCCCGGCGCGGTCAGGGCCGGGAGACCTCATGCTTCGAGGAGCAGTTTCCCGACCTCAGGCCGCCGGGTAACCGGGGGGGAGGATTCCGTAGCCGGAGCCGCCGGCGCCGGGTGAAGCGGGCACGCCCAGGCTGCGGAGCAGGTTCTCGAAGCTCAGCCCGACCATGGTGGGGAACGGGCCGTTGCCGCCGATGCCCCCGGCCTCAGGCATCTGGGAGTCGGCGGAGGCGGCGTCTGGCATGGCCCACCCGGTCTCGATGCCGACGCTGCCGTTGTACATGTTCGCGATGACGGTGGAAGGCGTCACGGCCTCGCCGACGGAAACGGTGGGCTGCACGTCCTCGGCCACGTAGACCATCAGCCCCGCATCCGGCCCGTCGGTGAGCCGGTAGGTGATCCATCCCCCGCCGGGCCATCCGGATGAGTTTCCGGTCGCGCTGGTGATCACGGCGTCGCCCAGCGGGTAGACCGGCCCGCTTCCGGAGAAGTCAACGCCCATGTCGACGCGCTCGGGGATCAGGCCCGTTACGGCCCGCAGCGGGTTGCTGTACGGCGCGCTGCTGGGCGGCGGCGCCTGGGACGGGGTACTGGTCGGCGCGGCGACGGCGACGGTGACCGCCGGGCGGCGATGATGCCGTCCTTTGGGCCGCGGGTACGGCAGGGTGGTCAGGCTGATCCCCGGGTGATCGATGGCGATCAGCGGCTCACCGGCCAGCGCGGCCGTGTCCCCGACCGGTCCGGCGGCGGCGGGCGGCCGGCGATCAGCGGCAGGAAGGTTCGCCGGAGGCGCGCTCACCGCGGCGACCCGGGTCGCCGCCGGATGCCCCGGCGTCCCGGCGGCCCATTGGGTTGCCGCGGCCGAGCCCGCGGCCGCGGATACCGCCAGCGCGGTCACCGCGGTCGCCTTGGCCGGCTTGCCCTGCAGTGCCGATGGCTTGCGGTGCCGGGTCGCCGCGGCTCGCTGGGCGGCAGCCTGGGCCGCGCCGGCGGGCTGGGCGGCAGAGCGCGGCGCCGCCGCTGGTCTACGGACCGGGGCGACGCGAGCGACTGGGGCGACGCGGGCGACTGGGGCGACGCGGGCGAGAGACCGGGCCGCGCCGGCGGGCTGGGCGGCAGAGCGCGGCGCCGCGGCTGGCCGACGGACTGGGGCGCCGCGGGCGACAGACCGGGGCGCCGCAACGGGCTGGGCCAAGGAGACGGTTCCCTGCGGCCTGCGGTGCCGGGCCCCGGCGGCCGGGACCGAGGGGCGGCTCCGCGCGGCGGGCAGGGACGACGACGGCTTGCGGTGCCGGGCTTGGGTGGCCACGCTTGAGTCCTCGGGTCGGTCCGGCAGACTGCACTCCGCGGTCACGCGGAGCGCCGGCCCGCATCCTCGCGGGCCACGGCCGTGCGCGAGGTGGCAGGGGCAGGGCACCGGTCACCGCGGTGACCGTCGCGCACGTCGGCTGCTAATGGCCAACCACGATGTCGGACATGTAACGCGTCGGTAACAGGAACGTCGCAAGAACCTATATGACATAGCTCACATGTGCGGCATTTGGGGCAGGGGGCGGCTGGCGAGGCGCAAGCAGGAGACGGGGGGCACGCAGGCCGGATCGTTAGGAAATCATTCCCATTCGATGGTGGCGGGCGGTTTGCTGGTGACGTCGAGGACCACCCGGTTGACCTGGGGAACCTCGTTGGTGACCCGGGTGGAGATCCGGGCCAGCACGTCGGCCGGGAGCCGGGCCCAGTCCGCGGTCATCGCGTCCTCGCTGGTCACCGGGCGCAGGACCAGCGGGTGACCGTAGCTGCGGCCGTCGCCCTGCACGCCGACCGAGCGCACGTCGGCCAGCAGCACCACCGGGCACTGCCAGACGAGCGCGTCCAGCCCGGCGGCCGACATCTCCTCGCGCACGATGGCGTCGGCCTCGCGCAGCACCGCGAGCCGCTCCGCGGTCACCTCGCCGACGATCCGGATGGCCAGCCCCGGCCCGGGGAACGGCTGGCGGCGGACGATGGCCTGGGGCAGGCCGAGTTCGGTGCCGACCTGGCGCACCTCGTCCTTGAACAGCGCGCGCAGCGGCTCGACCAGGCGGAACTTCAGGTCATCGGGCAGCCCGCCCACGTTGTGGTGCGACTTGATGTTCGCGGTGCCGGTGCCGCCGCCCGACTCGACCACGTCCGGGTACAGCGTGCCCTGGACCAGGAACTCGCACGCCTCGCCGTGCTGGCCGGCCTCGGCGGTGATCTCGCGGGCGGCGCGCTCGAAGGCCCGGATGAACTCCCGGCCGATGACCTTGCGCTTGTGCTCCGGGTCGGTCACCCCGGCCAGCGCGGTCAGGAACGCCTCGGCCTCGTTGGCCACCTTGAGGCGCACGCCGGTGGCGGCCACGAAGTCCTGCTCGACCTGTTCGGCCTCGCCCTTGCGCAGCAGGCCGTGGTCGACGAACACGCAGGTGAGCCGGTCGCCGATGGCGCGCTGGACGAGCGCGGCGGCGACCGCGGAGTCCACCCCGCCGGACAGGCCGCAGATCGCGTGGCCGTCGCCGACCTGCTCGCGGATCGCGTCGAGGAGGTCCTCGACGATGTTCAGCATGGTCCAGGACGGGCGGCAGCCGGCCAGCTCAAGGAAGCGGGACAGGATGCGGGTGCCGTACTCGGTGTGCATGACCTCGGGGTGGAACTGCACGCCGTAGAGCCGGGTCCGGCGTTCTCGATCGCCGCGACCGGCGTCGCGGGGGTCCGCGCGGTCACCGAGAAGCCTTCCGGGGCCGCGGTGCAGGTGTCGCCGTGGGACATCCACACCTGCTGCTGGGCGGGCGTGCCGGCCAGCAGCAGCGTCCCCCCGAAGGGGGGCCGAGGGGGTCTGGGGGGAAAGGTTTCCCTCCAGGAGCAGGGGGGGTTTGGGGGGATCGTCCCCCCGGACTAGCACCGTTCTGCCGTACTCGGCGGTGCCGGTGCGCTCGACGGTGCCGCCTAGTTCGGACACCATGAGCTGGAAGCCGTAACAGATGCCGAGGATGGGGACCCCGGCGCTGAACAGGCCAGGCGGCGCGGGCGGGGCGCCGTCGGCGTAGACCGAGGACGGGCCGCCGGACAAGATGATGGCCTTGGGCTGGCGGGCCAGCATCTGCTCGGCGGGCATGGTCGACGGGACGATCTCGGAGTAGACGTGGCACTCGCGCACGCGCCTGGCGATGAGCTGGGCGTACTGGGCACCGAAGTCGACCACGAGCACCGTGTCGAAGCCGCCGGGCACGCTAACCGCCTTCCTGAGGGGTCTCCGAGTCTAGCCGTCCCTGAGCTGCGGGAACCGCGGCGTTGCTCGAGCTCGGCGCGGGGGTCGCGGGGGTCGCGGGGGTCGGGGGGTTCGTGGGGGTCGCGGAGACGCGGAGGCGGGCGATGCGGCGGCCGTCGAGTTCGGTCACGGTGATCGTGTGGCCGGCGACCTGGACGCTGTCCCCGCGGACGGCAGGTCGCCGAGCGCGGCGAGCACGTAGCCCGCGGCGGTCTCGTAGGGGCCTTCGGGTAGCTGGATCCCGGTCTGCTCGCCGAACTCGTCCAGGTTGAGCAGGCCGTCGACCTCGACCTCGCCGCCGCGCAGCGTGGTCGCCTGGCCCTGGTCGGTGTCGTACTCGTCCCTGATGTCGCCGATCAGCTCCTCGACCAGGTCCTCCAGGGTAACGATGCCGGCCGTGCCGCCGTAGTCGTCGACCACGATGGCCAGGTGCGCCCGCTCGCGCCGCATCTCCGACAGCGCGGACAGCACGGTCTTGCTGATGGGCAGGAACTTCACCGGCCGGGCGATCTGGCTGACCGGAACGTCCCGGTTGACCACGCCCGGGCCGAACAGGTCGCGCACGTGCACGAAGCCGATCACGTCGTCGTAGCTCTCGGAGTAGACCGGCAGCCGCGAGTGCGGGACGCTCGCGGCGATCGCCGCGGCGGCGGACACCGGCGTCTCGGCGTCCAGGAACACCACCTCGGTCCGCGGCACCAGCACCTCGCGGATCTGCCGCTTCCCCGCGTCGAACACCTCGCCCACGATCCGCCGCTCGTCCAGGCTCAGCGCCTGGGCGCCGGTCACCAGGTCCTGGAGCTCCTGCTCGGTCATGGCCTGACGGCCGACGCGAGGATCGCCGCCCAGCAGGGCGACCACCAGGTTGGTCGAGCGCGTCAGCAGCCAGACGACCGGCCGGGCCAGCGACGCGATCCGGTCCAGCAGCGGCGCGGCGAGCAGCGTTATCCGCGGCGCCCGCTGCAACCCGATCCGCTTGGGCGCCAGCTCGCCGAGCACGAGGCTGACGAAGGTGATGCACACGGTCACCACGACGAACGAGATCGTCGTGGCCCAGCCATTCGATACGTGCTGCCTGACTAGCCACGACTTGAACAATCCAGCCAGGGTCGTGGCGGCGTAGGCGCCGGAGACCAGGGTGGCCAGGGTCACGCCGATCTGCACGGCGGAGAAGAACCGGTTCGGGTCACTGGCCAGCTTCGCCGCCCGCTGGCCGCGCCTGCCCCGCTTGGCCAGCGCCCTGAGCTGGCCCTCTCGCAGCGAGACCAGGGCCATCTCAGACGCCGAGAAGAACCCCCCGATGCCCACGATGACCAGGACGACAATGACGTCCAACCAAAGTTTGCTCATCCTTTTTCTGCCGCTCGGCTGCCTGGGCGTGTGATGTGTCTGGTCAGTTTAGAACGGATAGCGTGTGAGCTTCGGTGCGCGCGCGGGTGGACGTCGGACAGGGAGGATTTCATGAGGGTGCTCGTTACCGGCGGGGCCGGGTACATCGGCAGCGTCGTGGCCGCGCAGCTCATCGCGGCCGGGCACGAGGTGGCCGTGCTCGACGACCTGTCGACCGGGCACCCCGACGCGGTGCCGGCCGGCGCCACGTTCGTCAAGGGCACGCTGCGCGACTGCGCGGCCGAGGTGCTGGCCGACGGCACCGAGGCGGTCCTGCACTTCGCGGCCAAGTCGCTGGTCGGCGAGTCGATGGCGGAGCCGGCCAAGTACTGGTCCACCAACCTGGGCGGCACGCTGGCGCTGCTCGACGCGATGCGCGAGATCGGGGTGCGCACGATCGTCTTCTCCTCCACCGCCGCGGTCTACGGCGAGCCGGAGCGCACGCCCATCGAGGAGACCGATCCCACCCGGCCCACCAACCCCTACGGCGCGTCCAAGCTCGCCGTGGACACCACGCTCACCGAGTTCGCCCGGCTCTACGGGTTCGGCGCGGTCAGCCTCAGGTACTTCAACGTGGCGGGCGCGCACCGGGGCGCCGACGGGACCTGGTTCGGCGAGCGGCACAATCCCGAGACCCACCTGATCCCGGCCGCGCTGGGCGCCGCGACCACCGGCCGGCGCATGCAGATCTTCGGCGGCGACTACCCCACCCCCGACGGCACCTGCATCCGCGACTACATCCACGTCACGGACCTGGCCGACGCGCACCTGCGGGCGCTCGCGGCCTGCCAGCCCGGCCGGCACCGGATCTACAACCTGGGTAACGGCACCGGCTTCTCGGTGCGCGAGGTGATCGAGGTGTGCCGGGAGGTCAGCGGCGCCGACATCGCCTCGGACGTGGCCGCGCGCCGCCCGGGCGACCCGGCGGTGCTGGTGGCCTCCTCCGCGCGGATCCAGGCCGAGCTCGGCTGGCACGCGGAGCGGGACCTGCGCGCCATGGCCGCCGACGCCTGGGCCTTCGCCCAGGCGCGCGGCCTGCGGTGACGGCGCCCGAGTCGGGGGTCAGGGAGGCACGCGGGGCCCGTGAGCTGTTCGCCTCCCGGTTCGGCGGGGCGCCGGACGGCGTGTGGCTCGCGCCGGGCCGGGCCAACCTGATGGGTGAGCACACCGACTACAACGAGGGGTGGGTGCTGCCGTTCGCGCTCGGCCAGGGCACGGCGGTCGCCGCGGCGCGCGACGGCGGGCGGCTCGCGCCCGGGCAGGGCATCGCGGTCGCCGGGATGCGCGACGACGGCGGGCGGCTCGCGCTGTGCTCCCGCCAGCGGCCTGACCAGGTGGCCGACGTCGCCCTCGACGGCCTGGCGCCGGGCCGGACCCCAGAACCCCCGAAGGTCACCGGCTGGGCCGCCTACCCGGCCGGGGTGGCGTGGGCGCTGCGCGCGGCCGGGTACCAGGTCCCGGGCGCCAGGATCGCCGTCGACTCCGACGTGCCCGAGGGCGCGGGCCTGTCCTCCTCGGCCGCGCTGGAGTGCGCCACCGCGCTCGCGCTGACCGAACTGGCCGGGCTGGACGTGCCGCGGACCGAGCTGGCCGGCATCGCGCGCCGCGCGGAGAACGAGTTCGTCGGGGTGCCGTCCGGCATCATGGACCAGTCCGCGTCGCTGCTGTGCCGGTCCGGCCACGCGCTGCTGCTCGACTGCCGCTCGCGCGAGACCTCCCAGGTCCCCTTCGACCCCGCCCGCGGCGGGGCCCGCCTGCTGCTGATCAACACCCGGGCCCCGCACGAGCTGGCCGCCGGGGAGTACGGCCGGCGGCGGGCCGAATGCGAACAGGCCGCGCGCCTGCTCGGCATCCCTTCCTTGAGATACCTAACGGACGAGCGTGAAACCGGCCGTCTCTCCGATCCCGTGCTGCGGCGCCGGGCGCGGCACGTGGTCACCGACAACGCCCGCGTGCTGGCCGTGGTCGCGTTGCTGCGCTCGGGGTCCGGCGACGTCTACCCGGAGATCGGGCGGCTGCTGGCCGAGGCGCACCGCTCGCTGCGGGACGACTTCGAGGTCTCCTGGCCGCAGGCCGACGTGACGGTGGACGCGGCGGTGCAGGCGGGGGCGTTCGGCGCCCGGATGATCGGCGGCGGCTTCGGCGGCTCGGTGCTGGCCCTCGTGCCCTCCGGCGCCGGCGGCGCGGTGCGCGGCGCGGTGGCGAGCGCGTTCGCGGCGCGGTCGTGGACCGAGCCGGGATTCCTGGACGCCGCTCCCTCGGAGTCCGCGAGGCGCCTGGGATTACAGTGGTTTCGCCACCGAGCGAGGGAGGGAACCAGTGCCGGTACGTGACGAGGCGGCGCGGATCGCGGGCGACATCGCCGAACTGCGGCACGCCATCCACCGCGAACCCGAGATCGGCCTGGACCTGCCCAAGACGCAGCAGAAGGTGCTGGCCGCCCTGGACGGGCTGCCGCTGGAGATCAGCACCGGCCAGGCGCTCAGCTCGGTGACCGCGGTGCTGCGCGGCGGCCGGCCCGGGCCCGCCGTGCTGCTGCGCGGCGACATGGACGCGCTGCCCGTCACCGAGGAGACGCACCTGCCGTACGCGTCGGCGATTCCCGGCGCGATGCACGCCTGCGGCCACGACCTGCACACCGCCATGCTGGCCGGGGCGGCGCGGCTGCTGTCGGCGCGGCAGGCCGAGCTGCCCGGCTCGGTGATCTTCATGTTCCAGCCGGGCGAGGAAGGCTACGCCGGGGCCCGGCACATGATCAACGAGGGCGTGCTCGAGGCGGCGGGCGAGCGCCCGGTCGCCGCCTACGCGCTGCACGTGAGCTCGAACCGGCTGGCCTGCGGCGTGTTCTCCACCCGGGGCGGCGCCATGCTGGCCGCCGCCGACCAGATCACGGTCACCGTGCACGGGCGCGGCGGGCACGCCTCGACGCCGCACCGCGCGGCGGACCCGATCGTCGTGGCGTGCGAGATGGTGACCGCGCTGCAGACGCTGGTGACCAGGAAGTTCGACGTGTTCGACCCGGTGGTGATCACCGTCGGCAGCTTCCACGCCGGGACCACCGACAACGTGATCCCGGACGAGGCCAGGTTCTGGGCCACCGCGCGGTCGTTCAGCCGCGAGGCCCGCGGCGCGCTGGCCGAGCTGGTGCCGCGGCTCATCGGCGACATCGCCCGCGGGTACGGCCTGACCGCCGAGGCCGCCTACGCCGGCGAGTACCCGGTGACCATCAACGACGCGACCGAGGCGGAGTTCGCCGGGGAGACGATCGCCACGGTGTTCGGGGCCGGGCGCGGCGAGACGGCCGAGTTCCCGATCACCGGGGCCGAGGACTTCTCCTTCGTCCTGGAGCAGGTGCCCGGGGCGTTCGTGATGCTGGGCGCCTGCCCGCCGGGCGAGGATCCCGAGGCGGCGCCGACCAACCACTCCGCGGTCGCGGTCTTCGACGACGCGGCCCTGGCCGAAGGCACCGCCCTGTACGCCGAGCTGGCCCTGCGGCGGCTGGCCCGGGGCTAGTCAGGGGGTTAGCCCGTCACAGGCTCGCCACGTCGGCCTGCTTGGCGCGGACGGCCTCGGCGGCGGTGCGCAGCGCGGCGAGTTCGGCCTCGGTGAGCTCGCGCTCGACGATGCGGCGCACGCCGACCGCGCCGATCTCGGCCTCCACGCCCAGGTAGACGCCGGAGATCCCGTACTCGCCGTCCACCCAGGCGCAGACCGGCATGATCGCGCCGGAGTCCTCGGCCACCGCGCGGGCCATCCGGGCCGCGGCGGCCGACGGGGCGTAGTAGGCCGAGCCGGTCTTGAGCAGCGCGACGATCTCGCCGCCGCCGTTCCTGGTCCGGGTGACGAGCGCGTCGATCTCGTCCGCGGACAGCAGGTCGGCCAGCGGCCTGCCGTCGACGGTGCTGCCCGAGGGCACGGGCACCATGGTGTCGCCGTGCGAGCCGAGGGTCAGGGTGCGCACCGAGGCGACCGGGACGCCGAGCCGCTCGGCCACGAAGTGGGAGAACCGAGCGGTGTCGAGCATGCCGGCCTGGCCCATCACCCGGTGGTGCGGGAAGCCGGACACCTTGGCGGCCAGCGCGGTCATCTCGTCCAGCGGGTTGGACACCACGATCAGCACCGCGTCCGGCGCGTACTTGGCGACGTTCTCCACCACGTTCCTGACGATCTTGGCGTTGACCTCGATCAGGTCCATCCGGCTCATGCCGGGCTTGCGGGCCAGGCCCGCGGTGACGATCACGATGCCCGACCCGGCGATCACCTCGTAGCCCTCGCCCGCCGGGCCGGTGGTCTGCCCGGTCACCTTGGTCTCGAACCCCTCGACCGGCCGCGACTGGTTCATGTCCAGGGCCAGGCCCTCGGGCCTGCCCTCGATGATGTCGGTGAGCACGACCTCGTCGAAGATGTCGTACTCGGCGAGCCGCTGCGCGGTGGTCGAGCCGTAGAACCCGGCGCCGACGACGGTTACCTTGCCGCTCCGGGGGGCTAGGGGGGGCTGACCCCCCTGGCTAGCACTGTGTGCCATGTCTTGGATACTCCTTGACCGCGTTGTTGTGCTGTGCCCGGGGCACGCACCCAGGACCGTTCGGAAAAATGTTGTTAAGAATTCATCGCCTTGCGCAGACTGGCGTCCAGCGCGGCGAGGAACTCCTGGGTGGTCAGGTACGGGGTGCCGCGGCCGACGAGCAGGGCCAGGTCCTTGGTCATCTTGCCGTCCTCGATGGTCTGCACGCAGACATCCTCCAGGGTGCGGCCGAACAGGGCGACCTCGGGGGTGCCGTCCAGCTTGCCGCGGTGCTCCAGGCCCCTGGTCCAGGCGAAGATGGACGCGACCGGGTTCGTCGACGTCGGCAGGCCCTGCTGGTGCTGGCGGTAGTGCCTGGTCACGGTGCCGTGCGCGGCCTCGGCCTCCACGGTGCGGCCGTCCGGCGTCATGAGCACGCTGGTCATCAGGCCGAGCGAGCCGAAGCCCTGGGCCACCACGTCGGACTGCACGTCGCCGTCGTAGTTCTTGCAGGCCCAGACGATGCCGCCGTCCCACTTGAGCACCTGGGCGACCATGTCGTCGATGAGCCGGTGCTCGTAGGTGATCCCGGCCGCCTCGAACTCCGCCTTGAACTCCGACTCGAACGTCTCGGCGAAGATGTCCTTGAACCGGCCGTCGTAGGCCTTCAGGATGGTGTTCTTTGTCGAAAGGTAAAGGGGGAACCTTCTGTCGAGCGCGTAGCGCATGGTGGCCCGGGCGAAGTCACGGATCGAGTCGTCGAAGTTGTACATGGCCATCGCGACGCCGCCGCCGGTGAAGCGGGCGACTTCCATCTCGATGGGATGGTTGCTGTTGTCGTCGGGGACGTAGGTGATCGTCACCGTGCCGGGGCCCGGCACCACGAAGTCGCTGGCCTTGTACTGGTCGGCGTGCGCGTGACGGCCGATGATGATGGGCTTGGTCCAGCTCGGGATCAGCCGCGGGATGTTGGAGATCACGATCGGCTCGCGGAAGATGACACCGCCGAGGATGTTGCGGATGGTGCCGTTCGGGGACCGCCACATCTTCTTCAGGCCGAACTCGGCGACCCGGGCCTCGTCCGGGGTGATCGTGGCGCACTTGACGCCGACGCCGTGGCGTCGTATGGCGTACGCGGCATCGACCGTCACCTGGTCATCGGTGGCGTCGCGGTTTTGGATGGACAGGTCGTAATACTCGAGGTCGATATCCAGGTAGGGCAGTATCAGCTGGTCCTTGATGTGCTGCCAGATGATCCGCGTCATCTCGTCCCCGTCGAGTTCGACGACGGGGTTGGCTACCTTGATCTTGGCCATGATTCTCCATTCATCGTTTGCCGCTCATGGCAGCATCAGCGCGAGCGCGAGCACCGCGGCGCCGAACACCGCGAACGCCGCCACGTCCGGGGCCTTCTGCCGCGACGTCAGCAGGCCCGCGTAGCGTGCCGGCAGCAGGAGGCGCGCCAGAGCGGCCGCGAGCAGCGCGCCGCCCACCAGGGCCGCGCCCAGGCTCGCGTACCGCGACCCCTGCCAGGCGAAGAACAGCCCGGCGGCGGCGCCCGCGAGCACGACCAGATACGGCAGCCAGGCCACGGGGTGGACGGCCACGGAGTGGACGGCCGCGGCCTTGCGGGCGTGGGTATGTCCGTGGGTTGGCGCGGCGGGGCGGGGGTTGGCAGGCGGCTCCGGGCTCACGGGGGTCACGGGGCTCACGGGGCTCACGGGGGTTGCGGGGCTCACGGGGGTCGCGGGTTGGTGCCGGGGCACCGCGCGGAGGCTCCGCGGAAGATCCTGGTGGTGCACGGGCGGCGGCGGGCCCGCGCCCGCAGGTTCCCAGTCGTACGCACCATAAGGATCAGCGCTGTCAGAGCCAGCGTCCGCCTGCCTATTCGCCATGCATGTGCCTCCCGGCTTTCCGCTGCGAAGTTTACCGGCGGCCCGGACGGACCGGGGTCATGACGTGGCTCGTATCGAGAGGCAGTCTCGCGGTGAGAACCGTGACACGGCGGGTGACCCAATGGTGAGATATGCCTAACGGCTTCGCTAGACGGGAGGGTCCTGCGTGGATACACCGTTTCTCCGCATCGAGGACAGCGGCGAGGTGATCTCGCTGCGCGCGGAAGTGACAACCGTCGGCCGCGGCCGGGGCGCCGACATCCGTCTCGACGACCCGAGCGTCTCGCGGCTGCACGCCGAGCTGGTGCGCCGCGGGCCCTACGTCTACGTCGTCGACCTGGGTTTATCACGCAACGGCACCAGGGTTAACGGGCGGCCCGTCGCACGCAGGGTCCTCGACGAGGGCGACGTGCTGAGCTTCGGCGCGGCCCGCTGCCGGATCGGCGGGCTGCCTCAGGAAGACCTGACCGAGGAGGCGGAACTGCGGCGTTCGGCGGCACCGGAGCTGACCCGTCGTGAGCTCGACGTGCTCACCTCGCTATGCAGGCCCGCGCTGTCCGACGAGGCGTTCGCGTTGCCCGCCACCGCCCACGAGATCGCCGCCGACCTGGTTGTGACCGAGGCGGCGGTCAAGCAGCACCTGCTGAGGCTGTACCAGAAGTTCCGGATTCCCGAGGGCCCGAACCGGCGCACCAGGCTTGCCAACGAGGTCGTCGCGCTCGGCCTGGTCAAGCCGATGCCGCCGGCCGAGGACACCTTAGGTGTGCCGGACCAGCCAGGCCGTCGCGGAGGAGAGCAGGCTGTGTAGCGTCGGTGCCCCGAACGGGTGCAGGTGCCTGGGCAGGTACGAGGTGATGAACGGCCAGCCGTGCAGCGTGGGCAGGTGCGGGGTCACGACCGGCCAGTAGTACGGCGTCTGCGACAACGAGAAGATGACGGCGCCGATCGCCAGCGCCCACACGGCGAGCGCGGTCAGCGCCGCGGTCAGCGGGGTCCGGGCCAGGGCACCGGCCATCCGGTTCAGCTGGCGGCGCGGGCGGCCGGAGCCGGGGCCGATGCCGTACCAGGCCACGACGGCCGCCGCCGCGTAGGCGCCCGCCCGCGGCAGCGCCAGGCTGTGGGTGACCGCGACCGTGACGGCGTACGTGGCCGCGGCCGCGATGAACGCCAGCGGCGCCATCAGCGCCTCGGTGAGCAGGGCCCGGGCCACCGTCAGCGGCGACATGACCGCCACGACCAGCAGGTCGCTGGGCCGCGGGCCGTGCACCGACCGGCGCACCGCCAGCGTGCTCTGGGCCCGGTCGGCCGCGCGGAGCAGGGTGATCCCGGCCAGCGACACGAGCAGGCCGGCCACGGGCAGCATCACGGTCAGCGCCACGGCAGTGATCATGACGGCGACGCCGGCCATCGTGTTCCGGCCGCGCTGGGCTTCCGGAGGCTGCGAGGCCATCGGCCGGTTCAGGGCGCGGGCGTCGCGGGCGCTTGGCCAGGCGGCGCCGTACGCTTGCGCGGGCGGGAGTGCTTGCGCGGGTGCGGGCCGGGCGCGGGCCGACGGGGCGTAGCCGACGGGGGGAAGCAGGTCGGCCACGTCGCGGGCGGCCTGCTTTGGTGCGGGGTAGGCCTGGTTGCGGTTCTGCTTGCCGCGCTTCCTTGCCTTGCGGCCGCTCGCGGGTCCGGCGCCGTTCGCGGATTGTGCGGCGTTGGCGGAGCTTGAGGCGTTGAGGACGGCGGCCGGGTTCGGGCCCAGCAAGGCCGGGGCCGTGCTCAGCGCGGTCACGTCCAGCATGGCGGCCCGGGCGCCCAGCGAGCTGGCCGACGGGCGGCGGGCCGGGTCGGTGGCCAGCGCCGCGGTCAGCAGCGCGACCAGCGGGGCGGGGACGCCGGACAGGTCGGGGTGCCCGGACACGATGCGGTAGAAGATCGCCTCGTAGGAGCCGGTGCCGAAGGGCGAGCGGCCGGTCGCGGCGAAGGCCATCGTCGCGCCCCAGGAGTGCACATCCGACGCCGGGCTGCTCGGCCTGCCCTCGATGACCTCGGGCGCCAGGTAGCCGGGCGTCCCCATGACCAGGCCGGTCTGGGTCAGCCGGGTGGCGTCGCCGGCCTGGGCGATGCCGAAGTCGATCACCACCGGGCGGTCGTCGGAGAGCATCACGTTGCCCGGCTTGAGGTCGCGGTGCACCACCCCGGCGGCGTGGATCGCGGTCAGCGCCTCGGCCGTGCCGCAGGCGAGCAGGCGCAGGCCCGGTCCGGACAGCGGCCCGCGGCGGCGCACCATCTCGTCCAGCGTCGTCCCGGGCACGTACCGGGTGACGATGTAGGGGAACTCCCCCGTCACGTCGGCGTCCAGGACCTCGGCCACGAACGGGCTGTGCACCCGGCGCATCGTCTCGACCTCGCGAGCCAGGCGGCGGCGGGCGTTGTCGCCCTCGGTCGCCGCCGCGTGCAGCACCTTGATCGCCACCGGGCGGCCCTGCGGATCCAGGGCGAGGTGCACCACCCCCATACCGCCTTCCCCAAGGCGGTCCTGAAGGCGATACGGGCCGAGGCTCCCCGGCAGTCGTTCGGTCGCAGGCATCGCGGATTCCAGAGTACGAAACAGATGCCCGATTGGGGAGCAAAGAAAAAGTTGCCTATCTATAACG
>CAVPLC010000020.1:0-9402 GCA_963705835.1 uncultured Actinomycetes bacterium
GGTGAGTCGGCCACGGTCGGCTCGCCGCCGGCGGTGGTCAACGCCGTCATCGACGCGCTGCGGCCGTACGGCGTCCGGCACGCCGACATGCCGCTCACCCCGGCTCAGGTGTGGCGCGCCATCCAGGGCCGCCCGCTCCGCACTGACCTGGCCATCAGCTGAATCACCAGGAATAGATAAACTCGGACCTTGAGCCTTGAGACGATCGAGACCTGGTGAGCAGCGCGTTGACCCATGACCTGGATGAGCGGTTCCCCGATGTCGGCGCGTTGGCCCACGCCCTGGAGGCGGTCGGCTACCTGGCGGGTGACCAGCTGGCCGCCTCCTTGTTCCTCGCCGTGCGGATGGGCCAGCCGATCCTGCTCGAGGGGGAACCGGGCGTCGGCAAGACCGAGGCGGCCAAGGCGCTGGCCGCCGCCATCGACACCCCGCTGGTGCGGCTGCAGTGCTACGAGGGCATCACGGCCGCCGAGGCCCTCTACGAGTGGAACTATCCGCGTCAGCTGCTGGCCATCCGCCTGGCCGAGGCGGCCGGGGAGCACATCCGCGACAAGGACCTGTTCACCGAGGAGTACCTGCTGTCCCGGCCGCTGCTCACCGCGCTGCTGCACGCCGGGCCCCGTCCCGCCGTGCTCCTCATCGAACGAGGTCGACCGGGCCGACGACGAGTTCGAGGCGTTCTTGTTCGAGCTGCTGGCGGAGGCGGCGGTCACCATCCCCGAACTCGGCACCCAGCAGGCGAGCCTGCCTCCGGTCACCGTGCTGACCTCCAACCGGACCAGGGATCTGCACGACGCGCTGAAGCGGCGCTGCCTGTACCACTGGATCTCCTACCCGGACGCCGTACGGGTGGCGGAGATCATCAGGCGCCGCGTGCCCGCGGCCGGGGACCGGCTGGCCGGGCAGATCGCCGCCGCGGTGAACCGGCTGCGCGGCATGACGACGAGTTCGAGGCGTTCTTGTTCGAGCTGCTGGCGGAGGCGGCGGTCACCATCCCCGAACTCGGCACCCAGCAGGCGAGCCTGCCTCCGGTCACCGTGCTGACCTCCAACCGGACCAGGGATCTGCACGACGCGCTGAAGCGGCGCTGCCTGTACCACTGGATCTCCTACCCGGACGCCGTACGGGTGGCGGAGATCATCAGGCGCCGCGTGCCCGCGGCCGGGGACCGGCTGGCCGGGCAGATCGCCGCCGCGGTGAACCGGCTGCGCGGCATGGACCTGACCAAGCCGCCCGGCATCTCGGAGGCGATCAGCTGGGCCTCCGCGCTGGCCGTCATCGGCGCCGGCGAGCTTTCCGCCCCGGCGGCCGGCCAGACCATGAGCACGGTGCTGAAGTACCCCGAGGACGAGGAGACGGTCCGCCGCGCCGGGCTCGCGGCGGTGGTCGGCTCCGTTGACTGAGCTGACGCTGACCGACCCCGGCGGCCTCCCGGACGTCGCGTCGCTGGCGGCCGGGCTCGGTGCCGCGCTGCATAGCGCCGGGCTGCCGGTCGGGCCCGACCGGTGCGAGCGGCTGGCCCGGGCCGTCACCGTCATGGGCGCGCGCTCGATCGCCGAGCTGCACGCCTGCGCCCTGGCCACGATGGTCTCCGATCCGGCCCAGATGCGCACCTTCGAGCAGGTGTTCGCGGCGCTGTTCGGCACGCCGTCGCCGCTGCGGGATATCCCTTCCCCGCCGGGTTCCGCGGCCCAGCGTCCCGACCAGGACGGCAGCCCACCGGGCGGCACCCAGACGCAATCGGACCAGGGCAGCCGGCCGGCCGGGACGCACGTCTTCGACACCGGGGCGGACGCCCCGCAGCGACGACGAGCCGCTGACCGAGGCGCCGGCCGTGCACCGGGTGGCCTCGGCCGCCGAACGGCTGCGCGGGCGTGACTTCACCCAGCTGTCAGCCGGCGAGCTGCGGCAGCTCGTGACGCTGATGCGCGAGATGACCCTGGCCATCCCGCCCCGGCGGACCCGCAGGTACCGCCGCGCCCGCGACGGGAAACGACCGGACCTGCGCGGCACCCTCCGGCAGGCGCGGCGCAGCGGCGGCGAGGCGATCCGGCTGGCCCGGCGGGCGCCGCGGGAGCGGCCACGCCGGCTCGTCGTGCTGTGCGACATCTCGGGCTCGATGGAGCCCTACGCCCGCGCGCTGCTGATGCTCCTTTACTGCCTGAACGGCGGCCAGGTCCGCGGCGGGCAGGGGCGGCCCGAGGTGTTCAGCTTCGCCACCCGGCTGACCAGGCTGACGCCGGCCCTGGCCGCGTCCAGCCCGGACACCATGCTGGCCAAGGCGGGCGAGGCGGCACCCGACTGGTCGGGCGGGACCAGGATCGGCGCCGCGCTCAAGGAGTTCAACGACCGCTACGGCGCGCGCGGCATGGCCAGGGGAGCGGTGGTGCTCATCATCTCCGACGGCTGGGAGACGGGCGAGCCGGAGCTGCTCGGCGCGCAGATGGCGCGGCTGTCCCGGATCGCGCACCGGATCGTGTGGGCCAATCCGCGCACGCAGTCCCCGCGGTACAGCCCGGAGGTGGGCGGCATGGCCGCGGCGTGGCCCTACTGCGACGCGGTGGTGAGCGCGCACAACCTGGACGCGCTCGATGACCTGCTGAATGCCCTCCGCGCCCGCTAGGCGGTGAAAAAGCCGCTGGTGCGCAAAGCGGGTGCGCGCCAGCGGCTGGTCTTATCAGAACCTAGGCCACGATGGCCTGGATCGTGTGGTAACCGGTCGCGCCGTTGGGCTCGGGCCCGTGCGCGTGCGCGGTCTGGGTATGGCCGGTCTTGTCGGTGGCGCGGACCATGAGCGTGTGCGTCCCGGGGGTCGCGTCCCAGGCGTAGTACCACTGCCGCCACGTGTCGATGGTGTCCTGGCTGGCCAGTTTCGCCTGGTACCAGTTGCCGTCGATGCTCACCTCGACGGCCTCGATCCCGCGGTGCTGGGCCCAGGCCACGCCGGCGATCGTGGACCGGCCTGCGGCCACGCCGTCGCCGACCTTGGGGACGTCGATGCGCGACTCGGTCTTGATCGGCGCCTGCTGGGACCAGCCGCGCGGCACCCAGTACGCGCTGAACGCGCCGAACGTGGTGAGCTCCATGTCCACCACCCACTTGCACGCGGACACGTAGCCGTACAGGCCCGGCACCACCACCCGGACCGGGAAGCCGTGCGACTGCGGCAGCGGCACGCCGTTCATGCCCACCGCCAGCATGGACGTGCGGCCGTCCAGGACCGGGTCGGTGGCCACGCCGATGGTCATGCCGTTGACGTCGCGCATGACGATCTGGTCCGCGCCGGACTGGATGCCCGCCCGGCGGAGAATGTCGGCCAGCAGCGTGCCCTGCCAGCGGGCGTTGCCGATGTAGCCGCCGCCGACGCCCTCGGACACGCAGGTCAGCGTGATGTCGTGCTCGAGCATGGGCATCTTCATCAGCTCGTCGAACGTGATCGTCATCGGCTTGTCCACCATGCCGTGGATCCGCAGCTGCCAGCTCGAGGGCGACACCTGCGGGATGATCAGCGAGGTGTCGACCCGGTAGAACTGCGCGTTCGGCGTGTAGAACGGGGACAGGCCAGGGATGTTGAGCGTGGTGTCCTTGGGCAGCGGCTTCGGCTTGACGACCGGCGGGGTGAGCTTGACCGCGGACGGGTTCACCCGGAAGCGCTTGCTGATCAGCAGTTCGCCGCCGACCCCGGCGCCGACCGCGGCCACCGAGGTACCGCCGACCGCGGCCAGGAACTTACGCCGGTCCATGGCCGTGCTCATCGGGCCCTCCGGTGGCCGCTGGGGTGGGCGTGCCGGAACGACGAGGCCCGGGCCGGACCCGAAGCGGCCCGTGCCGGGGCCCGCGCCGGCATGACCGGTGCCGCCGCACGGGCCAGCCACAGGAACGCCGCTATCCCCGCGACGCCGCCGATCACCGCCGGCATGACGTCGGTGACCCTGGCCTCCGGCCTGGTGACCGCCACGAACGCGCCGAACAGGCCGAACGCCGCGAGGCCGGCCACCCCGATCGTGGCGTTCCGCCGGGCCAGGCACCCGATCGCCATCGCGATGAGCGCGATCGTGACGTACATGCCGCCGAGCAGGACGGTCTTGTCGTTCTCGCCGAAGTGCTGCACCGCGAAGTTCTTCACGGCCGACGGGGTGCGGTCGATGAACGCGCCGCCCACCGCGATGATCGGCGAGGCCTGCGGCCGGACGAACGCGGCCGCGAAGGTGGACACGCCGATCGCCACCGCGGCGGCCAGGAATCCCATCACCGCCCCGATGATCGGCCCGCTGCGGTCCTGGCCCCGGCCGGTGCCCTCGTACCGGCCGGGCAGCCATCCCCGCTCCCCGATCGTGTCGGGTGCGATCAGCCGCGGACCCGAGCGGGTCGCCGGTTCTGGCTCGGCGTACTCCTCGCGGTACCGGTAGTCGCCTCCCTGGCCGGCCTCCCAGGCACCGCCGTAGCCCGCCTGCGTAGCACCGCCGTAGCCGGCCTGCGTGGCGTCGTGTCCGTACCCGTTGCCGTTCCGCTGGTGGGTGGCGTCGGCCGCGTACTCCTCGGTCGTCCCGCCGTACCCGCCGTCGAAGCTGTCCCTGGCGGGGGCGTATCCGGCGTAGCCGTTCCTGGTCTCGGTGTAGCCGCCCCAGGCGTCGCCGTAACCGTTCACGGCGGCGCGGCCGCTCCTGGCGCCGGCGAACGCGTCGGCGCCGGCCCAGGCCTGGTCGTCCCGGTGGCCGTCGCCGCCGACGTACGCCGGCCAGCCGTCCTGCGGGGTCGCGTTCGGCCAGCGCTCTTGACGAGGCGGCCGGCGGTGCGACGGGTCGTAGCTCATATTTCCATTCACGGTCTAAAGGGCCGGTGCCGTTTGATGTTTGCCCGACGGGTAACCAACCGGTAAGAAAGCACCAACGGGGTCCGCCTCCGCGTCTTGCGCCGTCAGCTGGGCTGCGCCGACCGGTTCCGCCCGCTGGTCCAGCGCGGCGCCCGCCATGACCGGCACCGGCTCGGTGCGGACGATCCCGCGCCGGGCGAGTTCCCGGCGGGCGAACCAGCCGGCCAGCACGATCAGCACGGCCATGCCGTAGGCGAACGCGTCGTGGTACTTGTACGGGACCGTGAGCCGGCCCATGTTCGGCTCGGAGGCGTAGTACCCGGCCGCGGCGAAGGCCAGCCATTCCGGGCGCCCGTCCAATGCGACCAGCATCACCAGCAGCAGCGCGTACCACTGGAAGGGGGGAGTGGTGACCGCGAGCGCGGCCGCGGTCATGACGACCGCTCCCCGCCAGGGCTGATCCGGGTCGGAGTACCGCAGAACGCCCAGCGCCACCACCGCCAGCACCAGCACCGCCGCGACGAGGGCCGCGCGCCCGCCGACGAGAAGGCCGATGATGCCGAACCGCGTCCCGCTGGTGTAGCCCTCCTCCTTCAGGTAGCCGGGCAGGAACCCGATCACCTTGCTGCCGACCGCGATCACGTGCGGGACGTACACCACCACGAACGCGCTGCCCGCGGCGGCGGCCACCGTCAGCCAGCGGCGCTTCAGCACCGCGGGCACGGTCAGCACCGGGGTCACCTTGGTCGCGATGGCCAGGCCGAGGAGCACCCCGCCGAGCACGGTCCTGCGCGTCGTCCGGGCCGTGGCCAGCACCAGCAGCGCGGCCGCGGCGATCGCCACCGCGACCACGTCGACGTGCGCGTTGTTGCCGGCCTCCAGGGCCACGGTCGGGCACCAGGACCACAGCGCGGCCATCCGTACCTCCCGGCCCAGCCCGCGCAGGCCGAACAGCAGCAGCACGGTGGTCAGCACGGCGACCAGCGCCGTGGTGGCCTGGATGGGCGTGGTCGAGTCGTCGGACCCGGGCAGGTAGTGCGCGCCGAGGAAGTACACCTCGGCCACCGGCGGGTAGATGGTCGGCACCGTCGGCCGGTTGATCGTGGTGCAGCCCGCGGCCAGGTCGGCGGCCGGGTGCTTGGCCACGTAGGCCGGCTTCACGCACCAGTAGGCGTGGGGATGCCAGAGCAGCTCGTCGCGCAGCCCGGTGAGCTGGCGGGCGGCCGGGACGTAGTCGTACGGGTCGATGCCCGCGGCCTGGACCCGGCCGTCCCAGATGTAGCGGTACAGGTCGTCGCTGTTCTTCGGCGGCGCGGACACCGCGGCCAGCTGGATGGCGATGCCGCCCAGCAGGATGAGCACGACCGAGGCGCGCAGCGGAACCTTGCGCAGCAGCCACGCTGCGGACAGGAAGGCGACCCACGCGGCGGCGACGAGCGGCAGCGGGCGGATATGCGCCGGATTCAGGCTCGGGCGCACCACCAGCAGCACCAGGCCGGCCATCACCGACAGGGCCAGGCCGATCGCGGCCACGCGGACTTTCACGTTCATGCAGCGTAGGGTGCCACCTTGCGGGGCCTTAATGGCATCCGCGGGCCTGACCGTAAGCATTCCTTAACAGCGCTGGCCAGGGGGACGACCCCCCAAGACCCCCCCGCACGGCCGCCACAGCCCGGTCCGAAGAGTCCGACGAGACGGAGCACGAGCCGATGGCCGCGAACCAGCGCCCGTCCACCGTCCAGGTCTCCACCTCGCCGAGCCCGGCGTCGCGGGCCACGTCCTCGATGTGGTCGGTGCCGACGAACGCCCACGGGAACCACGGGCTGGCCAGCTCGGCGTACCGCAGCCGCACGTGCTCGCGGCGCAGCGGCGTGCCCGGCGGCTCGAGCTCGACCAGGGCGCGGCCCTCCGGCGCGAGCAGTTCGCCCGCCCGGCGCAGCAGCGCGGCCGGGTCGCCGCCGATCCCGATGTTCCCGTCGGCGAGCAGCACGGTCATCCAGCGGCCGGTGCCGGGCACACGGCCGAACACGTCCCGCAGCATGACCAGCGCGCCGGAGGAGCGGGCCAGGTCGACGGCGTAGGGCGTGATGTCGATGCCCAGGGCGGGGATGCCGCGCTCGGCCAGGGCCACGGTGAGCCGGCCCGGCCCCGAGCCGATGTCCAGGGTCGGCCCCTGGCAGCGGTCCAGGATGGACCGGTCGCCCGGGCTTTCGTTGAGCCAGCCCTCCACGGGCAGCGGCATGCGGCTGCCGTCGGTGTGCTCGACCTCCGGCCGGACCCGCCCGGCCAGCGCGTGCTCGTAGAGTTCCCCGATCACGCCGACTCCCTAAGCCCTAGTCAGTCCACTGATGATCGCGAGGCCCTGCTCGATCATGGAGCTCGATGATGGGGTCCGCCGCGACCGCTGAACCGCCCGCTCTGACGGCCGGGCGAAAAACACCCCTCAGTGATAACCCCTCGGGCATTGTCGCGCGGCCCGTTCGGGGCCGATCGGGCCGGAACTTACACAATCGTCACTGTGATTACGGACTGATGACGGGCCGGAGCGCTTTTGCCCTGTTTGCTGGCTTCACTGGGTGTTCACGCCTTACCGTTAGGGCGTGACCATTGCCGTCGATGAGAACGGGCCGCCTTGGTAAGCAATCCCGATCCACCAGGCCGGATCGTCGTCGTCGACGACGATCCCACCGTCGCGGACGTCGTCGGGCGTTACCTGATCCGCGACGGCCACACGGTCGAATGCGTGCACGACGGGTACGAGGCGCTACGCCGCGTCGCCGAGGAGCCGCCCGACCTCGTGGTGCTGGACTTGATGCTGCCCGGCATGGACGGCCTCGAGGTGTGCCGCAGGCTGCGCGCCCGCTGGCCGATCCCGGTCGTGATGCTGACCGCCCTCGGCGACGAGACCGACCGCCTGGTCGGCTTCGAGACGGGCGCGGACGACTACGTGACCAAGCCGTTCAGCCCGCGTGAGCTGGCGCTGCGGGTGCGCTCGGTGCTGCGCAGGTCCCGCGGCACCGGCCTGCCCGACAAGCCCGACCTCGGCGCCATGACCGACGGCAACCTGGTCGTGGACCTGTCCGCGCACGAGGTCAGGGCCGACGGCAAGCTGGTCCAGCTGACCTCGCGCGAGTACGACCTGCTGGTCTTCCTGATGCGGAACCCGCGCAAGGCGTTCACCAGGGAGCAGCTGCTCAGCGAGGTGTGGAGCTGGACGTTCGGCGACACGTCCACGGTCACCGTGCACGTGAGGCGGCTGCGCGAGAAGCTCGAGCCCGATCCCACCCTGCCCAGGCGCATCGTCACCGTCTGGGGTGTCGGCTACCGGTACGAGCCGGAGGCAGCGTGAGGGTTGTTGCCGGGGGATTTTTTACCCTGCCGGCCGGCATCCAGTGGTCGGACATCTTCTACATTTCCTGGCGCGTGCTGGTGATCGCGCTGATCGTGAGCGTCATCGGGATCCTCCTGCTGAAGCGGTTCTCGGCCCGTTCGATCAGCCTCATGATCACCGTCGTGGTGGCCGTCTCGGTGGTCACCTCGCTCGGCGGGATCGGCGTCATCGCCTACCGGATGCTGGGCACCGCGGCCGACCGCGACGTCATCCTGGACCTGATGTCCATCGCCGGCCTGGCCGGACTCGTGGTCGCGCTGGTCGTGGGGCGACGGCTGACCAAGGCCAGCCGGGCGATTTCCGGCGCGGTCCAGGGCGTCGGGGACAGCGGCGTGTACATCGCGCCGAAGCTGGCGCTGCCCGCGGAGCTGAGCGAGCTGTCCGAGGCCCTGACCGTCGCGTACGAGCGCCTGGCCCAGGCCCGGTCCCGGGAGCGGGCCCTGGAGGCCAGCCGCCGCGAGCTCGTGGCCTGGGTCAGTCACGACCTGCGCACCCCGCTGGCCGGGCTGCGCGCCATGGCCGAGGCGCTCGAGGACCAGGTCGTGACCGACCCGCGCGAGGTGTCCCAGTACCACACGCAGATCCGCCGTGAGGTCGACCGGCTGACCCTGATGATCGACGACCTGTTCGAGCTGTCCCGGATCCACGCGGGCGCGCTGCGCCTGTCCCGGCGCATGGTCGGCCTCGAGGACCTGGTGGCCGAGGTGGTGGCCAGCGCCGAGCCGGTGGCCCGGGCCAAGGGCGTCAGGCTCACCGGCGCGGCCGTGCGCGGCATGCCGGTCTTCATCGACACCGCCGAGATGGGCCGGGCCCTGCGCAACCTGGTCACCAACGCGATCAGGCACACGCCCTCGGACGGCGTCGTCGACGTGCTGGCCGAGGTGCAGAGCGGGGTGGCGTGCGTGAGCGTGTCGGACGCCTGCGGCGGCATTCCGCCCGGTGACCTGCCCCGCGTCTTCGACGTGGCGTTCCGCGGCGAGTCGGCCCGCACCCCCGGACCCCAGGAGGGCGCCGGGCTCGGCCTGTCCATCGCGCGCGGCATCGTCGAGGCGCACTCCGGCCAGATCGCGGTGCGCAACGCCGGTCCCGGCTGCCAGTTCCTCATCAGGCTGCCCCTGGCCCGCCCCGGCGCCCCCGTCCTGACCCGCACCGCCCCCGGCACCGGACAATCCCGCGCCATCACCGCGAACTGACCCCC
>CAVPLC010000021.1:0-12588 GCA_963705835.1 uncultured Actinomycetes bacterium
AAAAAGACCGGCGTAAATCCCCACCTTTGGTATGACCCCCCGACCGCGCCCGTCGTCGCCAAGGCGATTTCGGCCGCGCTCATCGCCGAGGATCCGGCCCACAAGGCGGATTACGAACAGCGCTTGCAGGCCTTCGACAATTCTCTCAAGCCGATCGCGGCGAAAGTCGCCGAAATTCGCAAAGCCGCCTCAGGGATCTCGGTGACGGCGACCGAGCCGGTCTTCGGCTACATGGCGACGGCGCTCGGCTTCAAGATGCGCAACGAGCGCTTTCAGCTTGCGGTGATGAACAACACCGAGCCGGCGGCTTCCGATGTCGCCGCATTCGAAGGCGATTTGAAGAACAAGCGCGTCAGAGCTTTTTCTACAACAGCCAGGCCTCGGACACGGCGGCGCAACGCCTTTTGAAGATTGCACAGGACAATCAGATTCCAGTGGTCGGCGTCACGGAGACGCAACCGCAAGGAAAGACTTTCCAGGAATGGATACGGAAAGTGGAGTTCGATGCCGTGCAGGAAGAACTACTGCAGCGGGGCTTGATGGAAGTTCTCGCATTCTCCGATGTGACGCTCGAGCTCGGCGGCAGGACCATCCTGTCGCGAGTCTCGTTCACCGTCGAAGAAGGCGAGTTCATCGGCCTGCTCGGTCCTAACGGCGCCGGCAAGACGACGCTCTTGCGCGCTTTGCTCGGCCTTGTGCCGCCGAGGACCGGCGTCATTCGGGTCCTTTCGAGCGGCCCGGGGACGCTCGACGCCGCGCTCGGCTACATGCCGCAGACGCGCAGCACCAGCCTTGGATCGCGCTTGAGCGGCTGGGATTTCGTGGCCTGCGCCGCCAATGGCCAACGCTTCGGGCTGCCTATTCTCGACAAGGCGCTGCGCTTCGACGTCGATCGAGCGATCGCGCTCGTTGCATGCCGCGGGAGGCTCGCGACGCCCTCTGGCCGAACTTTCCGGCGGCGAGCGTCAGCGCCTGTTGTTGGCCCAGGCTCTCCTCGGCGAGCCGCGGCTCTTGCTCCTCGACGAGCCTTTGCTCAGCCTCGACCTCCATCATCAGAAAGGCATCGTCAAGCTCGTCTCCGCGCTCAACCGCGAGCTCAAGCTGACCGTTCTGTTCAGCGCGCACGAGATCAATCCGCTCATCGGCGCCATCGACCGCGTCCTTTACCTGGGCAATCGTCAGGCCGCGATCGGCAAGGTCGAGGAAGTGATCACCCCTCGGGTTTTGTCTCGCCTCTACGGGACCGACATCGACGTGGTGCGTCTGCACGGGCGCGTCTTTGTGATGGCGGGCGCCTATGAGATCGAGCGAGATGAGCATCGCCACGATGTTTGAATACGAATTCATGGTGAACGCCTTCGAGGCGGCGACCATCGTCGCCGTTGCGGCGAGCCTTGTCGGTTATTTTCTGGTCCTCAGGGGCCAGACCTTCGCCGGCCACGCCCTATCCCACGTCGGCTTTGCCGGAGCGACGGGAGCCGTTCTCGCGGGCATTTCTACCCCTGCTCGGCCTCGTGGCGGCGACGGTCCTGGCGGGTGCAGGGATGGGGTTCCTCGGCGAACGCTTCCAGCACCGCGACGTCGCCATCGGCATCGTTCTCGCCATGTCGCTCGGCTGCGGACTGCTGTTCCTGCATTTCTTCACGGCCTATGCCACCCAGGCGACGGCCTTGTTGTTCGGCAATGTGCTCGGTGTCGATGCGAAGACGGTGCTCGCCTTGCTGGCCTTGGGGATCGTCACCGTCGGCGCGCTCGCCTTCATCTCGCGGCCCTTGCTGTTCGCGACCCTGCAGCCGGAGCTCGCCGAGGCAAAGGGCGTGTCGCTGCGGCGCCTGTCGATGTTGTTTCTCGTCATCGTCGCCCTGGCGACGGCGGCCTCGGTGCAGATCGTGGGGATCCTGCTTGTCTTCACGCTGATGGTGGCGCCCGCCGCGGCGGCGCAGCGGATCACCATCCGGCTCTGGCCGGCGCTTCTTCTCTCCGTCATCCTCGCTTTGCTCGAGGCGTGGCTCGGCTTGATGCTTGCGTTTTATACCGATTGGCCGACTAGCTTCTGGATCACTGCGCTCGGCGGCGCCATTTATCTTGTCGCTTGCTCGACGCCATCAGCGCGGAAGATGGCGACTAATCGGCATGATCACAACTTCGATCGCATCTTGCCTAACTCTCGTGAACGAGAAGAGCCGTTGGCCATTGACCAAAAGACGCCGGGACCGCCCGCCACGGCCATTGAGCTCGACCGATGACTACAGCACGACGCATTTCAAGATCCAGGAGATCCACTGCAGTTCTTGCTCGTGCGGAGCAACTGTGCCGACAGGCTAATCTCCGATTCACACCGATGCGGCGTCGCGTATTGCAAGAGCTTTCACGCAGCGCCGAACCGCTAAGCGCTTACGATCTTGCCGACCTGTCCGAGACGCAGAAACGCATTGCTCCCGTCACCGTTTATCGTGCTCTCGATTTTCTCCTTGAGCATAAGCTCATTCACCGGATTGCGACCCGCAACGCTTTCACCGTTTGTGACCACGCGCCCCATCACGATCAACCACCGCTTTTCCTGGTTTGCGTGCGATGCGGGCAAGTAAGCGAGGTGCCATCCGACAAGATTGAGCATGACTCGCAGGATGCAATAGCTGGCGTCGGCTTCAGGCCGATCAGTCGCGTGCTTGAAGTCGAGGGCGAGTGTGCCGTCTGCCAAGCAAGCAAATGACGAGATCCTTCGCCGCAGAGGAGTTACATGATAAGGCGCATTCTTGCAGCATGCGTGTTGATGCTTGCAACCATGGAGGCGCGGTCCGACGTATTGCTGCTCCGAGTGGAGCTGAATTCGATCGAGAACGCGGCAGGCAAATGCCGCCTGTCTTTCGTGGTCGAGAATCCGTCGTCGACGGCGATCGAGAGCCTCAAACTCGATCTCGCGGTTTTCGGGCGCGACGGCGCCATCAAGCAACGCCTTCTGACCGAGATGGCGCCCGTCCGCAGCAGGAAGACCGTAGTACGCACCTTCGAGCTCGAAGGAGATTGCGCCGGCATCGGTTCCATCCTCGTCAATGACGTCACCAGCTGTGCTCCCCCTTCGCTGGGTGACTGCCTCGACCGCCTGAGTTTTGCCTCGCGCATAGCAGGTCTGAAAATATTTAAATGAGGACTGGCGGATGGAACATGGAGTGCTGACGCCAATCGGCCTATTCACCGCGGCTGGGCCGGCTGACCATGGGCGGGCTGGGGCTCTTCCTGGCCGTGATGGCGGGGGTGCAGGCCCAGCCGAGCCTGGGATTCTGGCAGGGAGTGTCGTACGGGCAGCCGGCGCCGCTGGCCGCGATGATCCAGTCGATGTCGCACACGCCGCAGCCCGGCTTCCTGTCCGCGTGGGTATCCGCGTTCGGGGCCTTCGATGAGGCCCACGGGTTCGCGGTCAACCTCGTCGTCGTGATCGCGCTGGCCTTGTGCGGCGCCGCCTTCCTGTCCGGGAGGCCGTCGCTGATCCGGCCCGCGCTGGGCCTGTTTGCGGTGCTGTGCCTGGCCGACTGGGTGCTGATCCAGGACCTGGGCTTCCTGGGCGGGCTCGGCACCGATCCCAACAGCATGATCCCGTTCGTTCTGCTCGCGGCGGGCGGTTACCTGGCGTTGACCCGGTCTGCTGGGGGCGTCGCGGCCGGTTCGCCAGCCGAGGCCGTTTCTGGCGGCCGGCCTGCGCGCCGGACCCTGATCGCGTAGCCGGCCACCCGCCGCTTGATCCGCCGGCTCACTAGGCTCGACGTCATGGAGTCGCATGAGCACACGGGCCCTGTTTCGATCAATGCGGTGATCGCCGAGCTGCCCGGTCCCTGGCAGCCACGTGACCTCATCACGGCGAACAACGCCGTCGTGCGGATCGCCAAGTTCGAGGGCGAGTTCCCCTGGCATCATCACGACGAGGATGAGCTGTTCCTGTGCTGGGACGGTACCTTCCGCGTCGAACTCGACGGCCGGGACCCGGTCACGCTCAGCCCGGGCGACCTGTTCGTGGTGCCCGCGGGACTGCGGCACCGCCCGGTGGCCGACCAGGTCGCGCACGGCCTCATGCTCGAACGCCCGGAGACCAGGCAGTACGGAAACTAGTGCCGTGCCTGGCAACGTGACCGGTGAGTCTCACCAGTGGCTTCCCCGTTTACCCCACCTGTCCCATCTGTCCCAGGCGTACGCCACCCGCATCATCGTGGACCGAAACCGTGCTGTGGCCAGGGTAACTGTCCACGCTCACGCGAAAACCCTTCTTTGTTGCCTATACCGCAACAAAGCCGGTCCTGCCCATCATCGTGGATACTTACCTCCCGCCCGCGGGTAGCAGGTATCCACGATCTGGTCACCCGGCCCCGGCCGCGTCTCGACCCGCGCCGTCGGGGCCGGCGCTAGGGGTACTCGTGCGCTAGGTCGACGATGCAGAACCGGTTGCCGTCCGGATCGGCCAGCACGATGAAATCCGGGTCGTCCGGATAAAGGTCCCAGTCGACCCGGCTGGCGCCGAGCGAGACCAGGCGTGCCGCTTCGGACTCCTGCTCGGGCACGCCGGTCACGTGCAGGTCGAAGTGCAGGCGCGGGTGATCCTCCGGCTGTTCGTCGCTGCAGCTGCAGCGCGATCACGGGCCCGGTCCCGTCCGGAGGAGCCAAGACCCTGGCCCACCCGCCGAAGGGATCCTCGCGGACCTCGTAGCCGAGCGCCTCGGACCAGAACTCCTCGGCTCGCCGACGATCGGCAACGCTCAGCACCACCACGCCGAACGTGAGCATGGATCGCTCCCCTTGTTCGAATCGTTCGAAACCCCGATACCCGAGGCTAGCGCCTGGCCGTGCGCTGAAGTGACTCTCCCTGGCAAAGGATCGCGGCCGGCCGGCAGCGTCCTGGTAAACTAGCACGGATCCGTGTTAGTTTACCTTCGTGAGCGTTCCGGCCCGGTTCACCACGGCGGCCTGGTTCACGCTCATGAGCTGCGTTCTTGCCGTGTCCGGCTGCACGAACGCAGGCCCGCGGCATGCTCCGGCGCCACGGCGCCCCGCGGCCTCCCCGGAGATCGCGTCGCTGTCGTTCCCGCAGCTGGAAGGTGTCTACCGCCAGCCAGGCCGCTCGTTCGTCGTGACCTACCAGGGCTGGTGGCTGGACCTGGAGTCCGAGCAGATCCGCCAGCTCACCCCGCTGACCGGCGGCAGCTTCAGCTACGGGCCCGGCTGGCAGGATCCGGCGCCGGTTCAAGGCCGGCTTCGTTTCATCACCGACGCGGCAGGGATCCCGGTCAGGGTGACCGGGATCGCTCCCGGCGCAGTGCCCGTCGATGCCGTCCGGCTGCCGGTCACCGAGCGGAACGTGCGCTTCCCGAGCCAGGGTGCCGTGCTGGCCGGCACGCTCAGCATCCCGCCCGGACCCGGCCCGCATCCTGGCGTCGTCATCCTGCAGGGTTCCGGCGCGCTGGACCGGCACTTCGAGAGCATCTCCCAGGAGATCTACCTGAGCCTCGGTTTCGAGGTGCTGGCCTTCGACAAGCGCGGCGTCGCCGGCTCGACCGGCGTGTTCCCCGGCGAACTGGCCACGCCGGAGGTCATCGGCATCCAGGCCACCGACGCGGCCGCCGCGGCACGGTTCTTGATGGCCCAGCCGGGAGTCGATGCGCGGCAGGTCGGCTTCGACGCGAACAGCCAGGGCGGCTGGGTCGCTCCGCTCGCCGCCGGGCGCCTGCCCGGCCTGCGGTTCGAGATCCTGATCGCCTCCCCCGCGGTCACCGCCGGCCAGCAGGGTGTGTACGCCTCGTTCAGCGGCGGGTCGCAGTACGTTCCGGTCCAGCCCGACCGGGCCGTGGACGCGGCCGTGCGTGCCGCGACCGGAGGTTACGACCCCGCGCCCGCGCTGGCCGCCTTGCACATCCCGGCGATCTGGATCTACGGCCAGCTGGACCGGCAGGTCCCGGTCCGGGTCAGCGTGGCGAACCTCGCCGCATACCGCAACCCGGACTGGACCGTGATCGTGCTGCCGGAAGGCAGCCACGGCCTGATCGCGACCAGGGACGGCCTGGACCCCGAACTGGCCGACGCCACCCGGTTCGCGCCGGGCTACTTCGCCGCGCTCCGGGCCTGGGTGGGCGCGCACATCACGTTCCCCAGGTGACCGGCTCAGCCGGCGCTGACCCGCTCGGCGTCCGCGAACTGCGCCAGCGCCGCCCCCGCCGCGTCATCCAGCGCCTGCAACGCGGCGCGCACCTGCGGCACCGGCACGGTGAGGGCCTCCTCCAGCCTGCGCACCGCGACGTTCCACTCCGCGTTGGTGCGCCGGTGCGCGGTCAAGCCCTCCTCCGTCAGCGATACCGTGTACGACCGGCCGTCCGCGGGATTCCTGGCCCGCCGGACGTGCCCGCGCCGCGTCATCACCCGCAGGTAATCCAGCGTCGTCGTCACCGGCATGGCCAGGCTCGCCGCGAGCTGGGTCGGCGTCAGCGGACCGCGCTCGAACGCGTCCGCGAACTGCGCCAGCGCCGCCCCCGCCGCGTCATCCAGCGCCTGCAACGCGGCGCGCAGTTGCGGCACCGGCACGGTGAGGGCCTCCTCCAGCCTGCGCACCGCGACGTTCCACTCCGCGTTGGTGCGCCGGTGCGCGGTCAAGCCCTCCTCGGTCAGCGATACCGTGTACGACCGGCCGTCCGCGGGATTCCTGGCCCGCCGTACGTGCCCGCGCCGCGTCATCACCCGCAGGTAATCCAGCGTCGTCGTCACCGGCATGGCCAGGCTCGCCGCCAGCTGGGTGGGCGTCAGCGGACCGCGCTCGAACAGCACGCTGTACACCGCGTACTCATCGGCCCGCAGCTCGCACTGGCTCAGGGCGCGCGCGAGCAGCGCCCGCACCCGCTGGTGCACCACGAACACGTCGAACAGCAGCGAAATGCCGCGGTCCGCTCCGCCGTCGCTCATCCCGCGCACCTCCGTGGCCCGTACCCGACCGTGGCACCCACCCAATTGTCGCCACGACCAGGCGGGTACCGGCGGCCGGCCCGGGTGTCTTAGGGCTGCTGGGCCGCGGCGCGCTCGCGGCGCTCGGCGCTCTCCCGCGGATCGTTGACCGTGGCGACCACCCGGGGATCGAGCTCGGTGTGATGCTGCATGGTGTAGAAGCGGACTTCGTGACCGTCCGGATCGTGCAGTTCGGGCAGGATCCAGCCGATGGTGGCCCAGTGCACGCCGGCGTGCCGCTCGCCGAGCGCGGCCAGGCGGCCGGCGAGCCGCTCGATCGTGTCCTTGTCGGGCACGCCGATGGCGAAGTAGTCGAATCCGGCGGCAGCTCGGGCGCGCTCGGGGTCCAGGCGCAGGGCCAGCGGCGGGCCTCCGTTGGGATGGAACATCGCGTACCCCATCAGGTTGCCCTGCTCGACGAACTCCACCTGCACCTGGTATCCCAGACGACTCTGATACCACTCGCGCGACCTGGCCAGATCGGTGACCGGCAGCTTCAGGTGATGGATCCCGGCCAGCGTGGGTGCGTCCGATGCGTCCATGGTTCCCCCAATGCAGTTGAAGTGCATCCGATGCAGTTATACTGCATCACATGACAGGTGATGTCAATCCGGCCGGCGCCCTGCCGCCGCTCCGGCAGGTCCAGGTGGCGCAGACCGAGGAGCGGATCGTGGCCGCCGCCACCGAGCTGTTCCTCGCCCACGGCTACGTGGCTACCACCCTGGAGGCTGTCGCCAAGCGGGCCCAGGTCGGGGCGCGAACCGTCTACCTGCGCTTCGGTACCAAGGCGGCGCTGCTCAAGCGGGTCATCGACGTGGCGATAGTGGGCGACGCCGAACCCGTCGACGTGCTGGGCCGTGACTGGATGCAGGCGGCCCTGACCGCTCCCACCGCCGCCGGACGAATCGCCGCGAGCGCGGCGGCCGGCCGCCAGATCATGCAGCGCACCGGCGCCCTGTTCGCCGTCGCCCAGCAGGCCGCCGCGGTCGAGCCGCTCATCGCGGAGTTCTGGCAGCAGGGCCGCGAGCAGACCCGCCGCGCGCATGCCGTCATCTTGTCCCGCGCGGCCAGCGACGGCCTGCTCGACCCCCGGGTGGACCTGGACTGGCTGATCGAGACCAGCACCATCGTGGGCAGCGCGGAAACCTACCTGCTGATCACCCGCCTCACCGGCTGGGACCTGGACGCCTACCAGGACTGGCTCGCCACCACCTACGCGCGCCTCGCGCTGATCAGCTAGCAGAGCCGGTTCTGCCGGTCCCGGGATACCCGGCACTGCGATATAGCCGTGGCATAGGCTCTGAGCTGTGGTTATGCCATTGCATCGAGCTGACTGTAACCATTGAATTACGAGATTGTGCGCACCCTTATCACAATGAGTGATGCCTTGGATATCAGATCGTGATGGCCATGTTATCGGATGTTAAAACTGATAACTGTGGAGCAGTTTGTTATCAGGAATGTTCCATAAGATGGGACACTTTCCGGTTTTGCTGGACTTCTTAGTCATCATTCCCGCATGATGTTTCAGCACAGGGCATTTCTTCCGCAGCGTGAATAGGCGCTTGCCCTGCGTTACACGGGTCAGTCGCGCCATAGCCGCGACCATGAAGAGGCCCGTCGGCATCGGCCGCAGGAGCGCGGTGCATTCGGTCAATCCCCAAGGAGACAGGGCTGTGGAAGTCCGACATAAGGTAGGCACCATCGCCGGAACGATGGCAGTAAGTCTGGCGTTTTTCTCGGGAACGGCAAGCGCTCACACGGCGTCGTTCAACCAAAAGGCCGCCTCGTATGTGGAGACGTTCATCGGGCGGGTCCCCTACAGCTACGGCGGCACTTCTCCCAGTTCAGGCTTTGACTGCAGCGGCCTCGCGCAGTACGTGTACCACCACTACGGCAAGTCAATCCCCCGCACAGCAGAAGATCAGTTCCTTCGTTTCCGCCGCGAGAGCAGGCACGCGGCATGGGGCGGAGACCTCGTCTTCTTCCACGTGGATTCAGACCCCAACAGCTATGTCTACCACGTGGCCATTTATGAGGGCGGCAATCACATCGTCTCGGCGACCGATCCAGGACAAGGAATCGCCTGGCAGACAATCTGGTCCTCCGATGTGACATTCGGCACAATTACTCACTGAGCCCCAAGCCTTCGGGAACCGCGTAATTCCCCGCGTCAACACTGCCGTGCCGTGCCCGGCCGGCCTGCGTCCGCGTGCCGCAGGCCGGCCCTGGAGGCCAGGGTCATCAGGCGTCGGCCGGCTTACGGGCCAGGACAAAGCCCTGCTGCGTCCGTTCGGGGAAGTCACCCTCCTCATCGGGCTCGCGCAGCAACCGAGCCCGCACGTTAAGTCCAGCCCGCTCCAGCAAGTCAGCGACACGTTCCGGCTGCCGCCGATGCGACTTGAGCGAGATAGCGCGACCCATCGCCTGCGTGACGTGCAGCGTCTCGTGGCCGACCTGGAACCCAAGTAGCGCGTAGCCGCCCGGCGCCAGCACCCGGCGGAACTCGCCGAAGGCCTCGGGCAGGCGTTCGTCGGGCACGTGGATGGTCGAGTACCAGGCCAGCACCCCGCCGAGCACGCCGTCCGGCAGGTCGAGGGCCAGCATCGAGCCCACCTCGAACCGAAGCCCCGGGTACGACTGCCTGGCCATCGCGACCATGTGCGGCGACAGGTCGATCCCGAACGTCAGCAGACCCAGGCCGTTCAGGTAGGCCGTCACGCGGCCGGCGCCGCACCCGATGTCGGCGATCGGCCCGCCGCCGGCGGCCCGCACGAGTTCAGCGAACCCCGCCAGCATCGCGCCGTCCAGTGGCTTGGCGATCAGCTCGTCACGGTATCGCTCGGCGTAGTCGGCCGCCACGGCATCGTAGGACGCCCGGGTGTCCCGCAGGAAGTCTGGTTCGGTCACAGCCATGCACCTTACCCGGCGGATCGGGCGCCGCCGCGATTCGGTTCCGGCATTGCGAGACTCAGGCTGCACCGTAACGTTTTCCGGACGGTCCGTCCTTAGGCTGCTCTTATGAGGGACACGCTGATCATCGGGCTGCTGCTCGCTATGCCGGTGGCAGTGATCCTGGCGTCGGCGGCGCTGGCGTTGCTGGCCGGCAGGCTGCGCCGCCGGCTGCGGCAGGCACACAACGACGGGCCTCGGCCGGCGCCTATGCCTCAGGACCGCCCGCCGGTGGTCAGGCCGAGCCGGGAGGCAGCTACTCTCCGGTTAGCCCGTCCACGGACTCCCGGATGAGGTCGGCATGGCCGTTGTGCCGCGCGTACTCCTCGATCATGTGACACACGATCCAGCGCAGGCTGGGAGCCCGGCCGTCGGGCCAGGTGCGCCGGGCCAGGACTCCCATTCCGCCTTCGGCTAGCGCCTCCCCGACCAGGGAGCGCGACCGGGTCTCGGCGAGCGGAGGTTCCGGGCGGCCTTGCTCATCCACATCGGTCACGGGCGGCGAGTCTACCGGGCGGCACTACGGCACAGGCGCGTGGCGGCGGCTCTCACTTCATAAGGTCTGCGTCAGCGTGGCGACGCTGCTGGCGAGGCGGGAAACCGCCGGAGCGGCTGGCTTGCGACCAGAAGCTGGTACAACCGGTCGAGCGCAGCGATCAGGGCGTCCCGCTCGCCCGGGCTGACGTCGGCCAGCGCCGACGCGAGCGTCCCCGCGGCGCGCGTCTCGCGGCGCCTGGCTCCCGCGGCCCGGACCTCCTCGGTGAGGTCGACCAGCGTCTTGCGGCCGTCTGCGGGATCGGCGGAGGTGATCGCCCAGCCGCGACCGGCGAACGAGCGCACGCTGGTGGATACCCGGCTCTGCGCCAGCCCGGTGCGCGCCGCGATGTCGCGGATCGGGCTGCGCCCGTTGAGGAACAGGTCCTGCAGGACGAGGAACTCCCCTGGGGTCAGGTCCAGTTCGCCCGCGCCCATGTCGGCCAGGGCGATCTCGGCCAGGCGGCGGCCGAGCTGGTACAGGTCGCTCATCTCCATCTCCTGAAGATACATCCTGGTTGATACATCCTCCAAAATACATCTTGACAGATTCATCTATCTAGATGCATCTTAGGAGATGCAGATGAGACCGCTCCTCGGGAGGACGACATGAGCACCAGCGACTACCTGCTCTACACCGGCCTGTTCGCCGCCATCCTGGCCACCCAGCTCGGCACCCGCTACCCCGGCTGGCCCGCTGACGCAACCCGCCGTGTCCCGGAAGCGTCATAGTGGGCGATACACGGTTGGATCGCACGGCGGAGGCAAACCATGGCCAGGCGGCACCGTCCCAGGTTCCCGGCGCTGGCTAGCGTAGGGATCGTCCTGACCTCGCTGGCTCTTTCGGCCTGCGGCTCGGCGACGTCAGCCAGGCCGGCATCGCCCGGGTTCACCGGGTACGACTGGAACGTCGTCGCCATCAGCCACGGCGGGAAGGTAACGGGGATCCCGGCGCGGCTGGAGGTCGCCTTGCAGTTCTCGCCGGGCGGCCAGTTCGGCGCCAACGACAGCATCAACTTCCACAGCGGAACCTACCGCACGACCAGCAACGGCTTCACCACCAGCGACCTGATCAGCACGGCGGTCGGGTACATCGGGCCCGACCCGGCCATCCTGCTGGCGGAGAGCGCGATCGAGTCCTTCGACAACGGCGCCCATGCGACGGTGAAGCTGACCGGAGAGCGCCTCGTGGTCAGCGTCGGCTCCTACACACTGACCTGCCAGCGTGGCGGCCCCAGACCGGACGCCCCCGCGCCCGCGAACACGGGCGGATAACGCACCGGAAGGGGTGACGCGGCCTGTAGGCCGGGTTCTGTGCGCCCGCTTGCGCGGGGCGGCGGTCATCCATCTGGGACTGCCGTTCCGGCAGCCTCGTGCGGTCTACCCGCGAGCATCGGGCGGGCCGCCCTCGATCGCTCGCGCAGGGAACGCCGTTCCCCTCTTGACCTTGCTCCGGGTGGGGTTTACCGAGCCGCCGCAGTCACCTGCGGCGCTGGTGGTCTCTTACACCACCGTTTCACCCTTACCCCCGCTGGCGCGGGGGCGGTCTGTTTTTTTTCTGTGGCACTGTCCCGCGGGTCACCCCGGGTCGGCGTTACCGACCACCCTGCCCTGTGGAGCCCGGACCTTCCTCACCGGGCCTGCGCCCGGCGCGACCGCCCGGCCGACTCACCCACAGCCCAGGGATTACGCGGCGGCCTCGCCCGGGTAACTGACCGCGCCCGCGCCGCCGAACGCCGCCAGCGATTCGATCGCCGTCGCCACCGGGCCGCCCGGCGGGGCCGCTCCCCCGGCCAGCATCTGCCCGGCGAACCCGTCCTCGGCGAACAGGCCCTCGATCACCAGCACTCCGCGCCGCCGGTCCAGCCGCGGCGCGACCCCGCCGATCACCGCTCGCCCGACAGCACCGGCGTCACGTAGTGGCCGAACTGCCGCTTGTTCTTCGGCACGTACATCTCGTTGCGGAACACGCGAAGCCCCACAGCCCGCTCGGTCCAGTCCCAGTCGCAGATGAGGTTGTCGAACGGCGACAGCAGCGTGGTCCGCGCTCCATCCTCATCGGCAGGGCGAGCAGGTCCCGGTGCACCGCGCCGCTGCTCGCTCGCCCTCACCCGCACCGGCCGCGCC
>CAVPLC010000022.1:0-3774 GCA_963705835.1 uncultured Actinomycetes bacterium
CGTACCGGCGGACCAGCTTGGCGGCCTGGCCTACGGGCAGGCCGGCCATCTCGTGGTGCTTGTACTTGGTGAGCCAGTACGGCAGCAGGTTGTTCTGGATGCCGGTGAGCGAGGCCACGCTCTCCGCGTCACCCCACTGGCCGCAGTTGCACGAGGGCGCTGGCTGGCCCGGGGCCAGCAGGCCGTCCATCGGGATGGGCACGTGACCGAGCTCGCCGGCCATCCCGGCCGCGCCCTTGATCACCCGGCCGCCGTCGACGAGCCCGCCGCCGAGCCCGGTTCCCACGATCGCGGACAGCGAGCTGTGCTGCCCGGACTCCGCTCCGAACCGCACGTGGTGGGCGTAAAGCGCCGCCGCGTTCCCGTCGTTGTTGTAGACCACCGGCAGCCCGAGACGCTCGGCCAGCGCTCCCCTGATGTCGAAGCCGCCCCAGCCGGCATCGCCGAAGTTCGTCGCGCCCTTGGAGGAGATGACCCCGTCCGCGCTGGCCGGACCGGGCGTGTCCAGGCCTATCGCGCGTACCGACGTCAGCGGCACGCCGGTCAGTTCGAGGGCCTGCTCCACGGCGTCAACGAGGGACTGGATGGCCTTGTCCGGGCCCTGCCTGACGTTGCTGGGAACTTCGGCCATCTGGTCGATGAGGAACCGGCCGCTGGAGTCGAGCACCGTTGCGTTATTCGTGGTCCCGCCGTTATCCAGGCCCACGACCACCCAGTCGACTGGCATGCGTCCTCCTCGTCCCGGTCGCTGAGCCACGCTAAGTCTAGGGAAATGCGTTAGCGGAGAGCAATATCGTCCCGGAGGTCGCCGACAGGCGCAGACGCAAAACCGCGAGGACTGATGCGGCCCCAGCGATGGGCCAGCGCGGTGCGAGCGGTTCTGGACCAGGCACCCTGGCATCGGCATGGCCAGGACCGCGGATCAGGGCACGCTGCAACCGCTACATTGCTTGCGGCGCGAGCACGTGCTCGCCGGTGGGCCAGATGGTCCAGCCTTGCGCAGACAGCGCCGGCCATAGCCGGCTCGTGCAGTGCCTGCACAGGTAAAGCTCGCCATCGCGGTCCACGCGGTACGCCGCACGGACCGCAGGTCCGCACCGGTCACAGCTCTCGTTCATGCCGCGATCCGTCCGCTGGTGGCGTCACGAGCATCGAGCCGCGCGCCAGGCCCGGCCGCCAGGGCGGCGAGCTGGCGCACCCAGCGCATCCGCTTGGCGGCCGCGTCGGGGTGATCGCCGAACTCCTGCGCCATCCGGCCGGCGCAGCCGCGGCGCTGCCGAACCGCCGCACGGTGCCGGTGATCGCCTCGGCGCCACCTCGGCGGTCGGGGCATCTGATGGCTGCAGCCCGGAGGCGAACAGCGCCTCACACTGCGTCGTTCACGTTCGGCCGCGTCACCGCGAGCTGTGTAGAGGTAGGCTCTCCGCCGGCCGTGCTTCTCGTGAGGTTTCCAGGTTGGTTCGGTTGCCATGAGGCGCCTCCTGTTGAGCCGTGTACAGGGACGCTGACACGGCGACGGGTGAGCGCGCCTCAAACGATTCGCATGATCGCGGTGGATGTGCAGGTGCGCCCACTGCACCGAGGTTCCTGCGAACACGGCGGCCAGCTCTGCGACGGTGTGCCGCGCAAACCACGGTGCCAGCAGCGCGCCGATGACGACCCGGTAGGTGTACAGGTCACCGCCGGCGGAGAAGTCCGCGTCAAGCACACATTCCAGGAAAGCAAAGGTCCTTGCGAGCCTGGTTGTCTTGGCGAGATCGGCGAACTGCCGCCGGGTGAGTGCCTCTACCCTGACCCTTTCGCCGTCCGTGGTAGCAAAATCCCGGGCGAAGCCGCTACCGGGATAGCTGCTGGACCTGTCCTCATGCACCCCGGCTGACCGTTTGCTCGCTTACCACGCATCGGCGAACCCGGTGGATGTTCCGCGAACGACCAGCATGATCGTGATCCCCTCCGCTCTGGACAACTGCGCTGCGAGTCTCGGAGCCGGCAGGCCATCCACTTGTAGCGGGGCCCGGGCGCGCTCGGCTCCGAGCCTCGCGCCGATCCCGCCGGGCGGACTATGACCGGCATCGCTCGCACCTGTCAACCTCCTGGGCCGCCAATGGGGGGCTGGCGATCCTGTCCGGCAAGGTCCTGCTGGCCGTGGGCTTCCCGGCTGGGCCGGGTGCGCTCGGGCTGGGCGGCCGGTGGCCGGATGCGGGCGCGCCGTACCGGGCTGGCGTGGTGAGCGCCGCGCTGAACAGGATGCTGAGAGCGAGGGCGGCGGCGGCGGATGCCACCGCGATCCGGGTGACGGCTCGCCGGTCCCGGCCGTGCCCCGAGGGCACCCGCTCTGATGCTGGCATGTCCTGGCCGCGGTGCAGCCTGCCGAACGTCTCCAGCATCGCGGCGAGGTGGGAATCCGACCGGAACAGGCCGGCTTGGATGCCGCGGAGCTGGCGTTGCTCACGATAGCAAAGGGTCATCGTAGGCTCCTGACCTGCGGCCTGCGGCGGGACGCCGCCCCCGCGTATCGCGTCCCGCCTGCGCAGGCCGCCTCTTGGCCGGGGTCCAGCGCGGAGCTGGCCCGGCGGGGATCAGGGTGCGGGCCCTGGGGGCGGGTCCAGGGCCCGCACGGGTGCGGTTAGCGGGCGGCCCGGCGCACGGTGGCTAGGCCCGCCAGCGCCAGCACCATGAGGTATCCGCCGGACAGAATGTTGGACCAGTACATCGGGGCAGCGATGGAGAACTTCGCGTCCAGGATGAACGGGGAGATGATCACCCACACGCCCAGCAGCGCGCTGGCGAACTGCAGCCCGGCGTAGCCGCGCGGGCCGACCAGCGAGGCGGCGGCCACCGCGGCCACGGCCAGCCCGGCGATCAGGTTGGCGACCGCGGCGTTGCCGCCGCCGTGCTGCAGCGTGAGGAACGACGGGGACAGGGCGATCCACAGCCCGGTCAGCACGCCGAGCGCCGCCATTGCCTGGGCGGCGAGGCCGCGCATGGTGGCCGGCAGCAGGTACTCGGTCACGGACGCGATGCTCACCGCGGCCTGAGGGGAGCCGTCGCCCGGTTCCGGGCGGCGGGCAAGCGGAGTAGCCATGGTAGGGTGTCCTTTCCGCCGGCGGGTGATGATGGTCACCCCCGGCATGCTGGGCGGGCCTGCCCGGCGGGGCGGCGTGCTAGCTGGCCCTGGGCCTGGCAGGCTCGCTTCCGTTTCACCTGTCAGCCTCGGACACGACAGGGTGAAAGAGCGTCAACCGGATGGAATGATTCGCCGCCGACGGCTTGGGCTGGCCGCCCTGCCGCGCCCGGCCCGGGTCGGCTTGCGTTCCGGGGCTCGTATTCCGCTCGCCGACTCTCTCCCCGTCCGGCTCGGGCGCGTTCACGTCGTGGGTTACCTGCTGCGCGACGTGAGGTCGCAGTGAGCCAGGACAACGACGCCCGCCGTCATGACAGCCGGCGAGATAGCTCCGCCGGTTAGGTCCAGGGGCGCGGCTGCATCCAGGGCGATCCGCGAAATCACCTCAACCGTTGGATGCCTGCTCACCCTCCCGGGCGCGAGGCTGGCATCAAGCAACGGAAGGGAGCATGCGATGCGGATCGGATTCCCCGGAACCGGGACGGCCGGCCGCCACCTCCGGCCGGAGGTCGCCGGGCCCGGGCACGAGGTCCCCCCGGAACCGGACATGATGGACCAGGACACGGCGGAGCTTGCCTACCGGCGGGGGGCCGGTATCGAGGTCACGCTGCTGTGGCACCGGACGAGCGGCGAGCTGACGGTCTCGGTCA
>CAVPLC010000023.1:0-6937 GCA_963705835.1 uncultured Actinomycetes bacterium
CGCGACCCGCGAGCTCACCGTGGACACGGCCGTGGTCTGCCCGACCTGCTCCGGTGAGGGCACCGCGCCGGGAACCCACCCGCAGACCTGTGACATCTGCGGCGGGCGCGGCGAAGTGAGCCAGGTGACCCGCTCGTTCATCGGCCAGGTGATGATGGCCCGGGTCTGCCCGGGCTGCGGCGGATACGGGACCGTGCTGGTCAGGCCGTGCCCCGAGTGCGACGGCGACGGCCGCGTCCGGACCAGGCGCACGATCAAGGTGCGGATCCCGGCCGGCGTGGAGGACGGCACGCACATCCAGCTGGCCGGAGAGGGTGAGGTCGGCCCCGGCGGCGGGCCACCCGGCGACCTGTTCCTGGAGATCGTGCAGCGCCCGCACGCGATCTTCGAGCGGCAGGGCGATGACCTGCACTGCACGGTGACCATCCCGATGGTGGCCGCGGCCCTGGGCGCCACCTTGTCGGTGGATAGCCTGGACGGGCCTGCCGACATCGACATCCGGCCCGGCACCCAGTCCGGGCAGGTCATCCCGCTGTACGGCCAGGGCGTCAAGCACCTGAACGGCAACGGGCGCGGCGACCTGGTCATCCACGTGACGGTCGAGACGCCAGTCCAAGATCGACGCCGAGCAGGAAAAGCTGCTGCGCGACCTGGCCAAGCTGCGCGGCGAGGAATCGCCGCCGGGCAAGTTCGCGCCGGGCCAGCAAGGGTTCTTCTCCAGGCTGCGCGACGCGTTCAACGGCCGCTGATCCGGGGACCCGATCGTGCCGCAGCCGCCCGTCTTCTTCGCCGACCGTGCCGCCCTCCGGCGTGATGTCGTCACCTTGTCCGGGGCCGAAGGCCGCCACGCGGCCGCCGCCCGCAGGCTGCAACCGGGCGAACGCGCCGACGTGGGCGACGGCGCGGGCCTGGTCGCCGAGTGCGTGGTCGCCGCCTACGGGCCGAACGGCCTCGAGCTCACCGTGCTGGCCAGGCGGGAGGTTCCGCGCCCTGATCCCGTCCTCACCGTCGTCCAGGCCATACCCAAGGGCGACCGGGGCGAGCTGGCCGTCGAGGAACTGACCGAGGTGGGCGTGGACCGGATCGTGCCCTGGGCCGCGGCGCGCTGCGTCCCGGTCTGGCGCGGCGAGCGGGGCGAGCGTTCGCTGGCCAAGTGGCGGGTGACCGCGCGGGAGGCCGCCAAGCAGTCCCGCCGCGCCTGGATTCCCGAGGTGACCGAGCTTGCCTCGGCCGCCGAGGTGGCTCAGCTGATCGCCGCGGCGGCGTGCGCGATCGTGCTCGAGCCCGACGCCGCCGAGAGCCTCGGCGGCCTGCGGCCGCCGGAATCCGGTGACCTGGTGCTCATCGTGGGGCCCGAAGGCGGGATCACCGACGACGAGAGCGCGGCCTTCCAGAAGGCAGGCGCGAACGGCCGCCGCCTAGGGCCCACCGTGCTCCGGACCTCGACCGCGGGCACCGTGGCCGCCGCCGTCCTGCTCAGCCGCACCAGCCGCTGGTAAGGAACCGCGCAGACCGTACCCCGGCTCAGTTCCCCGGCGCGGATCCCGACCCCGTTATCCCCGCCCCCGAGGTCACCGAGGTCCCCGTTCCCGACCCGGCCGATCCGGTGGCCTGGGTGTCCGCGTTGCCCGTGGACGAATTGCCCGTGGACGAATTGCCCGGCGTTCCCGTCGCGCTGGCCGACACCGAATGGGTGGGCGATACCGAATGGCTCGGTGACGCTGATCCGGACGACGTGACCTTCGGCTTGGCCGAGCTGCTAGGCGTCGTGCTGGGCGTCGATGTCTGGCTCGGGCAGCCACCGGACGGCGGTGCGGTGACCGTCTGCTCGACCGCGGCGCTATGCGTCGGGCTCGGTTTCGGCGAGGTCTTACTGGGTGTCGGCGTGGGCGTCGGCGTGGGCGTTGTGCTGCCGCTGTCGCTCGGACTGGGAGAAGCACTGGAACTGTCGCTCGTGCTGGGACTACTGCTCACGCTCGTAGTGCTGGCGGGACTGGTCGTGGTCTTGGCCGGGCTGCCCGACCGGACCGCGGGACTGGTCTTCGCGGCCGCCTTCGACGGGCTCGACGAAGCAGCCGGAGATGACGAGCACGTCGAGGCCGCCGTGGCCGACTCCGCGCCCGACGAACTGACCCGTGACGCGCCGTTCCCGTCCGGGCGGCCGCCGCCTGCGCCCGCCGACGTGGACGCCGGGCTCTGCGAGTTGCTGAAGCCCGACTCCACCGTATGGAAGATCTGGTTGCGCAGCGGCGGAACGGCCGCCAGCACGACGCCGACGGCGAACACCGCGAGGCCGACCGCCAGCGCGGGCCGCAGCATCGCCTCACGCCAGTCTCCGGACCGATGCGGCGCCTGCCGCGCGCGGGACGGGCCCCGCCCCTTGCGGTCCGACGGCGCGGCGTGCCTGGTCCGCAGCTCGTGCCAGCGGCCGAGCAGGCCGGCGAGGAATCCCGAGAATCGCCGCCTTGCGTGACTGGGTGGCCGTGGCGTAGGCCGGACGAGAGCGGATCTTCTCGCGGATCCGCTCCAGGCCGTCCGCGCCCGGCTCCAGCTGATCGGCGGCGGCATGCAGGGCATGGCGCACGAACTCGGTGAAATTCGTCCCCTGCGCGCCCTCGGGGCCGTGTCCGGGTCTGGTCATTACTCCCGCTCCAAGGCCGAGCGGAGGGCGGCCATGCCCCGCGCGGTGTGGCTCTTCACGGCGCCCCGGCTGATGCGCATGGTGGCGGCGATCTCGGCCTCGGACAGGTCGGCGTAGTACCGCAGCACGATCGCCTCACGCTGGCGGCACCGGCAGCCCGCGCAGCGCCGCGATGACCGCGGACCGCTCGAGCAGGACCAGCGCCCCGTGCTCGGCGCTCGGCATGTCCGGCGGCGCCTTGACCAGGTTCTTGTCCACCACGGTCCGGTGACGCAGCACCGAACGCGACCGGTTCACCACGGCCTGCCGCAGGTAGGCCAGGGCGTTCTCGGCGTCCCTCAGCCGCTGCCAGGCGTCGTGCATGGCCACGAACGCGTCCTGCACCACTTCCTCGGCGGTGGGCGTGTCCCGCACCAGCAGGGCGGCCAGGCGCACCAGCGTCCGGTAGTGCAGCGAGTAAAGCTCGGTGACCGCGCGGTCGGCGTTCCACCCCAGCCGGGCCGTGGCTGGCGCCACGAAAGCTCCGGGCATGATGGCACCAGTGGCCACCAGGGTTTCGGTCACATGGGTTGGACGCGCGTCCCCGTCCTGAGGTTCACTCACCAGGCGGCCGCCTCGGTGCCGCCGGTCGCGCCAAGGACCTCGATCGCCGGTCCCTCAAGCCCACTGTTCCCACCCATCTGGCCGTCCGCCGCCGTGCCGCTGTCCGGCAATCGCCCGGCGAGCTACCTGGATGAACGGGGACCAGGCAGCGAACGGTTCGCGCCAAGCGCCGAGCACGCCACCGAACACCGCTGGAGGATTGCGGGAAAAACCAGAATATCTGTCGCGCGCAACCTCCGATAGCACTTGCAGGGATCGGCCCGATAACAACGGATGGCAACACTGTTACCCACCAGTTGCGCCCGCCGCGCTCATTTGCCGACAAATCGCCCACCTCGGAATCGCGGTATGGGCCAGGCGACCATGGCGGATAGCATGGTGTTCACCACGCTCGGGGGGCGGTCCTCCGGGTCATCGAGAGCGTCGAATTTGACAGATATCCGGAACGACAACCAGCCCGCCAGCGACGATGGCCTGCGCGCAAACGGTGCCGACAGCGCCAACGGCGAGCCGCGATCCCAGGTCAAGATCGTGGTCCCGGCCGATCATTCGATGGTCAGCCTGCTCGGCTCGGGGGATGAGCTGCTGCACGTGATCGAGCGTGAGTTCGACGCCGACATCCACGTACGCGGCAACGAGATCACCGCCACCGGCAACCCGGCCGAGACCGCACTGGTCACCGACCTGTTCGACGAGCTCATCGAGCTACTCCGCAAGGGCGCGGACCTGACCCCCAACGCGGTCGAGCGGGCCGCGGCCATGCTGCGCGCCGAGCGCGGCGTGCGCCCCGCCGACGTGCTGACCGTCGGCATCCTGTCCGCGCGCGGCCGCACGATCAGGCCGAAGACGCTGAACCAGAAGCGTTACGCCGACGCGATCGACAAGCACACGATCGTGTTCTCCATCGGCCCGGCCGGCACCGGCAAGACCTACCTGGCCATGGCCAAGGCGGTCAAGGCGCTGCAGGCCAAGGAGGTCAACCGGATCATCCTGACCCGGCCCGCGGTCGAGGCGGGGGAGCGCCTCGGCTTCCTGCCCGGCACCCTGTACGAGAAGATCGACCCCTACCTGCGCCCCCTCTACGACGCCCTGCACGACATGCTCGACCCCGACTCGATCCCCCGCCTGATGGCAGCAGGCACCATCGAGATCGCCCCCCTGGCGTACATGCGGGGTAGAAGCCAACCCGTGGATACGCCCGTGCTCACCCCGGACGGCTTCCGGCCGATCGGCACGCTCACCGTGGGCGACCTGGTCATCGGGTCCGACGGCAAGCCGACGCCGGTGATCGGCGTGTACCCGCAGGGCGAGAAGGACATCTACCGGGTCACGGCCCAGGACGGCGCCTCGACGCTAGCCTCGGGCGATCACCTGTGGGCGGTGGCCACTCGTGACGACCGCCGCCGCGGTAAGCCGCTCCGGGTCCTGGCCACCCGCGAGATGATCGGCAACCTGCGCGCCAACCATTACCACCGGTACGAGCTCCCATTGCACAGCGCACCCGTGCGCTTCCCGTACCGGGAAGTCCCGATCGATCCCTACGCGCTGGGCCTGCTGCTCGGCGACGGCTGCCTGACCGGTTCGACTACGCCTAGCTTCGCGACCGGCGATCCGGAGCTGGCTTATGAGTTGAAGCGACTGCTGCCGGGCATCGAAGTCCGACCCAGGCAAGGCCCCAACTACATGCTGAGCCAGGTGACATCGCCGTGGACCACCACCAGCCTCATGGAGAACCCGGTGACCGGCGCAGCGCGCCGACTCGGGTTGCACGGCACTCGATCGACAACCAAGTTCGTGCCCGACGTCTACCTGTACAACTCGGCTAAGGTCCGGCTGGCCGTCCTGCAGGGCCTGCTCGACACCGACGGCGGCCCGGTCACGCAAAAGGACCGGACCTGCCGCATCCAGTACACGACCACGTCGGCCCGCCTGCGCGACGACATCATCATCCTGGTCCGTTCGCTGGGCGGCATCGCCTACCACCGCACCCGCCCCGCCCTCGGCCGCGCCCCCGGACGCGCACATGGAAGATCCGTGTATCACCGCCACGACGCTCACATCATCGACATCCGGCTCCCGGCAGGAATCGAGCCGTTCCGGCTCACCAGGAAACGAGACGCGTATCACGGCGCGGGCGGCGGCGGGCGCCCGATGCGCTACATCGACAGCATCGAGCCCGCCGGCACCGCCGAGACGGTGTGCATCGCGGTCGCGGCGGCCGACTCGCTCTACACGACCGAGGACTTCCTGCTCACCCACAACACCCTGAACGACTCGTTCATCATCCTGGACGAGGCGCAGAACACCTCGGCCGAGCAGATGAAGATGTTCCTCACCCGGCTCGGCTTCGGGTCGCAGGTGGTGGTGACCGGCGACGTGACCCAGGTGGACCTGCCGCCCGGCCAGGTCAGCGGCCTGCGCATCGTCCAGGACATCCTCGACGGCATCGAGGACATCCACTTCGCGCGGCTGACCAGCCAGGATGTTGTAAGGCACCGCCTGGTGGGCAAGATCGTCGATGCGTACGAGCGATACGACGCCCACGAGCGCCAGCTCGGCAACGCGAGCAGCGCAGGCAAGGCGGGCAACACGGGGCGCCCGAGCAGGCGGAAAGGCAGCTAGCACGCGAACATGAGCATCGATATCGCCAACGAGTCCGGCGTCGACGTGGACGAGGTGGGGCTCGCCGGGGTGGCCAGGTTCACCCTCGACCAGATGCGGATTCACCCCCTGGCCGAGCTCTCGGTGCTGCTCGTCGACGAACGCACCATGACCGAGCTGCACGAACGCTGGATGGGCGAGCCGGGGCCGACCGACGTCCTGGCCTTCCCCATGGACGAGCTGCGCCCGCCGCACCTGGGCGGCAACCGCGCGGGCGACCCCGACCCCGGCGATGACCCGGGCCTGCTCGGCGACGTGGTGCTGTGCCCGCAGGTCGCGGCCGAACAGGCGGAAAAGGCCGGCCACTCCGCCCAGGACGAGCTCGAGTTGCTCACCGTGCACGGTATCTTGCACCTGCTCGGTTACGACCACGCCGAGCCCGACGAGCATGCCGCCATGTTCGGCACCCAGGATCAGCTGCTGAAGGCCTGGCGAGGAGGCCAAGCACGAGGCCAAGCGGGACGCGAAGGAGCGAGAAGGGACCGGGTGATGTCACCCTGGGCGTGGCTGCTGGTCGCGGCGGCCGTGCTGGCGCTCGCGGCGGGCTGGTGCGCGAACGCCGAGGCCGCCCTTACCCTGGTCACCGCCACCGGTGTCGCCGAACGCCCGGAGCACAAGGGCACCCTGGAGACCGTGGCCGCCGACCTGCCGCGCTACATGAGCGTCCTGCTGCTGCTCCGCGCCATCCTGGAGTGTTTCGCGGCGGTGCTGGTCACGGCGGCCTTCGTGCACTGGCTCGGCGACGGCTGGCGGGCCGTGCTGGCCGCGGTCGGCGTGGTGATCGTGCTGCACTACGCGCTGACCGGGGTACGCCCGCAGCTCGCCCGGTTCGGGCTCCGCACCGAACGCACCGCCGAGCGCGCGGCAGGCATCCTGTACCCGCTGACCAGGGCTCTGGGCCCGCTGCCAAAGCTGCTGGTGGCCGTGGGCAACGCCCTGCCCCCCCGCCGCCGCGCCCGGTCGGCCAACGGCGAGCACGACGAGGAAGGCTCCGGCGCTCCCGTGGAACGTTCCGAGCTGCGCGGGCTGGTG
>CAVPLC010000024.1:0-3905 GCA_963705835.1 uncultured Actinomycetes bacterium
GTGGCCGAAGTGCGAACCGTCCACACCGCCGACCTGGACGCCGGCACGAGGTCTGCTGCCATCCGCCTGCCTGCTCGATGCCGCCTTCGGCGCCGTCTCCGATGACACCTTCGAGAACGTGCTCGGCGGCCTGCACACGCTGGTCATCGACGACGGAGAGCTGGTCGGTCACGCCAGCGTCGTGCAGCGGCGGCTGCTGTACGGCGGCCGCGCGCTGCGCACCGGGTACATCGAGGGCGTCGCGGTGCGCGAGGACCGGCGCCGCCAGGGCCACGCCGCCGCGATGATGTCCGTGCTCGAACGAGCCGTGCGGTCCGGCTATCAGCTCGGTGCGCTCGGCGCCAGCGAGGACGGCGCCCGCCTGTACACCGCACGGGGCTGGCAGCGGTGGCGGGGACCGTCGGCGGCGCTCACCCCGGACGGCATCCGCCGCACCCCGGACAAGGACGGCCACATCTACGTCCTGCCGGTATCGGTGCCGGTCGACGTGTCGGGCGAGCTCGTCTGTGACTGGCGGCCCGGTGCCCTGTGGTAAGAGCACTGTGGTAGCGGTCGGCCCGGCTAGCTGAGGTGGCTCATCGCGCCTGGTGCGCTTCCCGGTCCGTCGCCGGAGCATTTGCCGGTGGCCAGCGCGTTGGCCGTGCTGTAGGCGTTCGAGACGTAGCCATTCGCCTGGTCGATTTCGGAGTTGGCCTTGACGATCGCCTGCTGGACCTGGATGCTCGCGGTCGAGATGAATTGGTTGACGTCCGACGGAATATTAACCCCCTCATTGGCAATGGCCGTCATGTCGGTAACCAGGTTGTTGATGTCCTGCCGGACCGCCGATATGGCGTTTTTCAGGTTGCCGACATCGTAGGATACGTTCTGCTCATCACGGCCGATGTTGGTCTTTACGTCGTAGTCGACGTTGGCCTGCAGGTTATAGCAGGGGCCTGCCGAGTCGCCGGGGCCGTTATTCGCGTCGGTCGTCTCTGAATTAAGGTCGGTGTTCTCCTGCGCCACGGCCGAGGACAGCGCGCCCATAATGCTGTTGAAGTTGGCCGGGATATTAGCCGCGGGGACGGACGTGCTCGCACTGCCGCACCCGGCAATGGCCAGCAAGGCCGCGAAGGCCAGCAGACCGAGACCCGTTCTCATGAGCCAACCCTCTTTTCGATATTCAAGTTCCCGTCAGGCCCCCATGACGAGCATCCGGCCGCCGAAGGCCACCGCCGCGAGCGCGGCGGTCAGCCAGAGTAGGGACCAGAGCAGCCTCGGGATGCCGGTGAGCTTTCGAAGGTCTATGGCGTCCTGTGCCTTGAGGCCATGTTCGATGATCGTGCGTACACCGACCAGCAGCAGCAGCCAGGCGATGGCGTAGGCGGCGATGACCTGAGTCTGCGTCGGCGCGAACTTGGCAATGAAAAAAACCAGTACGCCCGCGGCGGGTACCGAGACGAAAGCGAAAGAAAAGCGCACCGCGAGCAGCAGAATTACGAGCAGCACCAGGGCCACCCAGAACGTCGAAAGGATGTACCCGGACTCGATGAGCTTTGCCGCGCCGAGCCCGAACGCACTTGGGCCCACATAACCGACAACGCCGGTGGCGAGCTCTGAGGACATGCCGCCGCCGCTAGCGGGCTTGGTCGCCCCGTCAGCGTTCAGCTTTATCTTTATCGACTGGACGCCACGGCCCGATAGCGAATAGATTATTGCGTGCGCTCCTTCATGCGCCATGGTGTCGATATGACTCACGACCGCCCAGGTCGCCTCGACTGCCACGACGGCGAGCATGACCAGGCCGATAAGCACGGCCGCCACTCCCGACAGCGGGGTCTGCGTCATGCTCATGCCCTCGAAGGTTAACCGTACGGTACGCGGCTGTCTACCGTTACGGCCGGTGATACGCCGGACCGTTAGGAGAAAAGATTTTATCCCGAACGGATCTGGGCTTTCCTTTCCTGCATAACTTAATGCGGCGGGTTAGAGTGCGGCCATGGGTTCGGTGCTTGCTTACGAGGAGGCGGCTGAGGCGTTCGCCAGGGACGGCGTGGTGTGCCTGCGCTCGGTGCTTGACCGCGATCAGGTGACCGCCGCGCCGGAGGCCATCGACGCGGTGCTGGCCCGGCCGGGCCCGTTGGCCCAGGTGGCCAGTGCGGCCGATGACCCGGGCGCGTTCACCGGGGACTTCTGCCGGTGGCGGGAGATTCCGCAGATCGAGCGGCTGGCCCGGTACTCACCGGTGCCCGCCGCGGCGGCGGCCTTGCTGGCCACCCCGCAGGTGCGCTTCTACCACGATCACGTGCTGGTCAAGGAGGGCGGGACCCGGCAGCGCACCCCGTGGCACCAGGACCAGCCCTACTACAACGTCGACGGCCGCGGGGTCAGCGCCTGGATCCCGGTGGACCCGGTGCCCGCCGACGGGTGCCTGGAGCTGCTGGCCGGCTCGCATCGCGGCCCGTGGCTGATGCCGCGGACGTTCTTGACCAGGCAGGCGCGCTGGTTCCCGGAGGGCAGCCTGGGCGAACTGCCCGACGTCGACGCGGACCCGGCTGCGTTCGACATCCGGCGGTTCGCCCTGGAGCCGGGCGACGCCATCTTCTTCGACTTCCTGACCGTGCACGGGGCGCCGGGATTCCCCCACCAGGGCCGACGTCGGGTCCTGTCGCTGCGCTACCTGTCGGCCGACGCCCGGCACGCGCCGCATCCCTGGCGCACCTCACCGCCGTTCGGGGGCCTGGACGCCGAGCTGCCCGCCGGGGCGGCGATGGACCATCCGCTGTTCCCCGTGGTCTGGGGCTGACACCAGCAGGACAGGAGCAAGTCTTGGATCGCAGCGGCTACGACTACGACGTGATCGTGGTGGGCGCGGGGTCGCCGGGTGAGCACTGCGCAGGCGCGCTGGCCGACGGCGGGCTGCGGGTGACGGTGGTGGAGCGGGAGCTGGCCGGGGGCGAGTGCTCGTACTGTAATCGGGAGAAATGCCCGGCTTGGCGGGACGCGGTGCCCATGTTGGCCCGGGGGATTGCCTAGTCCGGGCTACGCCGGAACTGGGGCGGTGTCGGACCTTGTGGGCCACGGGGCCCGATAGACGGTCCCGGGGGGACACGTGGCCCGTACCGGGACATCACAGAGATCGGTCACCCCCACTGGCCGGGCTGGTAGTCGCCGGCGGGCTGGCGGGTGATGACGTTCAGCCGGTTGTAGGTGTTGATCAGGGCGATGAGGCACACCAGCGCGCCGAGCTGGTCGTCGTCGTAGTGCTTGGCCGCGTTGGCCCAGACCTCGTCGCTGACGCCGCCGTGCGCGTCGGCGAGGCGGGTGCCCTGCTCGGTGAGCTCCAGGGCGGCCCGCTCGGCCTCGGTGAAGACGGTCGCCTCCCGCCAGACCGCGACCAGGTTGAGCCGCACCTGGGTCTCCCCGGCGTGCGCGGCGTCCTTGGTGTGCATGTCGGTGCAGGCCGCGCAGCCGTTGATCTGGCTGGCGCGGATCTTCACCAACTCCTGCGTGACGGCGGGCAGGGTCGAGTTGGTGATGACCGCGCCCGCCGAGTTGATGTGCTTGCCGAACTTTCCCAGCAGGGGGCTGGCGTGGTAGTTGAGGCGAGCGTCCATGATGGTCTCCTTGCGGTTCTGGTTCGGGTTACACCTGGATGACGGAAAAGCGCGGCCCGATGTAACACGGGACCCGGCGCACGCACGACGCTCCGTTCGGTAAAAAAGGATCTAAGCAGAGGAGGAGCATGACCGATCGCCCGATGTCGCCGGCCACCGATCTCGCCGATCGGTTCCATCGGCGCTGGCTCGAGGTGAACCCCTTCGCCGCCACCATGTACGGCATCCCCGGGTACGACGACCTGGTCCCCGACGAGAGCGAGGAGGGCGAGCGGGCCTGGCGGGGTGAGGTCGAGCGGTTCCTCGGTG
>CAVPLC010000025.1:0-10329 GCA_963705835.1 uncultured Actinomycetes bacterium
GCGTCCCGAGATACGCGCCTTTTTCTCGATGGTTGACCGCCGTAAACGGCTGCACCAGGAGATCAGTGAAAAACTTTTGGCTGAACGGTCCGGCGTATCAGCGACCCCGATACCGGCTCTATCCCTTATTGAGCGCATGTCCGTGGAGCGTGCGCCGGTCACCGCCTTCGCCCCCCGGAGCCAGGCCGCAAGCGCCTTCCGCTCCCTGTGGGCCGAGCTGAACGCCGACGACGCCCCGCGAGCTCGCTGACTCACTCGGACCCTATGGGTTGCAGTAAGAGATGGTGGACCGGATAATCTAAACGCCCCCGAACGGCGCATGACCGGTGAGCATCATGACCGGCATGGGGACGGCGGCGCGGCTTTGGGGAGGTGTGTTGAGCGAGGATCCCCCGGCGCGGCTGACCGGGTTCCGGGAGGGCTCCCTGCTGGCCGGGTACCGCCTGGAGAGACAGGTCGGGGCGGGCGGGATGGCGGTGGTGTTCCGGGCCCGCGATGAGCGGCTGGGCCGCCCGGTGGCGCTGAAGATCCTGACGCCCACCCTCGCCGCGGGCTCGGATTTCCGCATGCGGTTCATCGCGGAGTCCCGGGCGGCGGCGGCGGTGGATGACCCGCACATCATCCCGGTCTACGAGGCCGGCGAGGCCGACGGAGTGCTGTTCATCGCGATGCGGTTCGTCGGCGGCGGTGACCTGCGGCAAGTGCTGGAGCGGGAGGGCGCGCTGCCGCCCGACCGGGCCGCGGCGTTCATCTCCCCGGTGGCCTCGGCGCTGGATGCCGCGCACGACGCAGGGCTGGTGCACCGGGACGTCAAGCCAGGAAACATCCTGGTGGATACGCGGCCCGGCCGGCCCGACCACGTGTACCTGTCGGACTTCGGGATCGTCAGGCGCGCGGCCTCCACGAGGCTGACCAAGGTGGGCGCGAACGTGGGCACTCCGGACTACATCGCGCCGGAGCAGATCCAGGGCCGTGACGTGGACGGGCGCGCCGACCAGTACGCGCTGGGCTGCGTCACGTTCCAGTTGCTGACCGGGGCGGTGCCGTTCGAGCAGGACCAGATTCTCGCGCTGATCTACGCGCATCTGTCCGAACCGCCCCCGTCGCTGTCCTCACGGCGGCCGGACCTGCCCGCCGCCGTCGATCCGGTGGTGGCCAAGGCGATGGCCAAGACTCCGGAGGAACGGTACGAGTCCTGCGGGGACTTCGCCGACGCGCTGCGGGAAGCGCTCGGCTTGGAGTCCTACCGTCGCCGCAGCTCCTTCACCTGGCCTCCTTACCCGCCGCCGTCCGCCCCTTCGACTGACGAGCGCGCGGACGTGGCCATCGACTCGGTGCCCGGCAGCGCGCCGCCCAGCACCGCCGAGACCCCCAAGACCCCCAAGACCCCCAAGACCCCGGAGACCCCCGAGGCGGCCGTCCCCGACCATCCCGACGCCGAGAGCCTACGTCCGGCGGACACCTCGGTCACCACGGACGGCGAGTCGGTGACCTGGCCCTCCGAGACTCCCACCCGGACGACGGCCGGGATCGTCGCTTCGGTACCTGACGGCAGCCCACCCGACGTGGCAGGGATGCCGGCCGATGCCGTTCACGCTGACGATTCCGGCGGTGACGTCGATGAGAACGGCGGGACGGCACCGACGGAGGGTGAGGGCCTGCCCGCGGCGGCCGCGACCGTGGCCGATAGCCAGCTGACCGGTGGCCCCTCGCCATCCGAGAGCCCCCCGCCGGCCGCGCGCCAGTCCGAACCGCCGGCGCTCGGGACTGCCGAGTGGGGGACGGCATCGCCCACGGCCACGGCCGTGGCGGGCAATGGCAGGCCGCCGGCGGCCACAGCGGCCCCGCCGGATCAACGCCGGACCATCCGCTGGCCAGTAGCCCGGGAATGGCCGCCGGGTCAGGCGACCCGACCGTCGAAGTGGGTCGGCTGACGGTTCCCGTCTCCGGCGGCGACGGCGCGCCACCCGCTCAGCGCCCGCCACGCCGCCGCGGCCCGCTAACCACCTGGATCCGCCGCCACCGTCTTCCGGTGTTCGCCCTGGCGTGCGCGATCGTCGCGGCGGCGGCAACTCTGCCCTTCATATCGCCGGGTCGTCCGGCCGCCGCTCGCCCAGCGACCTCCTCTGGCCCGGCGACCTCCCCTGGCCCGTCGACCTCCACCGGCCCGCCGACCTCGTCTCGGCCGACGGCCGCGGGTACCGGGTGGGTCAGCCTCGGGAACCTGTCGCAGACTCCGTCCCCTGTGGACGTATACCTGTATTCGTCCGGCGCTTCCAGCCCTCGGTTCGTCCAGCACGACGTCGCCTACGGGACGATATTGCCCTATCAGCCCGTCAACGCGGGCGACTACAGCGTCCAGGTGCGCGCCGCCGGGGCTTCCGCGTCGAGCAATCCCGTCTTTACCGCCAGCCTTACCGTGAAGGCGGGCGGCACGTACACGGTGGTGCCCCTCGGGGTTACCGCCCACCAGGGGCAGCTCAGGGTCATTGATAACAACCTGACGACGCCAACGGGTAAATCCTTCGTCCGGGTGATCCAGGCCGACCTCAATCAGGGCCAGGTGACGTTCCACTGCAGTTGCGCTCCCGGGGTCCCCGGCAACATCACGACCGATGCGGCGCCGGGCACGGTGAGCGCGCAGGCGGCCATCCCGGCTGGTACCTGGACCATGAGCGCGATCGGTCCCAGCGCGACGGCGAGCCTGCCCGTCACGCTCACCGCGGGCACCGTCCACACCGAGATCGTCGTCTCCAAACCCGGTGGCGGCATCGAGATCGTCAACCTAGTGGATGGTGTCCCGAGCTACCAGCGCGTCGACGTCGTTCTCCCTAACGCGCGCAACCTCCCCATAACATCGGTGGCCCTCAGCCCCTCCGGCGCCACGCTGGCCGTAGCCTCCGCACAGATCTGCCTATGGGATATCGCCGCCAGAAGCTGCGTCAGCGGTTTCGGGGGGGCGAGCGTGAATTCGATCGCGTTCAGCCCCGACGGCAAGACCCTGGCCACGGGCGATAGAAGCGGCAACACCTATCTGTGGAATGTCGCCACCGCGAGCGAGAGCGCCCCTCTTACCGACCCCAATAGCGGTAGTAGTGGCGTGCTTTCTGTCGCGTTCAGCCCCGACGGCAAGTTCCTGGCCGCCGGCGATAGCAACGGCCGCACGTATCTGTGGAATGTCGCCGCCAGGACCGAGAGCGCCCCTCTCAGCGACCCCAATAGCGGTAGTAGTGGCGTGCTTTCTGTCGCGTTCAGCCCTGATGGCAAGCTCCTGGCCGCCGGCGATAGCAACGGCAACACATATCTGTGGAATGTCGCCACCGGGAGCCAGCGCGCCGCCGTCAGGGACCCAAACAGTAGCGACGTGCTTTCTGTCGCGTTCAGCCCCGACGGCAAGCTCTTGGTCGTCGGCGACAAGAATGGCCGGACTTACCTGTGGAATGTCGCCACAGCGAAGGTGAGCGCCAGCCTCACCGACCCGGGCGGCACGGGCGTAATTTCGGTGGCGTGCAGCCCGGACAACACGACCATGGCCGCCGGCGACAACAACGGCAGGATCTACGTCTGGAATGTCATCACTCGAAGGCTGATCGCAACCCTCACCGACCCGAATAACGTGGCGATAGACTCGGTGACATTCAACGCTAATGGCACCGCGCTGGCGGTCGGCGACCAGAACGGAGGCGTCTTCCTCTGGAATATAAGCCTATCCCCATAGGGCTCGGCATGAATGCTCCGCGACTGGATCGGCAGGTGACCCAGTTCGTCGGCTGATGGGTACGAGTGCCGGGACGAAATCCGCGCGGCCGCTGACGGCCGCCTCGGTCGCGCCGGGCACGGGTACCTTAGGTGACACGCCGCACGCCCATCGTGCACCGGCAGATGGACACGAACGCAGCAGGGTGGGCGATTGCCCTAGATTCCGATTTGACCGTTTTCCCGCGCGATCCGATACATCGTTCTTGGATTGTATACGGTGGGGCCGGATGGAGAGGGTTGCTAACGCGCAAGTGCGCTTCTACTGTGAGCACAGCATCTCTTCCGCCCATGTCACCGACATCGCGAACGACCAGTCCGGCCTCACCGACGATGCGGCGTTCGGAGCCCGCTAGGGCGGGGAGACGGAGAAATTTTCCGCATCGTTGGGAGTGATCTAAATGAGACCTCGCACCATACTCTGGAGACCGGCCGTGCTGCTGGCCTGCTCGGCCTTGCTGGTCGGCATTCCCGCCAGCGCTTCGGCGTCCTCTGCGGCCGCGAGTACCGGGTTCATCGCCCTCGGGAACCTGTCGCAGACTCCGACCCCGGTGGACGTGTACCTGTATTCGTCCGGCGGTTCCAGCCCTCAGTTCGTCCAGCACGACGTCGCCTACGGGACGATATTGCCCTATCAGTCCGTCAACGCGGGCGACTACAGCGTCAAGATGCGCACCGCCGGGTCTTCGGCGTCGAGTAGTCCTGTGTGGTCCGTCAGCCTTACCGTGAAGGCGGGCGGCACGTACACGGTAGTTCCTCTCAGGACAAGCGCTCAGGCGGGCCAGCTCACGGTCATTGATAACAACCTGACGACGCCATCGGGTAAATCCTTCGTCCGGGTGATCCAGGCCGACCTCAATCAGGGCCAGGTGACGTTCCACTGCAGTTGCGCTCCGGGGGCCCCCGGCAACATCACGACCGATGCGGCGCCGGGCACGGTGAGCGCGCAGGCGGCCATCCCGGCGGGAACGTGGACCATGAGCGCGACCGGTCCCAGCGCGACGGCGAGCCTGCCTATCACGCTCACCGCGGGCACCGTCCACACGGAGGTCGTCATCTCCGCGCCCGGTGGCGGCATCGAAATCCTCAACGTGACCGATGCCGCGGGAGCCAGCCAGGCGCCCGTGGGCGGCGTTTCCTCCGGATTCGGCGGCACCGCGCCGCGTGGCGCAGGCTCACCACTACCGTGGCTGGCGTTGATCGGCAGCGGCATGCTGCTTGTCCTGGCCGGAGCCTGGCCGCTGCGCCGCAAGCGGCTGCGCCCGCTCACCCCAAGCTGACGACACTCGCCCGTAGGCCGACCGCGATCACCTTCGCCGTCGGCCTACGGGTTTTACCGCGGAATCTGGACCCGTAGCGCCTGCACGCGTTCCGCTCCCTACGGGCCGAACGGGCCTAAGCGATGATGACCCGGTAGCCGAGGTCGAGTTCGTCGAGCTCGAGCAGGTGCCCGTACCTGCGGCGCCATTCGCCGCTGGCCAGGTCGGCCGACAGCCGGGCCATGCCCGCCTCGCGTTCGGCGTCGCCGATCAGCGCCAGCGCTGAGCACGCCCGCCATACGGCTGGGTCCAGGATCGCGGCCGGCCGCCGCCAGTACGCGGCCTCGAACCCGTCGGCGCAGTCGGCCGGGATCGGCACCGGCACCACCGTCACCGGACCGAGCGTCTCGGCGATGCGTTCCGCCGTGACCGTGCGCCCGGACACCAGCCGCCGCGCGGCCGGGAAGTAGTCGTGCAGCCACCACGACGTGTTCAGCGCTCGCTCGCTGCCGCCGAACAGCACTACCGGCCCGCGGCTCACCCGCCGCATCTCGGCCAGGCCGCGCTCCTTGTCCGCCCAGTGGTGGATGCTGAGCACCGCCATGGCCGCGCCGAAGGCGCCGTCGCCGAACGGCAGCGCCTCGGCGGCCGCCCGCACGCACGGCGCCGCGCTGGCGGGACGCTGCGCCGCCATGACCGGCGACGGCTCGACCGCCGCCACCCGGCGGTCGGCAGGCTCGTACGAGCCGGTGCCCGCGCCCACGTTGACCACGCTGTCCGCGTCGCCCAGCGCCAGGGCCAGCCGCGCCGCGATCCGCGGCTCCTGCCGCCGCCCCCCGGTGTACCCCCCGCCAATCCGGTCATAAACCGGTTCAGGCTTCCCCATACCGGCCAGCCTGCCCTACCTCCCGGCCAGCCTGCCCTACCTCCCGGCCAGCCTGCCTACCTCCCGGCCAGCCTGCCTACCTCCCGGCCAGCCTGCCTACCTCCCGGGCAGCCTGCCTACCTCCCGGCAGCCTGCCTACCTCCCGGCAGCCTGCCTACCTCCCGGCCAGCCTGCCTACCCCTCCCGCCCCTGCCAGGTGGTGACGCAGGCCTCGTTGCCCTCCGGGTCGGCCAGCACCCAGAAGGCGGGCGCCTGCGCGTCGTTGATCAGCGTGCCGCCCGCGGCCACCGCGGCCGCGATCCGCGGGTGCGCCTCGTCGTGCGGCACCGACACGTCGAAGTGGATCCGGTTACGCTGCGGCCGCGGCGCGTCCATCTGCTGGAACCACACCGCCGGCCCCTGTCCGAGCGGATCGACCAGTCCGCCCTGCGGCCCCGGTCGGCCCGGCTCGTCGGCGTACCCGAGCACCGCCTTCCAGAACGGCCGGATCGCCCCGATGTCCATCGCGTCGATCCCGACCTCGATCACCTGCACCGACCGCGAATCCGCTCCCGACCCGGACCCCAACCCCAACCCGGACCCCAACCCCAACCCCAACCCCGTCCCGACTCCGACCCCGACCCCGCACCAATCCCGCTGGTCGTATCCAGTCGAAACTCCTCGACCACGGTCGATATCCTCCGCGCCAGCTCGACGTCGAGCGGCGTGACCCAGGAGATCTCCGCGGTCTGCAGCGACAGCAGGACCCGGTCGGCGCGCACGTCCATCCGCAGGTGACCCTGCGCGCCGGCCACCGCCGCCGCCCGCGCGGCCACGTCGGCGGCCAGCGGCAGCGATCCGGTCAGCACCTGCGTCCGGAACTCACCAAGGACGTAGCGCCAACCGATCTCGGTGACCGCGTCCGAGGCCTCCGGGCGGCTCAGCCTGGTGTGGGCGTCATGGCTCAGCTGATCATCCATGACGCCCATCGTGCCAGGCGCTGCGCTTACCGCGTCCCCGGGGTGAACGAGACGCCGCGCAGCACTTCCCCGAAGCTCGCAGTGCGCAGCGTACGGAACGCCTCGCCGGCCGCGGGCGAGGTCGCGGTCAGCGGGTCGGTGATCTCCACCAGCTTGTTCGGGTCGGCGCCCTGGTCGCCGCCGCCGCTCACCGTGGAGGTGATGGCCCAGATGGTCACCGTGCCGTCGCGGTTGACCCGGCCGGTGACGTTGCGCAGCCCGTCGGTGGCGGGCGCCCACGGCAGGCCGGTCGCGGCGTTGGTCCCCGTCGGGTACCCGGGCACGTCATACGGCTGGCCAAGGCGGGGCCACAGATCCAAAGGGAGCCACACAGATGAACAAAAGGTGCCATTTCAGTAATGATCAGCTACCCGAGCCGCCCGGCGTTCCGTATGCCCTGCTCGTAGAAATGCCCTGCTCGTAGAATTCCGGCTATGCGCGAGATCGAGACCGACTACCTGGTCGTCGGGGCGGGCGCGGCCGGGATGGCGTTCGTCGACGCGCTGATCGCGGCCTGCGACGCCGATGTGGTGATGGTGGACCGGCGCCATCGCCCGGGCGGTCACTGGAACGACGCGTACCCGTTCGTGCGCCTGCACGGCCCGTCGGCCCTGTACGGCGTGAACTCCCGGAACCTGGGCCGCGACCAGATCGAGCAGACCGGGCCGAACGCCGGCTATTACCCGCGGGCCACGGCGGCCGAGATCTGCGACTACTACCAGCGGGTACTCGATGAGCAGCTGCTGTCATCGGGCCAGGTCCGGTTCTTCGGCATGTCCGACTGCCTCCCGGCCCAGCGGAACGGCCACCAGTTCGTGTCGCGGCTGACGGGGGACGCGACGACGGTGCGGGTCCGGCGGCGGGTCGTGGACGCCAGGTATCTCGAGCCGTCGATCCCGGCGACCCATGCCCGGTCGTTCGACGCCGAACCCGGAGTCCGGCTGATCCCGGTCAACGATCTCGTCCGGCTCGACGGCCCGGCCAGCGGGTTCACGGTCATCGGCGCCGGCAAGACCGCGATCGACGCGTGCCTGTGGCTCCTGGAGACAGGCGTGCCGCCGGAGGCGATCCGGTGGATCAGGCCGCGGGATGCCTGGCTGCTGGACCGGGCCTTCCAGCAACCGCTCGATCTCGTGCCGCGGCTGATCGAGGGGGTGTCGCTCTACCTCGAGGCCGCGGCGCAGGCCGACGACGTAAGCGACCTGTTCCGCCGGCTCGAGGCGTGCGGGCAGCTCATCCGGCTCGATCCGGAGGTCGAGCCGACAACGTACCGGTGCGCGACGGTGAGCGAGGCCGAGCTCGGGGTGCTGCGGACCATCGAGAACGTCGTCCGCCTGGGCCGGGTCATGCACATCGGACCGGACCGGGTCGAACTGGCGGGCGGATCGATTCCGGCCGATCGCGGGCACGTCTACGTGGACTGCTCAGGGTCCGGGCTGCGGATCGAGCCCGGCCGTCCGGTCTTCGCCGACGGCCAGATCACGCTGCAGCAGATCCGGGCCTGCCAGCCGGTGTTCAGCGCCGCCCTCACCGGTTATGTGGAAGCCTCACGCGACGACGATGCGGCCAAGAACCGGCTCTGCCCGGCGAACCCGTATCCGGACACGGCCATGGACTGGATCCCGGTGACGCGCATCGCCCAGCGCGCCGAGATGGCGTGGGTCGCCGACGCGGACCTGTCCTCCTGGATGCGACGATCACGGCTCAATGCCAGCAGCGCCGTCCGCGACCACCTCGACGACCCGCTGATGAATTCGGCGCTCACCCGCCTGTTCGTCAACATCGAGCCCGCGATAGCCAAGCTGGGGACGTTCATGGCCAACAGCAGCGCCCCGCGATCGTGACGCTTACGACCTTCCCCGCGATTGGGGTCGGGGCATGCTGGCCCATTCTGGTCCGCCGCCGCCGCCGGTCGCCGCGGCGCCGCTGGCGGCGCCCGGACTCACATCGCGCCTCCCACCGCGGCGCGAGTTCGGTGACAAGCGCGCCAAGTGTCAGGCGGGCTGCCACAGCTCGACCCGATTGCCCTCGGGATCGGTGACCCAGCCGAACCGGCCGACACCCTCCATCTCTTGCGTCTCTATAGCCACGTCCGCTCCACTGGCGCGCAATTGCGCGAGCATCGCATCCAGGTCGCGGACCCGGAAGTTGAGCATGGTCTGCTGGGCGCGGGACCCGAAGTAGTCGGTCTCGGACTCGAACGTCGCGAACACCGTCGGCCCGGCTTCCTGACGCCACAGGCCGTTCTCATCGGCGTCCAGGCCTAGGCAATCGCGATACCACGCGCCCAGGGCCGCCGGGTCGGCGGCCCGCATGAAGTGCCCGCCGATTCCAATCACACGTTCCATGCCGCTATCTTGCCAGGACGGCGATCGGGCGGGCTGGCACCACATCATCGCCCGCTTCACACCCGTCTCAATCGCGGGGGAACTCGTTAGCCGGAGTGGCGTTGCAGGAAGGCAAGCGTCTGCTGGTTGAACCCGTCCACGTTCTCGTAGATCGCGGCGTGCGCACAGTCCTCGAACACGATGAGCTCGGTGTTCGCGATCTGCTCGGTCAGCGGTCCGGCGAAACGGGTCGAGGTCACGATGTCGTGCCGCCCGTAGGTGATCAGCGTCGGCGCCTGGATCGACCCGAGCACGGACGTCGCGTCGTGCGCCAGCACCGCGCCGGACTGGCGGATGAAGGCGTCCACCGGCGGCATCGGGCGGCTGCGGACGAACTCGGCGAGGGAATCGACGTACTCGGGCCGGGCCGCGTACAGCTCGGGGGTGAGGCAGAACGGGAGGATCCCCTGGATGACCATCTCGGTGACGCTGGCCAGGGCCTGGGCCATGATCTGCCAGCCCTGGACGATGACCTGCAGGAACGGGTCGGTCTTGTCCCACGCGCTGTGCAGTGACAGCGACTTCACCCGCTCCGGGTGCTTGGCCGCCAGCCACATGCCGGTGGACGCGCCCAGCGAGACCCCGAAGATGTGTGCCTGGCCGATCCCGGCGGCCTGCATGAACGCCGCCACGTCGTCGGCCAGCAGTTCGGTGGTGTAGACGCCTTCCGGCTTGCTGGTCAGGCCGGCGCCGCGCAGGTCCACGCTGTAGCAGGTGTAGTGCTTGGCGTACTCGCCGACCTGAAACGCATAGCAGGCCTGATCGGCGGCCAGATACGGGATCAGGACCATAGGCTCACCCTCGCCCTGCACCTCGTAGTTGATCTCGATCCCGTTCGCCTGCACCGTTGGCATCATTGCCCTCCCGAATCCGCTGTTGAGACGATCCTAGGCTCGCGGCCCACCGCCCCGTGGAGCGTCTTATTCCAAGACTCGAGCCGATTCGCCCCGGCGTCGGCGGCCTCTGCCCATCCTCACATCACCGGAAAGAGCACAACACGGCGCGGCGTTCGGGAAAATGTCAGAGGCGACTGCTAACATAGA
>CAVPLC010000026.1:0-18639 GCA_963705835.1 uncultured Actinomycetes bacterium
CTGGTGCGGATCCGCGGGGTGTCGCATCCGATCGACGCAACCGCCGCCGCAGTCACGGCGCAGGGGCGGCTTCGGCGGCGCGCCCTGGCCGCCGCCGACGCCTTGCCCTGGCGCGGTCCCAACCGGCGCTACGACCTGCTGAAGGAAGGCACCATCGCCTCGGTGGTAGTGCTGGCGCTGACCCTCGGCCTGGCCGGGATACTGTCCTCCCCGGACGTGCCGCCGGTCACCGTCGCGACCTGGGCCAGGCTCGCGCCCGCCGACTTCCTGGCCACCGCGGCCACCGAGCTCAACACCACCAGCCATAGCTCCCAGTACGGGCCGCCTTACAACAATGGGACCGGCAGCGTGCAGCGGCTGCTGTTCTCCCCGCAGACCATTCCCGGCGTCACCCAGCCCGTCAACGCGGCGCAGGACTTCGTCCTCGGACCGCTGGCCGCGCTCGCACCCACCGACCCGGCCATTGCCGCCCCGCTGGCCACCTACAACGCGGCCCCGGCCGCCCAGCAGCTGAAGTGGGCCAACGCTTATGCGGCCGCGGTGGCGAACGTGAAGTTCGTCAACGGGGTCCCGGTCGTGCCCAAGGCTAACGACGGGCCGGTCCCGGCCCTGCTAGCCAGCGAGCTCACCCTCGCGCGCAGCGGCGCGCTGGACACCGACCTGCTCGCCCAGCAGACGTTCTTCGGCTCGGACTTCACCAAGCCGCTGCTGTTCATCAACGACGGCGCCTACTTCGCGACCCAGGCCCAGGCCATGAACATGACCGGCGCCCAGTGGGGCGTGATGAACGAGACCGGCAGCTATCCCGGCCAGCCATGGCTGTGGCTGTACACCCTGTGGTACCAGGTCCCGGGGTGGAACCATTCAGCCAACATCGACATGATCGCGATCTACATGACCGGGCTGGGCACCATCTTGCTGCTGCTGGTTCCGTTCATCCCCGGACTGCGCGACGTTCCCCGCCTCATACCTGTGCACCGGCTCATCTGGCGGCACTGGGACAGCCCCGCGTCTGCTTCTTCCGGCGTCCCCGCGGCTGCTTCCGATGTCCCCGGGGCACCCACCAGCGAGGAGGTCACCACAAGCGCGGACCATTCGCGGTTGTGAATCGAACTCCATGACGGGCTTGGAAGGTGTACCGCGCCGCACGGTCATGGGCGCTGAGCTGCGAATGTGGGTAGCCGGTGGTGACGGTTACCGCGCGGAGGGTTCCCCGCATGGCCTGAACGTGCACGTCGCGGGCGTCGTCGTGATGCTGGCAGGCGTGCTTGGCCTGGTGCTGTCGCTGGGCCGCCGCCCGCCGGAACAGCGCCAGCTGAGCCGCTGACACCGGGAAGACGACCGGTGAGCAGGACACAGGAAACCGGCCGCGTGTACGCGCTCCTGGCCGACGGCACGACGGTGGAGATCCGGCCGGCCGAGCCGGACGATTTCGGTGCGGTCAAGGCCATGCACCAGGCGATGTCCCCGGACAACGCCTACCTTCGGTTCTTCAACCTCAGCCGACTGGCGCCCGAGGCCGAGGCGCGCCGAACCTGCCGGGAGCCCGGACCCGATCACGGCGCGCTGCTCGCACTGTCCGCCAGCCAGGTGGTCGGCTGCGCCAGCTTCTACATGACAGCCGAACGAGGTGAGCCAGAGAAAGAGACGCAGGACAAGCGCAGCGGCGACCGCACGGCGGAGATCGCCTTCGCAGTGGCCGACCACATGCACCATCGGGGCATTGCCACCTTGCTGCTTGAGCACCTGGTCTCGTTCGCCGCAAGCCACCAGATAACGACCTTCACCGCGCAGACCCTGACGGAGAACAGGGCCATGCTGAAGGCGTTCGCCGACGCCGGACTGCCCTTTCACCGTATTTACGCGGACGGGATGGTAGAGATGACCTTTCCTCTCCCCGCGAAACGACGCCGGCACCGCTCTTGATAGTTACCTGAACGCCGTAGCCGAACGGGAACGCCGCGCAGAGGCCGCCAGCCTGCGGCACGTATTCGCACCTGAGTCAGTCGTGATGATCGGCGCCAGCCGACGGCGGGGAACGGTGAGCCGGGCGATCCTGGACAACATCATCACCGGCGGGTACGCCGGCCGGCTCTACACGGTGAACCCGCGCGTCCGGCAGATCGCCGGCGAGCGGTGCCTGTCCTCAGTGCTTGACCTGCCCGAGCCGGTCGACCTAGCGGTGATCGCGGTACCCGCCGCGACCGTGCTCGACGTGGCCGAGCAGTGCGGCCAGCGCGGCGTGCGGTCCCTGCTGGTGATTACCGCCGGGCTCGACGCCGCCGCCTGCGCCGACCTGCTCGCGGTATGCCGCAGGCACGGCATGCGGCTGGTCGGCCCGGACTGCTTCGGGGTGGCCGTGCCCGCCATCGGCCTGGACGCCACGTTCGCTGCCAGTCACCCGCGGCCAGGCGTGGCCGGCCTGGTCATGCAGTCCGGCGGCCTGGGCCTCGCCGCGGTCGAGCAGCTGTCCCGGCTCGGCGTCGGGATCTCCTCGTTCGCGTCGACGGGCGGCAGGCTCGACGTGTCGAGCAACGACATGCTGATGTGGTGGGAACACGACGGCGTAACCAAGCTCGCCGTGCTGTACATCGAGTCGTTCGGCAACCCGCGCAAGTTCGCCCGGACGGCCCGCCGCGTCGGTGCCGCCATGCCCGTGCTCACCATGCTGGCCAGCCGTTCCTGGACTGGCCAGCAGGCGGCCCCGCCCACCGCGGCGCCACTGGTCAACGCGGAAGCGCTGTTCAAGCAGGCCGGGATCATCACCACCCGTGCCTTCGGCGAGCTGGTCGAGGCGATCGCGCTGCTGGCCACCCAGCCGATCCCGGCCGGACGCACCGTCGCGATCGTGACCAACGTCGGCGGCGCGGGGATGCTGGCGGAGCAGGCCTGCACCGGCCTCGGGCTGACCGTCCACCGCCCGCACGGCCAGATCAGGCGCCGCCTGCAGGGGCTAGTGCCACAGCGAGGCGCGGTCGACGGCCCGGTCGTCACAACGGCCACGGTTTCCTGTGCGGATTTCCGGCAGTGCCTCGAACTGCTCGCGGCGGACGAAGAGGTAAGCGCGATAATCGCGCTCGTGCTGCCGACCGCCGCTGCCGGCGACCTGGTGACGGCGATCCAGCAGGCCGATGTCCGCGTCCCGCTCGCCGCCGTGGTATTTAACCAGCCAGAAGCTGTCCGGTTGCTGCCTCGGTCGCAAGGAAATGGGGACGGGGACCGGGTGCCTGCTTACTGCTACCCAGAAGCCGCCGCGACCGCGATGGCCCACGCCGCCGAGTACGGGGCCTGGCGGGTCGAACCGCGCGGCCAAGTGCCCGGCTTCCCTGACATCAGGACCGCGGATGCCCGTGCACTCGTGCGCGAGTTCCTCCGCAGCGCGCCAGGCGGCGGCTTCCTCCCGCCAGGTCAGACAGCCGAACTGCTGCGCTGTTACCGGATACCGCTGACGGCCAGGCAAGACGCGCCCGCGAACGTCGCCGTACGAGCGGGCGGCACCGAGGTGATCGTCAGGGTGGCCGATGATCAAATGTTCGGCTCGCTGATAGTGCTGGGAGTCGGCGGCGTGATCACCGAGGTGCCCGGTGACCACGCGGCGCGGCTCACGCCGCTGACCGACGTGGACGCGGACAAGCTGATCCGCTCCGCGTCGCTGCTGCTGAAACACCGCGGCCACCCGGTGGCGGACCTCGGGGCGCTCCGCGACCTGCTGCTCCGGGTCTCGCGGCTCGCCGATGACCTGCCCGAAGTCACCGATCTCGACCTCAATCCGGTCATTGCCCGGCCGGACGGTGTATTGGCCTTGGACGCGCGGATCAAGGTGGCGCCCTTCAAGCCGCACGACCCGTTCTTGCGCAAACTGCGTTGACGCGCCACACTGGCCGAACGTTCCGGCGGCACCGGCCCCTGGCGCGGTCGTCCCGGTACCGCGCCGGGGGCGACGGACCGCCGTCACATCCAGTCGGCGTAGCGCGGCCAGGCGAGAAGGGTGTCCACGACCTCGGCCGGGCCGTCCCCGGGGTCGGTGGCCGCATAACGGCCGCGGTAGAACAGCAGCGGCCGGCCGGGGCGGCATTCGCCGAGCCCGGTGACCCGGCCGGTGACCAGGTAGTGGTCTCCGGCCTCGTGGACCGCCTCGACCGCGCAGTCCACCCAGGTCAGCGCGCCGTCCAGGACCGGCGCCCCGGACGGCGACGGAGACCAGGGCACCCCGGCGAACTTGTCGCCGCCGCTGGCGCCGAACCTGCGGGCCAGCTCCTGCTGCCCGTCGGCGAGCACGTTCGCGCAGAAGTGCCCGGCCCGCGCGATCACCGGCCAGGTCACCGACGACCGGCTGGGGGAGAACAGGACCAGCGGCGGCTCCAGGGACAGCGCGGCGAAGGCCTGGCACGCGAACCCGGCCGGGCACCCGTCGCCCATGGTCGTGATGACGGTGACGCCGGTGCAGAAGTGGCCGAGCACCTGCCGGTACGCGGCGGCCGCGGTCTCGGCGTCAGTGCTGGCCCGGGGGGACGACCCTGCTGGCCTGGCCGCCTGCGGCGGCGGGCCCATGCCCCCCGCTCAGTGCGCGGGGCCGGCAAAGCTGTGCCCCCAGAGGCTGACCGCGGTGGTTTCCCGGCTGATCCAGGTCGCGTCGTCGACCAGCCGGCCGTCCGTGCCGTACTCGATGTCGAACCCGCCGGGCGTGCGCACGTAGAACGACACCATGTGGTCGTTGGCGTGCCGCCCGAGCGTCCCGGACACCGGCGCGCCGCGCCGGGCGCACCGGTCGAGGGCCTGGCCCACGTCGTCCAGCGCGGCGACCTCGATCATGAGGTGCACGATGCCCGCCGCCGCGGGCATCGGGACCAGGGCCAGGCTGTGGTGCCGCGGGTTGCAGCCCAGGAACCGGAACCACACCGGCGGGTCCCCCGGCGCCCCGCCGAAGAACTCGGCCGGCATCCGCATCGAGTCGCGGAGCCGGAACCCGAGGACCTCGGTGTAGAAGTCGAACGCCGCCGACGAGCCGGGCGGTACCGGCAGCACGACGTGGCCCAGGCCCAGGTCACCGGTGACGAAGCGGTTCCCGTACGGGCTGACCGCGGGCCGGTGCTCCAGCGCGGCGCCGCAGAACACCTCCAGGCCGTGCCCGGCCGGGTCCTCCAGGCGCAGCATCGACGTCACCCGCCGCGCGGCGCACTCGTCGGCCGTACCCGGCTTGTACGCGACCCCGGCGTCGGCCAGCGCCCGGCCCACCGCGGCCAGCGCTGAGGCGTCCGCGGTCTCCCAGCCGGAGGCGAGCAGCCGCTCCGATGACCCGGGCAGGATGACCAGCCGGGCCGGGAAGTCATCCATCCGCAGGTACAGGGCGCCGCTCTCGGGCCCCCCGCCCTTTGGAGCAGAGCCCTCGGTCATGCCGAGCACCTTGACGCCGAACTCGCGCCAGGCGCCGACGTCGGCGGACTCGATCCGCAGGTAGCCGAGCGAGGAGATCATGTGCCCTCCAGGAAGTCGATGGCCAGCCGGTTGAACTCGTCGAGCTTCTCCAGCTGCACCCAGTGCCCGCAGCCGCCGAACACGTGCAGCTGCGCGCGGCGGATCATCTTCATCGCCACCAGCGCGCCGTCGACCGGGTTCACCCGGTCCTGTTGGCCCCAGATCAGCAGCACCGGGTTCCGCAGCCGGTGCGCCTCCCGCCACAGCAGCCCCTCCTCGTAGCTGGCCGGGTCGAAGAAGGACGCGCCCATCGACGCCATCGCGGCCAGCGCCTGCGGGTCGCACGCCGCGGCGTACCGCTCGTCGATCAGCTCGTCGGTGACCAGCCGCTGGTCGAACACCAGGGTCCGCAGGAACGCGGCCATCTTCTCCCGGCTCGGGCCGGGCGGCGCGGCGAACTCGGCGAGGCGCTTGACCCCTTCGGTCGGGTCGGCGGACAGCACGTTCAGCGACAGGCCGCCAGGCCCCATCAAGACGAGCCGTCCGGCCCGTTCGGGATAATTAATGGCGAAGCGGACGGAAGTTCCGCCGCCGAGGGAGTTGCCGACGAGGTGGACCCGGTCGATCCCTAGCTCGTCGAGCAGTCCGGCCAGCGCGTCGGCCGCGAAGGTGAAGTAGTTCCCGGTCACCGCCGGCTTGTCGGACTTGCCGTACCCGGGCTGGTCGACGACCAGGGTGCGGAACCGCTCGGCGAACACGGGCAGGTTCCGCCGGAAGTTGGACGGGCCCGAGGCGCCAGGCCCGCCGCCGTGCAGCATGACGACGGGCGGCCCGGTGCCGGCCTCCTCGTAGTGCAGGCGCACGTTCATATCATCGCGTCCGGCGGCACGTCCTGACCGAACTCGCCGCGGCCGAACATCGACAGCGCCCGCTCCGGGTCGTTGATCGCGTGCACCCGGCCCGAATGCGCGTCCCGCCAGAACCGCTGGATCGGCGTGCCCGTCTTCAGCGCCCGCCCGCCGGAGTTCTCGAACAGCAGGTCCACCGCGCGGATCGCCTGGCCGGTGCCGGTCACCTGGTCACGGCGCACCCGCAGCCGCAGCGGCAGCGGGATCTTCTCCGCGGCGCGCGCGTGCCCCATCAGCTCGGCCATGTTCCGCTCCAGCGCCGCCCACGCCGCGTCAAGCAGCGACGCGGCCTCGGCGATCCGCACCTGCCCGAACGGATCCTCGGCCGCCTTCTGCCCGACGTAGGAGGCCCGGACCCGGCCGCGCTGGTACTCCACATGGGCCGCGTAGGCTCCCGTCGCCATGCCGATGATCGGCGTGGTGATGGCATAGGAAAACATTGATCCGAACGGAACCCGGTACAACGCTCCGGGATTGACCTGCTGCCCGGGGCAGACGCACCGCGTGACGTCGGTGAAGCTCAGCGAGCGGTGCTCGGGGACGAAGGCCCCCTCCACCACGATGTCGTTGCTGCCGGTGCCGCGCAGCCCGACCGTGTCCCACACGTCGTCGATCGTGTAGTCGCTGGCCGGCAGCAGGAACGTGCGGAAGTCGACGGGCTGCCCCTCGTCGTTGGTGACGATGCCGCCGAGCAGGACCCAGGTGGCGTGGTCGCAGCCGGAGGAGAAACTCCAGCGCCCCTTCAGCCGGTGGCCTCCGTCCGTGGCTTGCGCCCGGCCGGTCGGCGCGTACGAGGAGGACATCCGGGTGGCGGGGTCGGTGCCCCACACGTCCTGCTGGGCCTGCGGCGGGAACAGGGCGAGCTGCCAGGGGTGCACGCCGACGACCGAGGCGACCCACCCGGTCGACCCGCAGGCGCTGGCGATCAGCCGGACGGCGGTGTAGAACGTGATCGGGTCCGCCTCGAGGCCGCCGAACCCGGCCGGCTGGAGCAGCCGGAAGAACCCGGTCTCGGCGAGGGACTTGACCGACTCGGCCGGCAGCACGCGGCGGTCCTCGGCCTCCTGGGCTCTCGCCGCGAACACCGGGAGCAGCTCGGTGACCGCGGCTATGACGGCGTGGCGTTCGGCCCCTACCTGCTGATCAGAGGTTGCCATAGGCCCAAGACTAGAACATGTTCTAGTCTATGGGTATGGATCAGGTACGGACCATCGACGCGGGAGCGCCGCCGGCCAGGTTCGCGCGCGGCTGGCACTGCCTGGGTCTCGCGGGCAGGTTCCGTGACGGCGGCCCGCACGCGGTGCAGGCGTTCGGCACCAAGCTCGTGGTCTTCGCGGACTCCTCCGGCGCGCTGCACGTCCTCGACTCGTACTGCAGGCACATGGGCGGCGACCTGAGCCAGGGCACGGTCAAGGGCGACGCCATCGCCTGCCCGTTCCACGACTGGCGCTGGGGCGGGGACGGCCGGTGCGCCGCGATTCCGTACGCTCGCCGCGTCCCGGTGGCGGCCCGCACCCGGGCCTGGCGCACCCTGGAGCGGAACGGGCAGCTGTTCGTCTGGCACGACCCCGAGGGCGGCGCGCCGCCCGACGACGTGACCATCCCGGTCATCGAGGGGGTCGGGTCGCCGGAGTGGACCTCGTGGACCTGGGACTCGATCCTCGTGGAGGGCGCGAACTGCCGCGAGGTGATCGACAACGTGGTGGACATGGCGCATTTCTTCTACATCCACTTCGCGTTCCCGACCTACTTTCGCAATGTGTTCGAGGGTCATATCGCGTCGCAGTACCTGCGGACCCGGTCGCGGCCGGACGTCGGCGGGGCGTCGAACTACTCCGACGGCGCCGGCGGGCAGACCACGCTGCGCTCGGAGGCCTCGTACTACGGGCCCGCCTACATGATCGACAACCTGTGGCACGACTACCACGGCATGACCATGGAGAGCGTCCTGATCAACTGTCACTACCCGGTGACGCCGAACTCGTTCCTGCTGCAGTGGGGCGCCATCGTCAGGCGGCCGCCCGGCCTGTCCGACGCCCAGGCCTCGCGGGTCGCGGCGAAGTTCGCGGACTTCGTCGGGCTGGGCTTCCAGCAGGACGTGGAGATCTGGCTGCACAAGACGCGGATCGACAACCCGCTGCTGTGCGCCGAGGACGGCCCGGTCTACCAGGTGCGGCGCTGGTACGAGCAGTTCTACTGCGACGTGGCCGACATCGCGCCGGACATGGTGGCGCGGTTCGAGTTCGAGATCGACACCACCCGCGCGGTGGCCGGCTGGGAGGCGGAGGTCGCGGCAAATCTCGCGCGGCAGGCCGATGCAGGCTAACAACGGCTCGCGGCCGGCTCGCCATGACGATGAGCGGCGGGGGGCACCGTGCGTCGTGGAATGCGCGCGCTGCGGGGCGGCCGTGCTGGCGGCCAAGTTCAGCCCGCAGCACACCACGGTGCAGTGGACCGCATCGGCGGTCCGGGCGTGCGTCGAGTTCGGCGAGTCCGGACGGCCCAGCGCGCTGGTGCAGGGGTGCGCCAGCCTGTGGGACAGCATCGACGCGGCGGTGGCGTCCGGGCGGCTGGAGGTGTCGCCGCCCTGATGCGCGAGTACTTCCAGGTCCCGGTGGCGGAGGTGGTCCGCGAGACCGGCGACGCGTGCTCGCTGGTGCTGGACGTGCCGTCGGCGCTGGCTTCGACGTTCGCCTACAGCCCGGGTCAGTTCGTGACCGTGCGCGTCCCGTCGGACCGGACCGGGTCGGTGGCCCGGTGCTACTCGCTGTCGAGTTGCCCGGTTGCTGGCGAGCGGCCGACCATCACGGTCAAGCGGACGGCCGGCGGGTACGCGTCGAACTGGATCCTGGACCACGTCACGGCCGGGACCGTGCTGGACCTGCTGCCGCCGGCCGGGACGTTCGTCCCGCCGTCGCTGGAGGGTGATTTCCTGCTGTTCGCGGCGGGCAGCGGGATCACCCCGGTGATGTCCATCCTGAAGTCGGTCCTGGCCGCGGGGCGCGGCCGGATCGTCCTGGTCTACGCCAACCGGGACGAGGACTCGGTGATCTTCGGCCCGGAGCTGCGCAGGCTCGCTTTGGAAGCTGGCGGCCGGCTGGTCGTGGTGCACTGGCTCGATTCGCTGCTCGGCGTGCCGACCGCCGCGGCGATCACCGCGCTGGCCCGGCCGTACGCGTCCCACCGCGCGTTCATCTGCGGCCCGGACCCCTACCTGGCGGCGGTGCGGGACGCGCTCGGCCGGCTCGGCGTGCCCGGCCCGCGCGTGCACGTCGAGCGGTTCGTGTCCCTGGCCGAGAACCCGTTCGAGGAGGCGCCTTTGTCCGGCGGGACGGCGGCCACGCTGTCGGTCATGCTGGACGGCTCCACCACCCTGCTGCCCTGGCCCGCCGGAACCCGGATGCTCGACGTGCTCATCGAGGCCGGGCTGGACGCCCCGTACTCCTGCCGCCAGGGCATCTGCGGCGCCTGCGCCTGCCAGCTCACCGCAGGCAAGGTCGAGATGGCCCACAACGAGGTCCTCGAGGCCGCCGACCTCGCCGACGGCTACATCCTCGCCTGCCAGGCCGTCTCCCTGACCCCCGAGGTCAGCATCACCTACTGAGCGGGCCTCGATGTTTACGATGAGAAGCGTGAGTGAGCCAGAGTTCACTGGGGATCTCGGCCGACTTCGTGAGACTAACGAGGTCCTGTCCGACCCTGAGTTGGTGCGTGACCTGCAGGAAGGGCTGGCCGACGTATCGCGCTGGGCGCGTGTTCTCTGCCGAGCAGGTATCAGCAGACCTCGCCGCGCGTTCGGCTGTGACACTCGCGGAGCTTCTCGACCAGCTTGCCGAGGAGCGGGGCAGCCTGGACACGCCGGAAGATGAGGCAGAAATCGCCCGGTTTATGCGCTTGCTCGGCGCCCCGCCTGACGAGACGAGCACGCTCGAATTACCGCGGTCCGGGGTCTTCAGTTGAGCGGAGCAATCTGACCGCCCGAAGGCGCGTTCTCCTCGGCTTTTGCCGCGTGGTGGCCGGCGCGGCGGCCGGAGAAGATGCAGTCGGCTAGGGAGAGGCCGCTGACGTAGGAGCGGGAGCACAGGCCGGCCGCGGTGCGGCCGGCGGCGTACAGGCCGGCGACCGGGGTGCCGTCGGGGCGCAGGACCTGGCCGGACTCGGGCGCGACGACGAGGCCGCCGAGGGTGAGGACCGGAGCCGGGTAGAACAGGCGGGGGCGCACCGAGCAGTCGATCAGCGAGTAGGGCGGCTGGTCCTGGGCGCGCCGCGCGCCGGGGGGCTTGCCCGCCGGGTCGCGGGCGGCGGGATCCCGGGCGGCTTTGTTGTAGGCGGCGAGGGTGGCGGCCAGGCCGTCGGGGTCGACGCCGCCCCGGGCCGCGACGCCGGCCACGGTAGGCGCGGTGACCGCGCCGGTGGTCAGCAGGTACCAGGCCTGCAGCCGCTGGAACCACAGGGTCGACCCGCGTATCTGGCGGCGGGCCTGGGTGCGGGTGGCCCGGTCCACGAGCAGCCAGGCCCGGCCGCCGTGCCGGATGATCGCGTCGCCTATGGCGGCGCCGTAGCGGGACTCGTCGCAGATCCGCTGGCCGGCGCGGTCGACCAGGACGCCGGTCAGCAGGGCGGGCGGCGGGCTGAGGAAGCGCCAGACGGATACCCGGTCCAGGTGCGCCGTCGCGGCCCCGGCTTCGGTGCCGAGGCGGATGCCGCTGCCGTCGTCGCCCGGCGTGGCCAGCGGCAGGCCGCCGCGCGCGGTCGGCGCGTGCGAGCGCATCATCGGCCGGTTCGCGGCGAAGCCGCCGGCGGCCAGGACCACGCCGTGGGCCGCCCCGACGCGCAGCGGGCGCGCGTAGCGGCGCTCCAGCCAGGCGACCGGGCGGTGCAGGATGCGGCCGGCCTTCGGGACGTACAGGTACGGCTTGACCGACCAGCGGTGCAGGATGCGGTGGGCCTGGCGGGCCCAGGCTGGCGCGCCGCGCAGGGACGCGCACTCCACGCCGGCGACCCGGCCGTCGTCGTCGGTGACCAGGCGCCGGGCGGCGGTCTGGGTGAGGACGCGGGCGCCGGTGCCCCGGACGGCGGCGGCCAGCCGGGCGTACAGCAGGCCGCCCGAAGTGCCGCGGCCGCGGGTCCGGTGGCCGCGGGGCGCGGGCGGCGCAGCGTCGGAATCGGGAGCGTCGGCGGCGGACAACTCGCTGCCGGAGTAGTACAGGTAGTGGCGGTTGGTCGGGTACGAGGTCTTGTCCGGGCAGAGGCTTCCCTCGAACGGCACGCCGTGGTCCTCGAGCCAGGCCAGCATGGCCGTGCTGCCCTCGCAGAACTCCCTGAGCGTGGCGGCGGGCACCGCGTCGCCGACCTCGGTGCTCAGGTAGGCGAGCATGGCCTCGGGCGAGTCGGTGACGCCGGCCGCGCGCTGCTGCGGCGTGCCGCCGCCCGCGTAGATGACCCCGCCGGACAGCGCGGTGGCACCGCCGCCGCCGAACCGGTCCAGGACCAGCACCGAGCGGCCGGCCGAGGCCGCCTCCAGGGCCGCGCAGGCGCCCGCGGCTCCGAAGCCCACCACGACCACGTCGGCCTCGATGTCCCAGTCCGGCACGAGGGCCTCCCTTCGGGATCCGGCATCAAAACTGTAACGTGTTCTATTATTCGATGAGGAGGTGGCATGGCGACAGAGCCCGCCGAGTTCGACGTCGTGGTGGCGGGCAGCGGGGCGGCGGGGATGACGGCCGCGCTGACCGCGGCGCACCTCGGCCTGAGCGTCGTGGTCATCGAGAAGACCGGGTTCTTCGGCGGATCGACGGCCCGCTCGGGGGGCGGGATCTGGGCGCCGGGCAACGCGGTCCTGCGCGCGGCCGGGATCAGCGACACCCCCGAGCAAGCCGACGCCTACCTGGCGCACGTGGCGGGCGACGACGTCCCGGCGGGGCTGCGGCGGGCGTTCCTGGAGCACGCCCCGGCCATGCTCGGGCTGGTCCTGGCGAACACGCCGGTGCGGTTCGCGTGGGTGCCCGGCTACGCCGACTACTATCCTGAAGCGCCCGGCGGGCTGGCCCGGGGGCGCAGCATCGAGCCGGTGCCGTTCGACAGCCGCAAGCTCGGCGGCGAGCTGGCCCACCTCGGCCGGCCCTACCTGCCGTCCCCGAACGGCGTGACCATCACCCAGGCCGAGTACCGCTGGCTGAGCCTGGGCCCGCGCCATCCGCGCGCGGTGCTGGCCGGGGCCAGGGTCGCGGGACGGGCGGCGCGGAGCCGGCTGTCCGGGCACAGGATGCTCACCCTGGGGCAGGCGCTGGCGGCGGGCCTGCGGGCCGGGCTGCTGGCCAGCGGCGTGCCGGTCTGGCTGGACACCCCGATGACCGGGCTGCAGGTGCGGGACGGCCGGGTGTGCGGGGTCCGCGCCACGCGCGACGGCGAGCCGGTGCTCATCGGGGCCCGGCGCGGGGTGCTGATCGCGACCGGCGGGTTCGAGCGCAACGAGGAGATGCGCCGCCGGTACCAGCGCGAGCCGGTCGGCTCGCAGTGGACGACCGGCGCGACCGGGAACACCGGCGACGGCATCCTGGCGGGGCTGGACCTGGGCGCGGCGGTCGGGCTGATGGACGACGCCTGGTGGGGGCCGTCGATCCCGCTGCCCGGCGGGCCCTACTTCTGCCTGGCCGAGCGCAGCCTGCCCGGCTGCATCCTGGTCAACGGCGCGGGCCAGCGGTTCGTCAACGAGTCGGCCCCGTACGTCGACGCGGTGCACGCCATGTACGAGGCGAACACGCCGGAGAACCCGCACATCCCGGCCTGGCTGGTGTTCGACCAGCGCTATCGCGACCGGTACGTGTTCACAGGCCTGCCGCCGGGCCGCCCGCTCCCCCGGCGCTGGTACGCGGCCGGGGCGGTGGTCCGCGCGGACGACCTGGCCGGGCTGGCCGCCGCGGCCGGGATCGGAGCCGGAGGCCTGGTCAAGACCGTGACCAGGTTCAACGAGTTCGCCGTAGCGGGCAGGGACGGGGAGTTCGGCCGCGGCGACTCGGCGTATGACCGCTACTACGGCGACCCGCGCTGCCGGCCCAACCCCAACCTGACCCCGCTGGCCCGGCCGCCGTTCTACGCGGCCAAGATCGTGCCCGGTGACCTGGGCACCAAGGGCGGGCTGCGCACCGACGAACGGGCGCGGGTGCTCCGCGAGGACGGCACCGCGATCGCCGGGCTGTACGCCGCGGGCAACGCGAGCGCGTCGGTGATGGGCCACAGCTACGCGGGCGCGGGTGCCACCATCGGGCCTGCCATGACGTTCGGCTACATCGCCGCACGCAGCGCCGCCGAGGCGGGCTGACCATCACCGACGCGTATCAGGGACGTCGGCCCTGGCTGTCGGGCAGTGGATGAACTTCCCCGCCCTCGGCACGTAGCAGCGCGGCCAGCGCCGGATCGGCGGTCGCCAGCGGACGATGACTCGCGAGTGCGGCCGACGCGGCGACACAGTCGGCGAGGCTGACGGCCGCCCGATCGCGATGGTAAGGCGGGCGCGGATATGGCCCGCCTCCATGCCGAGTTCATAGGAGACGGGCAGCACGGTAAGGCCGACGTGGCAGAGCAGGGCCAGGTCAGCTTCTATGTTGTCCGGGTCGGCACCGAACACCCCGACCATCTGGTCGCAGACTTCAGCCGCGTTGACCGAGGTGAGCAAGGGCTGACCGCGCAGGAGGTCGGCGACCTCCGCGGCGGGAGGCTCCCCGCGCAGGTAGGCAATGACGGCGTAGGCGTCAAGAACGGTCACGCAGCGCCAGCCTGGCGGCGCTTCTCGATGGCTGCTTCTGCGTCCCGGTCCGCGGCCCGCGCGTCGTCCGCGGTCGGGCCGGGCATGTCGTCAGCACCGCGCAGGGCCTCAACCGGGTCATCGGGAACCGGCCGGATGATGGCGTAGTCGCCGCGGTCGATGACGAGAACAGTCCTCGTCCCCCACCGGTGCCGCACCGCGGCGGGGACGGAAACCTGCCCGTTACGGCTCACCTTCACCGAGTGGCGGTCATGAGATTCATTGTATCTGAACGAGCTGCCATTGTATGGTGCTGGCCGCGTAATACGAGGATCTTGCGGGTCGATCTCGCCCTCTGGAAGGGTTGCGGGCATGCACGATCGGGGATCACCTCCCGTGGTCAGAACGGCAGGCTTTCAGCTCATCGCCGCACAGCGCAGCCCGGTCTACGCACGCGGTGCACTCGTGGCAGCGGTACTCCCCCGGCGGCCCACCGTGTACTGCGCCGTCCTCAGCTCCGCCGACCTCTGTCCGCAGGCAGACCAGATGGTCCACGATCTTCAAGCCTGGCGCCAGCGATCACCTGCCGTGAACGACCCCTACGGCCACTGGCCCCTCGCCTAGGCGCCGGGCGAGGACAGGATCAGGGCGCTGGTGGGGACGCCGGTGCCGGCGGTGACCAGGACGGGGGCGTCGCCGGGGACCTGGTTGACCGACGTGCCGCGGACCTGGCGGACGGCCTCGGCGATGCCGTTCATGCCGTGGATGTAGGCCTCGCCGAGCTGGCCGCCGTGCGGGTTGAGCGGCAGGCGGCCGCCCATCTCGATCGCGCCGTCGGCGATGAAGTCGCGGGCCTCGCCGCGGGCGCAGAAGCCGAGTTCCTCCAGCTGCATCAGCACGTAGGGGGTGAAGTGGTCGTACAGCACGGCGGTGCGCACCTCGGACGGGCCGATCCCGGCCTGGCGCCACAGCTGGCGGGCGACCAGGCCCAGCTCGGGCAGGCCGGTCAGGTCGTCGCGGTAGTAGCTGGTCATGGTGAACTGGTCGCGGCCGGCGCCCTGGGCGGCGGCGCGGATCACCGCGGGCCGGTGCGGTAGGTCGCGGGCCCGGTCCAGGCTGGTCACGACGACCGCGACGGCGCCGTCGCTCTCCTGGCAGCAGTCCAGCAGCCGGAGCGGCTCGACGATCCAGCGCGAGGCCTGGTGCTCGGCGAGCGTGACCGGGCGCTGGTAGAACCAGGCGTGCGGGTTGGTCGCGGCGTGCCGGCGGTCCGCGACCGTCACCCGGCCGAAGTCCTCGCTGGTCGCGCCGTAGCAGTGCATGTAGCGGCGGGCGGCCATGGCCACCGTGGCGGCCGGGGTGGCCAGGCCCATCGGGTAGTGCCAGCCGTTGTCCACGCCGGAGGTCGTGGGCATCGAGACCGCGCCGACCGCGACGCGGCCGAAGCGGCGGCCGGAGCGCTCGTTGAGGGCGCGGTAGCAGACCACCACGTCGGCCGTGCCGGTGGCGACGGCCATGGCCGCGTGCTGGACGGTGGCGCAGGCGGCGCCGCCGCCGTACCCGATCTGGCCGAAGAAGCGCAGCTCGGGGACGCCGAGCTCGCGCGCGACCGCGATCTCGGCGTTGGTGTCCATGGTGAAGGTGACCAGGCCGTCCACGTCGGACGGGCCGAGCCCGGCGTCGGCGAGCGCGGCCTGCACCGCCTCGGCGGCCAGCCGCAGCTCGCTGCGGCCCGAGTCCTTGGAGAACTCGGTCGCGCCGATGCCGGCGATGGCCGCGGTGATCACGGGGCGATCCGGACCGTGCCGGTGACGTGGTCGCCGAGGCTGCACCGGCCGGTGACCGAGACCACGTGTTCGGCCCCTTCGGACGCGGTGACCTGGCCGGTGAGGGTGAGCGTGTCGCCGGCGTGGCACGGCACGCCCAGGCGGATGGAAATGGCACGGACCACCGCGTCCGGCCCGGCCCAGTCGCACGACGTAGCGCTGGACCAGCCCGGTGGTGGTCAAGATGTTGACGAAGATGTCCCTGGCGCCGCGCTCTATGGCGCGGTCGCGGTCGTGGTGCACGTCGGTGAAGTCGCGGGTGGCCAGCGCCGAGGAGATCACGAAGGTGGGCGTCACGTCGATGACCCGTTCCGGAAGGGTGCCCTCCGCCCCCGCGGGGGGTCTGGGGGGGTCGTCCCCCCTGGCCAGCACAGCCTCCATGCGGGCAGGGTCAGGTCGTCGTCGATCCGGGCGAACGCGACGCGGACCGGCAGCCCGATCCGGACCTGGTCCGGGCGGACGCCGGGCATCTCGCCGACCATCCGGACGCCCTCAGGCAGCTGGACTAGGGCCACGACCATCGGCAGCGTCTTGCCCGGCACCGGCGGGTGATGGTGGACGACGTAGCTGAACACCTCGCCGGTCCCGGCCGCGACCGCGTACCCGCCGTCGCCGGCCGCGCCGCACGAGCGGGCACATCGGGCCCGGGCGGGTGGCGCAGCGCGCCGCAGTTCGCCGCAGCGCTGGATGCGCAGCTCACCGGCGCTGGTGCCGGCCCAGAAGAACGCGGTGTCGGGCGTGACCTGCGGGCGCATCACGGCTTCGGCAACGACATCGATGTGGTTGGAGGGCACGCGTGGAGATGCTGGGGGGAACAGAGGGGCTGAAGGGATGTATGGGGCGTGTGGGGTGTTGGTGTGCGGGGTTCGGGGGCGCGGGGGGCGGGGGGCGGAATTTTAGGATGCGGAAGTCCATGGTGGCGACGGGCTCGGTGGGCGCGTCAGTGGCGGCGGCCGGATCGGCTGAGGCGAACCAGATGTTCCGGGTCGTGACGAACCAGCCCTCGCCCAGGGCGGTGCGCTTGGGGCCGGTGACGTCGGTGAGTGCCGCTCGCAGGGCGAGCGACTGGCTCCCGGAGCTTGCAGGTAGCGGTAGTACGTCTGGTCGCAGTTGGTGGCGACGACCGAGGTGTAACCGGCCTCGTCCAGCGTTGCGGGACATCTGGCCGAGCGGGTCGGGGTCGCCGTCGGACCCCGCTCTGGCCACCGGGCTGCAGCCCGGGCATCGTCCAGACCTGGATCATCGCGGGGGGTGCCACAGCTGATCGGGGTCGCCGCCGGCCGCCAAGTCCGCGCGGCGCAGATCGGCGTTGGCGTCGCCGAGGGCCTCCGCCAGTTCCGGATCGTGGGCAGGTTCACCGGGTCGCGGGCGGCCTCGGGCGGCTCGGCCCTGCGGCGGCGAGCCGGGCGGCGGCAGCCCGGATTGCCGCCCTCGGTGCTCATCGCGGCACCCGGGGGAGGCCCAGGCCGGCGGTCGCGATCAGCTCGCGCTGGATCTCGTTGACTCCGCCGCCGAACGTCAGGACGGTGTTCCGCTTGCGCTGCACATCCAGCCAGCGGGTCAGCTCGGCCGTGGGGCGGGTCGGCCAGATTGCCGTGCCTGCCGGACTAGCTCGACCAGGTCCTGGCCGAGTTCGCTGCACCTGCTCGGACCCGAAGACCTTGGTCGCGGACGCGTCCGCCACGTCGACGGGCGTCGGTGACCGCGACTTGCCAGTTCAGCAGCTCGTTGACCCGCTGACGGCGCCGGCGCGGGCCAGCGCGCGGGCGGAGGTCGGGCTGGGTGAGCAGCGGGCGGCCGTCCGAGCCTGGCCTTGCCGAGCGGCCCAGTCGCGGACCCGGTCGTGCAGGACGCCGATCCGGCGGACGGCGCCGAGCATCACCCGCTCATGGTTCAGCTGCGTGGTGATCAGCCGCCAGCCGTCGTTCTCCGCGCCGACGCGCATGGCGACGGGACGCGCACGTCCGAGTAGTAGGTCGCGTTGACGTGATGGGCGCCGTCGTGCGTGATGATCGGGGTCCAGGAGTACCCGGGGTCGGCGGGTGTCCACGATGAGGATGGAGAGTCCCAGGTGCCGGGGCGCGGCCGGAGTCGGTCCGGCAGGCGAGCCAGACGTAGTCGGCGTCGTGCGCGCCGGTGGTGAAGATCTTCTGCCCGTTGACGACGTAGTGTCGCCGTCGAGGACCGCGCTGGTGCGCAGCGCGGCGAGGTCCGTGCCGGCCTCGGGCTCGGTGTAGCCGATAGCGAAGTGCATCTCGCCGGCCAGGATCCGCGGCAGGAAGAAGTCCTGCTGCCACCGCGTGCCGTGTTCCATCAGGGTCGGGCCGACGGTCGGCAGCGTGACGGCGGGCAGCGGCACGTCGGCGAGGGCGGCCTCGTTGGCGAAGATCTGCTGCTCGACCTGGCCGAACCCGCGGCCGCCGTACCGGACCGGCCAGCCCACCCCGAGCCATCCGTCGCGGCCCATCCGGCGCACCATCGCGGTAGACGGTGCCGTGCCGCTCGGTGAGCAGCGCCGCGCGCTCGGCGGGCGACATCAGCCCGGCGAAGTAGGCGCGCAGCTCGTCGCGCAGCGCGAGCTGGTCCGGGGTCAGGTCGATGAACATGCCAGCCGCTCCAGCCGGTACTCCCGCCGCCCAGGTAGCGGACCAGGTCACCGGTCAGCGAGGAAAACCGGTGCAAGGGATAGGTCACGTCCATGCCGAGCCCGCCGTGCAAGTGATGACATGTCCGAACGGAACGGGGT
>CAVPLC010000027.1:0-41826 GCA_963705835.1 uncultured Actinomycetes bacterium
CGGCTGCGACCAGCCGGCGGCCGCCTGCGAGCCGCACCACGTGATCCACAGGGCCGACGGCGGCCGCACCAGCCTGACCGGCCTGAAAAATTATTGTTGGTGGCACCATCACGTCATGCTGCACCAGATGGGCTGGACCCTGACCGTCCATCCCGACGGCACCAGCCAGGTCAAAAGCCCCGGAGGGAAGATCATCCGCAGCCATAGCCCGCCGCCGCGACCCGGGTGATCCCACCCGCCCGCTCCCATCGGGCCCGTCGGCACGCACCAAGCCAGCGTCTGCCAAGGGCTAGGGCGCGACCGGCGCGGTGAGCTCCAGCTGGATCCCGTCCGGGTCTTCGAACGGCAGCACGTCGATGCCGAACGACGCCAGCCTCGTGATCGCGCCATGCGTCACGCCGTGCTCGTCGAACAGCTGCACCGCGTCCTCCAGGTCCTCGCGCGCAGCCACGCCGAAGCTGAGGTGATCCAACCCGACCCGGTCCGGGTCGAAACGATCGGCCTCGGGCGCCATCGGCCGCAGCCCCATCAGCAGGTTGCCGCGGATCATGACGATGCCGCCGAACAAGATGCCGAACACCGCCTCCGCCGCCGGGTCGTCCGGCGGCGGTGATTCCACCGCGACCTGGAAGCCGAGCAGGCCGGTGTAGAACTCGCGGCTGCGCTGCAGGTCGGTCACTGTGAGCCGAAGGTGATGGATATCCCCGGCCGGAATCTGCCCTGGCACCACGCCCTCCCTCCCGCGAAGCACCGTTGCTCCGCACCGTCAGGCCTGGCCCTCAGCATCCCAGTCCGGGGACGCCCGCTGGGTAGTCTTCAGTCAAAGACGCGTCGAGAGCCGCGTCGGCCCGCCGTCGAACCGAGGAGCTCCGGTGTCCGCTTGGCAGATGCAGCTGCAGGCCAGGGCAAGGGCCAGGGTCAAGGCGAGGGTGCGCCTCGCAGGGTGGCGGCGGCTGTGCCTGTCCTCGGTGGTGCTGGCCGGGATAACGGCCGTGATCGTCTGGGTGGCGGTCGCGGACCTGCTCCGGCAGGGCCGCGTGGAAACGGTGCTGTCCGCGGGGCGGGCCGAGCTCGCCGCCCCGCTGCTGATCGCGCTGGTCGTCGTCACCGGGATCTGCGAGCGGATCTGGCCGGCCGAACGCCGTCCGGTACTGGCCCGAGGCCACGTTCAGGACGCGTGCTTCCTGGCCCTGCACGCCATCGTCGTGATACCGCTGATGACCTTGCTCAGCATCGGGGCGGCGGCGCTGTTCGCCAAGGCGCCGTGGATCCAGATCCGGGCGGCCGCGCACTGGCCGGGCTGGCTGCTCGTCCCGCTCACGATCGTGGCCATGGACGCCGCCAACTGGCTGGCCCACTACGCCGATCACCGGCTCGGTGCCCTGTGGCGCTTCCACGCCCTTCACCACAGCCAGGAGGAGCTGAGCGTCCTGACCTCGTTCCGGGCGCACCCGCTCATGCACACGACGGGGTTCGTGCTGGCCACGATCCCGGTCGTGGCCCTGATGCCGGCCCGCCCGATCGCCCCGGTGCTGATCACGATCTACGTCTGCGTCGGCACCCTCCAGCACGCCAACCTCCGCTGGACCTTCGGTCCGGCCGGCCGGGTGATCGTGAGCCCCGCCTACCACCGGCTGCACCACGCGCCAGACACCCAGCAGGCCAACCTGGGCGTCGTGCTGACGATCTGGGACGTCCTGGCCGGCCGGGCCGCTTTCCCGGCCCGCGGCGCCGCAGCGGGGCGCACCGGCCTGGACGGCCGGCCGGTCCCGGTCGAGCAGGACGCCTCGGCCGCTCCGGCCCTGCTGCTCATGGCCGAGCAGCTCATCGAGCCCTTCCAGCCCCAACGCTGAGCCCGCCCCCGCTCAGGCCACCGTCCGCTCAGGCCACCGCCGCTCAGCCCGCCTAGCAGCCCTGCGCCGCGAGCGCGCCGAGCGTCGCGACCTGCTGCTCGGTGCCCGCCGTCCAGGGGAAGCCGGTGTTGAGCCGGATGAAGTCCCGGTAGCCGCCGGAGGGCGAGAACATCGGGCCGGGCGCGAGCCGGATGCCCTCGCGGGCCGCGGCGTGGTACAGATCCATGGCGTCGGCGCCGGGCGGGAGCTGGACCCACAGGACATGCCCGCCCCGCGGCGTGGTCAGGCGGGTCTGCGCGGGAAAGTGCCGCAGCACCGCGTCGATGGTGGCCTCCATCTGCTCGCGGTACATGCGCCGGACCCGGCGGATGTGCCGGGCGAATCCGCCGCTCTCGACGAACGCCGCGATGGCCAGCTGCGGCGCGCTGGCCGCGGACTGGTTGACCACCAGCTTGAGCAGCTCGACCTGGTTCTGGTACCGGCCGGGGATGGACCAGCCGATGCGCAGGCCCGGCGACAGGGTCTTGCTGTACGAGCTGCAGTACAGGACCAGGCCGCGGCGGTCATAGGCCTTGATGGCCTTGGGCCGCGGGCCCTCGAAGGCCAGCTCACCGTAGACGTCGTCCTCCACCAGCGGAACGTCGTGCGCCTCGAGCAGCTCGACCAGGCGCTGCTTCGCGTCGTCGGTCATGCAAGACCCGCTGGGGTTGGAGAAGTTGGACACCAGCGCGACGGCCGCGATCGGCTGGGCCCGCAGCGTACGGTCCAGGTCCTCCAGGCTGATGCCGTGCCGCGGGTGGCTGGCGATCTCCACGACCCGCAGGGACAGCGAGGCTAGCACCTCCAGCAGGGCGTAGTAGGCGGGAGACTCGATCGCCACCGTGTCCCCGGGCCGGGTCACCGCCCGGATGGACAGGTACACCGCCTCCTTGGCGCCGCTGGTGATCACGATGTCGTCCGGCGTCACCGAGTACCCGGCGTCGGTGCCCTGCCGGGCGATGACCCGCCGCAGGACCGGGCTGCCGGGCGGCGCGTCATAGGAGTGGCAGGCCCCCGGCTGGTACCGCAGCACGTGGCTGAGCAGGCGGTTCATCGCGGTGATCGGCATCAGCTCCGGGCCCTGGACGGCCGCGCCGAGCGTGGGCTGCTGCGGGTTCCCGATGCCCAGGTTCAGCTTGACCGCCAGCGAGGCGTCCACCCGCCGGACGTCGGGAGAAGGCCGGGACGCCTCCGGCTCGGTTCGCGAAGGGACCGGCCGCGGGGCCACGTAGTGCCCGGACTGCGGCCGCGCCCGGACCAGGCCGCGCGCCTGTAGGACCTCGAACGCCTCCAGCACCGTGGACAGGCTGACGCCGTGCTGATCCCGCAGTTTCCGTACCGACGGCAGGCGGTCCCCGGGCCGGAACATGCCCGACGCGATCTGCGCGGCCAGCGTGTCGGCCAGCCGTTCGTACAGCAACGTCGCCATCCCGCAACTGTATACCAGTACAGTTTCTCACCACCGACCACTGCCTCAAACTGTACTGGTCGCAATAGCGCCCAGCTGTGCCTACCCACGTGCCCCGGCCGCCCGTATCGTCGCGCTATCCGAACTCACCGGGAGGAGCCGTGGCCGCCTCATCGAACCTGGGCATGCCCCGGATCGGCCCGGCGCGCGAACTCAAGCGCGTCGTCGAGGCCTACTGGGACGGCCGGCGAACGGCCGCCGACGTGCTCGCAGAGGCGCGAACCAGGCGCTCGGCGAACTGGCGCGCCCAGGCCGAACGCGGCATCACCTTCATCCCCTCCAACGACTTCTCCCTCTACGACCACGTCCTGGACACCTGCTGCCTCCTGGGGACCCTGCCCGCCCGGTTCGGCGACCTCGATGAACGCGTCGGCCTGGACACCTACACCGCGCTGGCCCGCGGCACGCGGCGCGCCGGGCGCCCGGTGGCCCCGCTGGAGATGACCAAGTGGTTCGACACCAACTACCACTACCTGATCCCCGAACTGGGACCCGATACCCAGCCCCGCCTCGGCTGGGACAAGCCCGTGGCCGAGTTCCGCGAAGCCGAAGCGCTACAGATCACCACCCGGCCGGTGCTGCTCGGCCCGGTCAGCTTCCTTCTTCTGGCCAAGCCCACGGTCCCGGGCTTCTCAACACTTGAGCTCCTCCCCACCGTGACCCCCGTCTACCAAGAGGTCCTGAACCAGCTGTCCGCGGCCGGCGCCAACTGGGTCCAGCTCGACGAGCCCTGCCTGGTCACCGACCTGTCCGCGACCGCCCGCGACGCGTTCGAGGCCGCGTACGCCACCCTGGCCGGCGCGCCCGACATACGGCTGCTGGTCGCGACCTACTTCGGCGGCCTGGGCGAGAACGCGGCCCTGGCCACCGGGCTCGGGGTGGACGGACTGCACGTCGACCTGGTCCGAGATCCCGGCCAGCTCCCGGGCCTGCTCGAGCACGTGCGTCCCGGTGCCGTGCTGTCCGCCGGGGTGGTCGACGGCCGCAACGTCTGGCGCAGCGACCTGCGCCGCACCCTCGGCCTGCTGCGCGAGGCGCACGAGCAGCTGGGCGACCGGCTGTGGATCGCCCCGTCGTGCTCCCTGCAGCACGTCCCGTACGACATAAACCAAGAGACCGGCCTGGACCCGGTGCTGCGAAGCCGCCTCGCCTTCGCCTACCAGAAGCTGGACGAGGTCGCGATCCTGGCCCGCGCCCTGTCCGGCGGTCCGGACGCGGTCGCAGAAACCGTCGCCGACGCCCTCGCGGAAAGCGACGCCCTCCGGGCCCGTCACCAAAAGACCCGATCCGACGCCGTCCGCCGCCGCACGGCCAGCATGACGAAACGCGACAGCACCCGCCGCTCGCCGTACCAGACCCGGGCCCAAGCACAGCGACGAGCCTTGCCCCTGCCGCCGCTGCCCACCACTACCATCGGCTCGTTCCCGCAGACCACCGAGATCCGCCGAGCCCGCCGCGACCGTGCCTCGGGGGCCATGACCGAGGCGGGCTACCGGGAGTTCTGCCGGGGCGAGATCGCCCGCTCCATCAGGCTCCAGCAGGACGTCGGGCTGGACGTGCTGGTCCACGGCGAGCCCGAACGCAACGACATGGTCCAGTACTTCGCCGAACGCCTCGACGGCTTCGCGTGCACCCGTCACGGCTGGGTGCAGAGCTACGGCACCCGCTACGTCCGGCCGCCGATCCTGCACGCCGACGTCAGCAGGCCCGCGCCGATCACCACCGAATGGCTCGGCTACGCCCAGTCCTGCACCAGCTCGCCCGTCAAGGGCATGCTGACCGGGCCCGTGACCATCCTGCAGTGGTCGTTCGCGCGGGACGACCAGCCGCGCGAGGACACCTGCCGGCAGATCGCCCTCGCCGTCCGCGACGAGGTCACCGACCTGGAGGCGGCCGGCATCGCCATCATCCAGGTCGACGAGCCGGCCCTGCGGGAGGGCCTGCCGCTGCGCCGCGCGGACCGGCCCCGCTACCTGGCCTGGGCCACCGAATGCTTCCGGCTGGCCACCGCGGCCGTGGCCGACACGACCCAGATCCACACGCACATGTGCTACGCGGAGTTCGCGGACATCCTCGACGCCATCGTGGCGCTCGACGCCGACGTCATCTCCGTGGAGGCGGCCCGCAGCGCCATGGACGTGCTCGGCCACCTCACCGCCGCCGGGTACCCGGCGGCGGTCGGCCCGGGTGTCTTCGACGTGCATTCGCCCAACGTCCCGGCCACCGCGGACCTGACCGCCCTCATCCGGCGGGCGGCCGACGCGCTGGGCCGTGACCGTATCTGGGTCAACCCCGACTGCGGCCTCAAGACCCGCCGGGCCGAGGAGGTGGTTCCGGCCCTGGCCAACATGGTCGCCGCCACCCGCGCCGTCCGGACCGAACTGCACCGAGCCAGCCGAGCCAGCCGAGCCAGCCGAGCGTAACCCTCAGTACCGGTCGTGATGGCGGAGCCACGCCATCAGCGGACCGTCGCTGCGCCCCCGGCGGGTCAGTGATCCCAGGGCGCATCCCAGAACGGCCGCACCTCGACCCTGGCCGTCCGGGCGAGCGGATGCGCGGCGGCGATCCGGACGGCCGCGTCCAGGTCGGCGCCCTCGACCACGACGTAGCCGCCGATCTGCTCCTTGGTCTCCGCGAACGGCCCGTCGGAGACCAGCAGCTCGCCGTCACTGACCCGAACGATCTTGGCCTCCCGCGCCGCGCGCAGCGCTCCGCCGTGGACCAGGACGCCGCGCTCGGTCATCTCTTCCACCCACGACTTGACCGCGATCATCATGGCCGCGTCCTCGTCCGCCGTCACCTCGCCGGACTCGTCGACCCAGAACATCAGCATGTACTTCATGCTCTGCATCTTTCCCGGCGCAAGCCAACGCCGTCCAAGGCCCCAGCCAAAAGCCGCGGGGTAACCTGAGCGGGTGAAGGCGGGCAGCGGGTGAAGAAGGCCAGGAAGGCCCAGTGAAGGCAGGCCCAGTGAAGGCAGGCCCAGTGAAGGCAGGCGCAGCCCTCGTCCTGACCGCGGATCCCGCCACGGCGGCGACCCGGGCCGTGGCGCAGGCCCGCGCGGCCCTCCGCGACGACCCGCCCGAGCTGGCCGTGCTGTTCGCCTCCGAGCATTTTCTCGGCTCGGCGCAGGCCCTGATCGCGGCGGTCACCGAGCAGACCGGCCCGCTCCCGCTCATCGGCTGCGTGGCCGAGGCGGTGGCCGGCGGATCCCGCGAGGTCGAGTCCGAGCCCGCGGTCTCGCTGTGGCTCGGCGCCGGCCTCGGCCCGGTCGAGACCTTCGCGATGGAGTTCGTCCGGACGTCCAGCGGCGGCGCCTACGGCGGCTACCGGTTCCCGCGGGAAGCCGAGGGCGTGCACCTGATGATCGCCGACCCGTTCACGTTCCCGGCCGACGGCCTGCTGGCCCACCTGAACGAGCAGATGCCCGGCGCGGTGGTCATGGGCGGGATGGCCAGCGGCGGGCTGCGGTCGCGGCAGACCCGCCTGTTCCTGGACGGCCGGGTGCTGTCCAGCGGCGCCGTCGGCGCCCACCTGCCGCAGGCCGAGGTCCACACGCTGGTCGCCCAGGGCTGCCGCCCGGTGGGCGACGCCTACATCATCACCGGGGCGCAGGGCAACGTGATCCGCGAGCTCGGCGGGCGCCCGCCGCTCACCCGGCTGCGGGAGATGGCCGCGGCGCTGCCCAGCCGGGACCAGGAGCTGCTGGCCCGCGGCCTGCAGGTGGGGGTGGTCATCGACGAGTACCGCGCCGAACCGGGCCAGGGCGACTTCCTCATCCGCGGCGTGATCGGCGCCGATCCCGAGTCCGGCGCCATTGCCGTGGGCGATGACATCGAGGTGGGCCAGACGGTGCAGTTCCACGTCCGGGACGCCGAGTCAGCCGACGAGGACCTGCGCCGCGCCCTGGAGCGGGCCTCCGCCGCCCTCGACGGCCGCCGGCGGCCGGGGCCCTGCTGTTCACCTGCAACGGCCGCGGCTCGCGGATGTTCTCCGAGCCCGACCACGACGCCGCGCTCCTCGCGGAAATGCTCGGCGAGGTCCCGATGGCCGGGTTCTTCTGCGCCGGAGAGCTCGGACCGGTCGGCGGCCAGAACTTCCTGCACGCCTTCACCGCCTCGATCGCGCTGTTCCCCGACCCGGCGTAAGGAGGTCGCCGGCGGGAACCCGATCGTCTCCGTGGCCAGCGCGAGCGTGTCCTCGCACATGAAGCCCGCCGTTGACGACAACCCGGACAGCGCCCGGCCGACCGACTCCAGCGTCCACATGCCATCGGCCGAGTCGGCGCGGAACGCCGCCCGGATCCGGGGCGGATCCAGCACCGCCGCCACCCCGCCGTGCACCACGAACACCTCGCCGTTGATCGCCTCTCCGGCCGGGCTGGCCAGGTAGACCACCAGCGGCGCGACGTGCTCGGGCGCGAGCGGGTCCACGGTCCCGTCCGGCGCCGGCCCCATCAGGCCGGCGGTCATCGCGGTGCGGGCCCGCGGGCAGATCGCGTTGGCCCGCACGCCGTAACGCGAGCAGCTGCGCGCGGTCGTCACGGTGAGCGCCGCGATCCCGGCCTTGGCCGCGGCGTAGTTGGGCTGGCCCGCCGAGCCGAGCAGGAACGCCTCCGACGAGGTGTTCACGATCCGGCCGTACACCGGGCCGCCCGCCGCCTTCGCCTGGTCCCGCCACCAGGCGGTGGCCAGCCGCGTGGTCACGAAGTGGCCGCGCAGGTGGACCCGGATGACCGTGTCCCACTCCTGCTCGGACATGGTGAAGACCATCCGGTCGCGCAGCACCCCGGCGTTGTTGACCAGGATGTCCAGCCGCCCGTACGCCTGCAGCGCCGCCGCGAGCAGCCGCTCCCCGGTCGCCCACTCGGCGACGTCCCCCGCGGCCACCACCGCCTGCCCGCCGGCCGCCGTTATCTCCGCCGCCACCGCCTGCACGGCCTCCCCGGGCAGGTCGTTGAGCACCAGCCCCGCCCCGGCCCCGGCCAGCGCCAGCGCCTCCGCCCGGCCGAGCCCGTTGCCCGCGCCGGTCACGGCGGCCACCCGCCCGGTCAGTGTCAGCGCGTCATCCATCCTGCAAAAATCCTTTTTTTCCGAACGTTACGGCGTTCGTGCCGCCCGCCATGTCGGTACGCTGCCACGTCAGTACCCGGGCCCGGCCAGGAGCCCCCCGTCGGCGACGAACTCGCTACCGGTCGAGTACGACGACTCGTCCGAGGCGAGGTAGGCCACCAGCCGGGATATCTCGACCGGCTCGGCGAACCGGCCCATCGGCATGGCCTTGATGAAGGCCTCGCCGTCCTCGGCGGCGCGGGCGCCCGCCGACTCGATGATCATCCGGGTGAGCACCCCGCCCGGATGGACCGAGTTGACCCGGATGCCGAACCTGGCCAGCTCGCGCGCGGCGACCTTGGTCATGCCGCGGATCGCGAACTTGCTCGCGCTGTAGGCCGAAAGGCCCTCGGCTCCGGTGAACCCCTCGATCGAGGAGATGTTGACGATCGACCCGCCGCCCGCCGCCTTCATCGGGCCGATCACCGCCTTCATGCCGAGCCAGCAGCCCACCGCGTTCACCTCGAGCACCCGCCGGAACTCGGCCAGCGGCATGTCCGCGATCGACGCGAAGGTCAAGATGCCCGCGTTGTTCACCAGCACGTCGAGCCGCCCGAACGCGTCCAGCGCCAGCGCCACCGCCGCGGCCCAGTCGTCCTCGCTGGTCACGTCGTGGTGGGTGTACCGGCAGGACTGCTCGCCGAGCCCGGCGGCCACCGCCTCCCCCCGGTCGTCCAGCACGTCGCCGAACACCACCCGGGCGCCCTCGGCGACGAAGTGCCGCACGTGGGACTTGCCCATGCCCCGGGCGCCGCCCGTGATCAGCGCGACCTTGCCGTCGAGCCGGCCCATGAGCGCCTCCGGTTAGCCAAACGCTTGCTTGGTCAGAGCCTAACGCTATCGGGCCAAAACTAGAACGTGTTACTGTTTTGCCGGAGGACGGCCCGGAGGATGGCATGCAGCAGAGCGCGGACTACATCGTGGCCGGGGCCGGCAGCGCCGGGTGCGTGCTGGCCAGGCGCCTGGCCGAAACGGGCGCCACCGTCATCCTGCTGGAGGCGGGAGGCCCGGACCGCACCCGGCTGGTCCGCCAGCCGGGGATGATCGCCATCTTCCACAACGTCCCCGCGCTCAAGAAGCGCCTGGACTGGGGCTACTACACCGCCCCGCAGGCCAGCGCGCTTGACCGCCGGATCCCGCAGCCCCGGGGCCGGGTCCTCGGCGGCTCCGGCTCGATCAACGGCATGGTGTTCGTCCGCGGCAACCGCCAGAACTACGACGACTGGGCCGTCCCGGGCTGGTCTTACGAAAACGTACTATCCAGTTTCAAACGAATGGAGGACTGGGAAGACGGCGCCACCGCGCTGCGCGGTTCCGGCGGCCCGGTGAAGGTGACCAGGCAGAAGGACCTCACCCCGGCGTCCCAGGTGTTCATCGAGGCCCTGGCCGCGACCGCGGGCGTCAAGAAGATCGACGACTACAACGGCGAGGCCCAGGAAGGCGTGGCCGTCTGCCAGCAGAACGCCAGCGGCGGGCTGCGCTACAGCTCGTCCATCGGCTACCTGGACCGGCACGCCCTGCCGAACCTCACCGTCACCACCCGGGCCCTCATCACCAAGGTGGTGATCGAGAACGGCCGCGCCACCGGGGTCGAGGTCCTCACCAAGGCCGGGCCGGGCCTCATCCGGGCCGCCCGCGAGGTGATCCTCTGCGCCGGGGTGTACGGGTCGCCCCAGCTGCTGATGCTGTCCGGCGTCGGCCCGGCCGCGCACCTGCGCCGGCACGGCATACCCGTGGTCGCCGACCTGCCGGTCGGCGACAACCTGCACGACCACGTGTTCGTGCCCATGACCTACTGCATGACCACGGCCCGCAACCGCGGCACGACGCCGTACTTCGTCGGCGGCGTCCTGGTGGAGGCGATCCGCGGCGATTCCTGGATGGGCCGCACCGTGTTCGAGGTCCTGGGCTTCGTCCGCAGCCCGCAGGCAGAGCAAATCCCGGACCTGCAGATACACGTGCTCCCGTGGTCCTACCCGTTCCCCAACCAGGACTCGCCCGCCCGGCACAAGGTCGACAAGCGCAGCGCCCTGACCGTCATGCCCACGCTGATCTACCCCAAGAGCCGCGGCACCCTCCGGCTCGCCTCCGCCGACCCCTCCGCCGCGCCGGTCATCGACCCCGGCTACCTCACCGAACCCGACGACACCCGCCTGCTGCTCGACGGGATGGAGCTCATCCGCGCCGTGATGGCCAGCCCGGTCATCGCCGACCAGATCAGCCTGGAGCTGAGCCCCGGCCCCGCCTATCCGGACCGCGCCGCGCTGGCCCGTGAGCTGCCGAACCGCGCCACGTCGGTGTACCACGCGGTCGGCACCTGCCGGATGGGCACCGACGAGCGCGCCGTGGTCGATCCCGCGCTACGGGTCCGCGGCATCGAAGGCCTCCGCGTCGCCGACGCCTCGATCATGCCCAGCATCACCGGCGGCAACACGAACGCCCCCGCCATGATGATCGGCGAGCACTGTGCCAGTCTCATGGGGGCCAGTCTCATGGGGGCCACCCCCATCGCGCCCGCACCGCGCCCGCGAGCTCGTGACCCACGCACGCACCCATCCCTCCGATCCGCCGTCACCTACGATGACCGGATGACGGCGAGTCCGATCCGGCCGGTCGTTCTCCGCGACGGCGTCCGCATCGAGGATCCCCTCACGGTCGTGCTCGGTTCCCGGCCGCCCCGCGGGGGTTTCGGCCTCGGCGACCCGGCGCGGCCGGCGGCGTTCGGCGAGCCGGACCTCAGGCTGGCCAACCGGGGCGGCGCCCGCATCTCAGCGGCCGAGATCGCCGCGATCCTCGAGCGGCGGCCCGCGATCGAGGCCGCCCTGCGGGCGATCGCTCCGGATGCGTCGCTGGCAGGAGCCGCGGACCCCGTGCCGTGGCGGCCGCTGACGCAGCTGTTCGGCGCGTTCGCGGGCATCAAGGGGGTCGGCTTGTCGAAGATGACGAAGGCGCTGTACCCGAAGCGCCCGGCGCTGATCCCCATGCTCGACAGCATCGTCCAGAAATACCTGCACGACGACGACCTCGGAGCCCAGGCTCCGTTCGCAGAGCGCGCGCTCGGGCTCGTCCGCGGTTACAAACGCGACCTGGACCACAACGTGGCTGCGGTGCGAGCGATCCGGGAGGAACTCGCCGGGCGCAGTTACCAGCTCACCGAGGTGCGAATCCTCGACCTGCTGATCTTGTCCGCCCAGGCCGCGGCCTGATCGGCTGGTGTCTGGCCTACTCCGGCCGGTCGGTTGAGGTCGTGGGCTGGCGCGGTGGTCGTGGCCGTTGTTTGATCCCGGCCGCGAGCAGGTCTACGACCTCGGCGATGCGCGCCGCACGTTGGTCTGGCCGGCGGGTTGTCCCGTCAATCCAGCGGAGGTAGGCCTTGCGGTAGAACTGCGCCAGCGTGTCGAAGAACGCGGCCGCGGCCGGATTGGCCGCCAGCGCGGCGGCGATGTCGTCGGCCAGGTCGCCGCGTTGCGGGCCTTCCGGCGCCAGTTCCATGACCACGTCGTCGCCGGCCGCCACGCCGGCGTCGCGCATCCACATCGGGCTCACGGTGAACGCCCATCCGCGGCCGGCCTGAGCAACCGTGCCGCGGACGTGCCTGCCGTTGATCGTGCCGCCCACCGGATGCTCAGCCTTGGCGCCCCACACCTCGCCGGGGTCAAACGGAACCGCGATAAGCCCGCTGCCGCGGGGACCGGCAGCGACGTGGGCACCGAATCGCTGAACGCGCATCGCCCCATCGTGCCACGCCGCTGGTAGCCTGCCGGTGATGAACGCCACCGAGCCAGGCCTGCCATCCTGGGTGGAGCCGCAGCTGGCTACGCTGACCGACGACAGGTTCTCCGATACGGCCTGGATCTTCGAGCGCAAGCTGGACGGAGAACGCTGCCTGGCCTTCCGCGCTCAGTCGGGGGTCGCGCGCTTGCTGACCCGTAACCAGCATGACGTCACGGGCACGTTTCCGGAGATCGCTGCCGCGCTGGATGCCCAGCGCGCGGACGGTTTCATCGTGGACGGCGAGATCGTGGCCTTCGCCGACGGGCAGACCAAGTTCGAGCAGCTGCAACAGCGCCTGGGAGTGGTGCATCCGGAGGCGAGGCTGATCGCCGGATTCCCCGTCTTCTACTACATCTTCGACGTGCTGTACGCCGGCGGCCGCGACGCCCGGCCGCTGCCGGAGCTTGACCGCAAGCGGTTGCTGGCGGACTTGCTGTCGTTCGGCGGCCCGCTGCGGTACACCGAGCATCGCGTGGGCGGCGGCGAGGCGTATTACCGGTCGGCGTGCGAGCAGGGCTGGGAGGGCCTGATCGCCAAGCGGGCAGACGCGCCCTACCTGGCCGGACGGACCCGGAACTGGCTCAAGTTCAAGTGCCTGGCCGGGCAGGAATTCGTGATCGGCGGCTACACCGACCCGCGGGGATCGCGGGAGGGCTTCGGCGCGCTGCTGGTTGGCTACTACGACACCGACGGCCGGCTCACCTATGCGGGCAAGGTCGGCACCGGCTTCGACGCGGCGATGCTGCGCAGCCTGCGCGCGGCGCTGGGGACGCTGGAAAGGGACACCCCGCCGTTCGAGCGCGGCAACCCGCCGCGCGCGGGCGCGCACTGGGTGCAGCCCCGGCTGGTCGGCCAGGTTGCCTTCGCCGAATGGACCGACGACGGGCTGCTCCGCCAGCCCAGGTTCCAGGGCCTACGCGAGGACAAGGACCCCGCCGAGGTGGTCAGGGAGACCCCGCAGTAGAGCTGGCTCATTACTACGCACCCGCCCTCGGCTACCGGCTCGGCAGCGATCGCGGCAGGCCGAACCACGGGAGCACGCTCTTGTCGAAGCGGGTCATGGCGCAGATCCGGTCGCCGGTGAGGGCGAGGACGTACAGGCCCACCCCATGGCTGATGCCGTTCGGGCCGCGCAGGTAGGCCCCGAACGCCGGCTGGCCGTTAGCCCGCGTCGGGACCAGCTCGAACCTGCGGTCCGCGCCGAACAGGCCGTCGCAGAAGCGGGCCGCGAGGTCGCGGCCCTCGTACTCGAAGGGCATCGGCGGCATCGAGACGAACACGTCGTCGGTCAGCAGCGCCACCAGCGCGTCGACATCGGCGGACTCCCACGCGCGGGCGAAGCTCGCCACGAGCGCGTCCTCGGAAGGCGAGCCGGAGGCGGGAGGCGGTTCGCGGCCGTCGGCCGGCGCTAGCCGGTGCTGCAGGCCGGCGCGCGCCCGCTTGAGCGCGCTGGTGACCGATTCCACGGTCGAGTCCAGCATGCCGGCCACCTCGCTGGCGTGGAATCCGAGGACGTCGCGCAGGATGAGGACGGCGACCTGGCGGGGCGGCAGGACCTGGAGGGCGGTGACGAAGGCCAGGGAGACCGCTTCGGCCTGCTCGTAGCGGGCCTCCGGGCCCGGAGCGGCCACGGCGCCCTCGAGGAGGGTGTCGGGGAACGGCTCGAGCCATACGACCTCGCCGAGCCGGGTCGGCTCGGGCGGTTCGACCCCGGGAATGTCCCACTGCCTGGCGGGTCGCCGGCTGGCCGCGCGGCGCGCGTTGAGGCACGTGTTGGTGGCGATCCGGTACAGCCAGGTGCGAAGCGAGGCGCGGCCCTCGAACCCCTCGAGGCCTTGCCACGCGGCCAGCAGCGTGTCCTGGAGGGCGTCCTCGGCATCGGCGAAGGATCCGAGCATCCGGTAGCAGTGCACCTGGAGCTCCCGGCGGTGCGGTTCGGTCAGCTCCCGGAACGCCTCGCCGTCCCCGGCCCGCGCCCTTGACATCAGGTCGGCGGTCGCCACCGTCGCGTCACCTTCTTCCTTGCCGCGCTTGCATCCGGTATGGACACCGGCCGGGGGGCAAACTGGGCGGGCGGCGGGATCAGCTCGTGATCCCGTGAAACAGCAGCTGGAGCAGGCCCTCCGCCACCTGGTCGGTGGTATAGCGGCCCGCGACGCGCCACTGCGACGGGATCCACAGCACGTCCCGCAGCAGCCGGTAGGTGAGCTTGGGGTCCAGGTCGGCGCGGAACACGCCGGAGGCCTGGCCGCGCTCGAGCTGGGTGACCCAGGTCCGCTCGATCTCGTTCAGCGCCTTGCGCAGGTAGCCGAACCGAGGCTGGGTGCTGAAGTAGCTCCAGTCGTTCTGCAGCATGGCCAGGGCGGCCCGGTGCCGGGACAGGGTCCGGCTGGTCGACCGCACGATCTGCTCCAGCACGTCGCGCGGCGAGTCCGGCCGAGGCCACGGCGGCGCGGTAGTCGGCGAGCACGTCGTTGATGAAGCTGGACAGGATCTCGTCGCCGATCGACTCCTTGGAGTCGAAGTGGTGGTACAGGCTGCCGGACAGGATCCCGGCGGCGTCCGCGATCTCGCGCACCGTCGTCGCCCGGAAGCCCTTCTGCGCGAACAGCTCGCCCGCGAGCTGCACCACGTCGGCCCGCCGCTGCCCCGCGGCACTACCCCCGCTAGCATTGGCCCCGCTGCTACCCTGGCGTGTGCTGCTCACGTGGCGATTATCGCAGGACGCCGCCACTTGACCTAACGCTTGCTCGGTTGATACCCGGGGATGGCCGCGAACCGCTCGTCGACTTCCTCGCCGGTCAGGCCGAAGTCCGCGAGCGTATACCGGTGCGCGGGCCTGGACGCCGGGCCCGCGGAATCCTCTTCGACCAGGGCACGCATCGCGGCGGCGGCCGCGCCGGACAGCGGCAGCCCGAAGTACCCGTACGCCGCCTCCGCCGTGCCGACCGGATCGGCCACGAAGTCGTCGTAGGACACGTCGTAGAACCGCGCCGGATCATGCCGGGCCCGCTCGGCCGTGAAGCGCTCCAGCCCGGACGCCCACAGCGCCAGCTGATCCCTGCCGATCGCCGGACCGCGGAACGTCGTCGACCAGCCGTCGGTGGCGTGGGCGGCCAGGCTGCACACGGACGCGATCGCGACCCGCGGGGACCGGTGCGTCTGGATCACCAGCGCGTCCGGGTACACCGCCAGCAGCGCGTCGAGCGCGAACAGGTGGCTGGGATTCTTGAGCACCCAGCGGCGGTCGCCGTCGTTCAGCCCGATCAGCTGCAGGTTGCGGCGGTGCCGCAGGTACGCGGCGGTCCAGTCCTGGTCCCGCAGCCACGCCGAGTAGGCCGGCAGGTGCGCCAGGCATTCGAAGGAGACCGAACGCATCGACTGCCGCAGCAGCTGCCAGCATTCCTCCACCTGGTCGGCCGCGATGTAGTGCACCCCCATGAACTCGGGATGCTCCACGTGGTGCCGGGCATAGGCCGCCTGGATGTGCTGGAAGACCGGATCCTCGGCCCAGGACGCACCGGGGCGGCCGGGGCCGCGGCGCTTCGGCGAGCCACAGCTCCAGGCCCTGGTGGGCCGGGTCGGCCGCCAGCAGCCGGTGCAGCGCGGTGGTGCCGGTCCGCGGCAGCCCGGTGACGAAGACGGGACGCTCCACGCGAACCGCCGCGCAGGACGGATGCGACTGCCGCCCCGCCTCGCTGAGCAGCCGCGCCACCAGCGCGCCGCGCAGCATGGACCGGGTGACCTTCTCCCCGAGCGGGGTCAGCGCCGCGTCCCGCGCGTAGGACTCGAGCAGCACGCCGAGTCCGTCGGTGTAGTCGTCCGGGCCGAAATCCGAAAGCCCGGTGACCCGGCTCGCCCCCGCGTGCAGGTCAGAAGCTGTGCCAACCGCGCTCAATGGTGGTACTCGCCGCAGTTGACGTCCAGGCACTGCCCGGTGATCGCGCGGGCCATGGGCGAGGCGAGGAACACCACCGCGTCGGCGATCTCATCGGGCTCCGGCAGCCGGCCCAGGTCGATCCCGGCCGCGGTCTCGTCGTATATCTGCTGGATGTCCACGCCGCGCTTGCGGGCCTGATACCCGAAATACCACTTCAGCGAGTCGCCCCAGATATGGCCGGGCGCCACCGAGTTGACCCTGATGCCCCGCGGCCCGAGCTCGCTGGCCAGGCTCTGCGCCATGGCCAGCAGGGCCGCCTTGGCCAGCTTGTACGGCCCCATCCTGCGCTGCGAGAACCGCACGACCATGGAGTTGATCATCACCACCGAGCCCTGGCTGGCGGCCAGGGCGTCGGCGAACAGCCTGGTCAGGCGCAGCGCGGCCACCACGTTCGCGTCGAAGCTGCCGCCGAGGGCGTCCAGGTCCACGGCCACCAGATCCTTGATGGGCGGCATCGCGAGCGCGTTGAACACCAGCGCGTCGATCCGCCCGAACGCGTCGCCCGCCGCGTCGGCCAGGTGCGCCGCCGCGTCCGCGTCGGCCAGGTCGGTCGGCACGGCCAGCCCGCGCCTGCCCAGCGCGGTGACCTCCTTGGCCACGTCGTCCAGCCGCGACGCGGTGCGCGCGGCCAGCACCACGTCCGCCCCCTCGCGGGCGCTGGCCAGCGCTATCGCGCGGCCCAGGCCAGGACCGACGCCCGCCACCACGACCACCTTGTCCCGCAGCATCATCAGCCCAGCATCCTCATCGCCACGGCGGCCTGGCGCGCGGCGATCCGCGCCCGCCATTCGGCCGGGGACACCCGCGCGTCCTCGTAGTAGGGCAGCCGCTCGCCGATCTCGGCGACCGGGATCACCGACACCGTGGGCCCGTCCCCTGGCGTGAGGTCACGGGTCAGCCGCTGCCAGCGGATCTGCACGTATCCGCGCCGGTGCCCGGTGCGTTCCAGCCAGTTGGCCACGCCCGGGTCGCGCTCGCTGATCACGAAGCGCATCATGCCGTCCGGGTCGATACGGGCCTGATCGGCGGTCAGGCTGGTCTGGTGGTTGATGTAGTCCAGCGAGACGTACCACATGCTGCCGAGCTGGATCCCCTGGTACGGCGCCACCGCCCGGCCCGCGGCGGGCACGGTCACGATCATCGCCTCGGCGTCGTCCAGGTCGTAGTGGCCGGCCGAGGAGAACTGGGTGGCCAGGCCGCCCGGGGTCGGGCGGGGCGGCGTCATGGTGTTGACCGGCTCGGACAGGTAGAACCACTCGGGAAAGGCGAGGAACGTCCGCAGCCTGGACAGCAGGATCTTGCCGGCCACGCTGTACCGCTTGGCCAGCGCGTCGGTGCTGGTCGTGGCGGGCGGCGCACAGCCCGCCCGGTCCGCCCGGCGGATGCTGATCGTGCCCCGGCGCTCGGTGCCCCAGTCGCTGTAGGCCTCGCGCACCAGCAGCATCGACGACCCGGCCCCGAGCCTGAAGCAGTTACGCCCGGTGCCCGAGGGACCGAAGCGCAGCTCGAACGAGCCGTCGCCGGCGATGTCGATGGCCCGGTCGTCGAACGCGCTCAGGCTGTCCGGCACCTCGACCGGGGAGTAGTCGCCCCGCAGAACCTGGAAGCTCAGGTCCGCGGTGGTCCCGCGCCTGCCGGTGACCACGTACTCGGCGTCGTCGCGCAGGTAGGCGTGGAAGTACAGGGTGTCCGGGTTGTCCAGCCCCATCTTGGCGTACGGACCGGTCGAGGCCACGAAGTAGGGGAAGTCCCGCTGGTAGGCCCAGGCCAGCCGCAGCGACCCCTGGATGCTCCCCGCCAGGTAGTCGTACCCCTCGGCGAGGTCCTGCTCGGTGGCGATGAACGGGGCGCCGGCGATGATCTTCTCGGCTTCGGCCAGCGCGTCAGCGAACGCCTGCGTCAGCATCCTCAGGCACCTTGTCCGCCGCGGGCGTGGCCGTGAACCGGAAGCTCGGCAGGTCATCGAGGGACAGCATGGCCTCGTAGGTCCGCACGTACCCGGTATGCGCGATCCGCCAGCGGCCATCCCCGCCGCGCTCGTAGCGGTCCTGGTAGAACGCTGCGCCCTTGATCACGACGCGGTGCTTGAGCGCGATCACGGTGTCCTCGAACGACCAGGTCCCGCGCGCCGTGTCGCCGTCGATCGAGATCTCCGGCTGGCCGGCCGAGTGCACGGTGATCATGTCCGGTCCGAGCTTGTCGCGCAGGAACGAGACGATCTCGTCCCTGCCGCTGAGCTTCAGCGGCTTGCCGTACACCATCGTGCCGTAGTCGACGGTGGCGTCGGCCGTGAACACCTCGCCGATCTCATCCCACAGCTTCAGATCGACGCAGCGCAGATAGCAATACTTCACCTGGCGGATCTCCTCGAGCGCGCGGAGTTCCTCGACTGGGTCCATGTGCACCAGCTTGGTGCATCTGATTGACTGAAACAAGAACCTGTTCTAGTTTTGCCGTCGCGGAGAGCGGGGGAGCCCGGTGCGATTCTGCTACGCCGAGTCGATGACCGACCCGTCGTTCTACGCCCCGCTGGCGCGCGCCGCCGAGGAGGCCGGGTTCGCCTCGATGATGGTGCCCGACAGCATCTGCTACCCCGAGCACGCCGACAGCAGGTACCCGTTCAACCCCGACGGCACCCGCGAGTTCCTCGAGGACAAGCCCTTCCTCGAGCCGTTCTCGCTCATCCCCGCGCTGGGCGCGGTGACCGAGCGCCTCCGCTTCATAACGTTCGTCCTGAAGCTCCCCGTCCGCCATCCGGTGCTGGTGGCCAAGCAGGCGACGTCGACGGCCGTGCTCACCGGCAACCGGCTCGTGCTGGGCGTGGGGACCAGCCCGTGGCGGGAGGACTACCAGGTGCTTGGCGTGGACTGGGACCGCCGCGGCCAGCGCATGGACGAGGCGATCGCCATCGTGCGCGGGCTCGCGGCCGGCGGTTATTTCGAGCACCACGGGGAGATCTTCGACGTGCCGCCGGTCAAGATCGCCCCGGTGCCGAGCGCGCCGATCCCGGTCCTGGTCGGCGGTCACTCCGACGCCGCCCTGCGCCGGGCCGCCCGGCTGGGCGACGGCTGGCTGCACGGCGGGGGAGACCTCGCAGGACTGCCCGGGCTCCTCGCGCGCCTCGCCGAGCACCGCCGCCGCGCCGGGACGGCGGACCGCCCGTTCGAGGTGCACGTGATCTCGATGGACGCCTACACCGCGGACGGCGTGAGCCGCCTGCAGGCCCAGGGCGTGACCGACGTCATCGTCGGCTTCCGCTGGCCGTACCAGGTCGGCCCGGACACCGAGCCGCTCGACGACAAGATCGCCAAGCTGCGCCGTTTCGCCGGCGAGGTGATCGCGAAGACGCCCGGCTGAGGCTAGGCTGGGCGGCCGGAAAGCTGGGAGGAGGCCGCACATGCGAACCTCCCCCGCCATCACCAGCGCCGCCGCCGGTCTTTGCCTCGGGCTGCTGGCCCTCGGGCCCGGCCTGCGGCGCGGGTTCCTGCTCAGCTACGACATGGTGTTCGTGCCCCGCGAGCCGTTCTCCGCGGCCCTGCCGGGCGCGGCGCCGCCCCGCGCCGTGCCCAGCGACCTGGTGATCGCCGCCGCCTCCCGGGCGCTGCCCGCCGACCTCGTGCAGAAGGCCGTGCTGCTGTCGATCTTCGTGCTCGCCTGCTCCGGGGCGGCCGCGCTGCTGGACCGCGAGCCGCTGCTCGCCCGGCTCGCGGCCGGGGTGTGCTACGCGTGGAACCCGTACGTGGGCGAGCGGCTCATCATCGGCCAGTGGGCGCTGCTGCTCGGCTACGCGGGCCTGCCCTGGGTGCTGCGGGCCGTGCTCGCTCCCGACCTGGACTCCCGGCGCGGAGCCGCGCGGCTGGGCCTCGCGCTGCTGCCCGCCGTCATCGGCGGGTTCGCCGCGATGGCGATCACCGCGCTGATCGTGGTGCCGGCGGTGCTGCTGGCCAGGAACGCCCGCCGGGCGGCCGTGGCGCTGACCGCCCTGGCCGCGGGCAGCCTGCCCTGGTTCATCCCGTCCCTGCTGCACACGGTGTACGTGGACCCCGCGAGCGTGGCGGCGTTCGCGGCGCGGGCCGACACGCCGTTCGGCAGCATCGGGAGCCTGCTGATGCTGGGCGGCGCCTGGAACGCGCAGACGGTCCCCAAGGCCTACGGCGGAGCCTGGTCGGCGCTGTGGCTGGCCGTGGTGATCGTCGCCCTGGCCGGTTACGTCCTGATCGGCCGGCCGCGCAGCACCGCTGGCCCGGCCTGGGCGTGGCCGCCGTGGCCGGGCTGGTGATCGCGTGCCTCGGGGTGACCGCGGCGGGCCGCGATCTGCTCAGAGAACTGATCAGCGGATGGGCGGGATTCGCCGTGCTGCGCGACGCTCAGCAGTTCGTGGCGCCGCTGGCCCTGGCCGAGGCCGCCGGGTTCGGCCTCGTGGTGGCCGGAGCGATGAACCCAGCTACGTTCGGGAAAAAATGGCATGAGCGGTCGGCCAGGACCGACACGGCCGGGACCTTGCTCGGGGTTTTCGCCATCCTCGTGCCGGTGCTGCTGCTGCCCGGCCTGGCCTGGGGAGCGGCGGGGCGGCTCCGGCCGGCCTGGTACCCGGCGCCGTGGCTGGCCGCGGCGCGCGAGGTCGACGCCAGCGCGGCGCGCGGCAGCGTGCTGCTGCTGCCCTTCCAGACCTACCGCACGTTCTCGTGGAACCACGGCGAGGTGGTGCTCGACCCGTGGACCCGGCTGCTGTCGCGGCCGCTGATATGGAACGACGGGACCCGGGTCGGCGACATCGACCTCGCGCCCGACGACCCGCTGGCCCGCCAGCTGGACGGCGTCATCCGCGGCGGCGGCCCGCTGACCGCGGTGCTGCGCGCGGCCGGGGTCCGGTTCGTGCTGGACGACGCGGACGGCCCGCAAGACAGCCAGCGGCTGCCCGGAGCGGTGCTGATCGTCGACCAGCCCGGGCTGACGATTTACCAGCTCCCGGGTTAGTGCCGCATTTTGAGCGGCCCGCCGCGCCTAGAGATTTAGCAATCCAGGATGTCGGCCTGGCCGGCGGTGATCCTGGTGACCTCGCCGCGCCGGGCGCACTTCATCAGCCGCTGGTGCTCCTCCTCGGGCACAGGAACGGCCTGCTTGGCCAGCATCAGGGGGATGCCGTCCTCGATCCGGTAGAGCCGGCGCAGCCGGGGGTTGTACAGCACCGCGTCGTCGGCGAAGTAGAGCAGGCCGTGCTTGTCGATGGGGCACACGAGGATGTCGAGCAGTGCGTCCTCTAGCGTCATAACCGCCTCCTCGTGTCGGCCAGGTACCCGGGTACCGTAGCCGGGCCGACGTCGGTCCCGGCAGGAACCGCGCCGGACGCCCGGCTCGCTTCCTGCCTGGACAAGGTGATGAGCACGACCCCGGCCACCGCGATCGCGACCAGACGCAGGCCGAGCTTGCCCGGACTGGACGGCAGGTGCTCGTGGAACAGCCAGGTACCGGTGATCATGAAGTACACACTGCCCGTGACGGTGGACACGGGGACGAGGATGGATGCGCGGCATGACTGCAGCGCGACCTGGTAGAGCAGCATCGCCGCCGCCGAGCAGCCCGCCAGCACGTACAGGTAGGGCGACGATACGATGCCGACCACGATGCCCACCGCGCCGTGGTGGGCCACGAGGATGCCCGACAGCGCCTTGATGGCCAGCGCCGCGACGCCGTAGAGCAGCCCGGTGCCGAGGCCGTAGCAGATCCCGGTCGGCGCGGTGCGGTGGCGGCGGGAGCGGCCGCGCAGCGGACTGGCCGCGACCAGGAATCCGATGATCACCGACGGGATCGTGACCGCCGCCATCGAGCCCGGGTTCGCGTGGTGCCCGGCCCCGGTGCCCGTCCCGCCTGCCGAGGCGGCCAGCAGGACCGCGGAGGCGGCCATCGCCATCACGCACCAGAGTTCGACGGCACCGAGGCGCTCCCGCAGGACCAGCCGGGACAGCACCAGCACCAGCGCGACACCGGAGGCGAGCACCGGCTGCACCACACTGACCGGCTCGAACGTCAGCACGATGACCTGGCAGGCCAGCCCAAGGAGCATGAGCGCGAACCCGGCCAGCCAGGCCGGATCGGTCGCCAGGCTGGCGATCACGCGCGGCACCCGGCGAACGTCGAGGGCAGGCATCCGGCCGAGGGCGCGCTTCTCCTGGACCAGCCCGACGTTGTAGGCCGTCGCGGCCACGAGCGCCAGCGAGATTCCGGCGTAGGGTGCGGCGCTCATCTGTCCTCCTGTGCTGCGGTCGTGGTCGGCGCCTGTGTTTCCGGGCCCCCGGGCCGACGCCGGGCCGGGAAGGCAATCGCGGGGGTCAGCGCGGCGGCCAGCGCGACAAGCGCGCACGCCTGGGCCGGCCCGCCGAACGGCCCGAGCGGCCCGGCGCCGAACGGCCGCACCGCGGACAGCAGTCCCGACGCGATCATGGCGGCGAAGGCGAGCCAGGGCAGCCACGCCGGATGAGTCGGCCCCCCGGGCCGCCGCGGCACCAGCCAGGCCAGGCAGGCGAGCAGCGGAACGACGAGCGCCAGCGGGCCCCCGGCCACGAAGATCAGCGCGGTCACGGCGAGCACGCCGAGCCAGGAGCGCGTGTCACCGGCCCCGGAAACGCCCGCGGCCACCCGCGAGCCGGTCCCACGGCGCCGCCGGGCCGGAGCCTTCGGCTGCGTCCCGCCCGGCCCGGCGACGGCGGCGGCCGATGAAGGACCACGCCGCGACGGCGAGCAGGATGGCGCCGGCGAGGATGGATGCGACCAGGACGAGGTGATATGTCGCGGCCGGCCGGAAGGTGAGGGTGACCGTGCCGCCCGCCCCGGCCGGCACGACGAAGCCCTGCTGCCAGCCGTCGAGGCGAACCGGCATGAGCTCGCGCCCGTTCAGCGCGGCGACCCACCCGGGGTTGTAGTTCTCGTGGATCTCCAGGTAGGAGGCCGCCCCCGGGCCGACGGCGACCCGGCCCTGGTCCGGCTGCCAGCTGCCGATGGTCACGGCGCGGGAGGCGCCGGACGCGGTGACGGTCTTCGAGGCCGGGTGGACGCTGGTAAGGCTGAGGTCGGTGACCGCCAACGTGCCTGGAGTCGCCGCCGTGAGCGTGTGCCGTCCCGCGCCGAGGCTCAGCGTGCCGCCCGGCGCGCATAGCCGGACCGACAGCGGGAGGTACTGGCTCAGCTCGCCGATGGTGCCGCTGACCGACGTGCGGTAGACCCGGCCGTCGACGGTCAGCGCGGGGCCGTGACCGCACGCCAGGGTGAACTTCGCCCGTTCATTCGGCGTGACCGGGCGCAAGCCCGCCAGGGCGGGGACCGAGAGCCGCGACAGCGAGACGGGCAGCGCCTCCAGCTGACCGGTCAGCGTGACGACGGTGGCCTGGCGCAACCCGGGGAAGGACACGTCGATCCGGTCGGTGGTCAGCGGCGTGAACCCCACCAGGCCGCCGGGCCCGATTCTGGCCTGCCGGGTGCCGTCCGGGCTGGTGATCTTGACGGTCTGCGGCCTGGACGGCAGCCCGGCGGCCGGCCGCACGATCAGCGACGCGATGCGGCGCTTGCCGTGCCAGCTCAGGTGGATGACCGGATTGGCGCCCTCGGTGGTCCACGGCGTGACGGCCGACCCGCTGATCAGGCTCGCCGGGAATCCGGCCGGCTGCGCACCCGGCGTCGAGGCGACGCTGACCTGCAGCAGGCCCGGGCCGGGCGGGGCGATCTTGTCGAGCAGCGCGTCCAGCCCGGGGCCGGGCAGGGCGAGCGCGGAAGCCCGCAGGTCCAGGGCGGCCGGGCCGGCGACGGAGAACGTGCGGGCCATCGGCGGGGTGGCCGCCGGGTCGGCCAGGGCGAACGGCGACGGTACCTGCTGGTGGAACGAGAAAACCGGCTGCTGGCCGGCCGGATCCTGCGCGGGCTGGAGCAGGCGGGTCACCCTGACCCCGGGAATCAGCACGTCCGATATTCCCGCTCCCGGATATCCGGGCCTGATCCGCCGGGCGCCGGTGATCGTGATGCGCAGCCACCGGGTGGCGCCGGGAACCACGGTCAGCGGCTGGATCGCGCCGGTCGCGGCGACCGCGGTGGTGGCGCTGCCGGCCGCCGTGGACACCCGGAGCTCACTGCCGATCTCCCGGTCCGTGCTGTCATCAAGCAGGCGTATCCCGACGCTGGCCGGCAGGTCCAGCGGGCCGGGGAAATTGATCTGGATCCACTGTCCCACCGGCGTCAGCTCGTCGCCTTCGGCCCATGCCGTCGCCGGGTCGCCGTCGAAGGCACTGGCCGGGTCCTCCTGCTGGGTGTCGGCGACCCACGAGCCGTAGGACGATGCGGTCACGCTCGCCGCACCGGACAGCACGGCCACCGTCAGGTGCCCGGCGGCCGGCACGGGCAGCAGCTGCCGGGGCGGGCCGCCCGCCCGGCCGAGCTGGCCGACGTCGGCCGGGTTGGTCTCCGTGGCGGTGTAGGTGTAGGAGACGTTGGCGTTGACCAGGCCGAACAGCGTGTCGGAGCGACGCTGCCCGTCGGTGACCGCCCACTGCGCGGGGGTGACGGGCACCGGGTCCCCGGCGATGATGGCGGGCTGGCCGGAGCCGAGCAGGTGCTGCCCGGTGAGCTGCAGGAGCGAGTCCGGCCCCCCGTTGACCAGCACGGTCTGGCTGACCGGCAGGGTGCTCACCGGGCTAGCACCGGATACGGACCCTGGCGTGGCGTAGACCTCGACCGCCGGGTAGCTGGGCAGCGCCGCCTGCTGCGCGCGGGTGGCCCGCGGCGCGATCTGCGCGCCGCCGATCGCCGGCCCGAACGAGGCGACCCGGGTGAATCCGGACAGCGCCAGCGTCTGGTGCACGAGCGCCGCGGACGTGTAGCCCACCTGCTGCGGGTCCAGGTCGTTTCGCACCACGACGTAGCGGACCCCGGCCCGCTGCAGGTAGCCGGCCAGGCCGCTGGCCTGCTCACCCGACTCGATCGCGTTTTCCGCGGTGTCCAGCAGGATCTGCGATCCCGCGCCGCCGTAGGGCACGAGGCCGGCCTGGGCCCACGGTGACTTCGCCAGCGCTACCAGCGGATCGTCGATCGGATCACCCCAGAGGTAGTCGCCGTGCGCGTCCGCGGGCACCACCAGTGCGGTGTTGTGGGGCGACTGGCCCGCCAGGAACGCGGCGGCCTGATACCAGTAGCGCGGCACCGAGGAAAACGAGCCCGGGTTCAGCACCTGACCGGACACGTACGGCAGCATGAGCCCGGCCAGCAGGATGCCGACGACGGCCCTGGCCTCCAGGGTGAACACCCGGTGCATGGGGCTGGCCTGCCTGCCAGGGCTTCTCGCCAGCCACGTCGACACCGCGTGCGCCAGTCCCAGGGCCAGCACGGCCGCGATGACGGGCTCGAGCTTGTATACGTTACGGAACGGGGCGAGCGGGCCGTCCAGCAGGCTATCGACCGGCTGATGAAACGGGCCGCCGAGCGCCCCGACGTAACCGGCCAGCGCGCCGGCCGCCGCGACGCCGGCCGAGAGCCGGAGCCAGACGGCGGCCGGCATGCTCCGCAGCGCCAGCCCGTACAGGCCGCACGCGGCCGCGACGGCGCCGGCGATGATCGCTATCGGCTCGCTCACCATGGCCCACCCGGCCGGCAGCCACGGCGTGCCGAGGTTGAGGTAGGCGGTCCAGTTGCCCGCGCCGCGCAACATGGCGGCGGCCGATACGGTGTGCGTCGTGGTGGGCGCCTGCTCCACGTAGGGCAGGAAGTTGAACGCGTACTTGCCCTGCAGCAGCAGCGGCAGGGCCCACCAGGCGGTGGCCATGGCCACGGCGGCACCCCAGCAGGCGGCCAGCCAGACCAGCCGCCGCCCGCGGGCGTAGGCCAGGATGAACAGGCCGGGCAGCAGCAAGGCGTCGATGGTCACGGCGGCGTTCACCCCGCCCATGCACAGCACCACGGCGCCGGAGCGGGCGGCGGCCCAGAGCACACCCCCTCGGCCGCGCACGGCCGCCGTCAGCGGCAGCACCGCCCACGGGGCGAGCATCCCGGGCACCACCGCCGACGAGGTGGACCCGATCACGATCGTGAACGTCGGCCACAGCGCGAACACGAGTCCGGCCAGGAAGCGCGAGGTCGGCGAGCCGATGCCGAGCGCCTCCGCCAGCTTGACCAGTCCGGCGAATCCGACCGCGATGATCAGCGAGAGCCACAGCCGCTCGATGAGCCAGACCGGCACGTGCGCGAGGTGGCCGGCCAGGTAGAACGGCGCCATCGGCACGGCGTAGCCGATCGCCTGGTTGTTCAGCGCGCCGAAGGTGTTCAGCGGATCCATGAGGTGCCACAGGCTCGCGTAGAAGCCGGAAGGATCCAGATCCACGCTGAGCTTGGTCTCGAAGAACATCCGGCCCGGGTCGTTGGCCAGCAGGACGATGAACGCACCCAGCCAGACCAGGCCGGACCAGCGCAGCACCCGATCGCGCGGCGGCCTGCGGGCCCCGGGGTCCCGTTCGCCCGCGACGCGATCTGGTCCGGTCGCGGCCGCCAGGTCGGCGAGTCGCTCGTCCTCGGCCCGGGCTGTCATCCCACGCGCCTCATGATCAGCATGAGGTTCCAGGTGACGACCTCACGGAGGCCGGGCAGCCGGACCAGCAGGCGGCACCATCGCGGGTAGTACCTGGGCCGCGCTTCGACGATCCTGACGTCCGGCCGGGCCCGCATCGCCCGCAGGATCGGGCCGATATGCACCGGGAACAGGTTGACGCCGCACTCGTGCTTGGGTTCGCGCCGATGGCGCCTGACGTACCGGCGTGCGGCGTATCCCGGGCCCAGAAGGTGCCAGGGCGACATCTCGTGCCCGCCCCACGGGGAGTACCAGTTGGTGTAGGACAGGTACACCAGCCCGCCCGGCCGGGTGGCGCGGATCATCTCCTCGATCAGCCCGATCGGATCGGCGACGTGCTCGAGCACGTTCGAGGAGAACACCACGTCGGCGCCGCCGTCGCGAACCGGCAGCCAGTACCCGTCCGCGACCACCGCGCCGGTCGGCGCGGCGGTCCGGAGGTACAGCTCGGCGGGATCGGGTTCGAACAGGTAGCAGTTCGCGCCGCGGGCCCGGAACGCGGCGGTGAACCAGCCGCCCCCGCCGCCGACGTCCACCACGGTCCGGCCGCCCAGCTCACCGTGCGCGGCCACCTGCCGCACGGCGTCCTCGGCGAGGCTCGAGTAGAACGTTTCCGGGTCGCTCTGTTCGGCCAGGAACAAGCGGAACAGCCTGACCGACCGGAGCAGGCCGGAGCGGGCCGCCTGATCGACTCGGTTACGGCGAATCGGTGCCAGCAGGCTCATGCAGTCCTCTATAGTCACGCCAGGCCGGTACGGACCACGCGCCAGGCGGCGGCCAGTACCGGCCTGACTGGAGAGCGGTTAGCGAGATGTATGGTAGCGGCTGCCGGGCCGCCAGCAGCCGAGGTCGGGCATTCTGTACCGTGACGGCGCTGACGCGGGATAGGGTCGGCCCCGCCGGTGTGATGACCGGCTGGCGCCTTGACTACCAGTCAGTAACCACAAAATAATGCTGCAATCTTCACATCCCAGACCACGACCTGGCTACCGATACGCGGATTCTCAGCGTCAGCCAGCGACCTGGAGCCACGACATGAACGATGACCCAGGCGCCTTGCCTGCGGAGACGAGCCTGCCCAGCGGACCAGGCGGGGCGTTGGACGGCTCGGCTGAGGCCCACGGCCGGCCGGACTCGCCCGGCGACGGCGCCCGGCCCATCGGTGCTGGCCCGGGGGGACGACCCCCCGGAACCCCCCGCAGGATCCTGTTCATCGCGTGGCGGGACCTGGCCAACCGGCTGGCCGGGGGATCTGAGGTGCTGGTCGACCAGCTGGCGACCGGCATGCTGGCCCGCGGCGACCGGGTGACGCTGCTGTGCGGCGGTCCGCTGGCCGAGCGGCCGTACCACGTGAAGCGCAACGGCAGCACCTATTCTCAGTTCCTCCGCGCGCCCCTCGCCTACCTGCGGCACCACCGGGACGCCGACCTGATCGTCGAGGTCTGCAACGGGATGCCGTTCCTGGCCCCGCTGTGGTCCAGGCGCCCGGTGCTCTGCCTGGTGAACCACGTGCACACCGAGTTGTGGCCGATCCGGTTCCGGCCGCCGGTCTCCACCGTGGGCCGGCGCATCGAGAACACGGTCATGCCCTGGGTGCACCGCAAGAACCTGTTCCTCACCGTGTCCCCGTCCACGGCGGAGTCGCTGGAGGGGATGGGAGTCGGCCCGGACCGGATCCGGCAGATCTGCAACGGCGTCGTGCGGCCCGATCCGCCGACCCCGCGTTCGCCGGACCCGCTGTTCCTCGCGTTCGGCAGGCTCGCCGACTACAAGCGTCTCGACCTGCTGCTGCGGCTGTGGGACCGGGTGCGGCACGTGACCGGCGGGACGCTGGTGATCGCGGGAGACGGGCCGGAACGCGCCCGGCTGGAGGCGCTGGCCGGACCCGGCGTGGTGTTCACCGGCCGGGTGTCGGAGCAGGAGAAGCACCGGCTGATGTGCTCGGCCTGGCTGTTCATGCACCCGGCGCTGATCGAGGGCTGGGGCATCGTGGTCGCCGAGGCGGCGATCCGCGGCACCCCCGCGGTGGCCTTCGACGTGCCCGGGCTGCGTGACTCGGTGGTGCACGGCCAGACCGGGATGCTGGCGCGGACCGAGGGCCAGTTCGCCTCGGAGTGGGCGTCGCTGGCGATCGACGGCCGGCGGCGCGAGGCGCTCGGCCAGGCGGCGCGCACCCGGGCGCTGCGGCTGCACTGGTCGGCCGCGATCGAAGGTTTCGCCGAGGTGGCCGACGAGGCCGTCAAGCGCGCCGCCATCAATCAAAGGGGCCACCGGGAGCCCTCATGGCGGTGACCGCCGCCCCGGGCAACCCGCTTCAGGAGTTCTACGAGAGCCCGGGCGTCCCGCTCAGCTCGGGCCCGGACCGGGCCCGGCGCCAGGCCCGGATGCTGGCCGGGGTGCTGCGGGGCTTCGACGGCCAGGCGGTGATCGTCGACGTCGGATGCGGCGACGGCGCCGCGCTCGCCGCCGCGGCGGCCCACAATCCGGCGCACCGGTTCGCCGGGATCGACTGGTCCGGCGATGCCCTGCGGCAGGCCAAGGCCCGAAGCCTCACGGTCGTGCGCGGCAGCGTCAACCCCGGCCTGCCGGTCGCGGACGGCACCGCGGACGTGGTGATCATGAGCGAGCTGATCGAGCATCTGGTCGACCCCGACGGGGCGGTCGCCGAGGTCCGGCGGGTGCTCCGGCCGGGCGGCTCACTGCTGCTGTCCACGCCGAACCTGGCCGCCTGGTACAACCGGGGGCTGCTCGCCGTCGGGATCCAGCCGATCTTCTCCGAGGTGAGCCTGCACGGGGTGTTCGGCAGGCCGGGCCGCGTGGTGGCCGGCCACCTGCGCCTGTTCACCCGCCGGGCGCTGACCGAGTTCCTGAACGCCAGCGGGTTCCGCTGCGTTACCGTAACGGGGGCGCGGTACCACGACGTCCCGCGGCCGCTGCGTCCGCTCGACCGGGCCTTCTGCCGGTGGCCTTCCGCCGCGTCCATCCTGCTGGTGCACGCCAGGAAGGTGTGATCTCGGCGATGGCTCAGGTGACCGACACCCAGGACGGAGGGGGATCACGTCCCCGCCCGTCGTCGGCCCCGGCGCAGGCGCGGACTCGAGCTCGGCGGCCTGGCCATCGGCATTGCCGCCGGGGTAAGCATCGCGCTCAGCCTGCTGGTCCCGGCGCTGCGCCATACGCCCGCCCCGGCCCCGCTGAGCACCCAGCGTCCCCTCCTGGTCCCTGGCTCATCGGCGGCACCGGATCCCGCCGCGCTGGATGCCGAGTGGGTCGCCTACTCGGATCATTCCACCTGCGCCGACTGGGCCGGCGGCGACGGGGTTTCCGCCATCCGGCTGAACTCCTCGCAGCTGGCCTGGTTCTTCTCCGACACGACCATCGGCCCGGCCGGGCCTACCATCGGTTTCTCCCAGCTCAGCGGGTTCGTGCACGACTCGCTGGTCATCCAGACCACGACCGCACGGGGCAGCACGTTCGTCACCATGACCGGCGGCGGCGCCTGTACCGGCCCGGGCGGCCCGGGCGACGCGGGCCCGGTGATCGGGCCGCGGCCGACGCACCCCGGCGGGCCGTCCGACCCGTACTGGGAGGAGGACGGCATCCGGATCGGCGGAACGGTCGTCAAGTTCTACGACCACTACAAGTCCGGCCTGCAGCCGTACCGCCCGGTGGGAACGGTGATCGCCACCTTCGATGTCAGCCAGCTCAGCTCGGCCGGCCGTGGCGGCCAGTACGGCGCGGTGGCCCGGCCGCAGCTGATCTCGGTGCCGCCCTATACCCCGCCGGCCTGCGGCTCGCCGATCCTGTGGGGTGCCGCGCTGCTGCAGATAGGGCAGACGATCTACATCTACGGCACGCAGAGTCCGGACGTGGCGGTCCCGGACCGGCTGCTCTACGTGGCCCGGGTCCCGGTGTCGCAGCTGAACGAGTTCTCCGCGTGGCGGTTCTACCTGCGCCCCGGCTACTGGGCGGCCGGCCAGGAAAATGCCCGGCCCGTGCAGCGGCCGGGCAGCAGCCTTCCCGTGTCGTCCGGCTTCAGCGTGGTCCACATCGGGGGCCGCTACTGGCTGATCGAGGCCGGGACGATTCCTGGCACCTCCGAGATCTACGCCTACCCGGCCAGATCACCGTGGGGTCCGTTCGACGTCGCCGCGGGAAAGCTGCTGTACCGGGATCCGTCCATCGGGCTCAACGCCGCCGATGATTACCGCATCATGTACGAGGCGCGGGTCGAGCCCGCGCTCTCGGACCGCAACACGCTGGTGATCAGCTACAACATCAACTCCGAGGCGGTGACCACCGGCTGCGTGCCGATATCCCAGTTCACCAACAGCGCGAACCTGCCCAGGTTCATCGCCGTGCCGCTGGCCATGCTCGGCAGCGACCCCGGCAGCCACGCGACATCGGTCAAGAGCGGCCCGCCGGACTACCCGCGGATCGTCCAGCAAGATCCTTCGCAATGGTTCGACGCGTGGAACTATCGGGGTGACTGCCCGCCGATACCCGCGGTGACGGCGCTGCAGGCCCGTCCGGGCGCCGGTACGGTCACCTTGAGCTGGCGCGATGCTGGCCTGTCCGTCCGCTATCGCGTCTTCCTGAACGGACCGGGTTACCAGGGCCGTATACCGGCGGCCTATCCGACCGCCCCTCGTGCGACCATCACCGGGCTGCGGCCCGGCACGTACCGGGCCAGGGTGGAGCCGGTCAACTTCTACAAGCACAAAGGGCCGGCCGCCGAGGTAACCTTCACCATCCCTTGACCACGGCCTGAGGAAGGACTGTCGTGCTCCGGTTGATCATTGCCATCGTCCTGGGTGTCGCGATCGCCATCGGGGGCACCGTCCTCGTGGTGAACGTGCTCACCACTCACAGCAGTAGCACGCCCGGCAATTCCTCGACCTACAACTACGGCTCCCGCTAAAGTAGAACCTGTTACAGTTTCTGCCTCCGGGAGGAACGATGCGACGGGTCGTGGGTCTCGTGCTTGCCGGGCTCGGCGTCATCCTCATCGCGGCGGCGGTGCTCCTGCCCACCGTGGTCAGCGGCCAGGTCGTGAAGTTCCCGCTGAACGAGAGCACCTCGGCGATCCTGGCCGGGTCCGGGGTGTCCTACTTCAGCCAGGTCAAGCTGACCGAGAAGACCGGAGTCACGGTCCGGGCCACGTACACGATCAGGGGCGACGCCGCGGCCGGCAACTCCTCGACCGCGGTGTGGGACCAGACCGCCAGCGCGTACGACACCACCAACAACCTGCCGGTCAGCAACCAGACCCGCCGCTTCGCGTTCGACCGGCGCACCGGCCAGCTGATCGACTGCTGCGGGGCCAACGTCAACGGCGACACCCGCATCCGGCAGACCGGGCTCGTCGGGTACGTGTTCCCGATCGGCACCCAGAAGAAGACCTACGACGTCTTCGACACCACGCTGAACCGGGCCGTGCCGTTCACCTACACCGGGACCGCCACCACCGACGGCGTCCCGACCTACATGTTCACCGAGAACGTGCCCCCCACCCAGGTCGCGACCATCACCGTGCCCGGGTCGTTCTTCGGGCTGACCGCGAAGGTGGCGAAGCTGCCGGAGATCTACCAGATCCACCTCATCTACTGGGTCGACCCGGAGACCGGCGGGCTGCTCAACGTCAACGAGAACGAGCGGGAGACCCTGCAGAACCCGGCCACCGGCGCCACCGTCGCGGTCCTGTTCAGCGGCGACCTGGTGGCCACGCCGCAGACCGTGACCGCCGTGGTCGGGCTCGACTCCAGCGGCCGCACCGAACTGTCCTGGCTCGACACCATCGGACCGCTGGTGGCCGGGATCGTCGGCGGCCTGGCCCTGATCGCCGGGATCGTCCTGCTCGTCCGCTCAGCGAAGCAGCAGGCGGGCCGCGAGCTCGAGGTGATGGGTCACGTCGTCGGCTGACGCGCGCCGGGTCACCCACCTGACCAGGTTGGACAGCCAGACGTCGCCGATCACCCTGGCGATCGCGGTGTCGTCGGCCGACGGCTCACCGGAGTGCATGGCCTTGGTGAACATCCGCTCCATCAGCCGCGCGACCGTGTCGACCTCGGCCGCCGCGCTGGGGTCGGCGAACATGAACGCCCGCGTCATCGCCTCGATGAGCATCGGCTCGCGCTGCATCGACCGGGTCGTCCGGCCGAGCACGTACAGCACCCGCTCGTACGGCGTCTCACCCGGGATCGGCTTGCGGTCCAGGCGCTCCTGGTTCCGCTCCATCTCACGGGCCAGCGCGGACACCAGCAGGTGGATCTTGGACGGGAAGTACCGGTACAGCGTGCCGAGGGCCACGTCGGCCCGCTCGGCCACGGCCCGCATCTGCACGGCCTCGTAGCCGCCCTTGGAGGCCAGCGCCAGCGTGGCATCCAGGATCCGCTTGTGCCGCTCGCGCTGGGCCGCCGAGCCGAACTCCGCGTCGGCCGGAGCGCTCGGCTGCGCGTTGGCACGCGTTCTCGTGGTTGCCATCACGGCCAGCTTACCCTGGCCGCACCTCGGTGGAACGTGTTCTAATATGGCCGTGCCGATCGCCATCACGCCCGACCAGCTGGCCCTGCAGGCCTCGATCCGCGACTGGGCCAAGCAGGCCGGCCCGGTCGCCGCGGTCCGCCGCCCGGCACCAGGGAACGCGTACCTGAGCGACCTGGCGGCCCTCGGCATCTTCGCCATCGCGCTCCCCGAGGAAGCCGGCGGTGCGGGCGGCACGCTGGCCGACCTGGCCGCCGCCCTGGAGCAGCTCGCCGTCGCGCTCGTCCCCGGCCCGGTCCTGCCCACCGCCCTGGCCGGCCTGCTCGCCGCCGCCCAGCTCCCCGCCCTGGTCGCGGGCTGGGCCACGGGTAGGGCCACCGCCGCCGTCGCCCTGGAGACCGGCACCCTGACCGGCGCCCGTCATGCCGACGGCAGCCTGCACGTAACCGGCCGCACCGGGCCGGTCCTGGGCGCCGGCACCACCTCGCACCTGCTACTGGGGGCGGCCACCGATAGCGGCGAGGCGTGGTTCGTCGTCGAGGCCGGCACCCCCGGCGTCACGCTGACCAGCCGCGACCCCGTCGACTTCTCCCGCTCCCTGGCCGACGTCACGCTTGCCGATACCGCCGTCCCCGCCGATCAGGTCCTCAACGGCCTGACCACCGCCCGGGTCCGCGACCTGGCCGCCACCGTGTACGCCGCGGAGGCCGCGGGCGTGGCCGCCTGGTGCGCCGGCACCGCCGCCGAGTACGCCAGGACACGAAGGCAGTTCGGCCGGCCGATCGGTGAGTTCCAGGCGGTCAAGCACCTGTGTGCCACCATGGCCTGCCGGGCCGAACGCGCCGCCGCCCTCGCCTGGGACGCGGCCCGCGCCGCCGACGAGGCGCCCGCCGAGCACCCGCTGGCCGCCGCGGCCGCCGCCGCGCTGGCCCTGGATGACGCCGTGGACAACGCCAAGGACTGCATTCAGGTGCTCGGCGGCATCGGCTTCACCTGGGACCACGACGCCCACCTGTACCTGCGCCGGGCCCTAGCGCTGCGCCAGCTCCTGGGCGGCAGCACCCCCTGGCGCATCCGGACCGCCGAACTGGCCGCCGCCGGCGCCCGCCCAAGGGGGGCCTGGGGGGATGGGTCCCCCCAGAAGCGGGGGGGTCTGGGGGGGGCGTCCCCCCGAGAAGGCACAGCCATCGGCGCCTGGGCCGGACCCGCGATCGCCACGTACGGCACCCCGGCGCAGCACGACCGTTTCCTCGGCCCCACCAGGCGCGCCGAGATCACCTGGTGCCAGCTGTTCAGCGAGCCGGAGGCCGGCTCGGACCTGGCCTCGCTGCGGACCAGGGCGCAGCGAGTCGAGGGGGGCTGGCGGCTGACCGGCCAGAAGGTCTGGACCTCCCTGGCCCGCCAGGCGGACTGGGCGATCGGCCTGGCCCGCACCGACCCGGACGTGCCCAAGCACCAGGGAATCACGTACTTCCTGGTCGACATGCACGCGTCTGGCATCGACATCCGGCCGCTGCGCGAGATCACCGGCCGCGCGGTGTTCAACGAGGTCTTCCTCGACGACGTGTTCGTGCCCGACGACTGCGTGCTCGGAGCACCCGGCGACGGCTGGCGGATCGCGATGTCCACGCTGGCCACCGAGCGGGTGGCCATCGGCCGCGGCCAGGACGAGGCGGTGGACGGGCTGCTGGCCGCGGGCGGTGCCGCCAATTCTCTTTTTTCCGAACGGACCGGCGTGCATGCGGCCGGGGCACTGGCCATCGCCGCGCTGGGCGAGCGCGGCGCCCACCCCGCGATCCGCAAGCTGATCGGCACCGCGCACCGCCAGGCGGTCGCCGAGACCGTCCTGGAACTGCGGGGCCCGGCGGGCGCCGCCGAGGGGGACGCCAGCTATGAGTTCCTGCTCACCCGGTGCCTGTCCATCGCGGGCGGCACCACCCAGATCCTGCTCAACCAGGTGGCCGAACGCGTCCTGGGCCTACCCCGATGATGGACTTCACGCCGACAGAGAGCCAGCAGGCGGTGGCCGCCCTGGCCGCTGAGGTCCTCGCCGCCCCCGACCCCTGGAAGGAACTCGCCCGCGCCGGCCTGCTGGACGTATCCGTACTCGGCGTACTCGACCTGGCTGTCCTGCTCACCGAGATCGGCCGCCGCGCCCCGTCCGAGCGCGAAAGCGCTGGCCACCCTCATGACCGGCGCCCTCCCCCTCCTCCGGTGGGGCGACGCGCCCTGCAGCAACCGGTCCTCCGCCGTGACGTCGGGCGAGCTCATCCTCACCGCGGCGATCCGCGAGCCCTCCGACCCCCAGCCTGACCCTCCGGCCGCAGCCGATCACGGACGGAAGGATCACCGGCGTCAAGGTCGGCGTCCCCTACGCCGAGCAAGCCGCTCTCGTGCTCGTGCCCGCGTCCGTCGCGGACAGTTTTGGTCAAATAGCGCCAAACTACCCATGATCATGGTAGACCCCCGTGCGGCGGGAGGAACCCTGACCCGGAGCCCCCAGCTCCTCCGGCGGAGCCCGAGTACACGCTGCGGATGGACGGGGCGCGCATCGAGGGGATGCTCGGCGGGGCGGACTGCCTGCGCGACCTGTACCAGCTGGCCGTGGCCGGGGCGTGTGCGCTGGCCGACGGCACGGTGGCCGGCGCCCTGGCGCTGACCAGGGATCACGTCGCCACCCGCAGGCAGTTCGGCCGGCCGTTGGCCGAGTTCCAGGCCGTCTCCCAGCAGATCGCCGACACCTACATCGCGTCCCGCACGCTGCACCTGGCCGCGCTGTCGGCGTGCTGGCGCCTGGCCGAAGGCCGCGACGCGGCCGGCGACCTCGACGTGGCCGCGTGGTGGTGCACGGAGCACGCACCCCGTTCCGTTCGGACATGTCATCACTTGCACGGCGGGCTCGGCATGGACGTGACCTATCCCTTGCACCGGTTTTCCTCGCTGACCGGTGACCTGGTCCGCTACCTGGGCGGCGCGGAGTACCGGCTGGAGCGGCTGGCATGTTCATCGACCTGACCCCGGACCAGCTCGCGCTGCGCGACGAGCTGCGCGGCTACTTCGCCGGCCTGATGTCGCCCGCCGAGCGCGCGGCGCTGCTCACCGAACGGCACGGCACCGTCTACCGCGACGTGGTGCGCCGGATGGGCCGCGACGGATGGCTCGGGGTGGGCTGGCCGGTGCGGTACGGCGGCCGCGGGTTCGGCCAGGTCGAGCAGCAGATCTTCGCGAACGAGGCGGCCCGCGCCGACGTGCCGCTGCCCGCCGTCACGCTGTCGACCGTCGGCCCGACCCTGCAGGAACACGGCACGCCGTGGCAGCAGGACTTCTTCCTGCCGCCGATCCTGGCCGGCGAGGTGCACTTCGCGATCGGCTACACCGAGCCCGAGGCCGGCACGGACCTCGCGTCGCTGCGTACCCGCGCCGTCCGCCACGGGGAGGAGTACGTCGTCGACGGGCAGAAGATCTTCACCACCGGCGCGCACGAGGCCGACTACATCTGGCTGGCCTGCCGGACCGACCCCGCCGCGCCCCGGCACCAGGGGATCTCCATCCTCATCGTGGACACCCGCGACCCGGGGTTCTCCTGGACCCCGATCATCACGCACGACGGCGCCCACCACGTCAACGCGACCTACTACGCGGGCGTGCGCGTCCCGGTCCGGATGCGGGTCGGCGCGGAGAACGACGGCTGGCGGCTGATCACCACGCAGCTCAACCACGAGCGGGTCATGCTCGGACCGGCCGGCCGGATCGCCGCCCTGCACGACCGGGTCCGCGCCTGGGCCGCCGAACGCTCCCTGCTCACCCAGCCCGACCTGGCCCGCGCGCTGGCCCGCGCCGCGGCCGTCATGCGCGTCAACGAGCTGCTCAACTGGCAAGTCGCGTCCGCGCCCGCCCTTGACGTGGCCGACGCGTCCGCCACCAAGGTCTTCTCCTCCGAGCAGCTGCAGGAAATCGGGCAGGACCTGGCCGAGGCGGCAGGCCGGCACGCCGCCCCCGCGGACCTGATGACCTGGCTGGACGTGCAGCTCAAGCGGAACATCGTGCTGACCTTCGGCGGCGGTGCCAACGAGATCCAGCGCGAGCTGATCGCCACCGCCGGCCTTGGTCTCCCCCGGGCGCCGCGGTGAGCACCGAGGACACAATCCGGGCCGCCGCCGCCCGCCTCGCCGCAGCAGGCGACAGCCGCCCGCGCGCCGCCCGCGACCCGGTGAACCTGCCCATGATCCGCACCTGGCTCGAGGCCCTCGGCGGCCCAGGCGCCGACCCTGGCCCGCCCTGGCGCGCCCCGGCGCCGACCCCGATACGGCGCCCCCCGCGATGATCCAGGTCTGGACCATGCCCGGCCTGCACGGCGTCCAGGGGCCGAGGCGACGACGACCCGCTCGGCCAGATGTCCCGCATCCTGGACGAGGCCGGCTACACCTCGGTCGTCGCCACCAACTGCGACCAGGCCTACCACCGCTACCTCAAGCTCGGCGAGCACCTGTCCGTCCGCGCCCGCCTCCTCGACGTCACCGGCCCCAAGCGCACCGCCCTGGGCGAAGGCTGGTTCGTCACCACCCGCAGCACCTGGTTCGCCTCAGCCGATCCGGCCGCCGCCACTGACGCGCCCACCGAGCCCGTCGCCACCATGGACTTCCGCATCCTAAAATTCCGCCGCCCCCCGAACCCAGATCCCGCGCCCGACCCAACGACGTCGTTGCCCGGGGCCGGGGTCGGGATCCGTCATGCGCCCGCAGATCACACCAGACACCGCGTTCTTCTGGGCCGGCACCAGGGCCGGCGAGCTGCGCATCCAGCGCTGCGCGAACTGCGGCACGCTGCGCCACCCGCCCGGGCCGATGTGCCCCTCGTGCGGCGCGGCCGGCGACGGCGGGTACGTCGGTCGCGGCCGGGACCGGCGAGGTGTTCAGCTACGTCGTCCACCATCACCCGCCGGTGCCGGGCAAGACGCTGCCGATGGTGGTGGCCCTGGTCCAGCTGCCTGAGGGCGTGCGGATGGTCGGCGAGATGCCCGGCGTCCGCCCGGACCAGGTCCGGCTCGGGCTGCCGGTCCGCGTCGCGTTCGCCCGGATCGACGACGACCTGACCCTGCCCGCATGGCGGCCGCGCGCGGAGGGCACGCTCCCGGACCGGGTCATCGACGTGACGCCCACCTTCGTGATCTCCTCGGCGCTGGCGACCCGCGACTTCACCGACGTGCACCACGACCGGGACCGCGCCATGGAGCGCGGCGCCAGGGACATCTTCGTCAACATCTTGACCACCACCGGGCTGGTCCAGCGCTACGTGTGCGACTGGGCCGGGCCGGACGCGGTGGTCCGTGCCATTTCCATCCGCCTGGGCGTGCCGTGCCACGCCGGCGACACGCTCACCCTCACCGGCCAGGTCACCGCGTCCGAAGGGGCCGAACGCGTGGTCTCGGTCACCGGCCGGTGCAGCCTCGGCGACCACGTCACCGGCACGGTCCGGATCGCCCCGTGATCACCGCGGCCATCGCCGGCATCGGCGCGACCGAGTTCTCCAAGGATTCGGGCCGCAGCGAGCTGCGGCTGGCCGCCGAGGCGGTGCAGGCCGCGCTCGCCGACGCCGGGCTCGGCCCGTCCGACGTGCGACGGCCTGGTCACCTTCACCATGGACACCAACGCCGAGATCGCGGTCGCGCGCGAGCTCGGCGTCCCCGAGCTGCGCTTCTTCGGCCAGATCGGGTACGGCGGCGGCGCCGCCTGCGCCACCGTCCAGCACGCGGCCATGGCCGTCGCCACCGGCACGGCCGACGTGGTGGTCTGCTACCGCGCCCTCAACGAGCGCTCCGGCCGCCGCTTCGGCCGCGTCGCGGCAGGCGCGGTCTCGATGCCCACGACCTCCGGCGTGGACAACGGCTGGCACTACCCGATGGGCCTGGCCACCCCGGCCGCCACGGTGGCCATGGCCGCCCGCCGCTACATGCACTGCTACGGCGCGACCAGCGAGGACTTCGGCCGGGTGACGGTCGCGGACCGCCGGCACGCCGCGACCAACCCGCACGCCTGGTTCTACCAGCGCCCGGTCACGCTCGCCGAGCACCAGGCCTCGCGCTGGATCGTCGAGCCGCTCCGGCTGCTGGACTGCTGCCAGGAGAGCGACGGCGCCGTCGCGGTCGTCGTGACCAGCCTGGACCGGGCCCGCGACCTACCGCACCGGCCCGCGGTGATCCGCGCCGCCGCCCAGGGCGCCGGCCGCGACCAGTTCACCATGACCAGCTACTACCGCGACGACCTGACCGGCCTGCCCGAGCTGGGCCTGGTCGCCCGCCAGCTGTGGCGCCAGGCCGGAGTCGGCCCGTCCGAGGTGCGCACCGCCGTGCTGTACGACCACTTCACCCCCTACGTGCTCATGCAGCTGGAGGAACTCGGCTTCTGCGCCCGCGGCGAGGCCCGCGACTTCATCGCCGGCGGCGCGATCGAGATGGGCGGCCGCCTGCCGCTCAACCCGCACGGCGGCCAGCTCGGCGAGGCCTACATCCACGGCATGAACGGCATCGCCGAGGCCGTCCGCCAGGTCCGCGGCACGTCGGTCAACCAGGTCCCCGGCGACGCCCCCGTCCTGGTCACCGCCGGCACCGGCGTCCCCACCAGCGCCCTGATCCTGTCCTGCGCCCGGCGCCTAGGCGAGGGGGCCAGTGGCGTAGGGGTCGTTCACGGCAGGTGATCGCTGGCGCCAGGCTTGAAGATCGTGGACCATCTGGTCTGCCTGCGGACAGAGGTCGGCGAAGCTGAGGACGGCGCAGTACAGCGGCGGGCCGCGGCTCGGAGTACCGCTGCCACGAGTGCACCGCGTGCGTAGAGCGGGCTGCGCGGGGCGGGGATGAGCTGAAAGCCTGCCGTCTCTGACCACGGGAGGTGATCCCCGCATCTCGTGCATGCCGCAACCCTTCCAGAGGGTGAGATCGACCCGCAAGATCCTCGTATTACGCGGCCAGCACCATACAATGGCAGCACGTTCATATACAATGAATTCATGACCGCCACTCGGGTGAAGGTGAGCCGTAACGGGCAGGTTTCCGTCCCCGCCGCGGTGCGGCACCGGTGGGGGACGAGGACTGTTCTCGTCATCGACCGCGGCGACTACGCCATCATCCGGCCGGTTCCCGATGACCCGGTCGAGGCCCTGCGCGGTGCTTACGACATGCCCGGCCCGACCGCGGACGACGCGCGGGCCGCGGACCGGGACGCAGAAGCAGCCATCGAGAAGCGCCGCCAGGCTGGCGCTGCGTGACCGTTCTTGACGCCTACGCCGTCATTGCCTACCTGCGCGGGGAGCCTCCCGCCGCGGAGGTCGCCGACCTCCTGCGCGGTCAGCCCTTGCTCACCTCGGTCAACGCGGCTGAAGTCTGCGACCAGATGGTCGGGGTGTTCGGTGCCGACCCGGACAACATAGAAGCTGACCTGGCCCTGCTCTGCCACGTCGGCCTTACCGTGCTGCCCGTCTCCTATGAACTCGGCATGGAGGCGGGCCATATCCGCGCCCGCCGTTACCATCGCGATCGGGCGGCCGTCAGCCTCGCCGACTGCGTCGCCGCGTCGGCCGCACTCGCCAGTCATCGTCCGCTGGCGACCGCCGATCCGGCGCTGGCCGCGCTGCTACGTGCCGAGGGCGGGGAAGTTCATCCACTGCCCGACAGCCAGGGCCGACGTCCCTGAAACCGCGGTGATGGTCAGCCCGCCTCGGCGGCGCTGCGGGCGGCGATGTAGCCGAACGTCATGGCCGGTCCGATCGTCGCGCCCGCGCCCGCGTAGCTGTGGCCCATCACCGACGCGCTCGCGTTGCCCGCGGCGTACAGCCCGGGGATCGCGGTGCCGTCCTCGCGGAGCACCCGCGCCCGCTCGTCGGTGCGCAGCCCGCCCTTGGTGCCCAGGTCGCCGGGCACGATCTTGGCCGCGTAGAACGGCGGCCGGGCCAGCGGGGCCAGGTTGGGGTTGGGCCGGCAGCGCGGGTCGCCGTAGTAGCGGTCATACGCCGAGTCGCCGCGGCCGAACTCCCCGTCCCTGCCCGCTACGGCGAACTCGTTGAACCTGGTCACGGTCTTGACCAGGCCTCCGGCTCCGATCCCGGCCGCGGCGGCCAGCCCGGCCAGGTCGTCCGCGCGGACCACCGCCCCGGCCGCGTACCAGCGGCGCGGCAGCGGGCGGCCCGGCGGCAGGCCTGTGAACACGTACCGGTCGCGATAGCGCTGGTCGAACACCAGCCAGGCCGGGATGTGCGGGTTCTCCGGCGTGTTCGCCTCGTACATGGCGTGCACCGCGTCGACGTACGGGGCCGACTCGTTGACGAACCGCTGGCCCGCGCCGTTGACCAGGATGCAGCCCGGCAGGCTGCGCTCGGCCAGGCAGAAGTAGGGCCCGCCGGGCAGCGGGATCGACGGCCCCCACCAGGCGTCGTCCATCAGCCCGACCGCCGCGCCCAGGTCCAGCCCCGCCAGGATGCCGTCGCCGGTGTTCCCGGTCGCGCCGGTCGTCCACTGCGAGCCGACCGGCGCGCGCTGGTACCGACGGCGCATCTCCTCGTTGCGCTCG
>CAVPLC010000028.1:0-15877 GCA_963705835.1 uncultured Actinomycetes bacterium
CAGGAAGACCTCGATCTGCGCGGTGTCCATGCTCAGGCCAGGGTTGTTCGTCGATGAGACGCATCTGGACATGGCGGCGATACTGGCGGTGTGGGTGAACTTCACCGCGGCGCGGACGAGCCTGGCCGTGATGACCGGCCCGATCCGCATGTCCTGCGGGCTGGCGGTGACGCGGGCGCTGATCCGGCTGCGGGTCGAGCCGCGCAGCCGGGAGGAGTACGCGGCGGATCTGGCGGCCGAGAGCTCGTTCCGGGCGGCCGGCGGTGAGGTGCTGCGGCGGTTCGAGCCGGGCGGGCCGGGTTGCCGGAGCGGGTGGGCGGGGAGGCTTCGGCGTACATCGAGGCGCATCGGGCGGAGCGGCCGTGGCTGACCGCGGCGGCCGGGTGCCCGGTCGAGGTGCAGCGGGTGTTCGCGGCGCTGGACCGGGGTGGCGGGCACGCGCATATCCGGCATGAGGGCTGGGTTACCGAGGAGATGAACCGGCGGCGGGTGGCCTGCCTGGAAGACCCCGCCCAGCTCGACCCGGCCAAACGAGCCGCCGGCATCGACGGCCTCAAGCCGGATGGTCGGGCTCACCAGTGTCGGGATCCCAACGCGGATACAGATCCCGGACTCCTTCGCCATGGCCGTCGCGCGAGGCGTCGAGCATCCGCAGGTACGCGCGGCGCTGGAGACGAAGTTCAGCTACAGGCGTCCGCGTCCAGGTGGTGCTGGACTGAGAGCCCGCTCGGCCCGGATGGTCATCGGTATTGCACGGGATGGCGGATGGGGCAGGTGGAGCGGCAGCCTGTCGCGGCACAGAGGGTCGGGGCGCGTGGGTGAATGCGCCGTACCGGTAACAGGTCGTACGATCTCATGGAACCGGACTCCGGCCCGTCGAGACATTCGAGAACGGGACCGTCATCTTTATGTTCGGGCCCAACAGCGCAGGCAAGGGATATGAAATGGTCACCATGTATGCGCAGTCGCCGGGGGAAGACTAGGGAGAGGCGCCGTGAAGGAGTTCTACTGGGAGCGGCACCCTGACGGGCCGTTCGCGACGCTCATCGCCGTCGCCGCGACCTACTGCAGTCCCGACGCGTACGACGGGGCATATGGCGACCTGGTCCGGAGGGCTCGCTCGCCAGAACCAGACGATGACGAGATCCGCGTTTTCAAGGACGAGCTTCGGCGGGGATTGGCCAGCCCTGCCGAACTGCCGCATGACGAGCTTTCCGACGCGGTTGAATACGACGACGGCAGCGACGAGAGGTTCCTGAGGCGTCTGTGGCGGGATCTGTATGGGGACGAGGCGGTCTAGCCGCACGGCCAGGAACTTAAGCAAGCCTTCACGCCACGCTGTTTCATGATCGTGAGCAGAAACGGGCAAATATTGCCCAAAACTACCCATGATCATGGTCCATGCCCAGGCGGGCACCGACGTGACCGTCAAGTACGTCAGCCGCCTGTTCCCGCGGACCGCCGGGCAGCTGGCCAGGCCGGACGATCTAGGACCCGGTGAATCCGGGCCAGCATGAGCGCGCTGGCGGTCACGCCGGTGACGCCGAGGGTGATCAGGCGCGGATCGGATTTGTACAGCCCGAAGATCATCCAGCAGGTCAGCTCGCCGAGGATGAGCAGCCAGGTGCCGGATGAGACGCCGGTGGGGCGGGCCGTCCGGTAGGCGGTCCAGATCGACGGCGTGACCTGCACGGCGAACGCGGCGGTGAGGAGGGCCCCCAGGCCGGCGCGCCCCGCGACGAGGTACGCCGTGACGAGCAGCGCCGCCCACGTGCCGATCAGGAGCGAGGGCCGCAGGCTCGCCCGGCCCCGGACGGTGAGGAGCAGGGTGAGCGTGCCGGCGAGGAACGTCGCCGAGGACGACGGGATCAGCGCGGTCCAGTAGTGCTCGAGGGTGAAGTAGGCGATCCAGGCCGCGTTGTTGACGCTGGTCAGGGCCGCCCACGACCAGGACACGCCGGCGGTGTCGCGGGTGGCCCGGAGCTTGCGGATCTGCGGGAGGAACTGCGGGACGGCGAACACGGTGGCGGCGATCGGGATGTCGTTGAGGACGTCGATCATGACGGGTCGCGGGCCTCCAGCAGGAAATGTGTCTCTGCTGATAAATTACGCCAGTTTTGCCGACATTTTCTTCTATATTTTTGCTCTGGTGGCCGATACTCTGCAATAATCTTTGCGATGGATGCGGTTGACCGGAAGATACTTGCCGAGCTTCAGGCGGACGGGCGCCTGACCGTCACCGAGCTCGCCCAGCGGGTCTCGCTCAGCGTGGCGCCGTGCCACCGGCGGCTGCGCGAGCTGGAGCGTACCAAGGCCATCCGCGGCTACCGGGCCGTCATCGACCCGGCCGCGATCGGCTTCGGCTTCGAGGTGCTCGTCCAGGTCACCATGGACCGCGAAGACGCGGCGACGATCGCGGCCTTCGAGAGCGGACTGGCCGACGTGCCGGAGGTCCGCCACGCGGAACGGCTGTTCGGCGACCCGGACTACCTGATCCGGGTCGCCACCGCCGACCTGGTCTCATACCAGGTAATGCGCGACGAGAAGCTCGCCACCCTGCCCGGCGTGCACCGGATCAGCTCAACGATCGTGATGAAGCGCATCGTCGACGACCGGCCCTTCCCGGTATCGCCACCGCGGTGACCGGCCGCCGGGCCGCCCGCCGTCCCGGCCTGCAGGGTTGGCGGGGACGGCGGGCGGCGAGTCAGGGGTGGCAGAGAGGGCGTCTACGAACTGCTTGTCCGGGAGGAGGGCTGGCCTTCACGCGGGCAGGGAGCCGTCGGGCTCTTCGCTGTCTCCGGGACTGGGGAACGGGGCCCGGGGCACGCAGTACCGTCCGTTCGGAAAAAATGAATTTCTCAACCTGCTACGGACATGTTATCGAACTTACGGTCGAATAGCAAGCTGATGTTTCCTGGTTGCGGTAACGTATGCCGCGTGGCGGATGCATTTCCTGGCCTGGCGTCGCCTCTGGGCGCGACGATGCGCGACGGGGGAACCAATTTCGCGGTGGCTTCGGGCATTGCCGAGGGCGTCGAGGTGTGCCTGTTCGACGACGGGGGCGGGGAAACCCGGGTCCGGCTGCCCGCCTACGACGACGGGGTCTGGCACGGGTTCGTGCCGGGGATCGGGGCCGGGCAGGCCTACGGGTTCCGGGTGCACGGGCCGTGGGATCCCGCGCGGGGATTGCGCTGCAACCCGGCCAAGCTGCTGCTCGATCCCTACGCCCGGGCGACGCGCGGGGAGGTGAGCTTCGGGCCCGAGGTGCTCGGCCACGACGCGCATAACCCGGAGGCGGCGAGCTCGCTGGACTCGGCCGGGCACGTGCCGGTCAGCCTGGTCACGGACCCGATGTTCCGGTGGGGCGCCGACGCGCCGCCGCGGTGCGGCTACTCGGACACGATCATCTACGAGGTGCACGTCAAGGGCCTCACCATGCGGCACCCGGACGTACCCGAGGCGCTGCGCGGCACCTACGCGGGGCTCGGGCACCAGGCCGTGGTCGACTACCTCACCGGGCTGGGCGTGACCGCGGTGGAGCTGCTGCCGGTCCATCAGTACGTGCCCGAGGCGTTCCTGCGGGACCGGGGGCTGACCAACTACTGGGGTTACAACACCATCGGGTACTTCGCGCCGCATCATTCCTACTCCGCCGCGGTGCGGGCGGGGCATGACGGCGGGCAGGTCGGCGAGTTCAAGGCGATGGTGCGGGCGCTGCATCACGCGGGGCTGGAGGTCATCCTCGACGTGGTGTTCAACCACACCGCCGAGGGCGGCGCGGGCGGCCCCACGCTGTGCTTCCGCGGGCTGGACAACCCGGCCTACTACCGGCTGGACCCGGGTGACCCGAGCCGGTACTACGACACCACCGGGACCGGCAACTCGCTGAACGCGGGGCAGAGCGTCACGCTGCGGCTGATCATGGACTCGCTGCGGTACTGGCTGACCGAGATGCACGTGGACGGGTTCAGGTTCGACCTCGCGGCCACCCTGGCGCGGCAGGAGGGCGGGTTCAGCCCCATGTCCGCGTTCTTCGACCTGGTCGCGCAGGATCCCGTGGTGTCGCAGGCCAAGCTCATCGCCGAGCCCTGGGACGTCGGGCAGATGGACAGCTACGACCTAGGCCGGTTCCCGGTGCTGTGGCACGAGTGGAACGGCAAGTACCGGGACAGCATGCGGGACTTCTGGCGCAGCCAGAAGACCGGCGGCATCGGGGAGTTCGCGACCAGGTTCTCCGGGTCGTCCGACCTGTACGGGCCGGGCCGCCGGAGCCCGGCCGCCTCGATCAACCTGATCACCGTGCACGACGGCTTCACTTTGCGGGACCTGGTGTCCTACGACGGCAAGCACAACGACGCGAACGGGGAGTCCAACCGGGACGGGACGGACGACAACCGCTCCTGGAACTGCGGCGCCGAGGGGCCGACGCCGGACCCGGAGGTGCTGGCGCTGCGGGCGCGGCAGTCGCGGGCGATGCTGGCCACCGTGCTGCTGTCGCTGGGCGTGCCGATGCTGCTCGGCGGGGACGAGCTTGGCCGGACCCAGGGCGGGAACAACAACGCGTACTGCCAGGACAACGACGTGTCCTGGTTCGACTGGTCCGCCGTGGACGGCGACCTGCTGGCCTTTAGCAAGAACCTGGTGGCGTTCCGGCGGTCGCACCCGGTGTTCCGCCGGCGGCGCTTCCTCACCGGCGCCGAGGCCTCCGACCTCGGCTGGTTCACCCCGGCCGGGACCGCGATGACCCAGGCCGACTGGGACGACCGCAACGCGCTCGCGATCGGCATCTACCTGGACGGCTCGGACGCCCCCGATCAGGCGCCGGACGGCAGCCTGCTGCTGGACGACGACTTCCTGGTCCTGGTCAACGCGTGGTGGGAACCGCTTGACTTCGCCATCCCGGCCATCCCGCAGACCCGGGCGGGGCAGGCGTGGCAGACGGACATCGACACCTACCACGGCCGGACGCCCGGGGCGGACGAGGCTGCGGCCGGGGCGGCGGGGGCGGTGTGCCGGGCGGGCGATCGGGTTACCGTGGGGCCGCGGTCGGTGTCGGTGCTGCGGGGGCCGCGGGAGGAGGGCGCACAGGGCGCTCAGGGCGCACGGGGCGCTCAGGGCGCTTAGGGCCTGGGCGCGCGGTCGGCGGGGACCCAGTGCTGGGGAGTGGCCCAGACCCAGGAGGTCAGCTGGTCGCGGGTCACGCGCGAGGTCACGTCGTGGGTCACGTGCGAGGTCACGGTGTCGTGACGCGGCGCCTGGTGGGTCTGGGGGGCGGCGAGGACCATCATCACGATGGCCACGGCCAGCACCAGCAGGCCCGCCGTGCCGGTCAGCCACGTCGATTTCGCGCGCGACTCGCTTACCACCGCCGCCATCGTCTTCGCCCCGTTTCCCTGTTCCAACCCCGTATGTTCTGAGACTACGGATCGCACCGCGATATTCCGATGGTGCTGGCCCCCGGTTATCGGAGGGGGGGTTACCCCCACCAGATACAGCGCCCGCGTTGAGCGCCGATTGAGCCAGCGCTGAACGGTAGACGGCGTCACGCCGCGGATCTCATCGGACGGGGACGGGACAGGAGGACGCGGGACCGTTCGGGATAATAGGAATCTCGCCGGTAAGGAGATGAGCGGATGACGTACGCGATTCCCGTGGTGGACCTGGAGCGCGCGGACCTGCAGGCGGTGCGGGCGGGGACGCAGGATCTGGGGGCCATCCAGGTGGTCAACCACGGGGTCCCTGAGGAGCTGAGCGGCGACCTGGGGCGGCGGATGGCGCGGCTGCTGAGCCTGCCGCGGGCGGACAAGGCCCGGCTGGCCAGCCCGCATCCCTACCGGGGGTGGCGGCAGTGGCCGGATGACTTCGGGCGGCTGGAGCTCGAGCGGTTCAACGTGGCGCAGTTCGACGACGTGGCCGCGGCGAGCGCGGCCGGGGTGCCGCAGGAGTACCTCGGGCTGTTCGCTCATACCAACCTGTGGCCCGAGGATGACCCGGGGCTGAGGGAGACGGCGTTCGGGTACATGGCGGCGTGCCGGCGGCTGGCGGAGCGGATGCTCGGGCTGTACGCGCGGGCGCTCGGCCTGGCCGGGGACGCGTTCGGGATGGGGCGGCTGCCGCACTTCCGGCTGACCGTGAACGACTATCCGACCTGGACGTACCCGGAGGCGGTGGCGGACTCCGGTGACGAGGACAAGCTGCTGCTGCTCGAGCACGCGGACGACTCGGCGGTCACGATCTTGGCCCAGCAGGGCGACTACGAGGGGCTGCAGGTCCAGGCGCCAGATGGTGACTGGCTCTCGGTGCCCGTCGTTCCTGGCGCGTTGCAGGTGTTCTCGGGGACGCTGCTCGCGCGGTGGACCGGGGGGCGGCTGCGGCCGGGGCGGCACCGGGTGGTGGCGGGAGGCACGGTGACGCGGCGGTCGACCGCGGTGTTCGTGTATCCGTCGCTGGAGGTGGTGGTGGCGCCGTTCGGGCCATTTGCGGCGGGGGTCCCGGCGGGCTCGGAGGGGGCGGGGGTCGGCGGGTGGAGGGGGCGGGGGTCCGGCGAGCTCGGAGCCGGTGCTGGTGTGGGAGCACGTGAAGGACCGGGTGGCGGGCTACCTGGGGGCCTACGGGCGGCCGGAGCAGATCGCGGCCTGGCGCGACGGGCAGCCGTACGTGGCCGAGCTGGCCGAGAACTCGGCCGGCCGGTAGCGTGGGGCGCATCATGGCCGAGAGCGATCCGGACGCCAGCGCAGGGCGCATCGCGGGCCTGGATACGAGCGTGGCTCACCCGGCCCGGGTCTATGACTACTGGCTGGGCGGCAAGGACAACTTCGCCGCCGACCGGGAAGCCGCGGAGCGCGTGCTGGCAGTAGCGCCAGGGCTGCGATTCCGGGTCCGCGCGAACCGCGCCTTCCTCGGCCGGACGACCCGGTACCTGGCCGCCGAGGCGGGCATCCGCCAGTTCCTGGACATCGGCACTGGCATACCGACCGGCGACAACACGCACGAGGTGGCGCAGCGGGCGGCCCCCGACGCGCGGGTGGTCTACGTCGACAACGACCCGATCGTGCTGCTGCACGCGCAGGCACTGCTGCGCAGCACGCCGCAGGGCGCGACCGACTACGTGCAGGCCGACCTGCGTGATCCCGGGCTGATCCTGGAGCGGGCGGCGGGACTGCTGGACTTCGGGCAGCCGGTGGCGGTCATGCTGCTGGGGGTCCTGCATCTGATCTCAGATGACGAGGATCCGTGGGGGATCGCGGCGCGGCTGATGGACGCGGTGCCGGCCGGGAGCTACCTGACGATCTCCCATCCGGCGATCGACATCCACAAGGCCCAGCCCACCGTGCAGAAGGTCTACAACGAGAACGTCTCTACCCCGCAGACGCTGCGCACCCGGGACGAGACCGCGCGGTTCTTCACCGGGCTGGAGCTGGTCGAGCCGGGACTCGTTCAGGTCCATCAGTGGCGGCCCGACCCCGACGACTTCGCGCCCGAGGGAGTCGTGTCCGCGCACGGAGCGGTGGGGCGCAAATGATCACCGAAAGCGGCGATTAAAGATCAGCCGACGTAATTACGGTGGCCCCGAAGTCACATCCGGTTACCTGTGGACTAGTTGTGCATAAACGGTGGATAACCGCAGCTAGGTGCGGATAACCGCGCCTATTCTGTGGACATCGTGTGGATAGCGAAAAGAATAAAAATAATTGCTCGCAGGCCCTTGCGCGGCGGCTGGCCGGCGCAGTAGAAATACTCTCACCGTTGGAAACGGGCACCATCCGGAGGAGACTCCGGGACGTGAGAGGGGCCGGGAAACCGGCGCTTCCCGCATCCGGAGGAAACTGCGGGACGTGAGAGGGACCGGGAAACCGGTGCTTCCCGCGGGTGGCTGGCACTGGCGGTGCCGCTCGCGGCGCCGGGTCAGCTGGGCAACCGGTCGGCTTGATACGGCGCGGGCTGACAAGGCCCCCTCCATCTCATACGTGGAGGGGGCCTTGTTCCATTCTGCCGGACCGCGCGGTTTTTGCCAGGAGCGACACGCCAGAATTCGCCGGCTCGCCACCGCGGCTTAACGGCTAGGCAGCGCGCCGATGCTCGCCAGGCCGTGGTGCTCGCCTACGAGCTGGGTTTCGTCACCCCGGAGGCGCGCAGCTGACCGCTCCCGTGAACCGAACGCCGCCGGAACGCAATTGAGTAGCGATGGACGACGGTGAGCTGATCGCGGCCGTGGCGGACGGGGACGATACCGCGCTGCGGGAGCTGTTCGGCAGGCACGCGCCGTGGCTGGCGGCCCGGCTGCGGTCGGTGCTGTCCGCCGTCGACACCGAGGACGTGCTGCAGGAGACCTTCCTGGCGGTGTGGCGGGGGGCGGGGGGTTACCGCCCGGTCGGGCCGGTGGGCGGGTGGATCTGGGGGATCGCGCGGCGGCAGGCGGCGCTGTTCCTGCGCCGCCGAGGGCAGGCCGAGCTGGCGCTGCCCGAGCTGACGCTGCCCGGGGCGGCCGCTTCGGATTCGCGGCGAGCGGGGGATGCGGCGCGCGCGGGGGACGCGGCGGACGCGGCATTGTCCCGGCTGGAGCTTGCGGACGCGGTGGCGGCGCTCGGGTCCTTGGATACCCCGGACCGCAGGGTCTGGCAGCTGATGTACGTGGAGGACCGGCCGGTCGCGGAGGTGGCGGGGCTGATGGGCATTCCCGAGGGCACGGTGAAGAGCCGCGCGCACCGGGTGCGGCGGCGGCTGCGGGCGGCCCTGGCCCGGGGCGGCGTGGCGGAGGGAGGCACGCGATGAGCGACGTGGACCTGAGCCGGGTGTGGCTGGGGGTGGCCGCGCAGGTATGGCGGCGCGAGCCGGGCTGGCTGGAGCGCCTGGCCCGGCGCCTGCTGCGCTCGCCGGGCCTGGCCCGGGCGCTGGTCACGACGCCGTCGCTGCTGCTCGGCTGGGTCATCGCCACGGTCGCCGTGCTGGGCGCGGGGGCGGCGGCCACCTCATGGACCGGGACGCCGTTCGTGGCCCTGTTCGCGCCCGCGGTCGCGGGAGCCGGCATCGCCTACGCCTACGGGCCGGGCGTCGACCCGGCCTGGGAGCTGAGCTGCAGCATGGCGGTCAGCGACCGGATGGTGCTGCTGGTCCGGGCGCTGGCCGTGTTCGGGCTGAACGCGGTGCTCGGGCTGGCCGCCTCGGCCATCGCCGCCGCGGCCGGGGTGTCCGGGTCCGCGGCCGGGGTGCCGGGGTCCGCGGCCGCGGTCACCTTCGACTGGCTGGTGCCGATGACCGCGGTCTGCGCGCTGGCGCTGGCCGCGGCCACGGTGGCGCGTTCGGCCATGGCGGGCGTGGCGGCCGGCCTGGCCGCCTGGACGATCACCGTGCTGTCCGGCCAGTCCGTCTCCGGCCGGTTCACCGCCGCGGTCACCGACTCGGCCCTCATCCTGCCCTACCTGGCGTTCGCCGCGGCCTGCACCGCGATCGCCTGGTACGCGACGCGCATTCCGAAGGGAACGCCATGAACGTCGAGATCGCGGGGGTGACCCGGCGGTTCGGCCGCAACCAGGCGGTGGCCGGGGTGGACCTGGAGACCGGCACCGGGGTGTTCGGGCTGCTGGGCCCGAACGGGGCGGGCAAGACCACGCTGCTGCGGATGATGGCCACGGTGATCGCGCCGTCCTCGGGGACGCTGCGGCTGCTGGACCGCGACCCGGGCAGCTACGGGCCGCGGCGGGAGATCCGGCGCAGGCTCGGTTACCTGCCGCAGAACCTCGGCTACTACCCCGGGTTCACCGTGGCCGAGTTCGTCGAGTACTTCGCGCTGCTCAAGGAGATGCCGCCAGGCCGGATCCCCGGCGCGGTGGCGACCGCGATTGAGCGGGTGGACCTCGGTACCAAGGCGCGGGCGAAGCTGCGCACGCTGTCCGGCGGGATGCTGCGCCGGGTGGGGATCGCGCAGGCCATCGTCAACGAGCCCGGCCTGCTGCTGCTGGACGAGCCGACCGCCGGGCTGGACCCGGAGCAGCGGGTGGCGTTCCGCGCCCTGCTGCGCGAGCTCGGCCAGCGCGCCACCGTGGTGGTCTCCACGCACCTGGTCGAGGACGTGGGCGCGGCCTGCTCCGAGGTCGCGCTGATGGACGCCGGGCGGATCGTGTTCCACGGCACGCCGGATGAGCTGACCGCCCGCGGTGCGGGTCAGGGCGCGGCGGGCGACGCGCCGCTGGAACGCGGCTACAGCGCGGTGCTGGCGCAGGCGCGGTCATGACCGCCGTCGCGATGTCGCCGCGGCGCCTTGTGCGGCGGTCTGCGCGCCTCCCGTGGGGAGCGGCCGTCCCGTTCGCCGCGGCCGGGCGGCTGCTGCGCCTGGAGCTGCGCCGCAACGTGATGATCTGGGTGCTGCCGCTGCTTGGCGCCCTGTTCTGGTTCGACGCGTACCGGACGGCGATGAGCTACCCGGCGGTCTGGGATCTGCGGGCATCGGTCATGCCCGACAAGGTGGTGATCGACTTCGCGACCTTCGTGGCGGGAGCCTCGGCCTGGATGGGGTCGCGCGAAACGCGCTGCCGCGCCGCCGACCTGGTGACGACGACCGGGCGGCCGGGCTGGGCGAGGCTTTCCGCGACGCTGGCGGCCACGCTGGCCTGGGTGATGGCCGGATACCTGGCCTGCGTGGCCGTGCTGTACGGGGCCACCGCGGCCCAGGCCACCTGGGGCACCCCGCCGTGGTGGCCGGTGGCTGTCGGCGCGGCCGCGCTGGCGGCGGCCTGCGCGGCCGGATTCGCCGCCGGGGCGTCTTTCGCGAACCGGTTCGTGCCGTGGCTGACGGCGGTTGCGGTGTTCGGTCTCGAAGTGGCGGGTTTCCGGTCCGCGGTCGGAGTCTCGGGCGGTTACCGGCTGCTGTCGCCGTCCGCCAGCGTCCCCGGCCAGGACACCGGGCTTTTCCACCCTTACCTGCCGGATCTGGCCATCGCCCAGGTGATGTTCCTCACCGGGCTCGCCGTCGCGGCGCTGGGTGCTCTCGGCCTGTCGCGGGCCGCCGGGGCCGGGATCCGGCTGCGCTGCGCTGCCGCCGCCGTCGCCGTGGCGGGACTGGCCGCCGCCGGGGTCGCGACGGGCCTGGTCGGGACGGCCCGGGCCGGGCCGGACGGCGTGGTCATCGGCGTCCTGCACGACGCCGCCAGCGACCACCCGGTTCCGTACACGCCGGTGTGCGCGGACCCGACCGGCGTTCCGGTCTGCATTCACCCGGCCTTCCGGCCCTACCTGGCGGAGGTGACGGCCGCCCTGCGTCCCGCGCTGTCGCTGCTCGCCGGCCTGCCCGGCGCGCCCGTACGCGTCAGCGAGGTCGCCACCAGCCTCGTGGCCAGCACGAACCAGCAGGCGGAGGTGGCCGGCCGCCCGCCGGTGTACGACTTCGCGATGCCCCCCACGCCCGGTTCACTGGTGCGGACATCGGGCGAGAACTTCACCCAGAGCCTCCAGATCGCCTTCGTCACCACGGTCATCGGCGGCAGCGCCCCAGGGCCGAACGGCCCCGAGACCGGCGACCTGGCACAGCAGGCGGTGGAGACGGTCTTGCTCAGGCAGGTTGCCCCCGAGCTCACCAACGACACCCTGGGCCCGCCGGGATCCGCGGCGGCGGTCGCGGCGATCGGCCGGTTCGCCGCGCTGTCGCCCGCGGCCCGCCACGCGTGGCTGGCCGGTCATCTGGGCGCCCTGCGGGCCGGGCGCATCACGCTGGAGGAGCTGCCATGACGACCGCGTCGCTCTCGCTGCGGTCCCGCCGCCGCTCGTGGGCTGGCGCGGGGCGGCTGCTGCGGCTGGAATTCCGGCGCAGCACGATGATCTGGGTGCTGCCGCTGCTGGCCGTGGCGTTCTGGTTCGACGCCTATCACTTTGCCGGCGCCAATCCTCCGGTCTGGTACCTGCGCGCGTCGGAGTTGCCGAATCACCTGCTGCGGGACTTCTCGGCGTTCGCGGCGGGGGTGGCGGCGTGGACGGGGACGCGGGACAGCCGGCGCCGGACGCTGGACATGGTGATGCCCACACCGCGGCCCGGCTGGGCGCGCCTGGGCGCGGCCTGGGCGGCCACCACGGGCTGGGTGCTGGCGGCCTACCTGGCCTGCGTGGCCGTGCTCTACGGGGTGACCGCGGTCCAGGCGACGTGGGGTGGCCCGCCGTGGTGGCCGGTGACCGTGTGCGCCGCGGGCCTGGTGGCGGTGAGCGCGATCGGGTTCCTGGCCGGGGTGCTGGTCCCGGGCCGGTTCACCGCGCCGCTGACGGCGGTCATCACCTTGCTGCTGTCCTCGGCGATCCGCAGCGCGAGCCCGTACGCGATGCTGTGGCCGACGACCAACGCGTCCACCACGAACACCGGCGGGCTCCCGCTGACCCCGTCGGACGCGGGCGTCTTCCACCACTACCTGCCCGACCTGCCCATCGCCCAGACGATGTTCCTGGCCGGGATCGGCCTGGCCGCGCTCGGTGTGCTTGGCCTGTCCCGCGTTGCGGGCGGCGGGCGGCGGCTGCGCGCAGCCGCCGTGGTGGTCACCGTGGCCGGGCTGGCGGCGGCCGGGACGGCCGCCGGGCTGACCGGCACCGCGCGGCAGGGCGCCTACGGCGTGGTCATCCCGGCCCTGCACGACGCGGCCAGCGACCGGCCGATCCCGTACCCGCCCGCCTGCGACCACGACGGCGCGGTCCCGGTCTGCATGCATCCCGCCTACCGGGCCTACCTGGCCGACGTGACCGGCGCGCTCGGTCCGGTGCTGCGCGAAGTGGCCGGCCTGCCCGGCGCGCCGGTCCGCGTCGATCAGGCCGCGACCGACGTCCTGGCGTCGGCCACCTCCGGGGCGCTGTCGGCCGAAGCGGGCTCGGTGCTGGGTGGTTCGCCGCCGGCGTTCCGGTTCCCGATGCCGTTGTTCCCGCCGGGGGCCGCGGGCCACGCGCAGCTCGCCGAGGACCTGCAGGAAGACCTCATGGTCGCGTTCGTCAACGACGCGAGGCTGCTGCCGCCCGGCGCGCAGCCCGCCGGCGGGGTGCCGGCTCAGGAGACGGTCGAGTGGGTCCTGCTGCAGCCGTTCGACCCGTGGGCCGAGCAGGATGTCGCGGCGGGTCCGGACTCGGACACGGCGAGCCCGGCGGTCGCCGCCGCGGCCAGGCGGTTCGGCGCGTTGCCGACCGCGGCGCGGCACAGCTGGCTGGCGGCGCATCTGGGTGCGCTGCGGGCCGGGCGGGTCAGCCTGGGGCAGCTGCCGTGACCGCCGCGGGCGTGCGCGAACCGCGGGGGGCGCGCCGGGGGCAAGGGGCGCTGGCGTCCGGGCCGCTGCCGGCCCGGGCGGCGGGGGCGCTCCAGCTGGTATGGCTGCACCTGGTGAGCCGTCGAGTCCCGGCGGCGCTGGCGGGCCTGGCCGCCTGCGCGGCCGGGATGCGGGCCGGGCTGGCGTGGGGTTGGGTCCAGGGCAGCGGGGCGGCCGCGCAGCAGGTGCCGTTGCTGCTCGAGGCCGGGACGGCCTCGGTCATCGCGGTCACGACGTACAGTCCGTTCGGCGGGCCGGAGCGGGCCACCGGGCGGTGGCTGCCCTGGCTGCGGCTGGGCAGCTCGGTGGCGCTGACGGGGGCGGCCATCGGAATGCTGGCCGCGGGCGCCGCGGCCGCCCGGCTGCCCGACGGGACGCTCGCGATCGTGCGCAACGTCGCCGGAATCACGGGCATCGGCCTGCTGTCGGCCGCAGTCATCGCCGGCGCGCTGGCCTGGATCGGGCCGATGGCCTACACCGTGGTGGCCGAGTTCGCGCTGCTCGAGGGGTGGACCACGCCGTGGACCTGGCCGGGCCGGCCGCTACACGACCGGGGCGCGGCGATCTGCGCCGCGGTCGTGTTCGCCGCCGGGGTCGCGGTCGTGACGGTGCGCGGCGGCAGGGACTGGGTCCACGCGGACGGCGGGGCGGGCTAGCGGGCGAGGGCGTGCTAGTGCTGTCGGCCCTGATTCACCGGCTGTCGCGGCGCCAGAACACGCGGACCGCCTGGCCGACTCGGCCCATCAAGCACTCGCTAGGGCGCGAGAACCCTGGCGACGTCGGCGAGCTGCGAGCAGCCGGCGGACTCCTGGACGCAGCGGGCGAACAGCCACAGGCGCACGCGGTCCGGGTCGAGGTCCAGCAGGCCGGCCATCCGGCCGGCCAGCCCGCGAGGGTCGGCGTGCAGCCGATCCTCGCAGTTCAGCATGTGCTGGAGCGGGTCGTAGGCCGGGTCGCCGACGTGGGGCTTGGGGTCGATGGCCAGCCACGGCTCCCGGGTGGCGGCGAGCACGTTCCCGGCGTGCAGGTCGGTGCACAGCAGCACCCGGTCGGCGGCGGTCGCCGGGAGCTCGCGGAACAGGGCGATGCCCGCCCGGGCCAGGCCGGGATCCAGGCCCGGCGCGGGTGTCTCGGCGGTGGCCTGCTCGAACTCGTCCGCCCAGCGCTGGCACATCTGCTCCAGGGTCCCGAACGGGTGACCGGTGCCGGGCTCGATCCACAGGCGGCGCAGCAGGGTGGCGATCACCGTGTCCTGGTCGGGTTCGGGCCGGGCGGACAGTTCGGTGCCCGGCAGGCAGCGCTCGATGAGCAGGGCGTGCGCCCCGCCGACGTCGCGGGCGGCGAACAGCCGGACGGCGCCCTGCCCGGCCCAGGCCCGCAGCCCGTCGGCCTCGTGCGCCGCCTCCGGATGCGGGAAGGCGACCTTGAGCACGAACTCGGCGCCCAGGGCGTCGCGGGCGGGCGCGACCCACGCCGTCTGGCCGCCGGGCCGGAACGGCTCGCCGAGCGTGAGCGACCACAGGTCACGCGCCCGCGCGATGGCGGGCGGCAGCACGGTGGCCAGCCAGCCCGGCTCCTCCCGGCCCACGCCTTCGATCAGGTTCTGGGGCAGGTCCACGGTGTTCAATGGGTGAGCGCCACCACCATGGCGACCAGGGCCACCCCGACGATCGTCGCGGTGACCAGCTTGAGCTTGCCCTGGCGCCGGTAGGCCAGGCGGCCCAGCTGCCATATCGCGGGGGCGACGGCCAGCAGGATCAGGCCCGGGATGATCTCCTTCTTCAGCACGACGCCGCCGACGGCGGCGAACGAGATCGCGGTCCGGGTCCAGGCCAGCGAGGTTCTCTCCCGGGCCAGGCCGGGGTCGCTGCCGGGCTCGCCGGGGGCGGGGGCCATCACCGCACCGCCGAGACCAGCACGACGACGGCGGACACGACCGCCATCACGGCGATGATCACGGCCATGAGCTTGGGCATCACCGACCGGGGCAGCGGCAGCCCGTGGCGCAGGGCCCGCTGGCTCCTGACCCACTCGGTGTACGCGATCACCGCGACGAAGGCGCCGAACGCGATGAGCGGCACGCCGAGCACGTGCCGGCCCCACGGCACGCCGGGGAACGGCGGCAGCAGCTGGACGATCCCCAGCCCGGCCACCACCAGGGCCAGCGCGGTCCGGCTCCAGGCCAGGAAGGTGCGCTCGTTCGCGAAGGTGAACCGGGGATCGGGCTCGGTGCCGTCGTCGTCCGGCGCCGGGTCACGGGAGTCCGCCACGCCGCACCCCCTTAGCTGCCACTGATGCCAGGAGAAATCTTCCCAAAAAAGCGTTGGCTCTGACGGGGCGCCGCGCTCATACGGCGGGGAGCAGGTTGGGGGACCGCGGCCCCAGGGTGTGCCGGGATCTGGTCACCAGGGAAGATAATCGGGTCCCGGCACCTCCCCCTTGGTCCCCCCGGCCCTTGGGGCCGGCTGTCATCGGGGGGGCGAGTCAGGCTGTGCCGGGGCACGCACCCGGGACCGTTCGGGAAAATGATTTGGATCTTCGCCGTCCGCGGCGGCTCTTACCTGCGAGAAGGCCGCGGCGATGCCGTCCAGGGACCAGTGCGCGTTCAGGCC
>CAVPLC010000029.1:0-9916 GCA_963705835.1 uncultured Actinomycetes bacterium
AAACACCAGCAGGGCAGACTCGCACCGGGACGGTCAGGCACTAGGGAACGTCTAAGGTGATAGCCGTGGACAGGCAGGAAGAGTTCGTGCTGCGCACCCTGGAGGAGCGGGACATTAGGTTCGTCCGGCTCTGGTTCACCGACGTGCTCGGCACGCTAAAATCCATCGCGGTCGCGCCGGCCGAGCTCGAGGGAGCGTTCGCCGACGGGATCGGCTTCGACGGCTCGGCGATCGAGGGCTTCGCCCGGGTCTACGAGGCGGACATGATCCTGCGCCCGGACCCGGCCACCTTCCAGCTGCTGCCGTGGCGCGGCGAGTACCCGGGCGTGGCGCGGATGTTCTGCGACATCCTGCTGCCCGACGGGTCGCCGTCCTACGCGGACCCGCGCTGGGTCCTCAAGCGGAACCTCGGCCGCGCCTCCGAGCTCGGCTTCACCTTCTACGCTCACCCGGAGATCGAGTTCTTCCTGCTCAGGGAGCGCCCGGAGCCGGGCGCCAGGCCTCGGCCGATCGATTCCGGCGGCTACTACGACCACACTCCGCACAGCATCGCCCATGACTTCCGGCGCACCGCGATCACCATGCTCGAGTCGATGGGCATCTCGGTGGAGTACAGCCACCACGAGGGCGCGCCCGGGCAGCAGGAGATCGACCTGCGCTACGCCGACGCGCTGACCACCGCCGACAACATCATGTCGTTCCGGCTGGTGATGAAGGAGGTGGCGATCGAGCAGGGCGTGTACGCCACGTTCATGCCCAAGCCGTTCACCGACCATCCCGGCTCGGGCATGCACACCCACGTGTCGCTGTTCGAGGGCGACAAGAACGCGTTCTACGAAGCCGGCGCGGAGTTCCAGCTGTCCAAGACGGCCCGCGCCTTCATCGCCGGGCTGCTGCAGCACGCGCCGGAGATCACCGCGGTCTGCAACCAGTGGGTGAACTCCTACAAACGGCTGTGGGGCGCGGAAGAGCGCACCGCGGGCGCGGGCGGCGAGGCTCCGGCCTACGTGTGCTGGGGGCACAACAACCGCTCGGCCCTGGTCCGGGTGCCGATGTACAAGCCGCACAAGGGGAACTCCACCCGGGTGGAGTTCCGGTCCGTGGACGCCGCGTGCAACCCGTACCTGGCCTTCGCCGTGATCTTGGCCGCCGGCCTGAAGGGCATCGAGGGCGACTACGAGCTGCCGCCCGGCGCCGAGGACGACGTGTGGGCGCTGACCTCCGCCGAGCGCCGCGCCCTGGGCATCCGGCCGTTGCCGCAGGACCTGGACGAAGCCATCCGGGTCATGCAGGACAGCGAGCTGGTCGCGGAGACGCTGGGGGAGCACGTCTTCGATTTCTTCCTGCGCAACAAGCGCGAGGAGTGGCAGGAGTACCGCCGCCAGGTCACCGAATACGAGCTCGGCCGCTACCTCCCGATGCTCTAAGCATGAGGGAGTGCATTGGCAGATGACGGAGGGAGCCATCAAGCTCGACGACTTCAATACAACGGACCTGCGAGGTCTGGCCGACCGTCTGCTTGAAGCCACCCACGTTGAATACGTGGACGACGGGGTCCTGCTGATCATGAACCCGCCCGGCATTGAGCACCGCCGGATAGTCCGAAGCATCGTGAAGACTGCCCAGCAGGCCTTTGACGTAGGGCTGATCGATGTCAATTGGGAAACACACTCCGGGAATTACCAGTGGGAAATCCCTGAGGACAAGGCGCGCCGGTTCTACGTCCCGGATATCGTTTTCATTCATCCCGACGCAGTGACGGCCGAGGAGGAACGAGCCGCCATCGTGCTCGTCGTCGAGGTGACCTCTCCGTCATCTCGCGACGCGGTATTCAACGACCGGACAGTCAAACCGGTCGAGTATGCCAGGGGCGGCGTCCCGCTGTATCTGCTAGTCGACCAGGAACTGGGCCAGTGGACCCTGCACGGGCTCGCCAAGGGCTGGCAGCGCTACCAGATCGTCGCCGAAGGCGCGTACGGCGAGGAGATTCCGCTTCCCGAGCCGCTCGGGTTCGCAATCCCGACCGCCGACTGGCCTCGCTGGCTGCGCTGACGTTCGAGCGTCATTCCTCGAAGCGGCCGCCCAGGTATTTGGCCAGGAAGCGCTCGGCCGCGGCGTAGAACTTCAGCCGGTTCTCCGGCTTGGCGAAGCCGTGGCCCTCGTCAGGGAACAGCATGTACTCGTAGTCGATGCCGGCCTCGGCCAGCGCGGCGACGATCTGCTCGGACTCGGCCTGCTTGACCCGCGGATCGTTGGCGCCCTGGGCGATCAGCAGCGGGATGCGGATGTCACGTACCCGGGACAGCGGGGAGCGCGACCACAGGAACTCTTCGTCGGTTTCCGGATTGCCGACCCTCTTGTACAGCTGCGCCTTCAGCGGCGCCCAGTACGGCGGAATGGTCTCCAGCAGCGTCTTCAGGTTCGACGGGCCCACGATGTCCACCGCGCAGCGGAACACGTCCGGCGTGAACGCCGCGCCGACCAGCGCCGCGTAGCCGCCGTATGAGCCGCCGTAGATCGCGATCCGGTCCGGGTCGGCCCAGCCCTGCCCGACCACGTACTCGACCGCGTTGATCAGGTCGTCGTGCATCTTGGCGCCCCACTCGCGGTCGCCGGCGTTGACGAACGCCTTGCCGTAACCGGTCGAGCCCCGGTAGTTCACCTGGATGCACAGGTAGCCCCGGTTCGCGAACCACTGGGCCTCGGGGTTGAAGCCCCACACGTCGCGGGCCTGCGGTCCGCCGTGCACATCAAGCACCGCGGGCAGCCCGGACCGGACGCCGCCCGGCGGGAAGGTGACGTACCCGTGCACGGTCAGCCCGTCCCGCGTGGTGAAAGAGAACGGCTCCATCCGGGCCAGTTCGTAGCGCGACAGCTCGGGCCGGCTGTCGAACAGGAAGCTGCCGCTGCGGGTGTCCCGGTCGTAGGCGTAGTACTGCGCCGGCCCTGCGTCGTCGGTGAAGGCGACCAGCCAGGTTGTGTCGGCCTCGTCCCGGTCGATCAGGTTCGGGTCGCCGGAGTGCAACGCCCGGACCGCCTCGTAGTCGGGTTCCACCGCCGGGTCGAGCACGTGATACTCGGCGCGGTCCTTGATCACCAGCGCGATCTGCGGTTCCCGCGTGTCCGGGTGCAGGATCGCGCCCGCCACGTCAGCGTCGGGGTCTTCGAGCAGCACCTGGGCATCGCCAGGAGCATGGGGGTCGAGATCGATCCTGACCAGTCGGCCGGTGTTCACTCCGGCCGAGCTGATGGCCAGCAGCGACTTCCCGTCGCCGGTGAACGCTAGCACGTTGCTGGCCGGAGCGTCGTCGGCCGGGATGGTCAGGAGCGTCCGCCAGTCGGCCCCGGCGTCATCGCGGACGAGCACGTCGAAGCCGCCGTCGGGCAGCGGGGAAACGGCGCCGCGGACCACCATGTCTTCGTCCGCGAGCCAGCCGACGTACCCGGGGTTCTCGATCAGCTTGGCCAGTTCGCCTGTCTTCAGGTCCAGCCGGTAGACGTCGTGCAGCTGCGGGTTGTCCCGGTTCATCCCGACGAGCACCTCGTCGCGGTGGCTCTTGCGGGTGGCGATGATGCGGGCCTGGATGCCGTCGTACGGCGTCAGGTCGCGCTTGGCCCAGCCCGCATTGCCGCCTGCGGCGGCGGGCGTCTCCAGATCGACGTCGTACAGCCGCCAGTTCTCATCGCCGCCGGTGTCCTGCACGTACAACAGGTGCCTGCCGTCCCAAGCCCAGGCGTAGGCCCGGATGCCCCGGTCGGTGTCGTCCGTCACCAGCTGCGCAGCATCCCAGTCGACGCCGGAATCTCGGATCGGCGCGACCCAGACGTTGAGCACCTTGTCGTGCGGCGCTATCCAGGCCAGCCGGGTGCCGTCGGGTGAGATGTGCGGGCTGATGCGCTCCGGGTTGCCGAACAGCACCTCGCGCGGGATGAGATCGACCATATTAAATGCCTACCACACCGCCCGCAGCGCCCGGACCGGCCGTCGGCCCGGTTCGCCCACAGGAGACAACCCCGTCGGGCCAGAAGGCTCCTACCCCGAGAACCAGTGCGCGGGCGCCGGGCTGGTGTTGTGGTAGATGTGCTTCTTCTCGGTGTATTCGTCCAGGCCGGAAGGGCCGAGCTCACGGCCGATGCCCGACTTGCCGAAACCGCCCCACTCCGCCTGCGGCAGGTAGGGGTGGTAGTCGTTGATCCACACCGTGCCGTGGCGCAGCGCGCCCGCGACCCGCTGGGCCCGCCCCGCGTCCGACGTCCAGACCGCGCCCGCCAGGCCGTACGCGGTGTCGTTCCCCAAAAGGACCGCCTCGCCCTCCGTGCCGAACCGCTCCACGGTCACCACCGGCCCGAAGATCTCGTCCTGCACCACGGCCATCTCCCGGTGGCAGTCGGCGAAGACCGTCGGCCGCAGGAAGAAGCCGCGCGCCAGCGCGGGCGAGAACGGCCGCTCGCCCCCCGCCCGAAGCGAGGCCCCCTCGGACAGCCCGAGCGCGACGTAGCGCTCGACCTTGGCCCGCTGCGCCTCGGAGATCAGCGGTCCGCACTCGGTGTCCGGATCCAGGCCGCTGCCCAGCCGGATCCGATCCGCGCGGGCGGCCAGTTCGGCGACGAAGCTGTCGTGGATGCTGTCCTGCACGATCAGCCGGGCGCCCGCCGAGCACACCTGCCCGGAATGCAGGAACGCGGCGGTCAGCGCGTTGTCGACCACGGTGTCGAAATCGGTGTCGGCGAACACGATGTTCGGGTTCTTGCCGCCGAGCTCGAGCGCCACCCGGCGCACGCCGTGCGCCGCCGAGGCCATGATCTTCTCGCCGGTCGCCAGCCCGCCGGTGAACGAGATCAGGTCCACTCCCGGATGCGCAACCAGCGCCTGGCCCGCCGTGCCGCCCTGGCCCAGCAGCAGGTTTACCACCCCCGGCGGGACGCCGGCCTCCTCGAACAGCCCGACCAGGGCCACTGTGGACAGCGGGGTCAGCTCGCTGGGCTTGAGCACGGTGGTGTTGCCCGCCGCCAGCGCGGGCGCGAGCTTCCAGGAGATCTGCAGCAGCGGGTAGTTCCAGGGCGCGATCAGCGCGCAGACACCCACCGGCTCGTGCGTGATCCGGCTGACCACGCCGGGCCGGCCCGGGTCGACCACCCGTCCCGCGTCCGAGACCGCGATCCCCGCGTAGTACCGGAACACGGCGGTGGTGTCGTCCACGTCGGCCCGGGCCTCGTTCAGCGTCTTGCCGGTGTCCAGGCTCTCGGTGTGCGCCAGCTGCTCCCGGTCCCGCTGCAGCAGGTCGGCGATCTTGCCGAGCAGCGCGCTCCGGTCGGTCACCGTGGACCGGCGCCACGGGCCTTCCTCGAACGCCTCCCGGGCGGCGGCCACGGCCGCGTCCACGTCGGCCTGCGAGGCCTCGGCGAGGGTCTCCAGCGGGGTCGCGTCGAACGGGTTTATGGTCTGTGACGTGCCCTCATCCGCGGCCGGTGTCCACTTGCCCGCGATATACAAGTTCTTCATGCTTCTCCCAGGCCGCGCCCCTTTGGCTCGGGGCTATTACCGCACAGTAGCGGATCAGTTAGTTTGCTGGAATGAGCGGTTCGCGGACCACGCTGGCGGGGCGGCTGGCCCGGATGGGTTTCGCGGACGCCGCCCGGGCCGAACGCCTGCTGCTCACCGATCTCGGCGGTACCGCGGAGGACCTGACGACCGACGCGGTGCTGACCGCGCTGGCCGCCGCGGCCGACCCGGACCTGGCCCTGACCGGGCTGGCCAGGGTGTTCGGCGCCGCCAAGGACCGGCTGGAACTGCGCCAGGCGCTGCACGACGAGCCGGAGTTCCGTGACCGGCTGACGGCCGTGCTCGGCGTCAGCGCCGGCCTGGCCGATCACCTGACCCGCCATCCCGAGGACGGCCAGGTGCTGCGCGGGACCGTCAGCCGCCCCGGTCCGGCCGAACTGCGCGAGCACTTTCTGCGGGCCGTCGGCGCGAACCCGCGCCTGTCCGAGCCGGTGGCCGGCCAGGAACCGGGACGGGCCCGCAGCGACCACGCGGCCGCGCTGGCCGCCGCCTACCGGCGCCGGCTGCTTCACCTGGCAGCGCGGGACCTGACCGGGGTCGCGACCGTCGACGAGGTAGTCGTGGAGCTCGCCGACATCGCGGCGGCCGCCCTCGAGGCGGCCCTGGCCGTGGCCCGGTGCGAGCTGCCGCCGGGATCCGCGCCGTGCCGGCTCGCGGTGGTAGCCATGGGCAAGTGCGGCGCCCGCGAGCTGAACTACGCCAGCGACGTCGACGTGATCTTCGTCGCGGAGCCGGTAACCGGGCCGGCCGGGAATGGGAAGAGCGGCGCGGACGAGACCGCGGCGCTGGCCGCCGCCAGCCGCCTGGCCGCCGGCCTGATCAGCGTCTGCGCCCGTTCGACCCCCGAGGGCAGCATCTTCCCCGTCGACCCGAACCTGCGTCCCGAAGGGCGCAACGGTCCGCTGGTCCGCACCCTGGCCAGCCACCGGGCCTACTACGAGCGCTGGGCGAAGACCTGGGAGTTCCAGGCGCTGCTCAAGGCGCGGCCGGTGGCGGGCGACATGGCGCTCGGCCAGGCGTACGCGGACACCTTCGCCCCGCTGGTCTGGCAGGCGGCGCGCCGCGAGCACTTCGTCGAGGACACCCAGGCCATGCGCCGCCGGGTGGAGCAGTCGCTGCCGGCCAAGCAGGCCGGCCGCGAGCTCAAGCTCGGCCCCGGCGGGCTGCGCGACATCGAGTTCGCCGTCCAGCTGCTCCAGCTCGTGCACGGCCGCACCGACGAGGCGCTGCGCTCGCCCGCGACGCTGCCCGCGCTGGCGGCGCTGGCCGCGGGCGGGTACGTCGGCCGCGACGACGCGGACGAGCTGGCCGCCGCCTACCGGTTCCTGCGCCGCACCGAGCACCTGCTGCAGCTGCACCGGCTGAGCAGGACGCACATCCTGCCCGAGGATCCCGCCGTACTTCGCAGGCTGGGCCGGGCGATGAGATCTTTGGATATTCCGAACGGTCCTTGGTACCAGCCTCCGGCCAGCCTGAACCGCTCCGATCCGGCGGTCGAGTTCGACGCCGTGTGGCGCAGGCACGCACGCCAGGTGCGGCGGCTGCACGAGAAGCTGTTCTACCGGCCGCTGCTGGAGGCGGTGGCCCGGCTGCCGTCCGACGCGGCGCGGCTGACCCCGGCCGAGGCCCGGGCCCGGCTCGAAGCGCTCGGCTACGCCGACCCGGCGGGCGCGCTACGGCACATCGACGCGCTGACCTCGGGCGTTTCGCGGCGGGCGGCGATCCAGCGGACGCTGCTGCCGGTGCTGCTCGGCTGGTTCGCCGACGCCGCCGAGCCCGACGCGGGCCTGCTGGCGTTCCGCCAGGTCAGCGAGGCGCTGGGGGAGAGCCCGTGGTACCTGAGGCTGCTGCGCGACCAGACCAAGGCGGCCGAGCGGATGGCTCGCGTCCTGGCCTCCAGCCGCTACGCCACGGGCCTGCTGCTTCGCGCACCCGAAGCGGTCGCGATGTTCGGCGACGACGCCGAGCTCGTGCCGCGAGACCTGGCCGCGCTGCGCTCGGAGATGATGGCCGCGGCCCAGCGTTACGACGACGACGCGGAGGCCGCGGTGACCGCGGTGCGCTCGATCCGCCGCCGTGAGCTGCTGCGGATCGCCGCCGCCGACATGATCGAGGTCACTCCCGGCCTGGCCGCCACGGGGGAGGCGCTGACCAGCGTGACCCGGGCCACGGTGGAGACCGCGCTGGCCGTGGCGATGCGCAAGGTCTCCGCCGAGATGCGCCATCCGCTGCCGACCCGGTTCGCGGTGATCGCGATGGGCCGGTTCGGCGGTCACGAGTGCGGGTACGGCAGCGACGCGGACGTGCTGTTCGTCCACGATCCGGGGCCCGGCCAGCCGGAACGGGAGGCCTCCGACGCCGCGCACGCGGTGGCCGCCGAACTGCGGCGGCTGCTCGCCCTGCCCGTGCCCGACCCGGCCCTGGTGGTGGACGCCGACCTGCGGCCCGAAGGACGCCAGGGCCCGCTCGTCCGCACCCTGGCCGCCTACCGGGCCTACTACCGGCGCTGGTCCGCGCCGTGGGAGGCGCAGGCCCTGCTGCGCGCCGAGCCCGCGGCCGGGGACGCCGAGCTCGGCGAGGAGTTCATCCAGATGATCGCCGAGTTCCGTTATCCCCCGTCCGGGATCGACGCGGCCGCCGTGCGGGAGATCCGCCGGATCAAGGCGCGGGTGGAAGCCGAGCGGATCCCGCGGGGGGCGGACCGTGCGTTGCACGTCAAGCTCGGTCCGGGCGGCCTGTCCGACGTGGAGTGGACGATCCAGCTCCTCCAGCTCCGGCACGCCCGCGCGGTGCCCGGGCTGCGCACCACCCGGACCAGGGCCGCGATGGACTCGGCCGTGCGGGACGGCCTGCTGCAAGCCGACGACGCGGCCGCGCTGATGGCCGCCTGGGAACTGGCCGCGCGGATCAGGAACGCGATCGTGCTGGTCCGCGGTTTCGGGGTACACCCCGCCGACACCCTGCCCGCCCGCCACGGCGAGCTGACCGCCGTGGCCCGCCTGCTCGGCTACCCGCCCGGCGACGCCGCCCAGGCCCTCGAGCAGGACTACCGCCGCGCCGCCCGCCGCGCCCGCACGGTCATGGAGCCCCTGTTCTACGGCTAGGGAAGGCTCTCGATCATCTGGATGACCTCCTCGCGCCGGAAGCCGTGGCCGCGGGCGAACTCGATGAGGTCCCGGGTCCGGGCCAGTACCGCTCCGCGCTGCGGGCGTGCCGACCACGGTGATGCCGCGGCCGCGCCGGAACTCCAGCAGGCCTTCCTCCCGCAGGATGTGCAGCGCGCGCAGCACGGTGTTCTTGTTCACGCCCAGCACGGCCGCCAGGTCCTTGGCCAGCGGCAGGCGCTCGCCGGGGCCCGCCTCGCCCTCGGCGATGGCCCGGCGGATCTGCGCGGCGACCTGGTCGTGCAGCAGGACCGGGCCGGACCGGTCGACGTTGACATCCAACATGGTTCTAGTCATAGTAGTTCCATGTTACGAACAGGGCAAGGCTCGCAGACCACTCATCTGACCAGGGCCGCCTGTCCGCCACGCCGCTCGTCGCGGCGCCCGGGTCCGCCGCGGGCATCGACTACACCACGGCCATCGTCCCGCGATCCGGGTGACCGCCCGCCCGTTACCAGCGGCCGTTGGCCCGCAGGATGCGCAGGGCGTCGACGGTGAGGAATCCGCGCCACTCTCGTTCCGCGGTCGGCGACCAGGCCAGCCAGTTGAATGTCCAGCCGCCGTCGTCGAGCTGCGCGTGGGCGAGATGATCCAGGTGCGCCTTGATCGTCGCCTCGTCGAACAGGCTGCGCGCCAGCGAATCCGGCTCGGGGGCGAAGTCGAGCGGGAAGTGCACCTCGCCCGGTGCCTGCGGATCGAGGGTCACCAGCTTCCGGTCGATGATCAGCGGACCGACCCGGTTGAAAGCCTCCCGGGCCCGGTCCCGGTCCGGTACGTGCTGGAGGAACCTGAGCACGCCGAACATGTCGTACGCGCCGGGATCTGCGAGCACGCCGATCCGGGCCCACATCACCTCGGTCGCCCGGTCGAGCCAGGGATGGCGGACTCCACGGGAGTAAAGGGTGCCCGCGATCAGGCCGGTGGCGACGACCGAGGCGGGATGGCCTTCCTCCGGGACCCACCAGGGCGCGTGCGGCCAGCCGGAAATGGCCGACTCGACGAACGCCGCGCCGCCCCCGGCGGGAGCGACCGCCGCGAGCCAGTCACAGGCCCCGGCCACCAGGGCCTGGTCCCACGCGTCGGCCTCGTCCATGATGCGCAGCGCCATCTCGATCGGCGAGAGGCTGGCTGCCGGGGGCGCGGCAGTCTGGCTCGAGCGCATACCCGAACCCGCCGTCGTCGTTGCGGT
>CAVPLC010000030.1:0-18150 GCA_963705835.1 uncultured Actinomycetes bacterium
CACGAAGCAGATCTGCGAGGGGGTCTCACCCGGCTAGGCTGGCCAGCAGGTTCTTATTCCAGACCATGATGGTGTACGGGCCGGTGTGATAGGTGCGGGCCGGAATACCCGCGTCCTTCTCGATGGCCGCGAGCGGCAGCCAGGTAGCGAAGCGTGTGGTCTGGTTGTCGATGACGATGAAGTTGGCCCAATGAGACGCGGGGTCGTACCAGGACGCTTTCGCCAGCCACAAGTACGGCTGCGTCGAGTGGGGAGGTAGCGCCCTGACCACGACCTCGCCGCCGCTGTCGACTGTGACGCTGCTGGCCTGCCAGTAGCCGGCCAGGCCGTATGTGAGGTGGTGGGCGGCGAGCCAGGACGCGACCGTGGCGTTGTCCGGCGGTGCCGCCGGCTGGGTCAGTTCGTACCCCAGACCCGCAAGGTAGCCGGCCAGGACCAGCACGCCAGCGGCAAGACCGGCCAGTCGCAAGCGGGAGGCCGAGACACCGACCGTGGGACGCCGCTGGCCAGGCCGGTATGCGGGACCGGCCAGGGCGCGTGCGGCCAGCGCCGCCCCGAACGGCGCGATGATGGCTATCTCGTGCGCGCCACCCCCGATCGAAACGTCCGAAATCGCGTACAGCACGACATTCATGCCGATGGCGACCGCGAGTACCTGGTCCACCAGCGGTATGCCGCTGAGAAATCGCCGAGCTACCCGCAGCATCGCCCAGCACACCAGCGCCACGCTCACCAGGTGCAGGACCGCGAACGCGAACGCGGCCCCGGTCAGCCCGCGGTAGTCCGCCCCGTAAAGCTGCACCACCCTCCACAGGGCCAGGATGTCGTTCCGCCATTCGTTCCAGGGCTTGAGGCCGAACACATAGGGATCGACGGCAATGCCGCCCAGCGCTCTGAGTGCCCGCTCGGCCAGCAGGGCCAACGGGACCGCCGCAGCCGCCGAGCAGGCGAGAGCCAGTTCGTACCACTGGGCACGGATCCGCTGGGTCCAGCCTGCGCCGCGGCCTGCCGCGACGCCCTGGATGAACCGGATCCCGCTGACCAGCGTCAGCGGCGCCACGCCCATCACCAGGACGATGGGGTCGGCGATGAGCACCCAAGTGAGCAGGATCATGGTCAGCACGGGGACCCATCCCCTCGCGGGGGGGTCTGGGGGGGTCGTCCCCCCGAGGCCAGCCCTGTCGAACCGGTCCAGCAGCAGCCATATGGCCAGGAGCGGAACCGAGGTTCCGATGTGGTCCACGACCATAACCAGGGCGTAGACTCCGGCTCCCAGTTGCGGCGCGACGATCATGATTCCCCCGGTGATCGCCATCCTGACCAGGGCGGTGCGTCCGGAGGTGCCGCCCTTGGCCAGCAGCATCGCGAGCAAGGTGGCCAGCGTGTAGGTCATGGCCGCCGCCACGTGCGTGGTCTCGGGGTGCACGCCGAGGATGCGCGAGAGCAGTGCGTACTGCGGCACCTCGGTGGTATAGATCGAGACATCCGTCGCGTACCAGCCATGCAGCAGCGGGTTGCCGTGCAGCATGTCCCACCCCATCAGCAGGACGTTGGCCGAATCCGAGTTCATCGGCGACGTACCGGACAGCTTCAAGTACACGGCGAACAGGGCGGCCGCGGTCACCACGATGGCGGGTACCGCCGCCCACCGGCGCCACGTCTTGCGGTCTGTGGCCCGCTCTCCGGCGGGCGAGGTCTGCGCGGCCGTACGCTGCATCGGCCTATGACTTCCTCTCGAAGAGCTGGCCGATGCCGTATTCGTACGGGCTGACCGGGACGAAGTTCTCCTGGAACCAGGCGTAGTCCGTGGGAATGCGCACCTCGCTTTCCGGCGAGAGCAGGACGTATTGCGCGTTGCCCAGGATCGACTCCCATCCGGTCACCACAGTGGGCAGGCCTCCGGCGCCAGCCTGCATGCTGACCCCGTTGCTTAGCACCAAGGTATCGGCCAGGGCGTCGATCACGTCGGGGCACCCGGGCGGGTTGCTGAACCTGTCGACGGACATCAGGTCGGAGACCTGGTCGGTGATCACGCACGCACCGGGCGGGATCACCTCCCCGACCTGGGATCCGCTCAGCACGTTGAGGGGGATCAGCTGATGCACCTCGACGGAGGCCACGGCCAGGGACGCCGCAGCGGCGAGGACGACGATGAACCCCCGGATGATCCTGCGGTCGGTCAGGCACGCGGCCGACGCGCCGCAGGCCAGGGCGAGCCAGGGCGCCACGAACACCGGATAATGATAGAAGAACGCGGAGTAGCTGAGGATCGCCGTCGCGGCCAGCACCGCCACGACGAGCACGAACCAGTCCAGCTCCGACGGCCGCCGCCAGTGCAGGGAGTAGCCGATCCCGATCGCGGCGACCATCCCGCCGATGACCGCGAACGGGAGCCATCCCACGGCCGTGGCCGCGATTGGGTTGGGAGAGGCCAGCGCGAGGGAGTCGCTGGCGCCGGCCAGCGAGAACTGGCCGTTGACGTTGAAGACGTCGATCAGGCCCGTCAGGTGGCTGAGCCGCAGGGACATCGGCACGTAGCTGCCGATCCGGCTCGCCTGGTAGAGCACGGTGCTGCGGAAGAACGTCGCCGGCGCGGTCAGCGCGATGGGCACGACCGGGAGGGCGAACCCCGCGGCCAGCCCGGCCAGGCAGGCGCGGGTCCGCCGCGCCCGGCTCGCGGGGGGGCCGCGAGGGTCTGGGGGGGAAGGTTCCCCCCCAGCAGTGCTGGCTTGGGGGGGGTCGTCGTCCCCCCCGGGCAAGCACTGCCTGCGGGTGATTAGGCACGTCGCGAGCAGCACCGCGGCCGGTACCGCCGCCCAGTACTTCACCGCGACGGCGAACCCGAGCGCGACGCCGGCCCAGGCCAGCCGCCGGGGACTGGCGAGCCGGCCCTGGTGAAAGGCCGCGTTCACGCCGATCAGGCAGAACAGGTTCATCCACGGCTCGAGCAGCAGGGTGTGCGCCGTCCACACGTCGTCGGGGTAGGCCGCGAGGAACCCGCAGGTCACCACCGTCCCGACCATCCCGCGGTAGCGCATCAGATGCCCGGCCAGGGGCACGCACGCGGTACTGGCACACACGCTGAGCACGCGGACGGTACCCAGCGCCGCGGCCGTGGTGGACAATCGCGCGACGACCGCGGCCGGCGTCATCAGGAGCAGGATCCCGGGCGGCTGGACGAAGGAGTAGTCCTTGTAGGGCAGCAGGCCCTGGGTCAGCCTGATAGCGCCGCCGAGGTACACGCCGTCGTCGTATTCGGTGACACCGGTCAGCAGCCCCGGCCTGGTCAAGATGAACACCCGCAGGCCCAGGGCCAGCATCGTGGCCAGGATGATGGTCACGCCGACCGGGGAGAGCCAGTAGGCACGCGGCCCGGTCGCGGGGCGTTCCGTTTTCTTCCCTGTGTCGTCGGTGGCCTCGCCCGGCGCGTCGGCAACGCCATCAACCGGGTTCGCGAGCGGGGACGTTACGGGCAGGTCTTCGCGCGCTCCCCGTGGCCATGGCCAGGACACAAACGCTCATGGTAGCCGTGTTGCTCTGGTAAGCTGCCCGCGCCTGGCCTGATTATCCTTCTCTCACGCTCGGCGTCCGCTGAGCTCGCCATGGTGGAGGCCCGCGGTTGCAGCTCACCTCGAGATCTGAGTCTCGCGGGCCCGTGCGCGAGCGCGCGCCTTCGCTGCTGGCCCGGGCGAACCACCCGGCCGTGCCGGGCGTGATCGCCTTCCTCGGCTGGCTCGGCTACGCCCTCGCGCGGCTGCGGGTCTGGGCCGATGGGCACATCACCTTGTTCATCATGGCGGGCCACACCTATACCGACCCGGCCCGGCTCCCGCGCGGCGTGCTCCGGGTGCCGAACGCCGGCTACGACGGGCAGTTCTATTACCGGCTCGCGCTGGACCCCGCCAACTGGCACAAGACCGCGTTCGGCATCACCATGGACCAGTCCTACCGGTACACCCGGCTCGGCTACCCGGTCCTGGCCTGGCTGGTCTCGTTCGGGCAGCATGAGCTGGTCCCGTTCGCCCTGGTCGCGATCAACCTGCTCGGCGTGGCCGCCATGGCCGTCCTCGGCGGCATGTTCGCCAGGGAGTCCGGCCGCCACGCCCTGTGGGGGCTGGCCTTCGCCGCCTACTTCGGCCTGGTCATCAGCGTGGGCCGGGACACCGCCGAACCGCTCGCCGAGGCGTGCATGCTGGGCGGCCTGCTCGCCTACCGGCGCGCCCGGCCGCTGCTGGCCGCCGGCCTGTTCGCCTACGGGGCGATCACCAGGGAGACCATCTTGTTCGCCCCGGGCGCCATCGCGCTCACCCGGCTGGTCGCGATCGTCCGTCAGCGAGCTAGGCCCGGCCTGGCCGAGCTCACCTGGGTGCTGCCGGCCGTCGCGTACGGCGTGGTGGAACTCGCCGTGCACGTCGTGGTCAAGGGGGAGTTCCCGCTCGTCGCGAACAGCAACCGCAACCTCGCCCAGCCGTTCACGGCCATGGTCGACGCGCTGCGGGTCGAGATTCACCACATCAACACGGTTCATCTCGGCGTGATCGACATCGCCCTGCTCGAGTACGCCACGCTGGCGGTGTTCATCCTCGCCGGGCTGGCCGTGCTCTTCGTCACCACCGCGCCGTGGCATGAACGCCTGGCGTTCATCTTCTTCGTGCTCCAGCTCGGCCTGCTGTCCAGCCAGATCTGGACCAGCACGTTCGGTGACGGCCGCTCGCTCATCGAACCCTTCCTGATGGCGCTGATCCTGCTGCTGGCCACGCCGAAGCGGTACCTGTCCTGGCCCTACCTCAGCCTGCTGCTGGCCTGCGCGGTGCCGGCCCTGCTCGTGGTGGCCCGGCGGCGCATCCTGTACATGTGACCGTCACAGGCGCCTGAGCAGGTTGGTGTCCCAGACGCCGATGGTGTAGCCGTCGTACCGGTAGACCCGCTGGGGCCGGCCGAAGGTCCGCAGGGCGGCGGGCCAGGCGCCCGGCAGCGGAAGCGGGCCGTCGGCGACGACGAAGTTCGCGTCGTGCCGCGACCGGGCGTAGTCCGAGTCGTCGGTCTCCCACTGGTACGGCACGAGGTGCCCGTGGCCGTCCACCGTCACGCCGCTGACCAGGACGCGGCCGCCGCTGTCCACCGTGGTGCTGTAAGCCTGCCAGTACCCGGCGAGCCCGTCAGTGAGCCCGTGCGCGGCCAGCCACGACGCCAGCGGCTGGTTGGCGGGAGGAGCGGAGGGCTGCGCCGCGGCGTAGACGAGGCCGCCCAGGTAGCCCGCGGCGACGACGGCGAGCGCCGACCAGGACCAACCCTTGAGGCCGTTGCGGGCGGTCACCGCGGCGAGCACGCGCTCACCGAGCATCCGCCCGGCCAGCACCGCGCCCAGCGCGAGCACGCCGGCGATCTCGCGCGTGCTGAGGATGCCGTGGGAGCGCGTGCTGGTCAGGTACGCGCCGAGGTTGAGCACGATGCCCACCGCGAACACCGGGATGAGCAGGTCGGTGAAGCGGAAGAACCGGGCGAGCGCGAGCAGCAGGGCACCGACCACCAGGATCGCGCCGACCAGGTGCACCACGGCGAAGGCGACTTCGATCCCGGGCCTGGCCTGGTAGAAGTCCGCGCCGAAGAGCTCGAGCACGCCCTGGAACGTCCACTTCGCTCCGCGCGCCCAGAGGCTGATGGGCGCCGTGCCGTTCAGGACGGGCCACTCGTGGTATCCGCCGAGGGCCGTGATGGCGCGCGGCGCGAAGAAGCCGAGCCCGGCGACCGCCCCGGCCCCGGCCAGGGACAGCTCATACCACCTCGGCTCGGTCCGTTCCCCGCGCATCACGCCGGGGCAGGCTCGCACGAGGCACACCAGAACCAGCGGGATGATGCCCGTGAGCAGCACGGACGCGTCGGCAATCGCCGTCACGCCCAGGATGACGCAGACGACAGCGGGGGTGAGCCAGCGGTACCACGCGCCCGGGCTCTTCGGGGTCTTGGGGTCGCGGTCGATGAGCAGCCAGGCCACCAGCAGGGGCACCGCGGTGCCGGCGTGCTGGGGCTGCAGGAGGACGATCTGGGTGGCGCTGACCTGCGGCGACAAGATGATGCACGCGGCGACCAGGGCGCGGGCTGCTCCGGCCTTGCCCCGGGCGCTGCCCCTGGCGAGCAGGGCCGAGAGCACCACGAGCAGCGTGTAGGTCATGGCCGCGGCCACGTGCACCACCCACGGGCTCAGCCCGAGGACCACCTCGATGAGCGCGTACTGCGACAACTCGGTGGGGTAGAAGGACACGTCCGACACCCACCAGTGATGCAGCAGCAGGTTCCCGTGCAGCATGCTCTGGGCCTGCAGCGCATTGGCCGCGCCATCGGAGGTCATCGGCGTGATCAGGGACTGGCGCAGGTACAAGAAGAACAGGGCCGCGACCACCAGCGCGAGGACGGCGGGCGGCCAGGCCGCGCGGACCCGCGGGGGCGCGGACTGCGCCGTCCGTACCTGGGTGTGCCCGCTCACGCCGCGCCCGCCGTGACCGCGGAGTTCTTGAGGGTGGCGATGACGGGCGCTCCCGGCGGGGCGGCAGGCGCGCGGAACCAGAACGGCGCGCCGGTGAGGATCTGCCCGGGCGTGCAGATGAACTGCCTGGTCATCATGAACGTCCACCCCGGGCTCCGCACGCACGCCCGCACCCCGGCCCGCTCGGCCTGGACCAGGAAGCCGCTGACATCGGGCCAGGCCGCGTGGTCGAGGTCGATCACGATCGTCTTGCCGTGGGCGCTGGCCGCCACCGCGCTGACCACACCGGGCAGCGCCGCGTCGGTGTCGCCGGTGTTCACGGCGGTAGCCGGGGCGGCCGCGAAGGAGATGACCGCGAGCAGGGCCGCCGCGGGGGCCGCCAGCGCGCCCAGCGGCACCGCTTCGGTCAGGCTCACCGCGATGACCAGCAGCGTGATCAGCGGGGCCGAGAAGTAGAAGTACCCGATGTAGCGCTCGGAAAGGACGTCGATGCCGACGGCGGTATAGCAGAGGAACGCCAGCGTCGACACGACGTTGATGGCGAGCAGGCCCACGAGGAACCGGCGCACGGGATCACGGCAGAGCCGCACCGCCGCGACCGCGACCAGGTAGGAGACGGCGGGCACCAGCCACGCGGCCCATCCGCCGCCCTGTTGCCACCAGTACCACAGCGCGTAGTGCAGGATCTGCGATACGCCGTGCCCGCCGGCGATCTTCGATGAAGAGTACGACACATACTTGCCGAAGTCACCCGGCCAGTGCAGGGCGAGGTTCACCACGATGGGCAGCGCGAAGACGACGCTGATCACCGTCACCGGAACCCAGGTCCGGGGCCGGGTGAAGCGCCGCAGCGCCGCCCGGGGCCCGTAGCGCCACATCACCGCGGCCGCCGCCGTGACCGCGATCACCGGGACGAAGAACAGGAAGCACGCGTGCCCGTGGATCAGGAACCAGCCGGTCAGCACCAGGATCCACAGATCCCGTTCCCCGCCGGCCGCCACCGAGCCCGCGGCGAGCGCGAACGCGACGTAGGCCGGGACGTACATCCACGGCATCCAGTCGTAGCTGAGCATCCACGGCTCGGTGGCGGCGCAGGCCAGGACGACCGCCAGGCACGCGGCGGCGGCGCGCAGCGACCGGGTCCAGCCGTAGACCACGGCGACCATCATCGCCACGAACGCGCTGTTCAGCGCGAAGACCGTGAGCACGTGCGCGTTCCACGCGGTCGGCACCAGGTGCAGCAGGTCCTTGAAGAGCCATTCGCCGAGCGCCTGCACGTACAGGTACGCCGGTCCCGGGTGGTTGAAGCCCTCCCTGGAGTAGTTGCCGACGAGCAGCGTGAGGTGCTTGGCCTGCTCGATCAGGATCGAGTTGGCCGCGGCGTCGCCCTGCTCGTAGAACCGGTCGGTGAACAGGAACCTGCTGCGGACGACGAGCACCGTGAGCAGGAGCGCGAACGGGCCCGCCCAGGCCCACCAGGGCCGGCGCCAGCCGGAGATCTGCTGGTCCGCAGGTCCGGCCCGGGCCGCCGCCAGCGGCTCGGCGATCGCGGCCTGCGGGACGCTCATGGTGATCGACCGCCGGCGGTCAGATCATGCCGCTGGCGATTGCGTGATCGATCCAGGGAATGACCTCGTCGAGCATCTCCTCCAGCGTCGTGGCGGCCTCGAAGCCCAGGATCTTCTTCGCCTTGATCGTGTCCGGGACGCGCCGCTGGACGTCATATTCGAACGGATCGTCGTGGACCAGGTGCAGCGGGGCGCCGTCGCCCTTGATCTTGCGCCAGATGACCTCGGCCAGCTGGCGGACCGTGGTGCCCTCCGACGTCGACAGGTTGAAGTCCTCGTTGACGGCGTCCTCGTGCTCCATCGCGGTGACCACGCCGACGGCCAGGTCGCCGCCGTACGTGTAGTGCCGCACCTGGTCACCCGAGCCGAGGATGTGCAGCGGGTCCTGGCCCTTGAGCACCTTCTGCACCAGGTCGGGTACCACGTGGCTCATCGCGAGGCGGACGTTCCCGGAAAGGATCTCCTGGTCGCCCACGGCGCGGCTTTCCCCGATGCCCACGCAGTTGAACGGCCGCACCAGGGTGTACGGGAGGCCGTACTGGTCCCACGCGGCCCTCGCGAAATACTCCACGGCCAGCTTCTGGAACCCGTAGGACGACAGCGGCGGCGGGATGCGCCGCTGCTGTCCCTCATACGAGGGCCACTCGTCCGCGCTCTCGAAGACCATCGAGGAGGACAGGTAGGTGACCTTGCGCAGCTTGCCGTTCCGGTGCGCGGCGATCGCGGCGTCACAGGACGCCGCGATGATCCGCTCGTTGGTGGCGAGCAGGTCGTAGGGATAGGCGTGGAAGTAGGAGATGCCGCCGATCATCGCCGCGCCCGCGATGAAGTGGTCGCAGTCGACCAGGAGCTCGGTCAGCACGCCGACATCCCTGGCGTCGCCCTCGACCAGGCGGTAGTCCGGGTTGTCGTCGTAGGACTTGCGCACCTTGCCGTACTTGGAGAAGTTGTCCAGCCCGACCACCGCGTATCCGCGCCGGAGCAGTTCCTCGACCACGTACCCGCCGATGAACCCCGCAGAGCCGCTGACCAGAACCTTCTGCATCACTAGCCCCTTTAGTTTTTGTTCCTTATCGTTTCGCCGTGGGACCGGATCTGCTCGGCGGTCAGCTTCGGGCCGAACGCGAACCGGTACCAGCGCAGGTACTCCGGGATCCACTTGGCCACCCGGAAGTTGGACACCCCCGCCTGCCGGTCCAGCCAGATGGTCGGGATCTCGGCCACCGGCAAGCCCAGGCGCTTGGCCTTGGCGGTCAGCTCGATGCCGATCTCGAACCCGTGCCGCGAGTCGATGCCGACCTCACGCACGAAGCTCGTGGAGTAGGCCTTGAACGAATTGGTCGCATCCCGCGTGCCCGCGTGGGCCAGAATCCGCAGCGACCGGCCCGCCACCCGGGACAGCAGGCCCTTGATCAGCGGGCCGCCGACCTGCTGCCCGCCGGCCATGTACCGGGAGGCGGCGGCGACCGCCACCCCGCGGTCGACCAGGCGGGCCAGGTCATCGATCTGCCGCGGATCATCGCAGCCGTCGGCCATCGTCACCACCGCGACCGGAGCGGCCGCGGCGTCGATGCCGAACCTGATCGCGTTCGCGGGCCCGCGCCCGTAGGTGTTCACCAGGCAGCGGATCCGGGGCTCCTTGCGGGCGTACTCCGTCACCACCGGGATGGTGGTGTCCGCCTGGTCGTCCGCCACGACCAGGACCTCACAGTGCAACTGGACCGACTCGAACAGCCGGTCCAGCACGGGCACGATCTGGGCGCCCTCGTTGTACGCCGGCACCACGATCGATACCCGCGGTACCTCGCCGGTCATATCCGGACACCGGCCCCGAGGATGTTCCAGATGTCGGCGACGGGCTTGTCGGTGACCAGATCCCGGTACTCGGGATGGGGCGCCCCGATGATCAGCAGGTCCGACCGGGACACGACATCGGCCAGCGGCAGCAGGCCGGGATCGACGGTCACGTACGGGTCCGTGCACAGCACCTGGTCGGCCTTGAAGGCCAGGATCCGCTTGAGCTTGTACGACAGGCTGGACCTGATGTCGTCCGAGCCGCCCTTGAACGCCATGCCCAGCACGCCCACGGTCATCGAGGCCAGGTCGTACCGCTGCTCGAGCCGGTGCACGACGTACAGCGGCAGCCCTTCGTTGATCGCCATCGCGGTGTGGCCGAGCGCGAAGTTGTTGTGGTTGAACGCCGCGAGCTGCATGGTGTCCTTGAACAGGCACGGGCCGGCCGCGAAGCCCGCGGCGGGCATGTCCGCCGCCCGCGGGTAGTCGGCGGCCAGCCCCTGCCGGATCCGCTCGAAGTCGAGCCCGCGGTCGTTGGCCATCATGTAGAGCTGGTTGGCGGTGGCGAACTTGATGTACCGCCAGGTGTTGGTGAAGAGCTTGGCCAGCTCGGCTTCCTCGGGCGACATCGGGACGAGCTTGCTGGTCAGCATCCCGAACAGGGCCGAGGCCCGCTCGAGCGCGGTCGCCGAGCGCGCGGAGACGATCTGCGGCAGCTCGAACAGCTCGGTCATGGCCTTGCCCTCGGCGATCCGCTCCGGGCAGAACGCGACCTCGATCTGCCTGCCGTACCCCGCCACCGTCTTCTCCACCAGCGCCGTCACGCCGGGATATACGGTGCTGCGCAGCACCAGCAACTGGCCGTCCCGCAGGTATTCGGTGCATCCGCCGAGGGCGTTCGGGATCGCCGCCTGGTCGGGGTTCAGGTGCTCGTCGACCGGCGTGCCGATCACCACCACGACGTGCTCGGCCGAGCTCACGATGGCGGGATCGGTCGACGCCTCGAGCAGGCCTTCCGCCACCACGTGCCGCAGGACCTCGGTCGCTCCTTGCTCTGCGAACGGCATCCGGCCCGCGTTCACCGTCTGCACCGCGGACGTGCTCACGTCGTAGATGGCGACCCGCGCGCCCCGGCTCGCGAACGCGATAGCCAGCGGCAGGCCGACATGACCGCAGCCGCCGATGACGACGACATGGCGGTCGAAATCGCCGGATCCGGACGTTCCCGTCATCGCATGCCCTTCAGTTGGGCCCCTGCCGCGTGGCCTGCCAGAAGTTCGACGCCCCACCTTACCGCCACCTCGCGAACCACGAGTTTCACACCAGGCGTTCACCAGGGCCGAATACGAGAGCCGTTTGCCCCAGCGGGAAATACCTCACGCCGCTAGGTCCCCCGCGAGCCAAAGGGCCGCGGCGCCGACTGGACTGACGAGCGAGGAACGAGCGAGGAGGGAAGGAGGCGCCTAAAAGCGGCCCGGAGGCGAGCGGGAAAGCAGAGCGAGGGGGACTAGCACCGTGTCCTATCCCCTACCAGTTGGTGGCGATGTACTTGGTCTCGGTGAACTCCAGGAGGCCTTCGTGGGCGCCCTCGCGGCCGATGCCGGACTGCTTCACGCCGCCGAACGGCGCGGCCGGGTCGGACACCAGGCCGCGGTTGAGGCCGACCATGCCGGCCTCCAGCGCCTCGCACACCCGCAGCCCGCGGGCCAGGTCGCGGGTGTAGACGTAGGAGACGAGCCCGAACTCGGTGTCGTTGGCCCAGTTGACGGCGTCGGCCTCGGCGGTGAACCTGACCACGGGCGCCACCGGGCCGAAGATCTCGGTGCCGAGGATGCCCGCGCCCGCCGGGAGCTGATCGATCACGGTCGGCTGGTAGTAGTAGCCGCGCCGGTCCGGCGCGTGCCCGCCAGTGACCACCTTGCCGCCGTCGGCCGTGGCCGACTCGACGAGCTCGGCGACCTTGGTCCGGGTGGGCTCGTTGACCAGGGGTCCTACATCGGTGGCCTCGTCCAGGCCAGGCCCGACGACCATGCGCTCGAGCCGGGCCGAGAACGCCCGGCTGAACTCGTCGGCGACCGCTTCGTGCACGTAGAAGCGGTTGGCGGCGGTGCAGGCCTCGCCCCCGTTGCGCATCTTGGCGATCAGCGCGCCCTCGACCGCGGCGTCGATGTCCGCGTCCTCGAAGATGATGAACGGCGCGTTGCCGCCCAGTTCCATCGAGCAGTTGACCACGGTGTCCGCGGCCTCGCGCAGCAGGATCCGGCCCACCTCGGTCGACCCGGTGAAGGACAGCTTGCGGACCCTCGGGTCGTTCAGCATGGCCGACACGACCGCGCCGGACTTGCGCGAGGGCAGCACGTTGACCACGCCGTCAGGGACACCGGCCTCGGCCAGCAGTTCGGCGATGTACAGCGCGGTCAGCGGGGTCTCCGAGGCCGGCTTGAGCACCACCGTGCAGCCCGCCGCCAGCGCCGGGCCGATCTTGCGGGTGGCCATCGCGGCGGGGAAGTTCCAGGGGGTGACGAGCACGGACACGCCGACCGGCTGTCGCATGACCAGGATCTTGTTCGCCCCGGACGGCGCCTGCATCAGCACGCCTTCCATCCGCACCGCCTCTTCGGCGTACCAGCGGAAGAACTCGGCGGAGTAGGCGGCCTCAGCCCTGGCGTCGCGCAGGGCCTTGCCGTTCTCGGCGACCATCAGCCGGGCTAGCGCGTCCGCGTTCTTGGTCATCAGCTCGAAGGTGCGGCGCAGGCACTCCCCGCGCTGCCGCGGCGGGGTCGCTGCCCATCCGGCCAGCGCGTCCTGGGCCGCGCCGACCGCGTCGAGCGCGTCCTCGACGGTCCCGTCGGCCACCTCGGCCAGCGCGTCCTCGGTAGACGGGTCGATCACCGGCAGCGTGCCGCCGCCCCGCCCGCCGGTCCACTCCCCGCCGATCAGCAGCCCCGTGGGTACCTCGATGCCGACCAGTTCGGCCAGGTTGCCGCTCACCATTCCTCCAAAGATTTCTGCACGGTCTCGGTGATCCTGTCCACCGAGGGCAGCACGTGATCTTCGAGCTTATCCGCGGCCGGCAGCGGGATATGAGGGGTGGTGATGCGGACGGGAGGACCGGTGAGCCCGCCGTATCCCTCCTCGGCCACGATCGAGACGATCTCGGCGCCCCAGCCGCACAGCCGGGGGTTCTCCTCGACGGTGAACAGCCTGCCGGTCTTTTCCGTCTCGGCCAGGATGGTCCGGGTGTCCAGCGGCACCAGCGACCGCACGTCGACGACCGTGGCCTCGATGCCGTGCTCGGCGGACAGCCGTTCCGCGGCGGCCAGGGACTTCGGCACCATCGCGGCCAGCGCGAGGATCGTGGCGTCCCGGCCGTCGCGCAGCACCTTGGCCCGGCCGAGTTCGTCGACGACCTCGACGCCCTCGGGCACGTCGCCCTTGCTCGCGTACAGGCCCTTGTGCTCGAAGAACACGACGGGATCGGGGTCGCGGACGGCCGCGGCGAGCAGGCCCACGACGTCGCGCGGGGTGGACGGGGCGACGACCTTCAGGCCCGGCACCGCCATGGCCCAGTTCTCCACCGACTGCGAGTGCTGGGCCCCGAAGCGCACGCCGGCCCCGTTGGCGCAGCGGACGACCAGCGGCAGCGCCAGCTGGCCATCGGACATGTACCTGATCTTGGCCATCTCGTTGGCGATCAGGTCCCAGCAGACCGCGAAGAAATCGCTGAACATGATCTCCGCGATCGGCCGCAGGCCGGTCATGGCGGCGCCTACCGTGGCGCCGAGGATGGCCTGCTCGCTGATCGGGGTGTCACGGACCCGTTCCGGGCCGAACTCCTCGAGCAAGCCGACCGTGGTCTTGAACACCCCGCCGGCCGCGGCGACGTCCTCGCCGAGGAACACCACGTCAGGGTCCCGGCGCATCTCCTGGGCGATACCCCAGGCCACTGCCTCGCGGTACGTGATAACTGCCACGATGCTCCGTTCGGAAAAAATGATTTTGAATTGGACGGCGGGTCAGGTGATGACGGCGATGACCGTGGCCACAGGGACGGTCTGGCCCTGCTCGACGCGGATCTCGGACAAGATGCCGGAGGCCGGGGCGGGGATCTCGGTGTCCACCTTGTCGGTGCCGATCTCCAGCAGCGGCTCGCCTTCGGTGACCGCGTCGCCGACCTGCTTGAACCACTCGTTGACGGTGCCCTCGTCGACGGTTTCGCCCATCCGGGGCATGACGATCTCGGTCATCTAGTTCCTCCAGGCGTGGCCGCCGTCGGCCCATACGTTGGTTCCGGCCAGGTCGAGGCGGGGCTCGGGCCGGCCTTGGCCTCCTCGGTGGCGCGGTCCACCGCTTCCCTGGCCGCCTTGTCGATGGCGTCCAGGACCGCCTCGTCCACCCCGCGGCCGATCAGGATGGCGCGGTAGGCGGGCAGCGGGTCCCGCGCCAGCCACTCCTTGACCTCTTCGGCGGGGCGGTATTTGCCCGGGTCGGCGCGGGAGTGACCGCCGTGGCGGTAGGTGACCGCCTCGATCAGGGACGGGCCGCCGCCGTCCCTGGCCCGGTCGATCGCGGCCTGCGCGGTGTGGTACACCGCCTCGACGTCGTTGCCGTCGACCACCACCGGCTCCAGTCCGTAGGAGGCGGCGCGGTCGGCGGCGGGCCTGGGCACCGCGGTCACCGAGCCGATCGCCGTGTACTCCATGTACTGGTTGTTCTCGCAGATGAAGACGACCGGCAGCCGCCAGACGGCGGCCAGGTTGAGCGCCTCGTGGAAGGCGCCGATGTTGGTCGCGCCGTCGCCGAGGAAGCACACGGTGACCTGCCCGGTGCCGCGGTACCTGGCCGACCAGGCCGAGCCGTTGGCGATGACCAGCTGCGCGCCGATGATCGCGTAGGCCCCGAGGATGCCGCGGGAGACGTCGAGCAGGTGCATCGAGCCGCCCTTGCCGTGCATGAGCCCGTTCTCCCGGCCGAGCAGTTCGGCCATCACCGGGGTCATCGGGGTACCGCGGGCCAGCACGTGGTTGTGGCCCCGGTAGGTGACGAACATGTAGTCGTCGTCGTTCATCGCCTGGGACACGCCGGCCGCGACCGCCTCCTGGCCGGTGCCGAGGTGCGTCGTGCCCTTGACCAGGTTCTGAAGGAACAGGTCGTGCACCCGCTTCTCGAACAACCGGATCTCGGTCATCTTCCGGTACATCTCGAGCGCAGTTGCCTCGGGTACGTCTGTGTCTATTTCCGGCACGTGATCGCCTCGTCAGTAGGGGTTGGTGACGTAAAGGTCCTGGGCCGGGAACTTGGTCAGGATCTCAAGCCCGTTCGGGCCGACCACGACCTCTTCCTCGATCCGGGCCGCGGAGTGCCCGTCGGTGGCCGGGCAGTAGGTCTCCAGCGCGAACACCATGCCCTCCTTGATCTCCATCGGGGCGTCGAGGGAGGTGAGGCGGGAGATGATGGGGCGTTCGTGCAGGGCGAGCCCGAGGCCGTGGCCGAACTCCAGGCCGAAGGCGGTCTTCTCGTCGGCCAGCCCGATCTCCTGCGCGGTCGGCCACAGCCTGGCCACCTGGTCGGTCGAGACGCCGGGCTTGATCATGTCGATGGCCGCGTCGATCCACTCGCGCGCTCGCTTGTAGGCGTCCTTTTGCGGCTCGGTGGCCCAGCCCACCGCGAAACAGCGGTAGTAACAGGTCCGGTAGCCGTTGTAGGAGTGCATGATGTCGAAGAAGGCCTGCTCGCCGGGCCGGATCATGCGGTCGGAGAAGTTGTGCGGGTGCGGGTTGCACCGCTCGCCGGACACCGCGTTGATGCTTTCCACGTCGTCGGAGCCCATCTCGTAAAGGCGCTTGTTGGCCAGCGCGACGATCTCGTTCTCCCTGATGCCGGGCTTTAGCGCGTCCGCTATGTCCTGGTAGGTGCCGTCGACCAGGGCCGCGGCCGTGGCCAGCAGGGTGATCTCGTCCCGGGACTTGATCTCCCGCGCGTCCAGCATGACCTGCTGGCTGTCCCTGACCTCGACTTGCTGTCGCTGCAGCTCGAAGAAGGTGGAGACCTCGGCCCAGTCCACGCCGATGGGCTCGTGACGGACTCCGGCCGCGCTCAGGCGGTCCTTGATCGCGGCCACCTGTTTGGTGGTCAGGCGGTGGCGGGCGGGGAGGCGCGCGATCGTGGGGTAGGAGGCGAGCGAGTTCTCGGCTTCAGCGATGGTAGTACAGCCGGTGGGGCACCGGGCCGAGCCGAAGCCGACAGCACCAGTCGCGGTGCGGGTGTAGAGCGTGTACTGGTACATCTTGTCGCGGGTCCACTCGCCGATCGCGACGTGGTCAGGTTCGACGTCGTCGTCGTCGAAGACCAGCAGCGCGCCAAGACCGGCATTTTCCATGGCGGTCCTGGCGCGGTCGAGGCGGTACTGCCGCAGCCTGCCGAAGTCGAGCCTCTCCTCGAAGTCGACGTTCATCCGGCCCGGCGCGGGGGCAAGCGGAAGTTGCGGTGCGGCCATGGGAACTTCCTCTGCTCGCTCTTGCTCGCTCGGCTTGTTCGCTGCTTATCGCGGCTTGCCGCACCAACCATCCAATGACTTGTGCAGTGGGACTGTCAAGCTGTGCGGGCGGATGCGTGCAGTGTAGGTTACATTATGTCAGCTGGCTTCGATCCGGGCACCGGCTCGGCCCACGGCTGCGCCTGGTCCGCGAGGAACGCGGCTGTCGTGCGCGAGCTCGCCCGCCGGATCGGTGCTGGCCGAGCCTGGTTCCGCAGATCGAGCAGGGGGCGTCGGTTCCTTCGGTGGGGGTGCCGTACTCGCTGGCGACCAGCTGGACAGTCCTGGACTCACCTGCTGTTCGGCGCGGATCAGGGTCTCGCGCTTTCGGCGTTCGGGTGCGCGGCGCCGGTGGTGTCGCGCGCCCGTCCGTGGATCGTCCAGCGGCGGCGGCCGGGATATCATCGACCCGGCCGAGCGGGGTGCGCTCGGACAGCTGGTCGACGCCCGGGCGGACGCGCGGACCGACTTCGACGGGGTCATCTGCGGCGGCGACTCCATCGACGAGCGCCGCCGCTGCGCCACGACGGCGCGAGTACGACCGTGGTGCTCGAGCGGCACGCTGCAGGCCAACGTGGCTCGGAGTCAGCCGGCCCGGGCGACTCGATCGCGCTCGACTCCTCGACGCCGCACCGGTACCTGAACAGGCCGCGACGTAGTTGCGCGCGATCTCGGTCGTCGTACACCGCGCCCGGCCGCGCGTGAGGCGGTAGGCCTTTTTTCGTTGCACTTGTGCGTGGCGGCCGGCTTTGTTGCGGCAGGCGCAACACGGATGAGCGTGGACAGTTACCCCCAGATTTCAGGGGGTAACTGTCCACGGTATTGGAACACGGGTAGTTGAGGAGGTCGACGACCTTGCCGGCCTGCGGTCCCGGGTTGGTCGATGTCACCGGGCCGCCGACGCCGTTTAATGAGGGACTTGTCGCCTCCGGTGCCGCCGGCCCAGGTGCCGATATGTCGTCGAACTGCGCGCCGGGTATGAGGCGCCTCGAAGGCCTGGTGGTTGAACAGTTCGTCGCTGTCGTTGCTGGATCGACGCGGCGTCGCTGCCCATCCCGTAGCCCTGGAACGTCTTGACGTTCGGCGTGACCAGGAAGGAGGGGTAACCGTCCTGGCTCGATGACCATCCAGGCGCACCTGGCTGGGCGGGTCGTAGGGCAGTTCGTTCTGGAGGAATATGTCGGTCCGCCCTGGCCGCTCCATATCACCTCGTACTTCTGGTGGTACTCCCCGAACAGGCCGTACACCGTCACGTCGTTTCCGGTCACGACGACACCGGTGTCGGCGGTGTTGACGGTCCAGCCCACCAGCCCACCGCGCTCCGTGGTCGGCGCGCCAGGCCCAGAGTCGTCGAGGATCGAGTTCCCGGCATTGTCCAGGAGGCTGACGGTGGTGTCCGGGAGTGGTATCGGCACCGCCGATCCGGAAGAAGACATCCTCGATCAGGTCAGGGTCGCTCGCGTTGAGGGGCCCCGGTACCGACCGAGAGCAGGACGGTGACCTGACCGGGCCGGCGTCGATGATGAAGCCGGACAGCTTCGCCCCTTGTTCTGCACGGCGATCATGGCGGCGTTGCCGGTCTGGGGGACCAGCGCGCCATGCCCAGGCCCAGGACCACGGTGTCGAATGAGGACCACGATGGGCTCGTTCAGGTTCTCGACGCCGGGGGTCGGGATAGAGGTTCTTGCCCTGGGCCATCGCGGCGGTCATCGCCGGCGTACCAGCTGGCCACTCGAAGCTCGACAGCGGCCTAGAGTTGCCTGCCTGGT